>CAWIFB010000058.1:0-59519 GCA_963835335.1 uncultured Chloroflexia bacterium | reverse complement strand
GGCCTCGGTCGTGGAAGCTACTTGATCAGCGCGTTGGCCTGCTTGACGGCGTTGGACAGCGCTTCCTGCGGCGCCACGCCATTGAACACTGCCGACTCGATTGCCTTGAGCACGATGTCGTTGACATCGGCCTTGCTGGGGATCGTGGGCACGATGTCTGCGTACGTCGAGATGATGCTCTTGGCCAGCGGCCGGGCGCTGTCCTCGACGGTCGACGGCGTGGAGGCGAAGAACGGGTCGTCGTACGCTGCAGGGCTCGACGGATAGACCGCGACCAGCTTGCTGAACTCGACCATGCTCCGCGGGTTCGTGAAGAACTGCGCGAGCGCCATGGACGCGTTGGGGAACTGGGTGTCCTTCTTGACGGAGATCGACATCAGGCCCTTGCCGGCGACGCCGCTCTTGCCGAGCGGTGTCTGGACCATGGCCAGGTTGCCGTACAGCGTCGCGTTCTGATCCTTCACCGTTCGGGCCAGGTTGGGGCCGGTTGCATAGAAGGCCGCGTTGCCCGCAGCGAAGGCGTTGAGCCCGACGCGGTCGTCGTTGGTCGTGAGCACCGTGTTGTCCACGGTTCCGGCCTTGACCATGTCGATGTACATCTGGAGCCAGGCGACGCCTTCGGGTGAGTCGAACGTGAACGCCTTGCCGTCATCGCTGATGACCTTGACATTCCCCTCGTAGACCATCTGGGCGAGCAGGTCGGACACCGTCAGCCGGATGTCGCACAGGGTGCCGGTCTTGTCCTTGATCGTCTGGCACAGCTGCGGCAGGCCGTCGATGGTCTTGGGGAAGTCGGCGACCGACAGGCCGGCGCCCTCCTCGTAGATCTTCTTGTTGACTAGCTCGACGTTGAGGCCCTGGTACCACGGGAACTGGTAGTTGACCCCGTCGATCAGCTGCTCCTTCCACAGGCCCGGGAAGTAGATGTCCTTCACCGCCTGGGGGACCGCGGTGTCGAGCGGCAGCAACAGGTCCTTGCCCGCGTACTCGCTGACCCAGCCTTCGCTGACCGAGAGATTGATGACATCAGGTGCGTTGCCCGCGGCGAACGCGTTGTTGAGGTCGTCCTTGAAGGTTGCCTGGTGATCCTCCCAGTTGACCTTGACGCCCGGATAGGTGCCCTCGAAGCGGGTGATCGTGTCCTTGATGTACTGGTCGAAGGTGGGCGAAAGATAGAACGTCCAGAACGTGATCTCGGCGTTTGCCTCGACGTTCGGGATGACCGCCTCCGCCGGATCGACGGCGAGCGGCGCGGCGCTTTCGGGTGCGGCGCTTTCGGGTGCGGCGCTCCCCGGGGCTGCCGAGGCAGCCTGGCTCGCAGGCGCCTGGGACGCCGGCGACGGTGTCGTCGTCGAGCTCCCGCACGCGGCAAGGCCGATGACGGCCGCCAGTCCGACGGCGAGCATGGTTCGTGATCTCACCTGGGTCTCCTCCTCAAGTCGTTGGTGGGCCACCGGCCGGCCGGATCGTGACGCGAGCGGTCGACGGTCGGGTGGTCTGGGTCGGGCGCATTGGGGTCTCGCGTGCGATCACCTCCTCAGGTCGCGCTGGAACCGGGGGCGGCGGCCGGTGCGGCAGCATCAGGGCGGGTCGCCGAAGCCGCGACCCGGATGCCCCACCCGGGTGCGCGGGTGTCGGACAGCGCGGAGCGGGCCAGGATGACGCCGCCCCAGCCGCCGGCGTCGGCATCGGGCGGGAGCAGGTGGATGACGTCGGGTGGCAGCGCCTCCCGGGCAAGCTCGGACGCGCGACGCAGCTCGTCCAGGCCGCGTTCGACGGGGTCCAGGAAGATCCGCCCCGCGGTGGTCACGCCACCGCCCAGGACCACCCTCGGCACGTCGTAGGCCATCACCAGCTCGTGGACGGCGCGAGCAACGAACCGCCCGGCGCTGTCCGCGATCCGGACCGCCAGCTCGTCGCCCGACGCAGCGCCGCGGTAGACGTCGATCGCGGTCACCGGCTGCGGACCGACGAGCGTGGTCGCGGCACCCGTGTCGCGAGCGGCCTGGAACCGGGCTGCCACGCCGCGACCCGATGCGAGCGCCTCGAGGCAGCCGTGCAGCCCGCACATGCAGGCCGGTCCGTCCGGCTCCATCACCACGTGGCCGATCTCGCCGGCGAGCCCGCGCGGTCCCCGGTGGAGCCGTCCGTCGAGGACGACGCCGGCCGAGATCCCGGTCCCGATGCTGAGATAGGCAAGGTCGACCCCGTCGCCGGCCACGCCTCGGGCGTACAGGCCGGCGGCCGCGGCGCGGACGTCGTTCTCGAGCCCCACCGGAACCCCGTAGCGGGCCACGAGCAGGGGTCCGAGCGGCAGGTCGCGCCAGCCCAGGTTGACCGCGAGCGTCACGCTGCCCGCCTCCGGATCCACCCGACCGGGGACCCCGAGCCCGATGGCGAGCAGGTCCGCCGGGCCACGCCCTGCGCGCGCGAGCGTCATATCGAGGGCATGCGAGATCCGCTGGGCCGCATCGCTCGCGCCGCCAACCTCGGTCGGGATCGTCTGGCGGGCAACCAGCGTCAGCGCCTCGTCGGCGAGGACGACCGCGATCTTGCTGCCGCCGACATCGATTCCCGCGAGGAGTGACCGGGTCATCGGGCCGGCACCAGGCCGAGCTCGCGCGCCATCAGCAGCGCGCTCGCGCCGAGCAGGACCACGTCCTCGGGTGTGCCCCCGATCTCGATTTGCGTGTCGCGCGTCAGCAGCGCGAACGACCGCCGGGCGGCCTCGTCTCGGACCGCCTCGATCCACGCGTCGCCGAGAGTGGTGACCGTCCCGAGCAGTGCGATCTCGTGGATGTCAAGCGTCCCGATCAGGGCTGCGATGGCACCGCCGAGCCACCGGCCCGCGGCGACCACGATCCGGCGCGCGGTCTCGTCGCCGTCCTCGACCGCGGCCCGTACGTCGGCGATCGTCAGCTCTCCCGAGCGGCCTCGCCGCATCCCGAGCGGGCCGTCCGGCGCGTCGAGCGCCGCCTGCGTGGCCTGGTCGAGGATCGCGCGCGAGCTGGCGACCGTCTCGAGGCACCCGAAGCGGCCGCACCGGCATTCGGCGCCGTCGTCGACGACCGTGATATGCCCGATCTCACCGGCCCCGAAGCCGTCGCCCTGGAACAGCTCGCCCCCCAGCACGATGCCGGCACCGACGCCGTTCCCGATCTTGATCGCGACGAGGTTCGGTGATCGGCGCTCGAGGTCGAACAGGTGCTCGCCCATCGCGGCTGCACGCGAGTCATTGGCGATCATCGTCGGCAGGCCCGTCTGGTCGTGGAGGATCCGGCTCAGCGGCAGGTCCTGCCAGTCCAGGTTGACCGCCCATCGGATGGTCCCGCCGTCGGTGTCGATGAGCCCCGGGGTTCCGACACCGATTCCCAGCAGGCCGTTGGCGGGCGCCGCCTCGACCAGCTCGTCAACCAGCCGGTGGAGCGCGGCGAGGGCAGCTGCACCGTCACGACCTTCGACGGGCACGGATCGCCGGTGGTGGATCGTGCCCCGGAGGTCGACGAGCGCACCGACGAACGCCTGCTCGCCCAGGTCCAGGGCCAGGACCAGGCGCGCATCGGCCACAACCTGGACGAGGATCGGGGCCTTGCCGCCGATCGACGGCCCACGCCCGACCTCCTCCACCAGCCCGCCATCGATCAGTCCGGTGACGATCTCGCTGACCGAGGTCCGGGTGAGGTGGGTGCGCCGCGCAATCTCCGCCCGGCTGATCGGCCCGAGATCGTAGATCCCGCGCAGGACGATGCCTTCGTTGATGGCCCGCGTCTGCTGGTGGGTGGCCTTGGTCGAGAGTCGCATCGGTCCCCGGAAGCTCCCTGCAGTCGGCGCCTGACAATGCCAAGTGAGTTGACAAAGTCGATCCTACCGCACTTTGTCAAGTCACAGGACAAAGACCCGCGGAGACGCATCGAGGCCGGTTCCACCGTTCCCGGCCATACTTCACCGGTGATCCGATCCCGGCGACTCATCCTCGAGCTGGTCGAGACCCTGCTCCTCACGCTCGTGATCTTCTTCGTCATCCAGACGTTCGTGGCCCAGCCGTTCCAGGTCGAGCAGAACTCGATGGAGCACACCCTGGAGCCCGGCCAGTTCGTGCTCGTGGACAAGCTGTCGCCGCGCTGGGACGCCTACCATCGCGGCGACATCGTGGTGCTCCGGCCACCGCAGGGCTGGGAGGACCAGGGCGACACGCCGTTCGTCAAGCGCGTGATCGGCCTGCCGGGCGACCAGGTCGAGATCCGTGACGACGGGCTCGTGTACGTCGACGGCGCGCCGCTCGACGAGAGCGCCTACACCTATCGCGACGCGGATGGCCAGAACGCCCCGACCCAGCCGCTGACGGGCACGTCGTCATGGGTGCTGGGACCCGGCCAGCTGTTCGTGATGGGGGATCACCGCGAGGCGTCGTCGGACTCGCGCGCATTCGGCCCGATCGATTCGGCGAGCGTGATCGGGCGCGCGTTCCTGCGCTACTGGCCGGCCACGACGTTCGGGATCCTCGGGGCGCCCGCCTACCACTGAGGCCGCGCGGCTCACGCCCGGCATGCCAGGTGCTGGGTCGGCTGGGCGTCGAGAGGCACCCGGCCAGGGGGGTGGACCGGGCGCCTCAGGGTCTCGGGGAGAGACATCCCCAGCCTATTCAGGCGGGTCTACCCAGCTTTGCCCAGATGTCAGATCGGGCCGGAACGGGCCCTACCCGGCGTCGCGCAGCTGGATCCAGGTCGTCTTGGTCTCGGTGTACTGGTCGTGGGCGTGGACCGACTTGTCGTGGCCGCCGAACCCGGACAGCTTGTAGCCGCCGAACGGCGTCGTCATGTCGCCCTCGGAGTAGGCGTTGACGCCGACGACGCCGGCCCGCAGGTCACGCGCGACCCGGTGTGCGACGTTGAGGTCCTCGGTGTACAGCGAGGCCGCCAGGCCGTATGGCGTGTCGTTGGCAAGCGCGACGGCCTCGGCCTCCGTGTCGAACTCGATGATCGACAGGACCGGTCCGAAGATCTCCTCGCGCGCGATCGTCATGTCGTTGCGCACGCCGTCGAAGATCGTAGGCGGCACGAACCAGCCACCCGTCTCCTCGAGGATCCGTGACCCGCCGGTGACCAGCCGGGCGCCCTCGTCGAGACCGGCCTGGACGTAGCGCAGGACCGTCTCCATGTGGCTGCGGCTGATCAGCGCACCGATCCGGGTCGCCGGGTCGAGCGGGTCCCCGACAGGCCAGCCGGCGAGCTCGGCGGCGACCGCCTCGAGCAGCCGGTCCTTGAGGGAGCGATGGACGACCAACCGCGATCCGGCGCTGCAGTTCTCGCCCATGTTCCAGAAGATCGCGATCGCGACGTTGGCGGCGACGGACGCGAGGTCGGCCGCATCGGGGAACACGATCTGGGGGCTCTTGCCGCCGAGCTCCAGCAGCACGCGCTTGAGGTTGGTCTCGGCGCTGTAGTGGAGGAAGCGCCGGCCGACCTCGGTGGATCCGGTGAACGCGAGGCAGTCGATGTCGGGATGGCGGCCGATGGCCTCGCCCACGACGTCGCCCGGGCCCGTGACCACGTTGAGCACGCCGGCGGGCAGGCCCGCCTCCGCGCCCAGCTCCGCGATCCGGAGCAGGCTGAGCGAGGTGTTCGAGGCGGGCTTCATGACCACCGTGTTGCCGGTCGCGAGCGCGGGTCCCAGCTTCCACGCCGCCATCTGGGCCGGGTAGTTCCAGGGGATCACGGCGCCCACCACGCCGACCGGCTCGCGCGTGATCGTCGCGATCGTGCCCTCGGGCGACGGCGCGACCTGGCCGTACAGCTTGTCCGAGGCTTCCGCGTGCCAGCGGATGCAGGCCGCCGTCTCGGGCATGTCAAGGCCGACGGTGTCGGTGATCGGCTTGCCCGCGTCGATCGTCTCGATCAGGCCCAGCTCGCGTCCGCTGGCCTCGATGAGGTCCGCCCAGCGGACCAGGATCCGCTTCCGGTCGCCGGGGCTCATCCGCGACCAGCGGCCATCGTCCGCCGCCCGACGGGCCACCGCGACCGCTGCGTCCACGTCCGATGCATCGCCCTCCGCGACCTCGGCGATGGGCTGGCCGGTGGCCGGGTTGCGGCTGATGTACCGTCGGCCGCCCCGGGCGTCCCGGAACTCGCCGTCGACGAACAGCTGCGTCCGCAGGGACAGGGCGGCGATCTCGGTCCTGGCCTGGTCGATCGCGGGAATGAGGGTGTCGGTCATCGGGATCTCCGGTCGGTCGTGGAGCAGCTCGGGTCCGTGGACGGTCATCTTGGCCCCGGTCTGCGGCCCTCGTCCATCGCGTTCCGGCTGGCGTCCACCCGACGCGTCCACCCGACGGCCGGGTCCGGGGCGCTACGATCCGTGCCATGTCCGCGATCGCCCACGCCTTCTGGCCGCGCTGGTACCGCGGGCTGGCACGCGCCGACGGGATCATCGCGCGGGCATGGCGACGCTCGGGCATCGGCAACGTCGTCCGCGTGACGATCACCGGGCGGCGCTCAGGCGAGCCGCGGTCGCTGTATCTCGGCCTGCTCCGGGTTGGCGACTGCCGCTACCTCGGTCATCCCGACATCGCCTGCGCCTGGACCAGCAACCTTGACGCCGCGGGCGGCGGCGAGCTGGAGCATCACGATGGGCGCCGCCTCCGGTTCGGCGCCACATTGCTGCCGCCCGGGCCGGAGCGCGAAGCCGTCATCCGTGCCACGTTCCGGCAGCACCCATTCCCCGGGACGGTCCTGTACTGGCTGTTCCGGGGGAACGTCCACGCGGTGGGCCGGTTCTACCGGCTCGACACCCTCGAGCCGATCGACGCCGGAGCGCCACCCGCGCCGGGCGACGCCGCCGCGACCGGGCCGTAGAGGGTAGGGTTCGAGGCCATGACCACAGATCCGGAACGTGACGCGCTCGAGGCCGCCCTCGCCGGCCACGGCGCGTACGAGCTGTTCCCGTGCGACCCGGCGCTCGCCGACACGGCCGCGTTCTGCGCCGCCTACGGCTTCGCGCCCGAGGACTCGGCGAACACGATCGTCGTCGTCGGCAAGGGGAGTCCGCCCGCCTACGCCGCGTGCGTGGTGCTGGCCACGCACCGCCTCGACGTCAACCACGCGATCAAGCAGCGCTTCGGGCGCAAGTCGTCGTTCGCCTCGCCGGACGAGACGCGGGCGCTGACGGGTCACGAGATCGGGGGCGTGACCGTGTTCGGCCTGCCCGCCGACCTTCCCGTGTGGGTCGATGCGGCGGTCATGACCCGCGAGCGCATTGTCCTCGGTGGTGGCAGCCGGAGCTGGAAGGTGATCGCGCCGCCGGCGATCCTGCGGACGCTCCCCAACGTCGCCGTCGTCGACGGTCTCGCGAACCCCGCGCCGCCCCGGGATGCCGCCGCGGACTGACCATCGAGGCTCCGCGGACCGGACCATCGTCGGACCGGGCCCCTGACCGCTGGACCATGGTTCCGCCGTGCGACCCGGGCGACGCTGGAGTCACTCCCCGCGGTTCTCGGTATCCCGGCGCGTGACCGGTGTCGTACAGACCGCCCCAGCCACGGCCCAATGTCCATCCGACCGACACTCCTTCGTACGCTCGCCGCCGCATGGCTCGCCTCGGCAACCCTCCTCGCGGCCGGTGCCGGCCCCGCCGCAGCGCTCGACCCGCCGCAGCCGCTGCCCGGATATCGCCCCGCGTTCGTCACCGAGACCGACACCCGCCCCTGGAAGGACTGCCTCTGGGCGTCCGGCGCGATGCTCCTCGACAAGTGGACGAACGGCCGGGATGCGGTCTCGCGCCAGGCGCTGCGCCGGCTGTCCGGCGACAGCCACGGCGGCTCGACCCTGGCGGACCTGCGCACCGCGTACGCGAAGCTCGGGATCGCGCTCGCGTATTCACCTGATGGCGGCGCGACGATCACCTGGCGGACGCTGCTCAGCCGCCTCGAGCACGGTGCCGGGGCCGTCCTGCTGGGCGACGACTCGAAGCTTCCGCGCTGGTACGGCCGCTGGGATCCGCCGTTCTGGCGGGCGACCGGCGAGGGCGACAATCACGCCGTCTACATCGAGCGGTACGACCGCAAGCGCGGTCGCGTGTGGCTGATGGACCCGCTGGGGCGGGGCGACTGGGCAGGGGAATGGATCAGCGTCAAGGCCCTCAAGGCGTACGCATGGACGACGCGGGCCGGCGTCCTGTCGGTCGCGGTCACCCCGACGGCGAAGCCCGCGCCATTCACCGGCGTCGCCGTCGGGACCGCGATCGCCACGCAGACGCCGCGCACCCTCGAGGTGAGCTGGGGGATCAGGACGCCGGATGGATGGAGGTTCCCGGGGGCCGACGTTGCCACGCGGTTCACGGTCGATCCGGACCCGCTCGTGCTCGCTGCGACCGCGCCTCAGCCGCTGGCGCAGCTCGTGTCGGGCGACCTCCCCGCGCGGCCCGTCGCCACGGCCTCGGAGCGGACGCTCCGGGCGGTCACGCCCCTGCCGCTCGACGCCGGGGCGTACGCGACGACGACGACGCTCAAGGAACGCCGGTTCGGCCGCGTCGTGGCCCGGTCCGGGACGCTCGCCGTGTTCGTTCCCGGCGCCCGGCATGCGTCCCTCGACCTGCAGGCCCCGGACACCACCGTGGCCGCCGGTTCGGCCGTGAACGTGGCGCTGACGGTCGCGAACATCGGCAGCGTGACCTGGGCGGAGGGCCCGCTCACCATCGCGGCGAGCACGCAGCTGTCGGTGCGACGGGACACCCGCGTGGTCGCCCGGTGGATCCCGATCACCGTCCGGGCGGATGCTCCACCGGACGGCGCGGCCGTGGATGGTCAGGTCGCGGCCGGCGCCGCTGCCCCTCCGGCCGTCACCCTCGGCCAGGTTCCGCTGGCACCGGGCGGCCGCTCAGAGCTGTCGGCCCAGGTCAGCGTGCCCGAGACGCCGGGCGTGTGGGCCCTGGTCATCGATGTCACCGATGACGTCGACGGTTCGTTCGCCGCCCTCGGCAGCGCGCCGGCGGTGCGCCTCTTCGTCGTGGTCGACCCCGGCGTGATCCCGGTCCAGGTGGGGCCGGTCGCGGACGGATAGCCGGCGCCTGGTCGTGCGCGCCACGGCATGCGGCGCGCGAGAAACGGGCGGGCGTGCGCGTCGGTATCGCCGACGTCTCGCCGACGTCTCGCCGGTGTCGCCGGCGTCAGGCCCGCGCGGCCTTCGCAGCCGGGACGATCCGCGCGCTGCCGGCTCCCGGGCGGATCTCGCTCTCGTGGCCGTCGTCCCAGCGGACGCGGTAGTTCGTTCCGAACGGGGACTCGAACACGGCCAGGATCTCGCCCTCGCGGTCCCGTTGCCCGACCTTCTCTGTCTCAACGATGATCCGGTCGCCGACCTTCGCGATCATGCCCAACCTCCGTGCGTGACGGTGTCCCGAGCATCCGCGAGCCGATCGGTCCTGGGAAGGTCCGTTCGGCGTGACCGGACGGGACGAGGGTCGGGACCGGAGGGCCGGCGGGTCGCCGGCAGCCGCGCGAGCGTTCGGTGTGCCGCAGTCCGGTCAGGGGTTTGTCTTCGCGGACGCTGAGCGGCTGCCGGGCTTTGGCGCGCGGTCCGCGTCGCGCAACGCGCGACGCAACAGGAACTCGATCTGGCCGTTGACCGAGCGGAGGTCGTCCGCGGCCCATCGCTGGAGGGCCGCGAACGTCGCCGGGTCGAGGCGGAGGAGGAACGGCTTCCGCTCGGTCATGAGAGTCGGTCCGTGCCGGCCTGCGTCGACAGCCCGCCCGGCCAGCCGCTACGCGTAGAGCGTCCCGGTGTTGACCACCGGCTGGAGCTCGTGGTCCGAGCACAGGACGACCAGCAGGTTGCTCACCATCTGCGCCTTGCGCTCCTCGTCGAGGTTCACGACCTGCTTGGCGGACAGCTGGTCGAGCGCCATCTCGACCATGCCGACCGCACCCTCGACGATCCGGGAGCGGGCCGCGATGACCGCGTTCGCCTGCTGCCGGCGGAGCATCGCGTTGGCGATCTCGGGGGCGTATGCGAGGTGGCTGATCCGCGCCTCGATGACCTCCAGGCCGGCTTTGACCAGCCGGTCCTGGATCTCCGTGCGGAGCTGATCGGCGATCTCCACCTGGTTGGCCCGGAGCGCGACGTCGCCCTCGTTGTGCGCGTCGTAGGGGTGCGTCGTGGCCAGGTTCCGCAGCGCGGACTCGGCCTGGACGTGGACGAAGTTCTCGAAGTCGTCGACCTCGAACAGGGCCTCGGCCGTGTCGGTCACCTTCCACACCACGACCGCCGCGATCTCGATCGGGTTGCCGTCATGGTCGTTGACCTTGAGCTTCGAGGTCTCGAAGTTGCGGACCCGGACGGAGATCCTGGGCCGGCGCGTGAACGGGTTGACCCAGTGGAAGCCCTGCTCGCGGATCGATCCCGCGTAGTGGCCGAACAGGACCAGCGCCCGTGCCTCGTTGGGGTTGACCGCGGTCAGCCCGCCCCATGCGAGGGCGATGATGATCCCCACCAGCGAGACCAGCCCGAGCTGGGCGAGATCGAGGAGGCCGAAGCGGTCGCCGAGTGGGCCAAGGACCTCGACGGCGTACCAGATGAACCCCGCGACGTAGGCGACCGACGCCAGCAGCAGCACGACCAGGGCGGGGATGCCGGGCAGCGATTGGGCGATTCGTTCCTTGTTCATCGACGTCCGATGCTCCTTCTGCGCGACAGGCATGCGCGCGATCAGAATGATATCAGATCGATACAAGCCCCGTAGGTGGCTCGGCGACATCCCGTGGCGGGATGCAGTGCCGTGGCGGGATGCAGTCCGTGGCGGGATGCAGTTGACGTCGCGGAGGACAATCGACACCACCGGGCCGGGGCGGGAACGCCCGGTCGGTGGCGCGGCGAGGAGACTCGGCATGCAAGCGTCCCCATTCCCGGCCAGCATCCTGCGGTCCCCGTCGCCCACGGCCGTCTGCACCTGCGAGCACTGGGCCCACTGCAACTGCGCCTGCCATGGTCGCAACTGCGATCCCACCGAGGCGCAGTGCGACGTCGCGTTCCTTGCCGACGAGGGCGGGCTGACCTACTGGGGATGCACCGACTGCACTCCGGGCCAGGGTGCGCCGCACTACCTCGGCTGCGAGCTCATCGGCTGGAACGTGCCGCTGGGCGGCCACATCGACACCATCGCCTGACATCGCGCGGTTCGCGAGCTGGCCCACGTGGACGGAGGCAACGCATGGCGACCGACCTGACGATCAGCCTGGCGAACCAGCCGGGCACGCTCGCGCACGCGCTCGCCGCGCTCGGCCATGCCGGCGTCAACATCGACGGCGCCTGCGGGTTCGCCGAGGATGACCGCGGGATCTGCCACGTCCTCGTCGTCGACGCCGAGCGGGCGACGCGGGCCCTGATCGACGCCGGGTTCGACATCCTGGCCCAGAGCCCGGCAGCGGTCGCGCCGGTCGAGAACCGGCCTGGCGCGGGCGCGGCGCTCCTGCGGCGGGTCGCGGATGCCGGGGTCAACGTGACGCTCCTGTACACGACGGTCGACGGGCGCGTGGTCCTGCTGGGCGACGACGTCGCCGCGATCCGGCGCGCGCTGGGCTGACGGGGGTCCGACTCGACGGGCGCTCCAGGTGCGCTGCGCCGTGCCGGCCGATGACCGCGCCGGCCGATGACCGCGCCGGCCGATCACGCCGGCCGATGATCGCGCCGGCCGATAACCGCGCCCCAGGCCGCGCTCAGGGCAGCACGTTCTCGTACGCCAGCTCCTCGATGGTGGGCCGGCGGATCCGGCCGCGCCTCGTGAGCGCAGCGGCGACCACGGCCAGCACGAGCGCGGCCGCCGACGGCACCGCAAACGACCAGTCGCCGGTCGCCGTCACGGTCAGCAGCCACAGTCCGGCGCCCGCGCACAGGCCGAGCTGGATGGCGAGCGGCAGCATCGATCGCCACTCCGGGATCGGCTGGAGCGCGATGCGCCGCTCGCGGGCGTCCCACGCAACCCACAGCCAGGTCGTCGGCGGGCGACCAGCCAGTAGGCGACCACGATCAGCACCAGCCCGATCGCGATCGCCGCGTTCCGCTCGACGGTCCCGACGCTGAGCTGCACGCCGGCCGAGTCGAGCGCCGGCCGCAGGTTGTCAAGGAGCGTGGCGAGCCCGTCGCGGGCGCCGCGGCCGGCCTTCTCGAGGCTCGAGGCATTGCCCGGCACCAGCGGGTCGAGCATCGCGAGTGCGATCGAGGCTGCCGCCGACACCGCGATCGCGATCCAGGCGAGCCTGAGCAGCCGCACCCGGTGCCGGCGCCGCTCGACGCGCCGGGTCGACGGGCCCTCGGGGAAGAACCGCGATCGCCGCTGCGGACCCGCCGGCGCCTCGTCGATCAGGCGCGCGACGGGCAGCACGAGCTCCTCGTCGTTGTCCCAGTAGGCCTCCCGGTCGCGGCGCAGGCTCATCCGGTTGAACACCGGCGTCGACGCCCCGCCCGCGAGCTCCGGAAACGTGACCCGCGTCCCGGTCATCAGCGGCCCGGCCGGGCCGGGATCGTGGGTCGCCCAGAAGTCGTGCCAGCGAAGGCCGGCGCGGAACGGGAGGCTGGCCAGGTTCCCGCGCAGGCGATCACCGCGGTACAGGCGATCCAGGCTCCGGTCGGGCACGTCGTACTCGTCGG
Source organism: uncultured Chloroflexia bacterium (assembly GCA_963835335.1). Classification (GTDB taxonomy): domain Bacteria; phylum Chloroflexota; class Limnocylindria; order Limnocylindrales; family CSP1-4; genus CAIXZV01. Next base: position 46,884 of record CAWIFB010000058.1, on the reverse strand, counting down.
CATGCCCGAGGCGCCAGGCAGTCCCCAGCGTCTGGCCGACGGTGATGAGCGCGCTCACCGGGAGCGAGGCGTACGTCTCGTCGGCGAGGGTCATGTAGCCCACGAGCGCACCGCTCGATTGTCCGATCAGCACGATCGTCCCGCAGCCGGCCGCCTGGCAGTCGCGGATCGCCTCGGCGACCCGGCCCCGGGCATTGGCCGCCTGGACGCGGTCGGCGAGCAGGACGCGGACATCGCCGAACCCGCCAAGCAGGAACAGCCGCATCGTCCACCGTGTCGCGACGTCCTGAACCGGCCCCCACGGGATCGCACGGAGCAGGCGGAGGAGGACTGCCGCGACCAGGACCGCGATGCCGGCGGGCAGCAGGAACAGGAACAGGAGGAGCACGTCCGCAAGCCGAAACAGGATCCCGGCCCGCCCGGCCATCCCCGACACGATGCCCGACCAGACCCGGATCAGCTCGCCCGGCAGCAGCCAACGCAGCATCGCGCTCAGCGGCGGCGGGCTCACCTGGGTCGCCCACCAGGCCTCGGTCATGACCCACGTCTGGGCCGGGTGGTCGCCAAGCTCGGACACGGACGCGACGACGACCGGTCGCCGGGCGCCTGTGAAGTCCAGCCCGGCCGATATCGTCGGGTCGTTCTGCGGCCGGACCCCGTACGTGGTCGTCGCCCACGCCGTCAGCAGGCGCACGATCGGGCGCGCCCACGCGACCAGCGTCTCCCCCGGCCTGCGCCCGTCGATGTCGTGGATGAACACGATCCCGATGCGGTTCGGGTCGCGTCCGTCGACGACGCTGCTGCGCGGCTCGGCGGCCGGCCCTCCCTCTGGCTCGGCGGCGCGCTCGCCCGGCTCGGCAGCCGGCTCGCCCGGCTCGGCAGCCGGCTCGCGCTGCTCGGCTGTCGCCGGGCCCAACCCGGGCAGCTCGTCGACAGCGACGTGCGGCAACCGGGCCTCGTCGGCCGGCCGAGCCTCGGGGAGGAGCGCCTTCCGAACTCGTCGCTCCCGCAGCCGGTTCGCCAGGCGCAGCTCGTCCCGCGCGCGTTTCTGGTCCTTCTTGCGCTGCTTCCTGGTCCGCTTCCTGCCGCTCGTCCCGTCGTCCTTCCGGCCGGCGGCCCGGTGGGCCGAGGTGTCCTCGTAGTCCTCCTCGACGGGTGGCTCGGCCACGGGCTCGAGTTCCGGGGCCGGCGTCGGCTGCGGCGCCGCCAGGGCCCCGGGCAGGTCGTCCGGCAGGGCCCCGGGCAGGTCGTCCGGCAGGTCCCCGGGCATGGTCTCGAAGACGCGCTCCGGCGGCCGCCACCGGGGTAGCCAGACGGGAAGCTCGTCCTCCTCCTCGGGCTGGCGTCCGGTGCCGATGATGCTCACCGCGATCCCCTCGAGATCGGGGGGATCGAACTGTCCGACGGGGTGCCGAGCTGCTCGCGCAGGTAGTAGATGGTGCCCATCAGCGCCGAATGGAGAGGCGAACCCTCACGGGCGCGCGTCGCGGACGCGAGCACCGAGTGCCGGATCGGGCTCAGGGTCGGGACCTCGACGATCTCCGCGTTGGGCAGCATGTCGCCGATGAACCGCATCCGCCTGCCGCGCGAGATGGGGTCGCGCGAGAACCGCAGCGCGCGCACGCGGAATCCGGCCTCCGCGCGATCGACGAGCTCATCGAGGGTGGCGTTCGACATCGCCAGGTCGAGCTGCCATCGGAACAGTGACGGGGGCATCGAGGGCTGGCTGGCAACGGCGGCGCCGACCGCTGCATCGACGGCGGCGGCGAGCGCGAAGCTGCCGGTCAGCGACATGCCGACGATACCGACCGGCCGGCCGGAGACCATCGCCTCGTGGGTCGCGAGCCTGCGCAGCCAGGCCGTCACCGGACGGTCCGTCCGGCGCGCGAGCGGGGCGAACGCGTCGGACGAGAGCATCCGGCGGCCGTTCCCGATCGCCTGCCGGAGGCCAGGACGGCGCATGGCGGGCGGCAGCAGCACCGGCATCGCGACGGAGAAGCCGCCCGCGACCAGGCGGTCCGCTACTGCGATCGTTCGCTCACCGTGGCCGGGCAGCTCGTGGAGCAGGATCACGGTGGCAGCACCAGGCACGACGTGCCGAAGCACGTCGAACATCAGCCCGTCGGCGAAAAAGGCGCGCGGGGATACTCGGGCCAGGGATCTGGCACCAGGGGCAATATGGTTCCAATCAGTGCTGCCCATGGGATAGACGGTGGGCATTCCGCCGGATCATTCGGACACTACCCGTTCGATCGGCGGTGGCACAACGTATGCGGGTGCCCTCAACCGCACCTTGCCGTGCGTGGCGGCGCATCCGGGCACCCTTCCAGTCGATTGCGGTGCGCCGGTGCACCGAATTGAGCGTCGACGGGACGATCGTCCTGCCCCCGCGGTACCGGGTTGTCGAGGGGGAAGATCGCTTCAACCTGGTCCGTCGTCCTTCGCCTCGTCGCGAAGGCACACGGGTCAGGGCCGGCCGATCTGGCCGAGGATCGTCCGGTCGGTGATCCGGTTGTCTGCAGCCAGGAGGAACGCCTTGCTGAGGATGATGCTGAGCGTCGGGTCGTCGTCGAACGGTAGGAACAGGCGTTCCGCCGACCCGCCGCGGGTCGGGACGATGCACAGGTACGTGTCAGACGGCTCCATCAGGATGTTCCCGCTGCCCAGGTGGATCCGGTAGGTGCGCAGGTCTCCGCGGACCACCAGCCATCGATCCCGGACCTCGAGCCGGTCCGCGATGGCGAGGCCCGGGATCATCCGCTCCAGGACGTCCCGGCGGACGTTCGCGGTCGCCGTGAGCGGCTGATCCCAGTACCCCGTCCAGTAGCCGTCGAACACGTGGCCACGGTCGCGCCCGCCATCCTGCCAGTTGCGGTCCGCCCCGACCGACGTCACCGAGACGAACAGGTCGACGTCGCGCATCGCCTCCGACAGCACGATCGACGGGACGTCGCGCAGCGGAACGGTCGCCTCCGGGGGTCCGGGCCGGACGAACCGCACCTGGTCCGTCGTGCAGTGGACGACCTCGGCGCCGATCTCCGCCTCGACCGCGTCGTGCCAGAACTCCGCGCGCAGTCCGTGTGTCGGGAACACCCGCTTCGCGACGCCGTTGAACCCGCCGTCGTACGGCCCCAGGAAGTTCGAGCCCCAGCGGCGCGCGGTCATCAGCGCCCGAGCCTGCGGGTAGCGCAGGACGTGCGCGGCGAACCGGTTCGAGTAGGCCTCCGTCTGCTCCTCCGCCGGCGTGAGCCGGTAGACCTCGCGGAACGCCTGCTTGAACGGCTGCCGGATGCGCCGCTCGACGATCAACGTCCGCCACGCCGCGATCTCCGCCTCCGACGCCACGATCGGGTGCCACAGCCGGACGGTGGCGTCGGGCCCCGGCTGCACGTGCCCGCCGTCCGCCGTCAGGAGCTCGCCGCCGTCGGAGATCGCCGTCACGGCCCGGTCGCCGCCGGTGAACGCCCAGATCAGGCGTCGCCCGATGGATCCCGTCAGGGGGTGCTCGAGATACCTCGCCCGCCAGTCGTCGATCGCCCACGAGCGATCCTCGACGAACAGCTCCTCGATCCGTCCCCGCTCGACGGCCAGCGCCGCGCGCAGCTCCCTGAGCTCGTCCTTCGCCGTGGCGATCGCGGCCTTCTCCGCGGCGACGGCGCTCGGCGGCCGCGCCGTCATCCGCCCGTCGGGAGCCCGCCAGGCGAGCGTTGCCTCGTCGCCCTCGAGCGCCAGCACCGCGGCATGGTCGGCGACCGCGATTGCGCGCCTCCCATCGACATCGAGGTCCAGGGTGGGGACGGCCGCCTCGAGCAGCTCCGAGGGCGTGATCCCGGCGCGGCCGGCCGCGGCGGCGAGCGCTTTGCCGACCTGCCGGGACACGTTGCGGTTGGTGACCTTCGCCTTCATCCGGCCGATCCCCGCGATCGCCGAGGGCGCCGTCATCGAGCCGAGCGCCGCCGCAGCCGTGTTCGCGAGCCGCTCGTCCCGGGCCACGTTGCTGGAGCTGCCCGAGGTCCCGAAGTGGATCCCGATCGCGGTGAGCAGATCCGGGACCCATGGCTCGTCCAGCGATGCGGCAGCCCACATGGCGCCCCGCAGCAGCAGGACGTTCGCGTCGCAGATCGCTGGTGCCGCGACGACGAACACCTGGTCTCCGAACTCGTAGCGCCGCGGCTCGAGCGTCGTCTTCGAGGTCGTGGCGTCGTCGAGCATCGCCCGCAGCAACGTGCCGGAACCCGGCTGGCCGGCGAGCTCTCCGGCCCGACGGCGCCAGGCCGCGCTGGGTGTGACGCCGGTGGCGAGCGGGAGGTGCGCGACCAGCGCCGCCTCGTCCGCGGACAGTGTGGTGACGCGTTCGCGCCACGTGACGCCCCAGGTGTCGCCGTCCGCGATCATCGTGGGATCGATCGCCACCGGGCGCGCCCCGTCGTCCGATCCGCCCGCCTGCAGCAGCGCCGCCAGCCGCGCGCGGTACTTCGCGACCTGCGCCCCCGAGTGTTGGGTGAAGCCCTCGAGGGCGTCGGCGAGCTCGCGGATCGGCGGCTCGAGCTCGCCCAGTCCGCCGGCCCTGACGGCCCGCTCGGCGGCGACGACGGGCTGCGAGAACAGCGACACCTGGAGCCACTCCTCGTGGCCGCGATGGCGACGCGTCATCTCGGCGGCGAGGCGGAGCAGCAGCCCGACGTCCGCGCGCGTGAACGGCGGACGCCGGTTGCCCAGGGATGTGAGCACCATCGATGCGATCCAGCCTGCGGGCCGGCCACCGACGATGCCGCGGACGCGATCGAGGACCGATGCGCCCTGCGACGCCCGGTCCATCAGCACGATCACGACCGAACGGAGCTCGTCGGGCGTGGCCCCCGCCAGGTCGCGGACCTGGTCCACGGTCCGGACGAGGTACGGATGCCCGGTTGCCGCGGCGATGGCCGCGTCGACAGCTGGACCCGCCCGCCCCCGGTGCTCGGCGAGCGTGAGGTCGGCCGGGTCCGCGCCGGCGCCCATGCTCATCCCCCCACGAGCGGGGTCAGCTTCACGAACGCGACATCCAGCGTCCCGGTCAGCCGGATCTCATCGTCGAGCTCGGTGACCTGCCTGCCGTCGATCAGCACGAAGAATCCGTTGCGCAGGAAGCTGGCGATCGCGATGTCCGCCTGCGCCTCCCAGTCGATCCGGCGCGGCTTGCCCATCAGGAAGCCGCCAGGCGCGGGCTGCGCGCCGTCCGGCTGGACCAGGCCATGGAACCGCTCGACGGGCCTGAGGTTGTACCGGGCGACCTCCTCGCGGACGCGCAGCCGGATCAGGTCCCGGAGCGTGATCCGGTCCGGCATGTCCGGCATCGTGATCGACCCCGTCGGCGTCCCGGTGGCGGTCCGATCCTCGATCGTCAACGTCGGCATGGCGTCCCTCCCGCTGCTCCGCCGTGGCTCGACCCGGCGTCCGCCCATCATGCACGCCGACGGGTTCCCCGTGCCTGGACCGCAGGCACTATCACAGTTGGCTATCATGGCAATCCATGAGAACCATCACGCCACTCGACCTGCGCCGATCGCTGGGGGCGATCCTCGATGCCGCCTCGGCGGGCGAGCGCCTGCTCATCGAGCGTGACCACCGGCCCGTCGCGGTCCTCGTGTCCGTCGAGGAGGGCCGCCGCCTCGACGACGATGCCGATGGACGGCGCGCTCGCTCGCTCGCGGCTCTCGACCGGCTGGAGGCCATGGGACGGGAGATGCGTGAGCGGCATCCCGACGGGCCCGATGCGGTTGACGCCGTCCGGCAGGAACGAGCTCGCGACGATGGATGAGGCCCTGGTGCTCGATGTGTCGGCGGCGCTCGCCATCCTGCGGGGGGAGCCGGCGGCTGCGTCGGTACTCGCCGCTCTGCGTTCCGTCTCGGGCAACATCACCATCCTGGTCCCGGGGCACTTCTGGCTCGAGCTGACCAACGTCCTGGTCCGGCGATACGGGTGGACGCCGGACGAGGTCGTGGCGGCGCTGCGCGAGCTGGACGAGCTCGGCGTGGAGACCGTCGAGATCGACCGGCCCTTGACCCTGCTGGGACTGGACCTGATGGCTGCCCACGGGCTCACCGCGTACGACGCGGCGTACCTCGCGCTCGCCGAGGTCGCGGACGCCCAAGTGATCACGCTCGATGCCGCGGTCACCGCGGCGGCGGGAGACCGAGCGATCCTCGCTGGCACGAAACCCAGGTCACGCGGGCCTCGGGAGGACCGGGCAGCATACGGATCGCCCGCAATTCGACCGAGGTGGGCCGTACATGGCCGCTACCTCGCGGAGCTCCGGCGCGCGTCGATGTCGGGGGCCGGCTGACAGCCGAACGCCCGCGCTGGTTGACTGCTGCGCGACATTGCCTCACCGGCCCGCGGGCGATGCTCGACGGGATCGCCGCAGCCCTCGAGCGTCAGCGCACGGAGACGGCGCGGACCTGAAGGATGGCCCCGGCATCGAACTGGTCGACCATGAACACGAGACGCGCCTCGACGTGCTCCACGCCGGGGTGCCAGCCGTGGTCGTAGATGTTCCAGAAGTCGCCACCGCCGTCGAGCGAGCGGAGGTCGAGTTGGATGCCGTCGGTCGAGAGCAGCAGGTTGGTCGGCCGGTCATCGGCGAGCGAGAAGGTGGCGTCGGTCAGGATGCCGTTCGGCAGGATCGCCGTCCCCAGCGGGACCTCGTACGCACCCTGGTGATCGATGGGGATGTCCAGCGAGGCGATCAGCAACGGACGCGCGTCGGCGGCGCCCACGGGATCGATGGTGGGAACCGGCGTGGCACACCCGTCGGGCGGTTCACCGGCGCACGGAACATCGTGGTACCCACCCAGGGTCGGGCTCGATACGTGGATCTCCGGGGGATCCCCGCACTTGATGTCCCACTGGCCACCCACGCCGCAGAACTGCGATGCCTCGGCCGTCGTTCCGTCGTCAAGCACGAAGCGCACCCGCACGACGAACGATGTCGTTCGCGTGCACAGCACGTGCGGGTCGTCGAAGCCGCAGCCCGGATCGCCGAGCAGGAGGACGTCGCGCGCCTGGGCGCGATCGACGCCCGCCTGGGCTGCCATGGCGTCCACGATCGCATCGCATCGGCGGAGGGTCAGCTTGAAGTCCGCGCAGCCCCCGGGGTAGGGGACGCCGGGGTCATCGATCACGGCAGCTCCCGGCCGTGAGCATCCGGCGGCCAGGACGACGACGGCTGATGCGACCCCGAGCATGAGCGCGCGCCTGAGCGATGTCATGCGGCCATCGTCGCTCGGCAATCCACGCATCGCGATCGGTGCTGCCCTGGTCCGTGCGTTGCGGGACCTCCCGCCGCGCTGCGTGGGTCGAGAAAAGGCGAGAACGGGGCCGGCGCTGCGCGTCGACCCCGTTCCCCGTTCGCGCCGGTCGATGACCGGCCGCCGTCTTCCGGCTACTTCTGGGCGTAGAAGATGTACTGGTAGAAGAAGCCTTCCTGGTCAGACGGGACTCGCATGTCCGTCCAGGCCATGTGCGCGGTGCCGTCGGACCCGTAGTCGAGGCCGACGTAGTCGCCGTTGAAGGTCGCGCACGTCTCGCAGCCGACCGCGTCCGCACCGGCTCGGAAGTACCGCGAATGAACCGGGTCGGACGGGGCGGTGCTGACGACCGTCCTGGTGAACGAGCCGGGCGTGCCCTCGGAGATCGATGCGTCGTATGTATCTCCGTTCGAGGCGCCGCGGTCGTTGTAGAGGACCCCGATCGAGCCGTCGGTCGGGTTGACCGCCACCCACGGGAACCACTGGTCACCCGCCGCCGTATCGACGGCCGTCGGGTCGCTCCAGGTGGCGCCGCCATCGGTCGAGGTCATCACGAACACGTCGATGTTGGTGACGGGGTTGTCCGAATCGTGGACCCCGTTGCGGTTGTCGCTGAACACCAGGTACAGGGTTCCGTCCGGAGCCGCCACGACGTTCCCGGCCGAGTTGACGCGCAGCTGATAGCCGGTCAGCGTCTGGCGCCCGCTCACGTTGGTCGGGTAGTCGTTCGTGCCGTCCTCGAGGCCGACCACGAACGTGGGGCTGGACCACGTCGCACCGCCGTCGGACGAGGTGACGAGCAGGTACTGGTTGTCGAAGGCGCCGCCGTCGTCCCAGAGCGACATGTTCTGCTCGTTCTCGAACGCGACGTAGACGGTTCCGTCGGGGCCGATCGTGGGAACCGAGAACTGGTCCTCGTCGCACTGTCCGGCCGGTCCGGTCTCCTGGAAGGTGCACAGGGCGGCGTTCGAGCCGGAGATCTCCTGGCCCTTGGTCCAGTGCTTGCCGCCGTCATCGGAGTACGTGGCCCAGATCGCGGACGACTGGTACGCGCCCTTGATCGAATCGAACTTCGACCACGTGATGTACGTCCGCCCGTAGTGCGGCGACGACGGATTGTTGTCGGTGACGATCCATTCCTTGTCGTTGAACAGCTGATGGTTCGAAAGGTCGCAGCCATAGCCGGAATCGACAACGATCGCAGGATCCCAGGTGACGCCCGCGTCCATCGACCGCGAGACCACCAGGTCGCCGCGGCAGGCCTCGCCGCTCGGCAGCTGGAACGAGTAGTTCAGCGACGAGTGCATCGCGACGCCGTGCTTCACGTCGAACACCGTCACAGGATCGCTGCCGGTCTGCTGCGGGTTGTTGATCGACATGTTGCCGGTCGTCCAGGTCGCAGCACCGTCGAGCGTCGTGTAGAACTGGTCACAGCACGAGCCGTAGTCGTTGGAGCTCGCGATGACGTTGTTCGCGTCGGCCGGGTTGACCTCGATGTCGGGCTCGTTGTTGGGGAACGGGTCGTCGCAGTCGAGGTTGGTGTTGTCGCCGCCGCTCGCGACGATGCACTCGAACTGCGAATGGGGGCCGTGCTTCTTGGCGTAGCCGGCCATGTCCACGCTCACGGTGCGCTTGAGGGCCATCCCGCCCTCGGGCAACGACGGTCTGGCGAGCGCCGCTCCCGCCGACAGCGCCGTCAGGCTCGCGAGCAATGCGATGACGGTCACGAACGCCAATGGCTTGCGATGTCGCATGGTCGTCCTCCTCCAGCGGGCTCGATCCAGGCTGTGCCCGGGCACGGTGCGCGGTCCGATCGAGTGGTGGTCCGTCGGGACTGCGTTCGGGCCAGGGCTTTCGTGCCCCGGAGTCTGCGCCTTCCACGCCCCATCCGGCTACCACCGGATATGGACGATGCGGTGCCAGGTGGCAACACCGATTGCGCGATCCCGCCGGCCGATGGGGGCTGGACACGCGTTGCATAGTTCGAATAACCGATCACCATCGTCCGCCGGCCCGTCGTCCGCCGGGTTCGGTTTCCCGGTGAACCGAATGTCGCGGCCGGAGCTCGTCGTGATCCCTGTGGAGGATCAGGCTCATGCAAACGCGGACCTCACTCGGGCGCCTGGTGCCGTTGCTCGCGGCCATTGCGCTCGCCGGTTGCTCGTCCTCGAGCTCACCGGCCCCCACCACCGAGGCACCGTCGGGCCCGGCGGCATCGTCCTCGTCCGCGGCCCCCAGCGCCGCCGGCGAGACGAAGACGCTGACGATCGGGTTCACGGCCTCGCAGACGGGCAGCCTCAACGTCGAATCGACGCGCCAGCTGGACGGCCTCCAGCTGTGGATGGATGACGTCAACAAGGCCGGCGGCGTCAAGCTGTCCGACGGCACCACGCTGATGTTCAAGTCGGCCACGTACGACGACGAGAGCAACAAGGACCGGGTGCAGGAGCTGTACACCAAGCTGATCAACGACGACAAGGCCGACTTCCTGATCAGCCCCTACTCGAGCGGCCTCGCCGACGCGGCCGCGGTGATCGCCGAGCAATACGGCAAGATCATCATCACGACCGGCGCGGCCTCCGACAGCACCTACCAGAAGGGCTACACGCACGTGTTCCAGGCGTACACGCCCGCGAGCCGCTACCTCACCGGAGCCGCGGACCTGCTCGCGAGCCTGGATCCGAGCGCCAAGAAGATCGCGATCGTCCACGAGAACGACAAGTTCTCGAGCGATGTGGCCGCCGCGCTCAACGCGTACGCGGGCACGAAGGGATTCGAGGTCGTGGTCAACGAGGGCTACGACACCGGGACGACCGACTTCGGGGCGCTGATCAACAAGGCTTCCGCGGGGTCGCCGGACGCGGTGATGGGGGGCGGCCACTTCCCCGACACCAGCACGTTCGCCAAGCAGATCTACGACAAGGGCGTGAAGGCGAAGATGGTTGCCCTCCTGGTCGCGCCGCCCGAGCCGTCATTCGCCGACATCGGCGACGCGGCGCTCGGCGTCGTGGGTCCCAGCCAGTGGGAGCCGACCGTTGGCTTCTCGGAGGCCGGTGCCCAAACCGCCGGCGCGACCTGGATCGGCCCGTCGGTAAGCGACTTCGTCAGCGAGTACAAGGCCGCCTACAGCGAGGATCCGTCCTACCACAGCGCGGGCGGCTACGCGGCCGGGCTCATCCTCCAGGCCGCGCTGGAGGCAGCCGGCTCGACCGACACGGAGCAGGTCCGGACCGCCATGGATGGGCTCAACCTGATGTCGTTCTTCGGGACCACGAAGTTCGACACGTCGGCCGAGAACCACGGCCTCCAGCTGAGCCACGACATGGTCTACATCCAGTGGCAGAAGGACGCGTCGGGCACACTCGGCAAGCAGGTCGTCTGGCCCGCTGCCGCCAAGACGGCCGACGCGCTGTACCCGATCCCGTAGCGCGGCCACCACGGTGACCGGCGACCGTCCGCGAGGTCCGTCATCGCGCAACACGCCGTCCGTCGACGATGCTTGACCAGCTCATCGCATCGCTGGTCGACGGGCTGCTGATCGGCTTCGTCTATGGCGTGGCCGCCATGGGCCTGACGCTGATCTGGGGTGTCGTACGGGTGATCAACCTCGCGCACGGCGCGATCATCGCGCTGGGCATGTTCGGGCTGTACTTCCTGGTCCGCGTGCTGGGACTGAACCCGTACCTCGCGCTTCCGTTCGTGGCCGTTGGCGGCCTCGCCAGCGGCTACGTGATCTACGTGGTGGCGGTGCACCGAGTCATCGGCGCACCGCCGCTGTCCTCGCTGCTGGCCACGTTCGCGGTCAACATGATCATCATCGGCACGGCGACCACGCTGCTCACCACGAGCCCCTACAGCACCAACGTGGACCTCGGCCGGTTCACGATCGATCCCGTGACGATCCCCGGGACCCGGCTCGTCGGCAGCGTCGTCGCCGTCGTGGTCGCGGTCGTCCTGTACCTGCTGCTGTATCGCTCCGGCCTGGGCCGCTCGATCCGGGCGGTCGCCAACAACCGGGCCGCCGCGGAGCTGATGGGGATCCCCTCCAGCCGCGTCCTTGCCCTGTCGTTCGGCATTGGCACGGCGCTGGCCGCCATCGCCGGCGGCCTCATCGCCACCTTCTTCCCGTTCACCATCCTGTCGGGCGATGCCTACCAGCTCAAGAGCTTCGTGATCGTCGTGCTGGGTGGCCTCGGCAGCCCCATCGGCGCCCTGTTCGGCGGGCTCGTCCTCGGCTGCCTCGAGGGCATCGTCCCGGTGTTCATGTCGTCCAGCCTGGTGCCCGTCGTGGAGTTCGTGCTGTTCATCCTGATCCTGCTGGCCCGGCCCTGGGGCCTGTTCGGGCGACCCGAATGAACACCCGCTTCCTCCGCAGGCCCGGCTTCTGGATCCCGGTGCTATCCGTGCTGGCCATCGGCGTGACGCCGCTCGTGACGGGTTCGGCGACCCTGCGCGAGAGCCTGTTCGTGATGCTCATGTTCGTGGCCCTGGCGTCCAGCCTCAACCTGGTCATGGGCTACACCGGGTACGTGAGCTTCGGGCACATCGTGTTCTTCGGGCTCGGCGGGTACGTGGGCTTCTGGGTGCTCAGCGCGCTCGGGCTGCCGCTCGTTGTCGCGGTCCTCGCGGGCGGTGCCGCGGCAGCGCTGCTGGCGCTGGTCATGGGCGCCTCGATCCTGCGCCTCCGGGGCGCCTACTTCGCCTTGGCCACCATCGGCGTCAACGAGGCTGTCCGGGCGTTCGTCAGCAACTTCGATCCGTTCGGCGGGCCGATCGGGATGTCCCTCAACTTCGCCGCCTACAAGGACTACGGCGGACCGGGCCAGGCGCTGTGGCTCACCTACGTCGCATTGCTGGCCGTGACCCTGCTGATCGTGGTCGGCAGCTACCTCGTCAAGTCCTCCAAGTTCGGGCTCTCGCTGCTCACGATCCGCGAGGACGAGGACGCGGCGATGGTGATCGGCGTCCGCGCCCCGTCGGCCAAGACCTGGGCGTTCGTGCTGTCGGCCGTGGTGCCCGGGATGATCGGCGTGCTGTTCTTCTTCAAGAACGGCAACGTCGAGCCGTCCGATGCGTTCCGGCTGCAGTTCTCGATCGAGATGATCGTGATGGTCATGCTCGGTGGCATGGGCACCGTCCTGGGCCCCGTGCTGGGGGCCGCCGGCTACGACCGCCTGCGCTCGTTCCTGCTCACCAGCGACCCGTTCAAGTCGCTCCAGCTCACGATCGCGGGCGTGCTCCTGCTGCTCATCATCCTGTTCATCCCCAACGGCCTGATCGGCTGGCTGCGGCGGCGCCTGCCGCGGCTGCGTTCGGTGCTCGAATGACCGGCCCGCGAACCGGGCGGACCCACGGATGACCGCGGCGCTCGCCGTCAGCAACGTCAGCAAGCGCTTCGGTGGGCTGCTGGCCGTCGATGGCGTGACGTTCACCGTCGAGGAGCGCCAGATCCTGGGCCTGATCGGGCCCAACGGCGCCGGCAAGACCACCCTGTTCAACGTCCTGAGCGGCGTCTACAAGCCGGACCAGGGCTCGGTGGAGCTGCGCGGAACCGCCATCACCGGGCGCCGCCCGTACGACGTCGCCCGACTGGGACTGGCCCGGACGCACCAGATCGTGCGGCCGCTCAACGAGCTGACCGTCCTCGAGAACGTCATGGCCGGGGCATGCTTCGGGCGCCACAATCTCGGCCTCGCCGACGCGCGGCGGGCGGCCGAGCGAGCCCTCGCGGAGGTCGGCCTCGAGAGCCGCGCGGACCAGCTGGCGGCGACCCTCAACGTCGCCCAGAAGAAGCGGCTCGAGCTCGCGCGCGCCCTGGCGGCCGACCCGTTCGTGCTGCTCCTCGACGAGGTGCTCGCCGGGCTCAACCCGGCGGAGATCGATGGCATGGTGGACACGATCCGCGGCGTCCGCGAGCGGGGGATCACGATCGTGATCATCGAGCACGTGATGCACGCGCTGATGAACGTCTCGGACTACGTCGTGGTGCTGGACTACGGCCGCCCGATCTCGCGCGGCACGCCGGCCGAGGTCGCCGGCGATCCGGCGGTGATCGAGGCCTACCTGGGCGATCCGAAGCTCGCGGAACGGCTGGAGCGCCGCTCGTGACCGCCGCCGAGCAGCCGCGCGACCCGGGACCGGTTGCCGCACCCGCCGCACCCGTCGCACCCGCCGCCGACGGGCTGCTTGTCGTCCGCGAGCTCGCGACGGGCTACGGCGATGTCCAGGTGCTGTGGGACGGGACGCTCAACCTCGAAGCCGGCCGGCTGACCAGCCTCATCGGGTCCAACGGCGCCGGCAAGACGACGATGCTGCGGGCGATCACCGGCCTGCTCAAGCCCTGGGCGGGCAGCGTCATCTTCGACGGACGCGATGTGACCGGCCTGTCGGCCCATGCCAAGGCAGACCTCGGCCTGGTGCTCGTGCCCGAGGGCCGCCAGCTGTTCACCGACCTGACCGTGCGCGAGAACCTCGATCTGGGTGCCTACAATCGCCGCGCCCGCGGAAACGCCGCACGCAACCTCGCGCGCGTGCTCGAGCTGTTCCCGAGGCTTGCCGAGCGGCGCGACCAGCGCACCGCGACCCTGTCGGGCGGCGAGCAGCAGATGGTCGCCGTCGCCCGCGGCCTGATGGCCGAGCCCCTGGTGCTGATGCTCGACGAGCTCTCGCTCGGCCTGTCGCCGCTGCTCACGATCAACCTGTTCGAGTCGCTCCAGCAGCTGCAACGCGATGGCCTGACGATGCTGCTCGTGGAGCAGAACGTCCGGCTCGCGCTCGCGGTGAGCGACAATGCCTATGTACTCGGCCAGGGGCGCACGGTCCTGAGTGGACCCGCCGGCGACGTGGCCGGCAACGCCGACGTCCAGCGCGCGTACCTGGGGTTGTAGCTGGAGGATTCACCGATGCTGGTTGGCAACTCCATGTCCACGCCACCGCGGGTCGCCGCGCCCGAGACCCCGGTCAGCGAGGCGCTTCGCACGATGCAGGAGCAGCACATCCGGCGCCTCCCCGTCGTTGACGCGAAGGGGCATCTCGTGGGGATCGTGTCCGACAAGGACCTCCTGCACGCGGCCCCGTCGCCGGCGACGAGCCTCAGCGTGTGGGAGATCACGTACCTCCTCGGCCGGCTGACCGTCGCCGAGGTGATGACGCGCGCCGTGCTCACGGTCGGGCTGCAGACGCCGATCGAGGACGCCGCCCAGCTCATGCTCGACCGGAAGATCGGCGGATTGCCGGTGGTCGACGGCGGCAAGGTCGTGGGCGTGATCACGGAGACCGACATCTTCCGGGTGTTCGCGGAGCTGCTGGGCGCGCACGAGCCGGGCGCCCGGGTCACCCTGACCGTGTCCGACCGTCCGGGCGCGCTCGCGAAGGTCACCGCCGCCGTCGCCGAGGCCGGGGGCTCGGTGAGCGCGATGTGCACCTACGGCGCGGCGGCCCCCGAGACCCGGAGCCTGTTCCTCAAGGTGGTCGGCCTGTCCGCAGAGCGCCTGGAAGCGATCCTGGGGCCGATCGTGCTGGAGGTGAGCGAGCTGGCGGACGCCACCGGCGCGGGGAGCTGAAGGACTCGATCCCGGCGGGCTCTGGACGAGCCTGGGCAATCTCTGGGTTGGTCACGAGCCCGGGCCGAACACCTCGATCTCCCGCCACGCCACCCACGACGGGCCGGCGAGCGTCTCGATCCGGACGATCCGGCAGGGAACGGGCGGATCCGGCGTGACGGTCAGGATATCGAGGTCGGCTGTCGATCCGGGCAGTGTGGACAGCGTCTGCCTCGCCCCGCCAGACGACGCCGCGCAGCTCACCCGGTGGCGTGTGGCCCCGTCCGGGTACTGGCTGACGGTGAGGCGGATCGACGCGATCTGCTGCACCTTCCCGAGGTCGATCGCGATCCACGACGGCGGCCCGGTGCCGGCGCTCCAGATCGTGTCAGGGTCACCGTCGACGGCCTTGCCCGGCTCCGAGCCGGCAATCGACGCAGATGCCGTGATATCGGCGCCGAGCGCGAGGTTCACGGGGCCGCCCGGAACCTGGCCGAGGGTGGCATGGTCGTCGAAGTACTGGTCGATGAAGCCAGTGAACGTGACGGGATCCGACTCGGGCAGGACGCGGTCCGGCTTGTCGTTCCACGACTGGAACAGGATGTGGTCCGGCGGCCCTCCGCCTGCCTGCTCGTCGGCAAGGACGCGACGCCCGGCGCTCGCCACCCATTGCGCGTCGGTGGTTGCGGCGCCGCCGCTGTAGATCATCCCGACGGGGACGCCGCGCGTTCGGCCCACCTCCCGAACGGCGGCGCCGAGGCTCCGGCCAACCGGCGCGTGACCAGTCCATGTCGAGGTGGAGGAATGCCGCCGTCTCGCCGGTCGCGGCCCGGTAGGCGTCCAGCCACTCCGCGAGGCCGCCTGCGGAGACCGGGTCGGGCATCGGCTCCGTGTCACCGACGATCAGGCCCGGCCACTCGGCGCGCATCGCCCGGACGAAGGCGGCGACCCCGTCCGCGACCTTCTCGACCGGCCAGTGGCAGGCGTTCGGGCCGTCGTAGACATGCGCGAAGAAGTACGGCTCGTCCATGGCGATCACCTGGAGGACGCCGCCCGCGTCACGGATCCGCTGGCTGATCCGCTGCCCCTCCTCGATCCCGGCGAAGCTCTCCACGCCCTGGCCGCAGTCGGCGGGTGCGTCGAGCGGCCCCATCTCGACCGCCACGGTCATCCCGCGGCTGGTGATCGCCGCCAGCGCGATCCGCAGCTCGTCATCGGTGGCGTCGTAGGCCACCCATTCGCCGTAGAGCTTGAACACGCCGACGTGCGAGGCTGCCTCCTCCCAGGCCGCGCCCGGCTGGAACAGCTGCATGAAGTCGTCGGACCCGGTGAACGGGCGCCCGGGACCCGTGGGCAACGGCGGCAGCGGCGCGAACCAGGTGAGCGGGCGGGCGGCGAGGTCCGGAGGAGCCGGGGTCGCTGGCGGCGAAGGTGTGGAGGAAGTGGGGTCGGGGGTCGGAGTCGAGGTGGTTGCCAGAGCGCCGGACGCTCCTGCGGGCGAGCTCGGCGGTGTGGCGGCGCAGCCTGCGAAGAGCCACAGCATCATCGCCATCGCGAGCCGCGCTACCCGGCCTCGGCTCGGATGGGACCGCGACCGGATCACTTCCACGATCGGGACCCTCCCGTTCCGTATCGGCCGGTATGGACGGCGACGCTACGGACGTCAACAGCTCGACGCCATGATGATCACACCAAGGCCCCAGGCGAGTCGCCCGGGGCCTTGGTCTCTCTGGGTCGCCGGGGCTTAGCTGCAGCCGGACGTGCTCCCGCAGTTGAGGCACTTGTAGCAGGACCCGTTGCGGACCATGATCGAGCCGCATTCGGCGCAGCTGGGGGCGTCCGCCTGGGCGGCGAAGGCGACCTTCGTGCCGCCACCGAGCGACACGCCGCCGAGCGAGGCGGCGATCGCCGACAGCCCGTTGCTCTTGCCGTTCCCGTTGCCGTTGCCGTTGGTCGCGTGGCCGTTGGTGGCGATGACCGTCAGCTCTTCCTTGGCCGCCGGGGCGGCGGACACGGCGGTGGCCTTCGGGGTCTCGTCAGCCGGCGCAGCCGGCGGAGAGGCGAGGGTGGCGGACGACCCGGACGCCGGGCCCTGGACCGCCTCGGACTGGGCGGTGATGCCCTCGTCCGCCGCGGGCTTGAGGGCCGACGCCCCGGACAGGGCCGCGGGCGCGTCGTCGACGACCTGGGAGCGGTCGATGAGCCCGAGCGGGCCCTTCTCGTCGCTCGGCAGGAACCGGCTGCCCAGCCACCGGAACACGTAGTCCACGAGCGACTTGGCGATCGGGATCTCCGGGTTGCCGGTGAAGCCGCTTGGCTCGAACCGGACGTGGGCGAACTTGTTGACCACGTCCTTGAGCGGCACGCCGTACTGGAGCGCCAGGCTGATCGACGTCGCGAGCGTGTCCATGAGCCCGCTGACCGTCGATCCCTCCTTGGCCATCTTGAGGAAGATCTCGCCGGGCTGACCGTCCGGGTACAGGCCGACGGTGATGTAGCCCTCGTGGCCGCTGATCTCGAACTTGTGGGTCACCGCGGCACGCTCGGCGGGCAGTCGGTGGCGATGCGGCTTGGTGGCCTCGACCTGGGCGATGGCGAGCTGCTTGCGCAGGCTCTCGATCGTCTCCCGATCCTCGGCCGAACCCTGGACAGCGTCGTCGTCCTTCTTCTTGCCCGTCGACAGCGGCTGGCTGCGCTTCGACCCGTCGCGGTAGATCGCGATCGCCTTGAGGCCCCGCTTCCAGCCTTCGGTGTAGACCGACTCGATCTCCTCGGCCGTCGCGGCCTCGGGCATGTTGACGGTCTTGCTGATGGCGCCGGACAGGAACGGCTGGACCGCGCCCATCATCCGGACGTGGCCCATGTAGTGGATGGACCGCTCGCCGTTGACGGGCTTGAACGCGCAGTCGAACACCGACAGGTGCTCAGTCGCGAGCTCCGGAGCCCCTTCGATCGTTTCCCGCTCGTTGATGTAGTCGATGATCCCGGTAACCTGCGCCGCGTCGTAGCCCAGCTTGCGCAGGGCGGCCGGCACGGTCTGGTTGACGATCTTGAGGTAGCCCTCGCCAACCAGCTTCTTGTACTTGATGAGCGCGATGTCGGGCTCGATGCCGGTCGTGTCGCAATCCATCATGAACGCGATGGTCCCGGTGGGCGCGAGGACGGTGACCTGCGCGTTGCGGTAGCCGTGGGCGGTGCCGAGCTCGAGGACCTCGTCGTACAGCTGGCGAGCGTTGGCCAGCATCGGCTGCGGGACGCCGGTCTCGGGCAGGGCGTAGGCCGCGTCGCGGTGCTTGCCGATGACCCGCAGGAACGAGTCCCGGTTGACGTCGTAGTCCACGAACGGGCCGCCGTGATCGCGGGCGATGACCGCGCTCTGGCGATAGGCCTCGCCGTGCATCAGGGCGGTGATCGCGCCCGCGTACGCGCGACCCTCGTCCGAGTCGTAGGCCAGGCCGCGGTTCATGAGCAGCGCGCCGAGGTTGGCGTAGCCCAGGCCAAGCGGCCGGAACCGGTGGCTGTTCTCCTCGATCTTCTGGGTGGGGTAGCTGGCGTTGTCGACCAGGATCTCCTGCGCCGTGATCGTGACCTTGGCCGCGAACCGGAACGCGTCGACGTCGAACTCGCCGTCCGCGTCCACGAACTTCATCAGGTTGAGGCTGGCCAGGTTGCAGGCGGTGTCGTTGAGGAACATGTACTCGCTGCACGGGTTGGACGCGTAGATCCGGTCCGTGGCCGCGCTGGTATGCCAGTCGTTGATCGTGCTGTCGTACTGGATGCCGGGGTCGCCGCACAG
The DNA here is from genome assembly GCA_963835335.1 of uncultured Chloroflexia bacterium. Lineage (GTDB taxonomy): Bacteria > Chloroflexota > Limnocylindria > Limnocylindrales > CSP1-4 > CAIXZV01. The sequence goes on along the minus strand of CAWIFB010000058.1, from coordinate 28,257 downwards.
GTGAGCCGCCTCGGCCATCTTGCGGAAGATGTCCCGCGCCTTGTACGTGCCGGCCGGCTGGCCATCGCTGACCTCGTGGGTCTGCCATTCCGCGTCGCGCTCGACCGCCTTCATGAACTCGTCGGTCACGCGCACGCTGTGGTTGGCGTTCTGGAAGAACACGCTGCCGTACGCCTCGCCGGTGAAGCTCGGGTCGTAGCCCTGCTCGATCAGCGCCCAGGCCTTGCGCTCCTCGCTGGCCTTGCTCTCGATGAAGTCGAGGATGTCCGGGTGGTCCGCGTCGAGGATCACCATCTTCGCCGCGCGCCGGGTCTTGCCACCCGACTTGATCACGCCCGCGAACGCGTCGTAGCCGCGCATGAAGCTGACCGGGCCCGACGCGATGCCGCCGCCCGACATCTTGGCCTTGCTCGAGCGGATGGGGGACAGGTTCACGCCCGCGCCCGAGCCGTACTTGAACAGCATGGCCTCGGTCTTGGCGAGGTCCATGATCGAGCTCATGTTGTCCTGGACCGAGTTGATGAAGCACGCCGAGCACTGCGGCTTCGCCTCGATCCCGACGTTGAACCAGACCGGCGAGTTGAACGCCATCTTCTGGTGGACGAGCAGGTGGGTCAGCTCCGCCTGGAACGCGGCGAGGTCCTCGTCCGTGGCGAAGTAGCGCTGCGTCTCGGCCCAGGCGGCGATGGTGTTGACCACGCGATCGATCAGCTGGCGGACGCTGTGCTCGCGTTCCGGCGTGCCGACGTGGCCGCGGAAGTACTTGCTGACCACGACGTTGGTCGCGAGCTGGCTCCAGGACGCCGGCACCTCGACGTCCTTCTGCTCGAACACCGTCTTGCCGCTCTCGCTGGAGATGCCGGCCGTCCGGTACTCCCAGGTGATCTCGTCGTAGGGATGGACGCCCGGGCGGGTCCAGCGGCGCTCGAACGTGAGCCCGCGAGTCCCCTCGCCGGTGAAGCTGGCACCGTACGGGCCGCCGAGGCCCTTGCGCGTCGTCTTCGCGGTCCCGGCTGCCGCCTTGGAGCGAGCCTTGGGTGCCGCCTTCGCATCCATCACGGGAACAACCTCGCGAGCCTGGGCCATGTCGTCCGTCTCCTCCACTCCCGCGTGCGCGGGATCTCCAGTGGCTCCGGCGGCCCGGATGGGTGTCCGTTGCCGGCGGCGCGGTCCCGGGTGCCAGGCGGGACGTCGTCGTTCGGCTTGGGCTCCGTCCGGTTGGCGGTTCCGCGGTCACGGATGGGGTGACGTGCAGCTGCGGGACCGTCCGTCGGGTCGTTCCGCCGCCGGTCCTCCGTGGGTCCGATCACGCGGCATCCGGCCGAGTGCTTCGGGCGCTTCGAGGGTCGTCCGGCGTCAGGGCGACCCGAGTACGATACGTCGCGCGGGCGGGGCTGGTCAACCCCTAAACCACAACATGTAGTGGTGCGACGGGTGACCGGATCGCAACATATGGGTTTTCGAGGCATCCACGATCAGCGGTCCGCCGTCCACGTTCGGGCGCCGTTCGTCCACGTTCGCGGGCCGATCGTCCACGCCGCCGGGCGGGTCGTCCACCTGCCGGGTGTCGCCTGTCCACCGTCCCTCGCCCGGTTGTCCACAGAACGGGCGTTCTATTGTGCACCGCCGCGACGGGACGCGCACGCCGGCGCGACTGTTCCCGCCTTCGGTCCACAGGACTCTGGCCAGCGGCGCGGACGGCGTCGAGGATTGGACGATCGCCAGGCGGCGACGCGATCGATGAGCAGGGGCAGGAAGATGGAAGATCTGGTCAAGGTCGGGCGGCGCGAGGCCGTGGTCGTCCTTTCCCGGCGCGCCCCGGTCAGGCTGTCGGAGATCGGCAGCGTCATCTCGTCCACGTTTGCGGCGGCGTACGGCCACATCGGCGAGCACGGGGTCGAGCCGATGGGACCGCCGTTCGTCATCTACGACGGTGTTCCCGTTGCGGACGACCCGTTCGACCTCGAGATCTGCGCACCGATCGCGCACGCGATCGAACCACCGGCGGGCTGGCGAGTCCAGGTGCTGCCAGCCGGCAGCTTCGCCACCCTGATGCACACGGGGCCGTATGACACGATCGGGAGATCCTACGAGGCGCTGACGGCGTGGCTCGGGGCTCACAGCCTGCCCGTGATCGGCCCACCCCGCGAGGTCTACCTGAGCCCGCCCGGGACGCCCGCGGATCAGATCAGGACGATCATCGAGTTCCCGATCGCCGACGCCCCTGCACCGATCGCGGCCGGGTAGCACCTTCGCCGGTCGCGGCCGTGTAGCAGCTTCGCCACGCGCGGCGCCAACACCCGGCTGGCACCCGGCCACGGAACGGCCAGGTGCGTCGTAACGCGCTGCCCGGCCTGGCGACCTGGCCGCCAACGACCAGGTGCGTCGTAGCGACCCGACGCGCCGGAGCCGTCGCCACCTACAGATGGGATGCGTGCTTGGCCAGGAGCAGGTGGCCAACGACGCGCTCCATCGGTCGCTGGCCAGGAGGACGCCACGCCCAGCCCGGGCCGAGGCCGCCCGAACGCTCGTCACGCCGCGCGACCGGAGCGCCGGACCCGATGCACCTTGGCGAGCGGCTGATTATCACGCGCCCCATCGTTTCGTGGCCAGAAGGACAGGGCCGCAACCGGGCTGCGCGGCGCGAGCAGCCACGCGGACATCGCCCGCCCATCGGCCGGCAGCGCGGCCCGCAGCACGCTCCGATGCGCGTCCACCCGGCGGCGGTTGGTCCGGTGCTCGGACACGATCACCCACGCGCCGACTTCCCGTGGGTCCCAGCCACGGTCACGGGCGACCTTGGCGGCGAGGCGGCGCTTGCGGTCGAATGTCCCGAGCATCTCCTGGACATCCGCGATCTCGGTCTTGAGCTCGATGACGAGCAGCGACCGCGTGGCGGCGTGCCACGCGAGGATGTCGATCGCCCCGCGCTCGCCGTATTCCGAGAACGTCACCTCGGGCGCGATCGTCCAGCCGGCGAGCTCCGCGAACCGCGCCGCGACGGCCTCGTGCAGCGCCGAGTGCCTGGCGCCCAGCAGCCGGTCCAGCTCACCGCCTCGCCACCGCGCGTCAAGGGCGATGAGCACGCCGACGGCACCACCGATCGCTCGAATTCGATCGAGCGTCATGCCGCCCGCGAGCCCCCGCTCGAGCCGCGACACCGCGTCCTGCGACGTGCCGGCCAGCGCCGCGACGTCTCGCTGTCGAAGCCCTCGCCGAATGCGGACGGCACGGATCGCCGTGCCAACCCGGACGTCGTCCATCCGCGAAACGATGGAGCCTGCGGCTTATCTGTGAGTTCCGGCGCCTGGCGCCGCCACGGTTACAGCCCGCTGTACGCGTGGAGCCCGTTGAACCAGAGGCTGCCCGAGTAGGTCACCAGGACCATCCCGAAGCCGACCACCAGCAGCAGCGCCGCCGGCCGGCCCGCCCATCGCCGCTGGTTCCGGGCGTGGAGGTAGATCGCATACGTGAGCCAGGTGACCAGCGCCGACGTCTCCTTGGGGTCCCAGCCCCAGTAGCGCGACCAGGCGATCGAGGCCCACCACGAGCCGAGGATGATCATCGTCGCGAAGATCGGGAACGCGATGATCACGGCCCGATAGGCGACCTCGTCGAGCGTCTTGTGCGACGGCAGCCAGGCGAACCGGTCGTGGGTGCCCTGGACCAGGTAGCCGACGCCGGCCGCGAAGGCTGTCGCGAAGATGCCGTACGAGATGACCGCCATCCCGACATGGATCGTGAGCATCGCCGGGAACTGGAGCGCCGGCACCAGGGCCTCGATGTCCGACGGCAGCGACGACGCGTACAGCAGCATCGCGAGCGCGACCCCGGTGGGAATGAACCCGATCTGGCGGATCGGATAACGGCGCGCCAGGAACAGGTAGCCGCCAAGGATCGACGTCCCGAACGCGACGCTGAACTCGTACAGGTTGCCGTAGGGCCCGCGGCCGACCACGATCGAGCGTGACGCGAGCGATCCGATGAGCAGCGCGAACGCCGCGACCGTGATCAGCGTCGCGGCGCGAGACAGCGGCGTCGGCGACGCCGCGAGGTCCAGCTCCGCTCCGGCGGCCGACGCGCGGGCGGTCACGAACGAGCCGGACACGCCCTCGGCCGCGAAGGCCGGCATCGGAGCCGGGGAGAAGGCGACGATTCGACGCCCGTTCGCGAGCAGTGCGGCATGGGCGACATGCGCCGCGAAGCCGATGGCGACGGCGATGGCGCCGAGCACGAAGAGGATCGAGGAAGCCTGTGCCATGTCGTATCCCGGGACGCTGGAGGCCCGACCGGTTCGCCCGGTGGGCCGCGGATGAAGCCGGCGGAGGCTGGACGTCGATTGGTCGCGCGGCCGGTCTCCCGGCCGAGGTCAGGTGGCCGGTCTCCCGGCCGAGGTCAGGCGGCGGCGGCGCCACCCGGCGGTGGTCCGGCCGGGCGGAGGGAGCGCGTGGTCGGCGTGAGGCTGAACGTCAGCCCGCAGTTGCCGCAGGTGTCCATGGTGGCGGAGCGCACCAGCCCGCACTTGGGGCATGCGACGACGAGATCCTCGCCGCTCGCCGAGCGGGTGGCCCCGGGCTCGTAGATCATCTGCTCGCGCGGGCTGTACGGCTCACCCGTCGGGTAGATCGGCCGCCCGTCCGCGTCGAGCGCGGCCGCCCGCCGGGGATCCGCATAGGCCGTCTTCGGCCGCGGCCTGAGCAGGCCGTAGCGGAGCCATGCCAGCACCAGCAGGGTCAGGAGAGGCCCCACGACGCCCACGAGGAGCAGGTCGGGGAGCCAGGAGATGGGGTCCTTCCAGTCCGGCGTGACGAACACCGCGAGGAGCCCGAGGACGCCGTTCCAGATCTGCTCAAGCTGGCTGACGATCACGCGCGCATGCTACCAGCGTGCTCGCGCGAACGTGCGCGACGGCGATTGGGCGGCATGCGGACCGCCGATTGCTCAGGCCGGGTGCCTCGGGTGGCGCTTGTGCCGCGCGATCTTGTGGGAGGGCCCGGTCTTGGTCGTCGCGCCGCGTCCGGGTCGCCAGCCGCGCCGGTCGGCGTCGTCGCCGGCCTCCATGCCGCCGGGTCCACCCAGCAGTCCGGCCCCGATCGGCGGCCGCCGGTTGCCCGGGGCCGGCGACGACAGCCGCGGCATGTCGAGGCGGTTGGTCAGCCACACCACGGGCCGGCTGCGCACCCCGCGTGCGTCGAGCCGCGCCCGGAGGTCGCGATCGTTGGTGACGACGAGGAGCCGCGCCGTTGCCGCGGGGTCACCGTCCGTTTCGGCCGATGCCGCCAGGTCGAGGATCAGGTCGTCCGCCGGCCGCCGCCCGGCGTAGCGCACGAACATCCCCTGGGCGACCCTCCCCTTGACGCCGTGGCCGATGCCATCGAACACGAGGTCGATGGTGATCTCGGCCGGGATCGCCGCGCGGACGCGGCCGATGATCGCGGCGGGCGGCGCAGGCGCTCCCGCCGACCCCGCCGATCCGCCGGACCCTGCCGAGCCGCCGGACCCGGCCGACCCCGTCGCGCCGCGCGCCATCGATCCAAGCCGGTACAGCAGGTTCGTGCCGTCGACGATCAGGCGGTCCGTGCCTTCGAGCGGGGAGCGGGGAGCCGCGACCATGGACAGACGGTAGCATCGACCTCGTGCTTCTCCTCGTGGACCTCGACGGCGTGGTGTATCGCGCGTCCGAGTCCGTCCCCGGCGTCGGCCCCGCGCTCGCGGCCCGCGCCGAGCTCGGCGACGACGTGGTGTACGTGACCAACAACTCGATGTACTACCACGCCGACTATGCAAGCCGGCTGGCCGGTCACGGAGCGCCGGTCGGGCCGGATTGCGTGGTGACCTCGGCGCGCGCAACCGCCATCCACGTGCGGGACCATCTCCCCGACGTGCGGCGCGTCCTGGCGGTCGGCGCGAGCGGGCTTGATCGTGAGCTCCGCGAGGCGGGCTTCGACGTCGTCACGGCTGCCCACGCGGCGACGCGGATGAGCCAGGAGGGGATCGACGGCTGGTCGGCGGCGGGGCACCCGGACGCGGTGATCGTCGGCCTCGACCAGCAGCTGACCTACATGCGGGTTGCCGCCGCCGCCGATTGCATCCGGGCCGGCGCGCTGTTCATCGCCACCAACCGTGACCCGGTCTACCCGACCGAGCGCGGGCTGCGGCCGGGGGCGGGCGCGGTCGTCGCCGCGGTGGAGACCGCCTCGCAGACCGCCCCGTTGCTCTCGATCGGCAAGCCCGAGCGGTACCTGCTCGAAGCCGCGGCGCAGGCCGCCGGCGGGGAGCTGGCGAGCGCGGTCATGATCGGCGACGCGCTGACCGACATCACGGCGGGTCGCGCGGTCGGGATCCGCACCGTGCTCATGCTCACCGGGGTGACCAGCCGGGCGACGGCCGATGGGCTGCCACCTGAGCAGCGCCCGACGAAGGTCGCCGCGGACGCGGCAGGGCTCAGCCGGGTGCTCGAGGAGCTGGCAACGGCCTGACCGGGATGCGCCAGCGGCTGCCGATCAGGTGGCGGCCAGCTCCGGGATCCCGGCGCCCCAGGCCAGGAACTGCGCGCGCAGCCGCTCTCGCGTCGGCTCGTCGCAGAACGCCGCATCGAGCGCGGCCAGGTCCACGCCCCACAGCTCGCGGACCGTGAGCCCGATGTGCTCGACCGCGCGCACGTATTCGTCGGAGAGCGACACGTCGGCCACCGTGAGGTCGTCGGTGCTGAGCGTGACCCGGACGCCGGCCCGCAGCAGCCGCGCGAGCGGATGATCCGCCAGCGTGGGCACGATGCCGGCCTGGACGTTCGAGGTGGGGCACAGGTCGAGCCACACCCCCGTCGCGGCCAGCTCGCGGACGAGCTCCGGGTCGTCGATCGCGAGCGGGCCGTGTGCGATCCGTTCCGGATCCAGGGTCAGGGCGCGACGCACCTGCGCAGAGCCGCCCCATTCGCCGGCGTGGAGTGTCACGCGGAGCCCGATCTGGCGCGCGAGGTCGATCGCCGGTCGATGCCGCTCGGGATCGGGGAACCGGGCCTCCGGGCCGGCCAGGTCCACGCCCACCAGGCCCGACGGAAGGCCCCGCGCCTCGAGGTCCTGGATGAACGTGAGGTTGACCTCCGGCAGGTGCGACCGCAGCAGCGTCGCGATGAGCCGCACCTCGACCCCCGTCCGGTGGGCCATCGACGCGGCGCCCCGTGCCACGGCGTCGACCACCTGGCGGCCGCTGAGGCCACCGGTCGTGTGGAGCAGCGGCGCCCAGCGGATCTCGATGTAGCGCACGCGGTCGAACGCCTTGTCCTCGACCAGGTCGGCCGCCGTCCGTTCCAGCGCCTCGGCGTCCTGGAGCAGGGCGATCGGCAGGTCGAACGCCAGCAGCAGCTGCGCCTGATCGGTCGCCTGGTCGGGCCCCACGAGCGCGGCGCGCATCCCCTCGAACGTGCGATGCGCGTCGACGCCGCGGGTCCGGGCGAGATCCAGCGCCGTGTCCACCCGCAGCGAGCCGTCGAGGTGGAGGTGGAGCTCCGCCTTGGGCATCGCGCGGACGAGCGCGCGCAGCGTGCGTGGGTCGAGGTCGCTCATGGCCGCATGGTAGGCCGGCGGGCGGTCATCGATCGATCCGGGCATTGATCGATCGGCAATATCGTGCTACCGTTGACTAGCAACTTTCGCGATACCGGAGCCGCACAGCACATGTCGACCATCTTCGTCACCGGCGCCAACGGCTTCGTCGGCAGTCATCTCGTGCCGGCGCTGATCGATGCCGGCCACGACGTGCTGGCGCTCGTGCGCGACGACGCCGCAGCCGGCGAGGTGACCCATCGCCTGAGTCCCGCCCAGCGAGCCCGCATCCAGATGCGCCGTGGCGACGTCACGGCGCCCGACACCCTTGGAGCGGCGATCGCCGGGGCCGGCGCCGTGCTCCACCTGGCCGCGCTTTCGCGCGACTGGGATGGTGGTGCGAGCCTGCGCCTGGTCAACACCGAGGGCACGCGCAACGTCCTCGTCGCGGCCAGGGCCGCGGGCATTCGCAGGTTCGTCCACCTCGGCGCCCTGGGCGTCGTTGACGAGCCGCAGCTCCACTACGCGAGCTCGAAGGCCAAGGCGATGGAGCTGGTCCGCGAGAGCGGGCTCGACTGGACCATCCTCAGCCCGGGGCTCTTGTTCGGGCCTCGGGACGGGTTCTTCAACATCCTCGCCGGGCTCGTGCGCATGTCCCCGGGGATCGTGCCGATCACCGGCACGGGCGCAGCCCGGTTCCAGCCGCTGGCCATCGAGGACCTCGCGCGCGCGACCGTCCTCACGTTCGCGGACGACGCGACGATCGGCCACGAGTTCGAGCTCGGGGGACCGCGGGTCTGGACCTACCGGGAGCTGATGCAGGAGGTGCTGCGGGGCATGGGCACGCGGCGGCTCCTGGTGCCGATGCCCGTGGCGGTGATCCGCCTGGTGGCGGCGGCGGCGGAGGCGATCCGGCTGCCGTTCCCCGTGGCCACGGACCAGCTGCGCCAGCTCAAGTACGACAACGTTGGCCCGCTGGACGGCGTCCGGACCGCGTTCGGCTTCGAGCCCCGTCCGATGGAGGGCGGCCTCACCCACCTGCGACACACGGTCCGCGAGCAGGAGCCCGCCGCGACCTGATCGCGCATCGCCGCCCTGCGCGGGCGCCAACGTCGGCCTGCGCGGGCGCCAACGCCGGGTCAGCCCGGGCGAACGCGTTACGCCGGTGACGCCGGCCGCATCGACCCGCTACCCTCCGCCTCGTGACCGTCCTGTCTGCCATTCGAGGGTTTGCCGTGCGCCTCGTGTGGCTCCTGCTCGCGATCCTCGTCGCCCTCGGCGGCGCAGGCCTGGTGGCCGCGATGGACCACGTCCCCGGCACCCCGAGCAGGGCCGAGCTGACCTGGGCAGGTGACGAAGCCGCCCGTCCGGCGCTGGACGCGGCCACCGCGGAGCTCGAGCGGCTCACGACCAGCGTCGAGACGCTCGGCACGACCGCACGACTGGCGCTGGCCCAGGTGATCGCGGGCCAGCTCGACAAGCTGCAGGACACGATCGCCACCGGGACAGTCGAGCTCGGCGCCGTCGATGCGCAGTCCAGGACGCTCGATGCGAGCCTCGCCGCGGTGCCCGGGACCGGCGGCGGAGCGGCGCTCCACCTGTCGGCCGACCTGCGCCGGCGGTTCGACGAGCTCGGCACCGCGCGCCTGCTCACCATCGGGCTTGCCGCCGACTGGGCGGCGTTCTCCGGTCGCGCCAACGACGCCGCGAGCCTGTTCGGGCTGCTGTCCGAGCACGACCAGCAGACAGCGGCCGCCGCCAGGCAGGGATCGGCCGCGCACTATGCCGCCGCGCTCAAGGAGCTCGACGGCTCAGACGCCACGATGGCCAGGGTGACGGCGCTTCGTGATCGCCTGGCCGCGACCACCGACGTGTCCACGCTGGACGAGCTGCTGCGCCGGCTCGACGCCTACGATGCGGCGCTCCGCACCCTCTACCAGGGGCTGCTCGACTCCAAGGGGCGCCTCACCGACGCGATCCGCGAGGCGTTCACCGCCGAGGAGGCGGCGCTCGCCGACCTGCCCGCCGACAACCGGGGGCTGGTGCTGATCATGTCCGACGTCGCCAGAGGCGGGCTCAACCAGGCCGTGATCTCGATCGAGCAGGCACGCGGCTCGCTCAATGCCGCGCTCAACGCACAGCATCGCCTCCAGCAGGGGCCGGAGCTGCCGGGCTGATCCCGGGCTGATCCCGGGCTGATCCTCGCTCCCGCACGCGGCATCCGACCCGCCGCCCCGACTACACTCTTGGCAACGTTCCGCGTTGCCATACGCCACGACGCCGGCCCATCGCTGCCGCTCGTGGTGTCCCGGGAGGACATGCTCCGTGCAGATCCGCGTCGTCACCGACCAGCCGTGGGAGGTCCCTGCCGACCTTCTCGTCATCCCCGTGGTCGGCGACCCCGACTTCACCGGCGACCTCGACGTGCTCGACCGTCGAACCGGTGGCGAGCTTCGGGCGCTGGCCACCTTCGGCGAGCTGCGCGGGCGCCGGTACCCGAAGACCCTCGCGGCGTCCGGTGACCTCCCGGTCCGACATGTCCTGATGGTCGCCACGGGCGACGCTCTGGTCCTTGACCGGGAGACCGCCCGCCGGATGGGCGCGACCGCGATCCGCCGGCTGATCGATCGCGAGGCCACCACGATGGCCGTCTGGCTGTCGCCGCTCGCCGATCACCTCGATGGTGGGATGCCGCTGGCCGCCGAGCTCGTCGCCCGGGGTGTCGTCGAGGGCACCTTCGATCCCAAGACGATCTACCGCCCTGACTCCGATGAGGCGCCGCCGGTCCTCGACCAGCTGGTGCTGATCGCACCCGGCGCCGACGCGGCGGCGGTCGCCCGATCGGCCGAGCGGGGCCAGATCATCGGCGACGGCGCCAACATCGCCCGGCGGCTCGCCAACCGGTCCGCGAACGACGTCTCGCCGGAGGTCCTCGCCGACGAGGCGCGTGCCATCGCCGAAGCCCACGGCCTGTGGATCGACGTCATCGACGAGAAGCGCGCCGCCGAGATGGGCATGGGCCTGTTCCTCGCGGTCGGCAAGGGCAGTGACAATCCGCCGCGGATGATCGTCATGCGCTCGGGTGCCGAGGGAGCCAGGGACACGCTCGGCCGCCATCTCGCGATGGTCGGCAAGGGCGTGTGCTTCGACTCCGGCGGCATCAGCATCAAGCCGTCCGGCGGGATGGAAGAGATGAAGATGGACAAGACCGGTGCGTGCACCGTGATCGCGGCCATCGCCACCGCCTCCCGACTCGCCCCCGGGATGCCCCTGCTCGCGGTTGCGCCGGCGGTCGAGAACATGCCCGGCGGACATGCCTCGCGTCCCGGCGACATCGTCAAGGCCCTCAATGGCAAGTGGGTCGACATCATCAACACCGATGCCGAGGGTCGCCTGATCCTGGCCGACGCGATGACCTATGCCGAGCAGCTGGGTGCGACGCACATCGTCGACGTGGCCACGTTGACGGGCGCCGTCGGACGCGCGATCGGCAACCTCGTGACCGGTGTGTTCGCAACGCCCGACCCGTGGTGGGACGACATCGCGTCGGCCGGCGCACGTGCCGGCGAGCGGTACTGGCGGATCCCGCTTGTCAAGGACTACATGCCCGAGATGGCCAGCTGGTACGCAGACTTCGAGAACACGGGCACGAACGACGGGTCGCTGGTCAAGAGCGGCCTGTTCCTGGAGCAGTTCCGGACCGTGCCCTGGGCCCATCTCGACATCGGCGGCAGCGCCTACTTCCGCAAGGCCTACCCGTACGCCGCGCGTGGTGCCACGGGCGTGACCCACGCGACGCTGGTCGAGCTCGCGCTCGCGGGGGCCGACGCCAGCTGATCCGCGCCGGCGGCGATGGCGTCGAGCCGTCCACCTCGGCCCGATAGACTCCGCTGCGTGATCACACCCCTCGCGGCGCTCCTGGCGGTCCTCGGCGCTGGCTGGGGATTTGCCGCGGACCGGATCGGGGCGCGCTGGCCGGCCCACGAGGACGGGAGCGTCAGGCCGATCGACTGGCGAACCGTGGTCGGGACGGTCACCGGTGCGGTCGCGCTGGGCGCGCTCGCGGCTCGGTTCGAGGAGCCGGCAGCGACCCTGGTCTTCGGCGCATACCTCGTCGCCCTGGTGCTGCTCCTCGCCACCGATCTCGACCAACGCCTGTTGCCGGACGTGATCACGCTCCCCGCGATCCCCCTGGCGCTGGGGTTCGTGCTGCTCGGGCTGGATCCGCTGGTGGCGGTCGGGGACCTCCCCGTGGCGATCGTCGTTGCGGTTGCCGTTCCGCTGGCGCTGGCGATCGTCGCGCTTCCGTTCGGCGAGGGTGCGATCGGCATGGGCGACCTGAAGCTGCTGGTGTCGGTCGGCCTGCTGGCCGGGCCGTTCCGGATGTTCTCCGGCGTCGTCTACGGGGCGCTGCTGGCCGGCGTCGTGATCGTCGTCCTGCTCGTCGCGCGGCGGATCACCCTCAAGACGTACATCCCGTTCGGGCCATTCCTGATCTTCGGCGCGATGTGGGCGATCCTGGTCATCCGCTAGGACCGGCGCCCCGTTGGCCGGCGCCCGGCGGTTGGACCGGCGCCCGGCGGTTGGACCGGCGCCCGGCGGTTGGGCCGGCGCCCGGCGACCAAATCGGCGTCCGGCCGGCTCGCACCGCGTGAGCTGCTCGCGTCTCGACCCGGCCGACTCGCACCGCGTGGGGTGCCCGGGTCGTGACCCGGCCGCGATTCCTGCCACATACCGCGGAGCGTGGTGCTGGTCCGGGTTCTGCCACCGTTCGGACAGGCTCGAGTCGTCGCCCGCGCACGCATGCGGCCGCTGCTGCGGCTCCGATCGGCGCCAGGTCGGTCTACCACCGGCCACCGCGGTGCCTGACACGAAATACGCGCCCCCGCACGGTTAGCACTGCGGGTGGCGGTGCACGCCTGAGCCGGAGCTCGCGGGTGGCGGTGCACGCCTGAGCCGGAGCTCGCGGGTGGCGGTGCACGCCTGAACCGGAGCTCGCGGGTGGCGGTGCACGCCTGAACCGGAGCTCGCGCCGGGGGACACGACCGGAACCGGACCTCGCGGGGAATGCATCCGGAAACCCGAGCTCGCGCTGGGGACGAAACCGCACCACGCGTGGGCCACGCAGCCGGAGCTCGCGGCGGGGTCACGATGACCCGGCGAAGGCACGTCAGCGCCGATGCAATGCCACCAATACGTTTGCGGGCCGCTGGTACACTGCCCTCGAAACCGGCAGAGGTCGTCTCGGGAGTGCCCACTCGGACGGCGCCAGGTCCGGCGAAGGTCACGTCGTTCAGGCATTGCGACGGGCGTGATCGCTCGCACGAGATGAGGACGCCTTCTCGTTGACACGCCACACGGTCGCGCAGCACTTCCCGCGGTCCGGACGTGACCGCCGCCGCCGCTTCCTCCTCGCCCTGCTGACGATCCCGTTCGTCCTCGGCATGGTCGCCGCTCCGGCGGTGGCACCCACGCGCGTGGCCGCGGACGAGCTGGCCGATGCCCAGGCGCAGCAGGCCGCCCTGGCGAAGAAGATCACCGATCAGAAGAAGCTGATCGCGAGCCTCAACGCGTCGCAGGCGCGGCTCCAGGGGCAGATCGCCCAGACCAAGACGAAGCTGAACGGGATCACCGATGACCTCGCGGCCACCCGCAAGCAGGTCAACGCGATGGCTGCCGACGTGGCCGCCGTCAAGCGGACGATCGAGGCGCTCGATACCCAGCTCGAGTCCCTGACCGAGGAGCTCCAGAAGATCGAGGCGCAGGAGACGCAGAAGAAGGAGGAGCTCGGCGCCCGCAAGGCCGAGCTGGCCCAGCGGATCCGGCAGGCGTACGAGGCCGAACGGACGTCGATGCTGGAAACGCTGCTCTCCGGGGCGTCGTTCACGGACATGCTCGCCGAGATGAGCGCCCAGCTCGACGCCGCCGACCAGGCTCGCCTCCTCGCAGCGCAGATCGCGACGGACCGGGAGACGCTGCTGTCGCTCCACCAGACCGTGGAGCAGACCCAGGCCGCGACGACCGAGCTGAGCCAGGAGGCCGGGGTCCAGAAGGATGAGCTCGACGTGAAGCTGGCCGAGCTCAAGAAGACGCAGGCAAAGCTCACCAAGCTCGAGAACGCGGTCAAGGCGTATCTCGCCGCTCAGAAGGCGGACTACGCGAAGATGACCGCCGATGCCGCCAAGCTCAGGAAGGCGATGGCCAGCGCCGAGGCGGCGAAGAAGAAGCTGCAGAAGAAGATCGACCAGCTGGTCGCCGCCCAGTTCAGCTACGGCAACATCCCGTCGCAGTACAACGGGACGCTGATCTGGCCGATGTCCGGAACGGTCACACAGGACTTCGGCTGCACCGGGTTCTCGTGGGAGCCCTCGTACGGCAGCTGCGCGCACTACCACAACGGGATCGACATCGTCGCCGCCTACGGCACGCCCGTCCGGGCCTCGGCTGCCGGCCGCGTGGTGTACATCGGCTGGAACTACGCGGACGGCGCCGACCCCGCCTGGATCGTGATCATCGCCCACGCCTCGAACCTGACCACCTGGTACGCCCACATGCAGTCGCGCTACCCGGTCAGGGCCGGTCAGGTGGTGAGCAAGGGCCAGGTCATCGGCTACGAGGGCAACACCGGTCACTCGACTGGCGCGCACCTGCACTGGATGGTCGAGCTGAACGGCACGTTCGCCAACCCGCGCCTGTTCGTCTGATCGGCGCGCCTGTTCGTCTGACCGGCGCGGCTGCGGACCCGGTCACGGCGGCGAGCCGGCCCGCGGACGTCACCGCAGGCCGTGATCCGCGACGCGCCGTGATCCCCGCTGATTCCGCGACGGACCCCGGTGCTAGGATCGCGCCAGGAAGGCGCCACTCCCGGAGGAACGACGGTTGGTGAAGCCCGTGATCGCGCTCATCCTCGCCGGCGGTGAGGGCGAGCGCCTGTCGATCCTCTCGTCCGTGCGGGCCAAGCCCGCCGTCCCGTTCGGCGGCAAGTACCGGATCATCGACTTCACGCTGTCCAACTGCGTCAACTCCGGCGTCGACGACGTGCTGGTCCTGACCCAGTACAACCCCCATTCGCTCAACGACCACATCGGGCTCGGGCGGCCGTGGGACCTCGACCGGGCCAGGGGCGGGGTCAAGCTGCTCCAGCCGTACATCCGCCGGGGACGGGTCGCCGAGTGGTATCGCGGTACCGCCGACGCGGTGCTCCAGAACTTCAACGTGGTCGAGCGCGAGGCGGGCGACGCGGTCCTGATCCTGTCGGGTGACCACATCTACAAGATGGACTACACGCCGTTCCTGGCGGCGCACCGCCGTCACCGCGCCGACGTGACCCTCGCGGTCCGCCGCGTGCCGCTCGCCGAGGCCACCCGGATGGGCATCCTCGCGCTCGACGAACAGAACCGCGTGATCGACTGGCAGGAGAAGCCCAAGCAGCCCAGGAGCGATCTCGCGTCGATGGGCGTGTACGTGTTCTCCAAGCGGGCGCTGCGCCGCTGGCTGTCCGACGACCTGACGGATTTCGGCACCAACGTCATCCCGGCCATGCTCGAGGGTGGCGCGCGCGTGTTCGGGTACCGGTTCGATGGCTACTGGCAGGACGTGGGCACCATCCAGTCGTTCTGGGAAGCCAACATGGCCCTGCTCGAGGACGCCCCCGAGCTCGACCTGTACGACCGGGAATGGCTGATCCACACCCGATCCGAGGAGCGCGCGCCGGCCAAGATCGGTTCCACGGCGCAGGTGCACCGGAGCCTCATCTCGCACGGCTGCGTGATCAACGGGACGGTCGTCAACAGCGTGCTCTCCCCGGGTGTCCGGGTGGACGTTGGCGCCGTGGTCCGGGATTCGATCGTGATGTTCGACTCGGTCATCCGTTCCGGCGCCGTCGTCGACCGGGCCATCCTGGACAAGGAAGTCGTGATCGGCCAGGGCGCGATCGTCGGCGACGGGCCCGACTTCGACACGCCCAACAAGGCGGAGCCGGGCCGGCTCAACACCGGGATCACCGTGGTGGGCAAGCAGTCCGTGGTGCCGCGGGGCACGCGCCTCGGACGCAACGTGAAGATCGGGGAGAGGGTGCGCTCCGGCGATTTCGCAACCCGGACCGTCCGCTCGGGCGGCACGGTCGATCGCAAGCCCGCCAGCGCCCGGCGAGTCGCCGGCGCGGGCGCAGCCGAGCCCGTCGCGACCGGCACCCGCAGCTCGGCTGCCGCGGAGTAGCGTCGGGCCATTCGCCCCGTATCGGCGGTCATCCGGGCACCGGGGCGACCTCCGGTAGACTCCCCGCCATGTCCACCGCCCCCCGGGCGTCGGCGTGTGGGCCGGCCGATGTCGAGGGCTGGCTCGCCGACCTCGGTCTTGCGCCCCTGGAGCGCGCCGATCGCGAGGGAGTCACGTCCTGGGACCTGGTCCTCGATGGGCGTCGTCGCGCCGCGCTCCGGATCACGCTGATCCTCGACCCGGCGCTGGCGCTCATCTGCTGGGCGCACTACGCGCCGCCGATCAACGACGGCTTCCGACGGTCGTACCGCAAGCTGCTGCGCTGGAACGACGAGCTGCCGTTCGTCAAGTTCTCGGTCGGCGAGGACGAGCGGCCGCTGCTCGTCGCCGAGCTCCCGATCGAGACCGTGGACCGGGACGCCGTGGGCGCCGCGATCGCGCGCCAGCTCGCCGTCGCGGATCGCTTCCACGCTGAGTCCGTCGAGTGGCTCAAGGCCGGTGGCTGGCCGGCCGAGCCCGTCTCCGCGACCGTCTCGGGGCCGGGCCCGGCGCTCCTCGAACGCTATGCGGACGCCGTCCGCGAGCTGGTGGACCACCCCGTCGGGACCCCGGCATGATGCGCGTCGCGCGGCGACGCGGGATGTCGCGGATCCTGCTCGCGATCGGGGTGCTGGTCGCGGGCGGGCTCCTGGCACCCGCCGTCGGGCTTGCGCCGGCGCCGGTCGCGCGGGCAGCGGCGACGGACCTCACCCTCGTCACCGACGCGACCTATGAGCTCCAGCCCGAAGGGCGCCTGGTCCACGTCGCGGTCGACATCACGGCCACCAACAACAAGGCCGAGACCAAGACGCACCGGTATTACTTCGACCGCGCGAACCTGGCCGTGCTGCCCGGGATCTCGAACATCAAGCTCTCCGGCGCCAAGGGGGCAACGGTCCACGTCACCAAGCGCACCGCGACGTACACGATGCTGCGGATCGACTTCGGGGCGCGGCTGTACAGCGGCAAGACGAAGACGTTCGCGCTCACCTTCGATGTCAAGGATGCCGCCGGCTCGCCCGATGCCCAGGTCAGGATCGGAGGCGTGCTGGCGTCGTTCCCGGTGTGGGCGTTCGCCAGCGACGGGGCGAAGGGGAGCACCGTCACGGTCCTGTTCCCGCCCGGCTACACGGTCACCGTGGACACGGGCGCGTTCGACGGCACCGGGACGACCGATGCCGGCGGCACCAGCCTGACGACCAAGCCCATCGCCGAGCCGCTCGCGTTCTTCGCCTACGTCACCGGCCAGCGCGATGCAACCTACACGGACACGCCGCTCACGATCGACGCGGCGGGCCAGCCCGTCGCGCTCACGATGCGCGCCTGGGCCGATGACCCGACCTGGGCGGGCAGGGTCGGCGCCGTCCTGTCGAACAGCCTGCCCGAGCTCGCTGCCGAGATCGGGCTGCCGTGGCCCCACGCGGATGCGGTCGCCGTTCAGGAGGCCGAGAGCCGCACGACCGGTGGCTACGCGGGCCTGTACGACCCGAGCGAGAGCCGGATCGAGATCGCCTACTGGGCGGCCGACCTGGTGATCATCCACGAGGCGGCCCACGCGTGGTTCAACGGGACCCTGCTCGCGGACCGCTGGGCGAACGAGGGCTTTGCCTCGCGGTATGCCTCGCGGACGGCTGCAGCGGTCGGCGCCAAGGACACCTCGCCCGCGATGACCGACGAGATTGCGGCCGCGCGCATCCCGCTCAACGCCTGGAGCCAGCTCTCGGCGACCAGCGACCCCGCGGTCGAGGCATACGGCTACGCGGCCTCGCTCGAGCTCGCCCGGGCGATTGCGGACCGCGCCGGTGACGAGGCGCTGCGGCGCGTGTGGGTCGACGCCGCGGCGGGGACCGGCGCCTACCAGCCCCCGGCGGGTGCAGGCGCGACGGCGCCCGCCAGCGCGGCTGCACCCGAGGCGAGCCCCGGACCGCCCGACTGGCGTGGCCTGCTCGACCTGCTCGAGGCGGAGACGGGCAAGGACTTCACGGACCTGTGGCGGACGTGGGTGATCCGCCCCGACGAGCTGCCGCTGCTCGACGCGCGTGCCGCGTCGATCACGTCCTACCACCGGACGCTGTCGCTCGCCGACGGCTGGGCCCTCCCGAAGTCGATCCGCGATGCCCTGCGCGCCTGGCAGTTCGACGTCGCAGACGGGCTGATGGCGGATGCGCGCACGGTGCTCGCGCAGCGCGCCGCGCTCGAGAAGCGGGCGGCCTTGAGCGACCTCACGCCGCCCGACGTGATGCAGCGCGCGTTCGAGAGTGGGTCCCTGACCGACGCCTCCGCCGAGGCCCAGGACGAGCTCAACGCGCTGCTCTCGATCGAGGGAGCGACCGCGGAACGTCCCGCCGACCCGGACATCCTGACCCAGGTCGGCCTGCTGGACGCCCACCCCGACGTCGACCTCGCCGCGGCCCGCGCGGCGTTCGAGCGCGGGGACCTCGACGCGACCCTGACCGAATCCAACGCCGCGCTCACCGCGTGGAGCGGAGCCTGGCAGGAGGGCCGGCGCCGGATGCTGTTCCTCATCGCACTCGCCGCGACGGTGCTCGTGCTCCTCGGGGCGATCGCGGGTGGAGCCCGGCGCTCCCGGCGAGCCCGGCGGGCTCGAAGGGCAAGCCAGGCCTGATGCGTCGCCGTCGGGTCCGCCCCGGGCCGGCGATCGCGCTCCCGCTGGCGCTCCTGCTCGCGTTCGCCGCGGCGATCGTGCCGCCGGCCGCTCCGCCGGTCGCACCATTCCTCGGCCCGTTCGCCGCGCCGCCCGTCCGGGCGGCGGACGGCCTCGTGGTCACGACGGCCGCGCGCTACGTCGTCGTTCCGGAGCGATCGGTCGTGCAGGTCACGGTCGACGCAACGATCCGGAACATGACGCCGGACCAGGTCAGCGGCGGGCTTGTCACGCGCTACTGGTACGACGGGGTCAACCTCGGCGTGCAGCCGGAGGCGACCCACCTTGCTGCCTCGCAGGACGGCGTGACGGTCCCCGTGTCGTCCGTGCGCAAGACCGGCTATCGCCTGGCCACGGTCCTGTTCCGCACCAACCTGTACTTCCAGGAGTCGACCAAGGTCCGGCTCACCTTCGACCTGCCGGGCGGCAAGCCGAGGTCCAGCAGCGACGTCCGGGTGGGCACGGCGTTTGCGACGTTCCTTGCCTGGGCGTTCGGCGACAGCGGCTCCGTCCGGATCGAGGTTCCCGGCGCCTTCACCGTGGACGTCTCGGGCGAGTCCTTCCAGCGCACCTTCGACGGCACCACCACGGTGCTCACCGCGAGCACCGCCGATCCGCTCACCTGGTACGCATGGGTCAACGCCAGCAACGATGCCGGGCTGACCAGCGACCGGCTCGACATCGAGGGTGGCGAGGAGATCATCGTCCGGGGCTGGCCCGAGGATTCCGCGTGGCGCAGGCGGGTCGCGGACCTGCTGACGCGCGGCGTGCCGCAGCTGGTGTCGCGGATCGGCCTTCCGTGGCCGGTTCAGGGCCCCCTGTCGGTGATCGAGGTCCACACCCCGCTGCTCGAGGGATACGCCGGGTTCTACGACACCGCAGAGGACCAGATCACGATCAGCGAGCAGCTCGACGACCTGACCATCATCCACGAGGCGTCTCATGCCTGGTTCACGAGCTCGCTGTTCGTCGAGCGGTGGATCACCGAGGGCCTCGCGGACGAGTACGCGCTGCGCGTGCTGGTTGCGCTGGGCAGGGACCCGGAGGGTCACGGTGACGTGGCGCGCACGGACCCGGCCGCCTTCCCGCTCAACAGCTGGCCGCCGCCCGCCCCGATCCAGGACGACCAGAGCGCCGCCAAGGAGCAGTACGGGTATGACGCGGCGTGGCTCGTGATGAGCGACATCGTGACCTCCGCGGGTGAGGCGGGGATGCGCCTGGTGTTCGCGGCCGCGCAGGCCGGGACCACGGCATACGTCGGCGACGGGCCGCCCGAGCCGGCGGCCCTGCCCAACGACTGGCGGCGGTTCCTCGACCTGACCGAGGAGCTGGGCGGTGCGACCGGGGTCGCCGGCCTGATGGAGACATGGGCGCTTCCGCCCGGATCGTCGGACGTGCTCGCCGCGCGAGCGACGGCCCGCGACGCGTACCACGCGCTGCTGACCGCCGAGGATGGATGGGCGACGCCGTACGCGGTCCGCCAGCCGCTCGACGCGTGGCAGTTCACCGCCGCCGACGACCGGATCGCGGTGGCGGCACGGATCGTCGGTCTGCGTGACGAGACGGCGACCCTCGCTGCCGGCGAAGGGCTCACGCCGTCCGGCGATCTCGAGACTGCCTTCGAGCAGGCGCGCGACGCCAACGCGCTGACCTCGGCGGCGGCGCTGGCACAGGAGACGGAGACCGCGCTCGAGGCGGTCGCGACGGCCGATGTCGCGGTGGCTGCGCCGCGCGACTGGCTGGTGACGCTCGGGCTCGACGGGCATGACCCCGACGCAGACCTGGCCGCGGCGCGCGGGGCATGGACCGCCGGCGACCTCGGCACCGCCGCCACGCGCGCGGCACTGGTCGCGTCGGTGCTCGCTGCGGCTCCCGAGCTCGGGCGAACCCGGGCGATCGAGATCGGCCTGGGCATCGGCGCCGTCCTGCTGGTGCTCCTGCTCCTCGTCCGGCGCCGGCGTGTCCGCCGGCGCCGCGCGGCGTCGCCGGGGTGGCCGGATCGGTACGCTACACTCCCGCCCAGCGCGCCCCCGGACGGCGACCTTGCACCCGGACCGAACGTCGAAGAAGGAGCTGGCCCCTCGTGACCGAGCCCGCGGCAACGGATCGCGCGAGCGCCTGATGGACCTCCGGCGCATCCAACCGTCACACGAGATCCTCTCGGGCGCGACTGCCGACGTCTACTTCGCGCGCGCCAGCAGCATCCTCGACCAGGAGGGGCTGGACCCCGTCGTGACGATGGAGGTGTTCTGCCGGTCGGACGCCGTCCTGTGCGGCATGGGCGAGGCCAAGAACCTGATCGGGCACGTGCTGGCCGAGGAGGCCGGCGCCGTGGTCGAGGCGCTCGACGACGGGGACCGCGTGGCGCCCAAGGAGATCGTGCTGCGCATCCATGCGCGCTATCGCGCATTCGCCCTGTACGAGACCGCGATGCTCGGGATGCTGTCCCAGTCGACCGGCTGGGCGACCGCTGCGCGTGCGTGCGTCGAGGCCGCCGCGCCACAGCCGGTCATCAGCTTCGGCGCGCGCCACGTGCATCCGGACATCACGGACGTGCTCGACTACGCGGCGATCGTCGGCGGGTGCGTCGGCGCCTCGACGCCGGCTGGAGCGAACCTGGCCGGCCTCAATCCGACCGGCACGATGCCCCATTCGCTGGTGCTGATCTTCGGTGACACGGTCCGGGCCGCCGAGGCGTTCGATCGCGACATGCCGCCCGAGGTGCCCCGGATCGTGCTCGTGGACACGTTCAAGGACGAGGCCGAGGAGGCGCTGCGGGTGGCGCGCGCGCTCGGCGATCGCCTGTACGGGATCCGGCTGGACACGCCGTCGGAGCGCGGTCGCGTCACCGCGGACCTGGTGACCGAGATCCGGGCGCGACTCGACCAGGCGGGTTTCCAGCACGTCACGATCACGGTCTCGGGCGGCCTCAACCCGGACCGGATCCGGTACTTCCGCGAGATGCAGTCCCCGGTCGACTCATTCGCCGTCGGCAGCTTCATCTCGGGCGCGACGCCGATCGACTTCACCGGCGACATCAAGGAGATCGACGGCACGCCGATCGCCAAGCGCGGGCGCATCCCCGGCCGCACCGAGAGCCCGCGCCTCCGCCCGATGGACCTGGCCACCTGGCGGGACGGCGGCAGCTAAGCGCGCGCGATCCGTCGCCGGCATTCGTCGCGGCGTCGTCGTCGGCGACGTCGTGGTCTCAACGTCAAGGCCCCGCACCCCGCGGCACCCAGGGCTCCCGACACGCGCAACGGCGACCCGTGGCAGCATCGTCGGGTGAACGAGCGTCTCGACCCCGCCCCGCCCCCCGACGACGACGGCGGCGGGCATCCGTCCGTCTCCGCCGACGATCGGGACAGCGCGTACGGGCTGCTGCTGCGCGGCCATGACCTGCTGCGCCGGCGCCACTTCGCTCAGGCCGCCGTCGTGCTCGAGCGCGCCCGACGGCTCGAGCCCGGCAAGGGATCGATCCTCGAGGCGCTCGGTCGCGCGTACTTCAACTCCGCACAGCACGACCAGTCCCGCGAGGCATTCCTCGCGCTGCTCGAGGTCGACCCGTCGTCCCACTACGGGCACTACGCGCTGGGGCAGAGCCTCAAGCGGCTCGGTCGCCTGCGCGAGGCCCGGACGCACCTGCGCCTCGCCGTCGCGCTGGCGCCGTCATCGGCGCTGTACCGGGGTGCGCTGGCGCGGCTCCCCGCAGCCGCCGACGGGGATCCGACGAGCGACTAGGACCGGCCGCTCAGGCGCCGCCCGCCGCGCGGAGCCGGCCGAGCCACAGGATCCCGAGGATGGTCTTGGCGTCGCAGATCTCGCCTCGCTCGACCATCCCGAGCGCCTCGTCCACGTCGACATGGCGCAGCTCCAGGCGCTCGTCCTCGTCCGGCGTGAGGCGGTCGTCACCCTCGGCGCCGGTGATCCCGGTCGCCAGGTACAGGTGCATCAGCTCCGACGTGAACCCGGGCGCGGTCCAGAACGTGGCCAGCTTCCGCCACGTCGTGGCACGGTGACCGGTCTCCTCCTCGAGCTCACGCTGCGCGGCGAGGGCCGGATCCTCGGTCGCACCGTCGTGGACGTCCAGCGTGCCGGCCGGGATCTCGAGCAGTGCCTGCCGGGCCGGGATCCGCCACTGCCGGACCAGCAGCAGCCGGCCGTCGTCATCGATCGCGAGGACTGCGACCGCGCCCGGATGGCCGACCACGTCGCGCGTCCCGGTGGACCCGTCCGCCCGCTCGATCGTGTCGACGCGGAACTCCATGTACCGGCCGCGGTGGACCAGCTGCGAGGCGACGACGTGCTCCTCGAGCGGATCGTCGCCGAAGGGGCCGCCGAGGGGGTGGGTGACGCGATCGGTCATGCGGGCTCCGTGCATGAACGCGGCCGGCCCGTCGCGAGGACGGACCGGCCGAATCGGTTGGCGTGGGCGGCCGCCGTGCGGTCGCTCAGTTGCGGACGAGCGAGGCCCCGGTCTCGGCGTTGAACAGGTGGAGCTTCTCGACCGGAAGGTGGAGCGTCACGACGTCGCCCGGGCGGACGTTGTGCGAGGAGTCGACGATCGCGACCAGCTCGCGGTTGTCCGAGGTCACGTGGAGCAGCTCCTCGTTGCCGAGGTACTCGACGACGTCCGCCTTGCCCTGGATCGTGGCACTGGTGCCGCTGGCATCGCCCAGCTGCAGGTGCTCAGGCCGGAACCCGGCGATGACCTTGGAACCGGCGCCCTGGAGCGCCTCGCGGTAGGTCGGCGGGAGCGGGAAGTGGAAGCTGCCCTCGGACAGGTCGGTGGTGCCACCGCCCGGGACGTTGACCTCGACGAAGTTCATCGCAGGGCTGCCGATGAAGCCCGCGACGAAGCGGTTCTTGGGATGGTCGTACAGCGCCTGCGGCGTGCCGACCTGCTGGAGCAGGCCCTCGCTCATGACGGCGATCCGCTGGCCCATCGTCATCGCTTCGACCTGGTCGTGGGTGACGTAGACCATCGTGGTCCCCAGCCGCTGATGGAGCCGCGCGATCTCTGCGCGGGTCTGAACGCGGAGCTTGGCATCGAGGTTGGACAGCGGCTCGTCCATCAGGAACACCGCGGGCTCGCGGACGATCGCCCGGCCGAGCGCGACGCGCTGGCGCTGGCCGCCGGACAGCTCCTTGGGCTTCCGATCCAGCAGCTTCTCGAGCTGGAGGATGCCCGGCCGCGTCGTTGATCCGCTTCTCGATGTCCGTCTTGGCGACCTTGCGCAGCTTGAGGCCGAACGCGAGGTTGTCGCGGACCGACATGTGGGGGTAGAGCGCGTAGCTCTGGAAGACCATCGCGATGTCGCGATCCTTGGGCGCCACGTCGTTGACGACGCGATCGCCGATCTTGAGATCGCCGTCGCTGATCTCCTCGAGCCCGGCGATCATCCGCAGGCTCGTGGTCTTGCCGCAACCGGACGGGCCGACGAGGACCATGAACTCGCCGTCGCCGATCTCGAGGTTGAAATCCGACACGACGGTGACGTCGCCGTATCGCTTGTAAATGTGGTCGAACGTCACAGTCGCCATGCGCGTACCTCCGACCCGGCCTGAGGTCATCGCGGGCTCATGCATTCGGCCGCCGTGACGGACGAGCCGTCCGGCGGACTCGAACGAGCCCCGTACGAGGTGCTGGCTCGGGTTGCCGTCCATCCTACGAGCCCGACACCCCTCGACGCAACGTTTCCGGCGGGGAGATGCGCCGGGCGCGGCAGGCGCGGGGTCCGTCGCCGGGCTCGCCGCGGGGGCCATCGCCGGGCCCAGGCTCGCCGCGGTTGTTCCGTCGCCGGGCCCAACGTTGGCGGCCCCGTGTCTCCGAGTCACCGATTCCGCCGGTTCGTCGGTCGTTGGGCGCGCCAGGCGCGGCTTGGCTGCCTCCGAGTCAACAACTCCGCAGATACGGGGGTCGATTGGCCCCTTGGCCCCGATTTCGATGTCTCGCAGGCACGAGGCAAGCTCGCCGGCCGGCCGGCCGACACCGGGCACGGTGCGCCCCATGGGCATCCGACGACCCACCGCGCACAACGATCCGCGGCATCCAACAACGCTGCTGCGGTCCGCCCGGACCGTCGCGGGGCATCTCGGATCGCGATGGACGGGCGGATCGGCTCTTTCCCGGGCACGGTCTCCGTTCCTAGCATTCCGGCACCGGAACGGACACGTGCATCCCCCAGCCGGCCCGGTGGGAGGGACCCTGTTCCCGGACAGTGTCCGCGCGAGCGGCAGGCGGAATCACGATGAGTCATGTACGGGACCTTGGGCGCCGTCCGGTCCGGACGGCGTTGACCATCCTGGGCATCGCGATCGGCATCTGGGCGCTGGTCGTGTTCGGGTCGATGGCCAACAAGATCAGCGCCCTGGTCGAGGGCGGCAGCACCTACTACGCGGACAAGATCTCGCTGAGCGACAGCGCCGGATCGACGGGCGGCTTCTCGGCGGTACCGATGGCGATCTCGAAAGCGGACGACGTGCGACAGATCGAGGGCGTGGCCGCCGTTCGGCCCGCGGTCATGGTGCTCATGGGCGATCAGGGCGCCATAACGATGGGCACACCGCCGATGATCGACGGTGCCGAGCTCGGCTCCGACAAGGGCCTGGATACGTTCGAGAACCACTACGCCGAGGGGCGCGCCCTCACGGCCGACGACGCCAGCGCGCTGGTCACGGTCCTCGGCTCGGACATCGCCCGCAAGTACGACATGAATGGCAAGGCCTCGGCTATCATGTTAAGCTTATATTCCTCAGCCTGCCAAACGGCCGATATGGCCGTTGCGCGAGTGGCCGCCCGCGTCGCCCAGGGGGGCACAATGTACGGAGGACGTCATCCGCCGCAGATTCAGCCTCGGCCTACAGAACCTGAATGACATCTATAAGCAACTCGTTGATGCCTGGGTGATTTTCGACAACTCAGGCGATGTCCCGAAATTGCTTGATTGGGGAGAAAAACCATGACCGCAAAAAAGAATTTGCCGAAAAAACCCTGATCTCGCCAATGTCGAGAAAGCTCTCAAACGCGCCGGCAAAGGCGGCCAGGGAGTTGGCCAGAAAAACCCATACCCCGTGCTATGTCATGAAGGAAGGAAAGATTGTCAATGTCGCGGAAGGGCAGGCGGAATACCGTCCTGAAAAGAAGAAGCCCAACAACAGAACAGGAAAGACCGAATGACCCCAGCAGCAATCGTCCAAAAGCTCTGGAACTACTGCAACGTCCTGCGCGACGACGGCATGAGCTACGGCGACTACGTCGAGCAGCTCACCTATCTGCTGTTTCTCAAGATGGCGGACGAGCGCACCCAGCCGCCACAACCAGCCGAGCGCCGTCCCGGAAGCTACGACTGGCCGACGTTATCAAGAAAGACGGCGACGAGCTCTTCGACCACTACCGCCACACCCTGGACAACCTGGGCAAGGAGAAGGGCCTGCTCGGCGCTGATCTTCAACAAGTCGCAGAACAAGTTCCAGGACCCGGCCAAGCTGCGCCGGCTGATCGTCGATCTGATCGACAAGGAAAACTGGTCGGTGATGAGCGCCGACGTGAAAGGCGACGCCTACGAGGGCCTGCTGGAGAAGAACGCCCAGGACACCAAGTCCGGCGCCGGCCAGTACTTCACCCCGCGGCCGCTGATCCAGGCGATGGTCGATGTCGATCGCCCCCAAGCCCGGCGAGACGATCTGCGACCCGGCCTGCGGCACCGGCGGCTTTCTGCTCGCCGCCCACGACTACATCGTCAGCACAACCCGCACATGACCAGCGACGAGCCAAGGCGCTCAAGGACGGACCTTCCGGCTGGGAGCTGGTGCAGAGCACCGCGCGGCTCTGCGCCATGAACCTGTTGCTGCACGGCATCGGCGGCAACGGCAGCGCCTGCCGCTCACCGTGGCCGACTCGCTGGCCGGCCGACCCCGGCGACCGCTTCGAGATGGTGCTGACCAATCCGCCGTTCGGCAAGAAGAGCAGCACGACCATCGTCGGCGAAGACGGCAAGGCCACCACCGAGACGGACATCATCGAGCGCGACGACTTCTGGGCCACCACCTCGCAACAAGCAGCTCAACTTCGTCCAGCACGTCAAGACCCTGCTCAAGCAGCACGGCCGCGCGGCCGTGGTGGTGCCGGACAACGTGCTGTTCGAAGGCGGCGCCGGCGAGACGATCCGCCGCAAGCTCCTGCACGAGTGCGACGTGCACACCCTGCTGCGCCTGCCGACCGGCCTCTTCTACGCCCAGGGCGTGAAGGCGAACGTGCTCTTCTTCGACAAGAAGCCGGCCAGCGAGACGCCGTGGACCAAGAAGCTCTGGATCTACGACCTGCGCACCAACATGCACTTCACGCTCAAGACCAACCCCCTGAAGCGCGAGGACCTGGACGAGTTCGTCGCCTGCTACAACCCGGCCAACCGCCACGAGCGCAAGCCCACCTGGTCCGACAGCAACCCCGACCGGCCGCTGGCGCGCCTACGACTACGACGAGCTCATCGCCCGCGACAAGGCCAGCCTCGACATCTTCTGGCTGAAAGGACGAGTCGCTGGACGATTCGGACAACCTGCCCGCGCCGGACGTGATCGCGCCGAAATCGTGGACGATCTGGAGGCGGCGCTGGAGCAGTTTCGGCTGATTGCCGAGGATTTGGGGGAGAGGAAGATGTGACGGCCGTATGAGCGGTTCAACCCGTGCAGTATCCGAGATGCAAGGCTAAACAGGTGTATAAGGTAAAGGATTAGCCGATCCAAGGGCCGGGGAGAAACCGCCTCCGCCGACCTGGCTCAAACCCTGAACCCGGAAGACAGGGCAACGAGATGGCAAATCGCTACGATACCTACGGTTTACCCGAAGATCACTACGAACCCGGTTCGGATGGTACGGTGCTGAAGAATCTGCTCGGCATCACCACGCGTGAAGATCTGGGGATTGCCGAAACAGCAAAACTGTGGTCAGTTCAGGAGCAATTGCTGGCGGAGATCGGGCCTGATCAGGCGTTTACCGCCCATGATATCTGCGCTATGCACCGGCTCTGGCTTGGCCAGATTATGCCTGGGCTGGCAGCTACCGACAGGTAAACATCAGCAAGGGCGGTTTCACCTTTACTATGGCGCTACCATTACGGGATTGATGACGACCTTGAGCGCGAACAGTTCAGCAGCTCTACCCCTTCCGATTCGCGACCCGTGAGGTTATCGCCCGTGCCTTGGGCGAAGTGCATGTCGAGCTTATGCTGATACACCCGTTCCGCGAAGGGAACGGTCGGCTCGGTCGTTTATTTGCGACTTTGATGGGATTGCAGGCAGGATTGCCGCCTCTCGACTTCAGTGAGTTGGCAGCCACTCGTAAGGAAGAATATTTTGCGGCTGTGCGGGCGGACTCGATCGTGACTACCAGCCGATAACGCGAATTTTCGTCGAAGTTATCGATCGGTCTTCTTCTCGACGGTTTTGGCCGGGGAAGATTTTGAATCAACTGCGGTGAATCGCCCGGAAGCCGCATCACGTTTGACCCAGATCCCCTCGATGGCGGAGGAGCTCTCAATATTGCGGGATAAGGCGCTTTCGCATGGGCTGGATCTTTGAGGTGGGGATTGGTAGATAGGAGGGATTTTTTCATAGCGAAATTATACATCAGTTCCCCCAGCGAAGCAGTGCGAAAAAATCTGGTCGCTGGAGTATTGTTTGGTCAAACCTGTTCGTAAATCCGCGAAGCAGCGTTTCCGGTAAAAATCCAGCATCCCCATGGCTTATGGCATCATCCCTGAAAGGAGAACCCCGATGACCGACCGCTACATC
>CAWIFB010000057.1:0-58916 GCA_963835335.1 uncultured Chloroflexia bacterium | reverse complement strand
GTGGGGATCGAAAACCCCAATTCGATCACGCGGCGGCGCCGTGATACTCGTGGATCAGGCCGCCGAGCTGGTCTCGTCGGCGAACGTCGCGCGGATTGACAGTGACGGAGACCGGCGCGTCGGCGAGCGGCGGGGCCAGGCCGACCGCACGATGGGTCGCTGCTGGTTGTAGTGCTCGGCATAGGTCCGCAGCGTCCGATCGAGATGCCGCCGACCGAGGATAAGCGTCCAGTCGAGGCACTCGGCCCGGATCGTCTCGACCAAGTCGGGCGGTTCGCAGCATGGTCCGGATCGTCGTTGCGCTGACGTGGAGCCCGAGCTTCCGCAGCTCGCCCTCGATCCGCACGCAGCCCCAGCGCGGGTTGTCCCGGGCGAGCCCGAGGATGAGCGCTCGGACCTCAGGCTCAATCGGCGGCCGGCCCGGGCGACCGGTCCTGCGGTACGTCCACTTCCGCCGCACCAGTTCCCGGTGCCAGCGGAGGAGCGTTGCCGCGGTGACGAGGAAGGCGACCCAGCGGTCCCGCGGGATCGCCCGACTCGCCGCCGCGAGGAGCATCCGGTTCATGGTTCGGAGCTTGGGTCGGCCGGCGGTCCGCTGCAGCACCCGGAGCTGGTGGCGCAGGACGAGGATCTCGAGGTCCTTGGACCGATCTTCCCTCCCCCGTTGGCCAGTGCGGACGAGGAGACGGACGAGAGAGCGGGCGACAAGGTACAGAAGGGACCCCATCCGCCGATCGTACTGAGGTTCCCGAGCGCGAATCGGGGTTTCTGAGCCCCACGCGCTGATCTGGCTGTCAGCCGCGTGACGGCTCTCCGGCAGCCGCGACCAGGTTGAGTGACGCCAGGGCCCGCACGTCGCCCCGCGGCTTCCACGTCGGCGGAAGATCGCGATCGACCCCGAAGTCCGGGAACAGCGCGGCGAAGCGCTCGATCATGATCGTCAGCTCCAGCCGGGCGAGGTTCGCACCCAGGCAGAGGTGGCGTCCGCGGCCGAACGCCAGGTGGGGGTTCGGGTGGCGGTCCAGGACGCACCGCTCTGGGTGCTCGAAGGCGCGCGGGTCGTGGTTCGCCGCGCCGTAGGCGAGGAGAACGACATCGCCAGCCGGGATCGTCTCCCCGTGCAGGTCGACGTCGTGCGCCGCATTGCGGCCGAAGACCTGCACAGGGGACACGAAGCGCAAGAGCTCGTTGACCGCCGTGTGCCCAAGCCTCTCCACGTCGCCGAACAGCTGCGCGCGCTGGTCGGCGTGCTGCGCGAGGTGCAGCAGGCTCATGCCCATCGCGCCCGATGTCGTCTCGTAGCCAGCGAGGAGCATCAGCATCCCGAACTGGCGCAGCTCGAGGTCGGACAGGTGGTGGCCGTCCACCTCTGCCTTGAGCAGCATGCCGAGGAAGTCGTCGCGAGGCTCCCGCCTGCGCTCAGCGATGCGCGCGCCGATGTAGGCCTCCGCATCGCGCACCGCCTCGGCCTGGTCGCCCGGATCGCGCAGCGCGTTCGAGTACATCCGCTCGACCCAGTCGAACCAGAGCCCCTCGTCCTCCTGCGGCAGGTCCATGAGCCGCGCGAGCGAGGCCAGCGACATGGGGTGGGCGAACTCGGCCATGACGTCGCCTCCGCCCTTGCGCGCGTACGGCTCCAGCAGCCTGGTCGCGACGGCCTCA
Organism: uncultured Chloroflexia bacterium; assembly: GCA_963835335.1. Lineage (GTDB taxonomy): Bacteria > Chloroflexota > Limnocylindria > Limnocylindrales > CSP1-4 > CAIXZV01. The sequence continues at coordinate 57,254 of CAWIFB010000057.1, read as the reverse complement.
AGGTCGGGGCGCATGGCGTCGATGCGCGGCTTGGCGAAGACCGAGTTGACGAGCGCTCGATAGCGGGTGTGCTCGGGCGGGTCGAGCTCGATCGGGAGCAGCGGATCGGTGCGTGGTTGGGTGGGAGGGATGAGCGTCGTGCCGGCGACCGCCGAGGTGAACGCTTCGTGATCGAGCGCCGCGGCGGTCACGTCATCGTAGCGCGAAAGGACCCAGAAGCCACCGTACAGGTCCGAGTGCAGGAGCGGATGCTGTTCGCGGATCGGCCCGATGACGCTTTCCGGATCCCGCACGAACTGCGGGTCGTGGTGGTCAAACGTCATGCCACGGCCCTCAAGTGCGTTCGAGCGTGCGCAGGCTTCGCGCGGGGGATGGACTCGACCCACATCGCACGCATCTCAGTCCGGAAACGCCTCCGGGCCACGCTCGGCGAGCTCGGAGGCTTCACTCGCGTGATCATCCGGCGGCAGCCAGGTGTACGGGTAGCCGGGACTCTCGAGCCGCGCCGCCTGCGGTGTGAGCCACAGGGGACGGAACGTGTCGACCATGACTGCAAGCTCCTCGGTCGCCTCCTTGCCGATCGACGCCTCCGCGGTCCCCGGGTGCGGGCCGTGCGGGATGCCTGCCGGGTGGAGCGTGAACGAGGCGATCCCCACGCCCCGCCGGCTCATGAAGTTGCCTGCGACGTAGTAGATGACCTCGTCGCTGTTGATGTTGGAGTGGTTGTACGGAGCCGGGATCGAGAGCGGGTGGTAATCGAACTTGCGTGGCACGAAGGAGCAGACGACGAAGTTGCGGGCAGCGAACGTCTGGTGGACGGGCGGTGGCTGGTGGACGCGCCCCGTGATCGGCTGGAAGTCGGCGATGTCGAACGCGAACGGCCACAGGTAGCCGTCCCAGCCGACCACGTCGAACGGGTGGGTCGCGAAGTGGTAGGCGGTGTGGCGGCCACGCGCACGCACGATGACGCGGTAGTCCCCGGTGCCGGCGGCCGGCTCGCGGAACTCGGGGACGCGGATGTCGCGCTGAGAGAACGGCGAATGCTCGAGCAGCTGGCCATAGTCGTTGCGGTAGCGCTTGGGCGGCTCGATCTCCGACGGGCACTCGAGATACATCATCCGCTGGTCGATGCCGGCGTCGGGATCGAGGCGCCAGGTCGTCCCGATCGGCAGGACCAGGTAGTCGCCCGGGTGGTAGGCGAGATCGCCGAAGTTGGTCCGCAGCGTGCCCGTCCCCTCGTGGACGAACAGCATCTCGTCGCCTTCGCCGTTGCGATAGAAGGTGTCGGGCGCCATCGGTTCGGCAGGGCGCACGACGCCCAGCACGACGTCGGCGTTGTGGAACAGAGGCACGCGCCCCGACACGGCGTCGCCGGCCGGCTCGAGACCGGCCGTGTCGACGAGCTGATGGTGGTGCGAGCCATCGTCGGCGGTCTCGACGGTCACCATGCCCAACGGCTCGATCCGGGTCACGCGCGTCGGCGGGACGAGGTGGTAGAGGAGGGAGCTGCGCCCCGTGAACCCCTCGACACCGAACAGCTCCTCGGCGTAGAGGCTGCCGTCGGGCGCGCGGTGCTGCGTGTGACGCGTGGGCGGGACGCTCCCGCGAGAGACGTAGAACATCGGACGACAGGCCTCCTCGCGTCAGGTTCCCTATGTGGTTCGATTCCGGGAATCGGCGACGATGGGGGTGACCAGCCGGCCCAGTCGCTCCACCTCGAGGGTCACCTCGTCGCCCGGCTCCAGGTAGCGGCCGAGCGTCTCATCGCGGACCTCGAGCAGACAGCCGCCGCCGACCGTTCCGCTGCCGATGACGTCGCCCGGGTGCAGGCGCACATCGGCCGAGGCGCGGGCGATCATCGCGGCGAACCCGTGGTGGGCCGACGCGAGCGTGGCCCGTGACGTCTCGACCACCGTCCCGTCGCTGGTCCGGACCGTGGCCGTCATGGCGAGGTCCGGCATCGTCGAGCCCGGGTGCCGCCGGTCCGCGAGCTCGTCGGGTGTGACGAGCCAGGGCCCCATCGAGGTCGCGAAGTCCTTGCCCTTCGCGGGCCCCAGCCGGACCGCCGTCTCGTCGCTCTGCAGGTCGCGCGCCGACCAGTCGTTGAGGATGAAGTAGCCGCCGATCGCCTCATCGGCTCGCTCCGGGGCCAGGTCGCGGGCCGGTGTGTCGATGAGGATCCCCACCTCGAGCTCGTAGTCGAGCTCCCGGGAGCCCCGCGGTGCCCACACGGCCTCGCCCGGTCGCCGCAGCTCCGACACGTTCGAGAAGTAGAAGATCGGCAGCCGGTACCACGCCTCCGGGATCTCCTGGCCCCGCCGTTGCCACATGGTGCCGACATGTCGTTCGAAGGCATAGAAGTCGCGGAACGAGGGTGGCCGCAGGACCGGGAGGCCGAAGTCGAGGTCGTCCACATCGAGGAGCGCATCGTCCTCGTCATCCCGAGGCGAGAAGCCCTCGACGAGGTCCGCGAGCACCTCGACCCGGAGGTGGCGCGCCAGGTGGTCGTCGAGTGTCGTGACCGGCTGGCGGTGGAGCAGGCTGTCATGGGCGAGGTTGGGCCTCGCGGCGACGGCCCGGCGACGAGCGACCTCGACGTCGAGCCAGGTGGCGGCCGCCGGATCGAGAGCGGCCGCCAGGCGCCAGGGGGCGCCGGCCGGTGCGTGTCGTTCCCGGACGTGGGCGAGTCGCATCGCAGGTATCAGAGGTTCCCGCGCCGTGCCTGCTCGATCTCGATCGCCTCGAACAGCGCCTTGAAGTTACCCACCCCGAACCCGCGGGAGCCGTGGCGCTCGATGATCTCGAAGAAGAAGGTCGGCCGATCCTGGATCGGCCGGGTGAAGATCTGGAGGAGGTAGCCCTCCTCATCGCGATCGGCCTCGATCCCGAGCTCCTCGAGGATGCCGATCGGGACGCCCACGTCGCCCACGCGGTCGGCGAGGGATTCGTAGTAGGCGTGCGGCATGCCCAGGAACTCGATCCCATTGTCCCGCAACCGCCGGACGGTTCCCACGATGTCCTCCGTCCGCAGCGCGATGTGCTGTGTCCCGGCATCGTGGTACCAGTCGAGGAACTCCTGGATCTGGCTCTTCCTGCGCCCGCTGGCGGGCTCGTTGATCGGGAACTTGATCCGTCCCGAGCCGTTGGTCATCACCTTCGACATCAGGGCGCTGTACTCGGTGTGGATGACCGTGTCGTCGTAGTGGATCAGCTGCGCGAAGCCGAACACGTCGCGGTAGAAGTCGACGTAGCGGTCCATGTCGCCGAGCTCGACGTTGCCCACGCAGTGGTCGATCTCGAGCAGGCTGAGCCCGCCGGCAGCGCGCGCCGGCTTCCTGACGCGCCGGTAGCCTGGGGCGAACACGCCGTGGTAGTCCCGGCGGTCGACGAACGAGTGGCGGACCTCCCCGTACGTGAACACCGAGCTCACCCGCAGGACCCCGTCCTCGCCGCCGTCGAGCTCGCCGGGAACGGCGGCCGAGCGCGCGCCGCGGCTGGTCGTCTCGCGCCAGGCGGCCGCCGCGTCGGGCACCGCGAACGCGATGTCGTGAACGCCGTCGCCGTGACGGCGCACGTGCTCGGCCAGCTCCCCCTCGGGCGTGAGGGGTGCGGTGACGACGATCCGGATGTCGTGCTGCTGGAGGACGTAGCTCGCGCGGTCGCGGACGCCGGTCTCGAGGCCCGCGAAGGCGACCGGCGCGAAGCCCCACAGGGCGCGAAAGTACACCGCGGCCTGTCGCGCATTGCCCACCCAGAACTCGACGTGATCGATGCCGTCGATCGGCAGGAAGTCCTGCGCCTCGGCGTAGGCGTCGAGGTTGACCCGCGACCCGGCCTGGTTCGCGGTGGGCGTGCCAGTCGAGCCCACGATCCTGGGTTGGCGGACGGTATTCGTCATGGGAGCGGCTCCGTCTGTCGAGCTGCCGGACGGCGGGACGCGGCCGCGCGCCGGGTGGATCCTTGCCTCCACTCTGGCGCCCGTCGGGCGAACGGTCAAGCGTCGGAATCGCCACTCGGCGCGCCGTTGGCGCTTCGTTCAGGCTCCAGCCGATGCACGGGCTGGCCAGCCCGCGTCAGCCTCGATCCCTGCCCTCCGGCTCGGCCTCGCGGAGCATGCCGCTGTGATGCGACTGAGATCCTCTGCGGTCGTGGCCGGGCTGTCCTGCAAGGGTCAGCTCGGTATACCGGGGCGACCTGCTTGCGCAGGGAAAGGAGCTTCAGGATGTCGACGATCGCACTCGAGGACATTCAGGTCGGTTGGAAGGTGTTCATCGGCGCCGACGAGGTCGGCCGGGTGACCGAGATCGACCACGCCGAGCTCGTCGTGAAGCGTGGCAACCTGATCAGGAAGACGATTCGTGTTCCGCGGGACGAGATTGCCGAAGCCGCCGATGGGGTGGTCGACCTCCGTCTGGACGCGGCGACCAAAGCGCGGTTCGACATCGAGTGAGCCACCCCGGTCCCTGGGAGCGAGCTCGCGGCGCATGAAGAGCGGATCGCGCAGGCTCAGCCGGCACGGTCGGTCGTGGGCGCGGCCACCGCTGCCGGTCGGCCATACCAGTAGCCCTGCCCGAACTCGACGCCCAGGGATGCCAGGCTGACCGCCTCGGCCTCGGTTTCCACCCCTTCGGCGATGAGCTCGCAGCCGGTCGTCTGCGCGAAGTGACGCATCGCGACGACGATCGCCTGGCGGCCGAGATCGGCGTCGATGCCCTGGACCAGGCTGATGTCGAGCTTCACGAAGTCGGGCTGCAGCTCGACGATGTGCGCGAAGTTGGCGATCCCCGCCCCGGCGTCGTCGACCGCTGTCCGCACCGAGTCGCCGAGCCGCCCGATCGCAGCCTGGAGTGCTCGATAGTCGGCGACGGTCTCGTGCTCGGTGATCTCGACGACCAGCGGGTCGGTCGGCCTTCGCGAGCACGGCCCGCAGGGGCTCGGGGTCAGCGAGCAGCCGGGGCGACACGTTGACGTTGAGCCATCCGCCCTCCGGAAGGTCCCGCGCGGACGCGATCGCCGCCTCGAGGGTCGCGAGCTCAAGGTCCGCGCCGAGGTCGACCGTCCACGCCTCCGCGAACCGCATGTCGGGACGCGTGCCGTCGGTGAACCTCGTGAGGGCCTCGTACGCAACGACCGCGCCACCACCGATGCGGACGATCGGCTGGTACACCGGCGTGAAGGCGCGGCTGTGCATGATCTCGGCGATCTCCGCCCGGCGTCGCGAGATCCGGCGTCCACCCTCGAGGTCTCGCGACAGGAGGGCGCTCGCGGTCGCGGCGAACTCGCTCACGACCGGGAGATGCTCGATCAGATGTTGGGCGTAGGTGTCGTCGGTCGTGCCGATCGCGATCACGCCCAGCAGGCCCTCGCCGTTGCGGATCGGGGCATAGGCGCTCGCCCGGAGGCCAAGGGCGGCGATCTGCTGACCGTATTGCCCGTCCTCGGGTCGGGTCTGCCACGCCTCTGCCCACGGTCCCTGGGTCGCTCGCTCGTGAAAGTACGTCGCGCGTGCGATCGGCAGCAGCCGCCCTGGGGACAGCGCCTCGTTCTCGGGACCCGCCGAGGCGAGGACGATTCCATGCCCGGGATCGAGGAGGGTGAAGATCGCGACGAGATCAATCCCCGGCAGGCCCAGGAGCTCATCGCAGATCGTCGTGCCCGTCGCCTCCGCGGTCGGACCTGGCTGCAGGCGAGCAAGGGCGGCAGCGACCTGGGCACGTTCGCGAAACTCGGTGGCCAGCCGGGATCGTGCGGCATGGAGGGCGGTGATGTCCCGCTCGAGCGCGATGTACCCGGTGACCTGTCCGTTCGACGCCCGCCGCGGCGAGATCGTCGCCTCCACGTGATACAGCGTCCCATCGGCCCGGCGGTTGATGAAATTGCCACGCCATGTCTGACCGCGAATGAGACGCCGCCACAGGGCCCGGTAGTAGGCGGCGGTCTGGCGCCCGCTCTGGAGGATGCGTGGGTTCTTCCCGATGACCTCCTCGCGACCGTGACCTGACACGAGCTCGAACGCAGGATTGACATACTCGATCGCGCCCGCGAGGTCGGTGATGACGACCGAGTCGGAGGTCTGCTCGACGGCGGTTGCGAGTCGCGTCCGCTCCTCCTCGGCCGCGAGCCGCTCGGTGATGTCCTGGACGGTGCCGACCATCCGGACCGGCGCACCCGATGCGTCACGGATGAGCTCCGCCTCGTCGTGGATGATCCGAACGCTGCCATCCGGCCGCACGGCGCGGTATTGGAGGGCGTAGCGACCGCCGTCGCTGATCGCCGCCCGTTCGGAATCCCGGACGCGGGCCCGATCGTCAGGGTGGACGAACGCCAGGAACGCCTCGGTCGTGGCGGGGATCGCGCCGAGCTCGGCACCGAAGATCCGGTGCAGCTCGTCGGACCGCTGGGCGGTATCGGAGGCCAGGTCCCACTCCCAGCTCCCGATGTGGGCGATCCGCTGGGCCTCGGCGAGGTTGCGCTCGCTCCGCCGGAGCCCGTCCTCCAGCAGGGCACGCTCCGTCTCGGCCGCGACCTGATCGGTGATATCGGCGATCGTGCCGACCATCCGGACCGGTCGTCCGGACCGGTCGAACTCCAGCGCGCCGCGCCCGTGGACCAGGCGCTCTGCTCCGGTGTCCGCGCGGACGATCCGGTACCGCCGGTCGAACGGCTGTCCGTGGCCGACCACCTCGTCGACCAGGTAGGCGACCATCGCCTCACGGTCCGCCGGATGGATGAGCGACGCCCAGCCCTCCACGGAGCGATCGAACGCGGCACCGATCCCGAGGATCGCGTCGAGGCCCCGCGAGGTCACCCAGCGCCCGGCCCGAAGGTCGGTCGAGTACGAGCCGATCCTCGCGACCGACTCCACCTGCTCGAGCCGATGATCGGCAGGCGCGCGGCGACCACGTCCGGCCTTCCTGGTTGTCGAGGTCATTGGGACGCCCCTCGGCCTCGCCTCAGGGGTGGCGTACCCCCGAGGCTCCGCCGACATTCATGTTCTTCCGTTCCGTCCGGCACTGTCCGGACCGATAGCAGCCTCTGCCGCCAGGTACGCCGGGCACGCCGAACCTCACCAGTAGACAGGCGCCACCGTCGCCTGACTGTGGGTCGTCGGTACTCCCCGAGGGGCCGGTGGTCCCAGCCCAGTCGCAGCAAGCGTCATTGCTTCAGCCGGGAGATCCTCCGGCACCCGCTCGACGGTCACCAGGCCGTGACGTTCGAGACGGCGGACAAACCGGCTGGCGGACGGTTCGGCCTACAACGCGACGACCATCTTGATGGCCCCGCTGGAGCGGTCGTTGAACGTCGCCAGGGCGTCCGGGTAGTCCACCAGCGCAAATCGGTGGGTGATCATCTCGCGGACGCGCATCCGGCCCTGCTCCACGTGGGGCATGACCCGGCGCAGTTCGCCGGCGGAGGCGCGTGAGCCGACGAGCTCCAGCTCGTCGAGCACGAGCCTCTGCATCGCGATCTCCACGCCCGCGGCGGGGATCCCCACGGCGGCGCAGCGGCCGCCTCGCCGGAGCATCTCGAGCGCCCACGCGACGGTCGCGGGCACCCCGGCGCACTCGAGCACGACGTCTGCCCCGGAGCCACCGGTCATGGCCCCGACCGCACCCACCGGGTCGCCCGCGGTGGTGTCCACGACCTCGAACCCGAGCGCCGCCGCCTTGGTGAGCCACGATCCGCGCCCCACCACGATGACTCGCCCAGCTCCCCGGATCAGCGCCGCGTCCCCGCCCAGCAGCCCGATCGCACCCGCGCCCGTGATCGCGACCGTGTCGCCCGGGGTGATGTTGCCCCGGTTCGCGACGTGGAGCGCGATCGAGGCCGGATCGATCAGTGCCCCGTCCTCGAATATGAGACCGTCCGGCAGGCGGGTATCGTGCGGCGGCAACGCCGGTAGCAATCGGGGCGAACGCCGGCGAACGCGGGAGGGAGCAGAACAGCCGGGTCGTGCGGGGAAACCGACTGGGCGAACGCCGGCGGACGCTGCGCCGGGAACTGTAAAACCCTCGCCTTCGGCTGTGGCAGTTCGATTCTGCCCCGGCCCACCAGCATCTTCCGGAGCCGGTTGGCCCGCCTCCGCGTGTCCGCAGCACGGCGGCGCGCCAGGCGACCCCCCGCCGCTCAGTCGAGCGCCGCGTGCAGGTCCGGCGCGTGACGGCGAAGCCAGCGGCGCCAGGCCGCGTGATCCGGGACGCGAGCGGTGAGCAGAGCCTGGAACCGCGGCCCGTGGCCGAACACGCGGAGATGGCACACCTCGTGGGCGGCGACGGCGTCGAGCGCCTCCGGCGGGGCGAGGATCAGCCGCCAGCTGAACGACAGCGCACCCGAGCGCGAACAGCTGCCCCAGCGGCTGGTCGTGTCACGGATCGTCACGCTGCCGGGTGCCACGCCGAGGTCCGGCGCGTGTCGGTCGATCGCGGCCAGCAGAGCCGCCCGGGCACGCTCCCGGAGCCATGCATCGAGGATTGCCGCCGTCGGACGGCGGTCACGGGCAACCCGCTCGACCAGCAGCTCGTCACCCTGGTCGCCGCCGACCCGCGACACGCGGGATCCCCGGATCGGTCGCGGCGCGGCCACGACCCGCACGAGATGCGGCCGCCCGAGATACGGGATGACGCGACCCGCGTCGAGCGGCAGACGGGAATCGAGCCGGGCCCGGGTCGCCTGGTGGCGCTCGAGATGGCGGCGGATCCACGGTTCGCGTTCGCGCAGGAACCCGTCGACGAGCGAGTCCGGGCGGCCCCAGCCGCGCCGCGAGGATGGCGGCAACGACACCACCACACCACGCTCGGGATGGACGGTGACCCGGAGGCGGCGTGCCTTCGGCGACCGCCGGAGGACGTACGGGATGTCGCCCGCGGGATGTCGCAGGACCGCGGGCTGTTCGGTGGCGGCGGTCAGGTCGAACGGCATCGTCGGTGATCGTAGCGGCCGGACGGCGCCGGCATCTCACGTACGCCGGTCACCCGAATCGCCGAGCCCGTGCATCTATCGTTCGAAGCGGCAGCCCAATGCCGCCGGCGAGGGAGCACCCGATGACCGTCGAAGCGCTGCGCGGACATCGTCCGGAGGTTCTCGGGGACCTGCTGGAACGGTATGGGCGCGAGATCCAGGGCGTCGCCTACCTGATCCTGCGCGACCGCGCGGCGGCCGAGGATGTCGTCGTCGAGACGCTCCTCATCGCCTTCGACCGCCGCGGCTCGCTCCGGGACCCGGACGCGCTGCGCCCATGGACCCGGTTCAGCGTCGCGTACTACTTCCGCGTCATCGCTGCGCCGTGAGACAGGCGGTGTGCTCCGCCTCCGGCGTGGGGCGATGGCTCGGCCCGGACTGGGCCTGATTGCATGCTTGCGCCGAAGAGAGACCCTGCGCCACTCGACCTCGGTGCAGGGTTGACCGACCGCCATTTCTTTGACATCATCGAACACATGAGAACGCTCGGTGGGTTGGAGTTGGATGTGCTCCTGGCCGTCGCCCGATCGCAGGGCCCGGCCTACGGGCTCAGCGTGCGCGACGAGGTGGGGCGGGCGCGGGGCCGCGAGTACTCGGTCGGGGCCATCTACACGACGTTGGCCAGGCTCGAGGACAAGGGCCTGGTCGCGGGCCGGTCCACCGAGCCGCTGCCTGTGCGGGGCGGACGCTCTCGCCGCGAGTACGACCTGACCCTCTCGGCACGCGAGGTGCTCGCCGCGGAGCGGGAGCGATCGGCCAGGCGATGGGACACCGAGCCGCAGCGGGGTCAGGCGTGACTGCGGGGCACGGCACCCGTCGCGACGGATCGACACCCGTGGCTGGGCCCAGGCCCGCGGCCGATGCCCGCACGGGGGGGCTCGCGGAGCTGGTCCTGGCCGGGCTGGTCGTGGACGAGGACGAGCTGCTCGGCGACCTGACCGAGGCGCGCGCCCACCAGGAGGCGGCCCACGACGCCGCCGTGGCAGGGAGCTGGTACCGCCGCCAGGCGGCGCGCGCCGTGCCACGCCTGCTCTGGCGCGGGCTGTGGACCAGGTTCGGCTGGGTGGCGCTTGGCGTCGTGGGGGCATTGGCGGTCAACCTTGCGGTCCTCGCCTCGCTGGGTCCGACTGGCTTGTTCGACACCCGGTACGCGCCGACGACGCAGCAGGTCCTCGGCGACACCGTCGTTCACGGCGTCGTGATCCTCCTGGGCGGGCTGATCGCAGGAGCGGTCGCCGCGCTGCTGAGCCGGGGCGCCCGCCTGGTGCCGGTGGGGATCGTGGCCGTCTTCTGGTTCCTGTGGGCGTGGCATGGACCGTTCTACGCGGTCTACGGCCCATCCCGCGTGACCGGGGACGGGACGTACGTCGTCGAGCTCGGGGCGTGGTCCCGGGACCTGGTGCTCCCCGCCGTCTGGCAGCTGCCGACGATGTCGATCCTGATGCCGACGGTAACCCTCCTCGGTGGCCTCGCCGCGGTGGCGTGGACGCGGCGTCGCGCGTCGCGGGACCACTCAGATCCCGCGTGATGCTGGGCCAGGGCATAGGCTGAGTCGCCCTGTGTCAAGCCTCCGTCGCGGGCCTGTGTGTTATAGGCGTTTGATCGCTCGGCGGAGCCGCAGTGCCGAGCCCCTCCGTTTCATGCGCGATAACGACATGGATGTCGGTTTCTCACATGAAACGGACCCAACGCGTATGACACACAGGGTCGCGGGGACGACCTCCGGTCAGGAACGGTGCCTGGCTGGGTCGTCTGTGGCGATTGGCCGATCCGCACCAGCAGGGGCAAAGGCGTCCCGGTCGGGCTCCTCGACACTCGTGTCGTCTTCACCGTCGATCGGCCGTCATTGGAGGGCGGCATTCTCAGCGTGACGAGCCGGTCGGGATCAGCGTGGTGTGACGGTGCGCAGCCCAAGGAGGCTCGCGGCAGCGAGCATCCGCTCGTCATAGGTGACGATGGCCTCGAGATCGTCGCCGACCGCGATTGCGGTCGCGAGGTGGATCGCGTCGAGCGTCCGAAGCACCTGCGGCTCGAGCGTGCCGGCCGCGTCCAGGATCCTGTCGTCGATACCGATGAGGTCGACCCGGCGCAAGCCTTCCCGGACCGTGGCCAGCGCATCGGGGCCGAGGTGGCGGACCGCACGCAGGGACTCGGTACGGAGCAGCGCCGACGACACGCGCCGGGCTCCGTGGTTGGCCAGGAACGCACGCAGCGCCGCGGACTCCGTCTCCGCGACGACCAGCTTGACGAACGCCGAGCTATCGAGGTAGAGCGCGCTCAATCGGATCGTCCGTCCGCCACCAGTCTCGATGGCGCGACGGCACCCGGTGGCAGGCGGACGAGCGCGAGGTCCAGGAGGTCTGCCTCCGCACGACGCAGGAGACCCTCGCGCTCCAGCCGCGCCAGGCCGCTGGGCATGGTCTTGAGCAGAACGGCGACAGGACGCCCCCGGTCGGTGATCTCCACGGTCTCGCCGGCGGCCACGCGGCGCAGGATCGCACTCGCTTCCCGGCGCAGCTCACGAACTCCGACACGCTCCATGTGCGACATGGTAGCACATGGAGGCGCCAACGCGAGACGTCGCCCAGGCAGGGGCCGAGCGCCTTCCTCTCGTGATCAAGCTTGACCCGCGCACCTTGCCGGCTGCTGCGACCTTGTCGATCCGATCGTCATGGCGGCTCAGGCGACCTCGATGAGCCCGACCGCGCCTCGCTCGGCATCGCTGAACTTGTGGGTCACGAACGGGTAGGTTCCTGCTTCATCGAAGGTGAGCTCCACCATGGCCCCGTCTCCCGGCGGCACCACGATCGTCTGGTGCATCCCCATCCGGTTCGCGGGATTCCCTTCCGGCTCGTACGCATCGAACAGCTCGCCGATGACGTGGAACGCCGAGGTGCTGCTCGGGCCGGCGTTCACGATGAAGAAACGGACGAGCTCTCCCACGGATGCCTTGAGCGGCGTCGTCTTGTAGCGGAAGGCCTGGCCGTTGAAGCAGACGACATCCGGCGGGTTGTTCATCATCGCGTTGTAGTCCCCGCCCGTGCCATAGAACTCGCTCTGGACGACGACGAACTCGCGGGCTTTCGGCCGTCCCGCCTTCGGGTCCACGATGATCGCGCCGTACATGCCGTCGCCGATGTGCATCAGGACGGGCGGCGTCCCGCAGTGGTACATGAACACGCCGGGATGGCGGGCCGTCCACTCGAAGGTGAAGGACGAACCAGCAGGAACCTCCTGGTAGTTCTTGCTCCACGGCGTCTGCGCGGCATGGAAGTCGATCGAGTGGGGAATCGCGCCGCCGTTCGTCAGCGTGAACCGGACGACGTCTCCCTCGGTGATCCGGAGCGTCGGTGCGGGGACCTGACCGTCGAAGTTCATCGAGTTGTAGGTCGTGTCCGCCTTGATCAGGATCGCCTGTCCGGGTCCATCGTGAGCCGTCAGCTTGAACTCGACCGGGGCCGCGACATGCGGGCGGTACGGCGACGGCACCGCGAAGTCGGCTGGGCTGGGGTCGTGACCGGTGACCGCGCTCGCCGAGGGCGTCGGTGTGTCCGTGGGGGTCGCCGCAGCCGGAGTGGCCGTCGAGGCTGGCGTCGCTGATGTCCCTGCGCTCGCGCCTGCCGCGGGAGCAAGCGGCGGCCCAAAGGTCCAGTCGGGCGCAGACGGCGCGGCACACGCAGCAACGATTGTCGCCGCGCTCAGACCGCCAATGGCCAGGGTTCCCCGCCGGAGCAGGGCGCGCCGGGTCAGGACAGCCCCCACCTCGTCTGGATCACGAACGTCTGGAGCGGAGGCGCCGGGCTGGCCGAGCCGCGTGTCCTCCGGGGCGGGCGTGTCGTTGAGTGCCATCAAATCCTCCATTCGATCCGTTGGGTGTCCCCCACCATGTCTGTCACCCGGAGACTGAGCCGGCAGTCGAGACCGGTGCTCGACTGCGAGAACATCCGGCCTGCGGCAAACGACACCCGAAGATGGCGATCGGCGCGCCAGGCTCGCGGCGGTCCATCAGGCTGATGCCACGGCCTCGCCGGTGCGCCCGATCCGGACCCGCCAGACGACTGGACCCTGCTCGAGGTAGTCCCAGCTGAACGCTCCGGCGTGCTCGGCCGCGAACTGGTAGTAGAGCGGCCGGGGGTCATGGTCGTTGACGAGCTCGAAGCCGCTCCCGCGCTCGAGGGCGTCGAACGTCTCGAAGATGAGGGTGTGGCGTCGGGCAGGTGGGACTTCGCGCACGTCGATCTGTCGATCGTCGGTCATCGGGTGACTCCTTCCAGTGGTCCGCCCGGCTGCCTCGAGCCGAGCCAGGTCATGCATGACGCCGTTGAGTCGCTGGGCGGCTCGCGGTTCGTCGCGACGGATGTTCTCGTTCAGCCGACGAGCTCGTGCATGCCGCGCAGCAGGTCGGCGAGTGCGACGTCCGGGTTCGCCACCAGGGCCGGGATCAGCAGGTCGTTCTCCTTCGAGAGGTGCGACTCGAAAAGGGCGAGGATGGCGCCCGCGTCGGTCGCGGCGTCGAGCGGGTCGGTCGTTTCCCGCAGGGCACCGACCCGGCCCACGAGATTGTGGTGCTCGTCGCGCATCGCCCGGACCAGCATCGCCGTGGTACCGGTGTCGCCGGCCGGATAGAGGGCCGTCTCCTCGGCCGCGGCGTGCGGCAGCAACTCGCCGTCGAGATAGGCGACGACCGCGTCCTGGGCCAAGGTGTGATCGGTTCCGGACCGGACGGTGTTGCCAAGCGCGGCGACGCACGCCCGGAGATCCTCGTTGAGCTCCACATGATGAGCTCGGATGGCCGCCGCGGCCTCCTCGTCTGCCAGGTTCGACACCGCCGCACTCTCCTTCAACGAAACGCCCAGAACTGTTGGCACTTGATATTTACACCACTTCCCGTGCAAAATGCAAGCCATGACATCGCCACAGCACCGTCACCGCGTTCTCGCCGGGCTGACCCGCTCGAGACTCCTCGCCGTCCTCCGCCAGGCTGACGGTCCGGTCGGTGTGCGTGAGCTCGCCGAGACCGTCGGGCTCCACCCGAACTCCGTCCGCGGGCAGCTCGACCAGCTCGTCGACGCGGGGCTCGTCGCCCGCAGCATCGCGGCGCCGGCGGGTCGCGGGCGACCCGGCCTGCGGTACGCCGCGGGGCCGGATGCCGACGATCCTGATCCCAGCGCCTACCGCGAGCTCGCCCAGGTCCTCGCCGATGCGTTGGTCCGCCAGCCCGAGGCGGCGGTCGTCGCAATGACTGCAGGCGAGCGATGGGGTCGGACGATGACTGCCCATGTGGCCCCGACGCCCACCGTCGCCGAGGCCATCGATCGCCTCGTCACGCTGCTCGACGACGCGGGCTTCGCCCCGGAGCGGCCGGCCGGTCCAGGCGAGCCGATCCGGCTTCGGCACTGCCCGTTCGAGCCGCTGGCGAGGAAGCACGCGGCTGTCGTCTGCGGCGTCCACCTGGGCCTGATGCGCGGGGCGCTCCGCGAGCTGGGGGCACCCCTCGACACGGTCCGCCTCGAACCGTTCGTCGATCCGGACCTGTGCCTGGCCCATCTCGGGCCTCGCGAGGCCTCGGCGGATGTCTGATCAGCCTCTCGATTTGCACCGACTCCTTGGTGCAGAGGTCGGCTCGACGCGACTCGTCGAGGAGCTCCAGGGGGTCATCGACCCCGAGCTTGGTGTCAACATCGTCGATCTCGGGCTCGTCTATGGCGCGCAGATGGTCGACGGGGTCGCGCACATCCTGATGACGACGACAACGCCGGCCTGTCCCATCGGGTCGTACCTCCGGGACGAGGTACGCTGGGCGCTGCTGCGGATCGATCGTGTCCTCGACGTCGAGGTCGAGCTGACCCACGAGCCGCCCTGGTCGCCTGACCGGATGAGCGACGAGGCCAAGGACCAGCTCGGCTGGAACCATTGAGCGTGGTCGGCCGCACGGGCGGCATGCGGCGGCCGGTGATGCTGCTGCTCGGGGTGGTGGCGCTGCTGGGTGGCCTGACGGGTGCGCTGGCCCTGCTCGGCCTGCCGCTGGCGCCCGGGACCGTGCGACTGGCCGCGGACCACGGCCTGCTGATGACCCTCGGGTTCCTCGGCACGTTGATCTCGCTCGAACGGGCAGTCGCCCTCGGCCGCCCGTGGGGATATCTCGCACCGTTGGCGGCGGGTCTTGGCGGGCTCGCCCTGATCGCCGGACTGCCGATGGCGATCGGGACCGTCCTGTTCACGATCGGCGGAGCCCTGTTCGTCGCGATCTACGGCGCTTTCGACCGCATCGAGGTCGCGCTGCACACCCGCGTCCAGGCGCTCGGCGCAGTCGCCTGGCTCGTTGCGGCCCTCCTCCTCGTCGCCGGCCGGCCGGTGAGCGGCATCATCCCGTGGCTCGCCGGGTTTCTCGTCCTGACGATCGCGGGCGAGCGGCTCGAGCTCGCCCGGCTGGGTCGCCTGTCGGGTCCGAAGCGCACCGCCTTCATCATCGTCGCTGCGTTCTTCTGCAGCGGGGTTGTCGCCTCCCTCGTCGTTCCGAATGCCGGCGTCCGCCTGGCGGGTGTCGGCCTCCTCGGCCTCGCGGCCTGGCTGGCCCGCAACGACCTCGCCCGCCGGACCGTCCGGATGCCGGGTGTGACACGGTTCATCGCCCTGTGCCTGCTGATCGGCTATGCCTGGCTCGCCGTCGCCGGCGGGGCCTGGCTCGCATTCGGAGCGGCGATCGCCGGCCCCCCCTATGACGCGATGCTCCACGCCCTCTTCCTCGGGTTCGTCATGTCGATGATCTTCGGCCACGCGCCGGTGATCCTGCCCGCGGTCCTCGGCCTGCCGCTCCCGTTCCGGCCGTGGTTCTACGGCCACCTCGTCCTGCTCCACGCGGGACTGCTGATCCGCATCCTGGTCGGCGACCTCCTCGGGGTGACCGCAGGCTGGCAGCTGGGTGGCGTCCTGAACGTCGCGGCCGTGCTGCTGTTCCTCGGTGGGTCGGTCGTCGCGTCGGTCCACGCGACCCGCCGTCGGGCGACCTCGCGCGGTCGGCCGCGGCCCATGATCGATCCTGCTGCTCTGCGTCGCCGTGCCTCACCAATGGATCGCTCCTCCGACCGGCTCGTGGCCATCGGGTGCCATCAGCGTCGCCGTCGCCTTCCTCATTGCTTCGGTCGTCGTCGATGTTCCTGCCCGAGGCGGTACGACAGGGCGCCTGGCTGCCGCTGCACCTGGCCCTGGCCGGTGGGGCAACGACCGTGATCGCCGGCGTGATGCCCTTCTTTGCAGCGTCCTTGACTTCTGCGCCGCCGAGCGACGTGCGGCTTCGGACGGCGGCCGCGAGTGCGGTCGCCCTCGGCGCGGCCGCCGTGTCCGTCGGTATGGTGGGCAACGCCGTCGGGCTCACCGTGGCGGGTGGCATCGGGTTCGTGGCGGGGATCGTGGGAACCGCCATGGCGACCGTGCGCCCACTCGGTAAGGCGCTGGGGCCGAATCGCGGACTCGTGATCCAGGGGTACGTGATCGCCCTGGGCGAGGTCGCGGTCGGGGTGAGCCTCGCGACGCTCTTTGTTGCCGGCTGGCCACCGATCGTCGGGGACTGGGCGAGGATCAAGCCAGCCCATGCCTGGTTGAACCTCGTCGGATTCGTCTCGCTCGTCATCGCGACCACGTTGCTGCACTTCTTCCCGACCGTCGTCGGCACACGGATCGCGTCTCGCCCGAGCGCGCGGATGACCGCCGTCGGTCTGGCCATCGGGGCGCCTGTCGTTGCACTGGGCTTCGCCATTCCGTCGGATCCGCTCGCTCGCCTCGGGGCGATCGCGGTCATCGGCGGGGCAGCCGGCCTCGCCATGTACGCCTGGCGCACCTGGCAGACGAGGGCCCACTGGACGACCGACCCAGGCTGGCATCGCTTCGCGACGGGCGGCCTCGTCTCGGCGATCATGTGGCTCGAGGCCGGGGTTCTGATCGCTGCCGGGCGCGTGCTTGCATTTGGGGCCGACCCAGCCGGCTGGTCGGTCGAAGCCATCGCCGGCCCACTCATCATGGGCTGGGTCGGGCTGGCAATCGTCGCCTCGGCAACGCACCTGCTGCCGGCCATCGGTCCGGGCGATCACCCGGTTCATGCTCGCCAGCGACAGCTCCTCGGGCGCGTGGCCACCATGCGGCTCGTCGTCCTCAACGCGGGCGTCGCGGCGCTGGCGATCGGCCTGCCCGTCGGGCTGGAGCTCATGGTCGCAGGTGGGGTCGCACTCGAAGCGTTCGGCCTCGGCATCACTGCCGCACTGCTCGGAACTGCTGTCGTGATGGGCGTCCGTCGTCCGCAGACCTGACGGCGGACGCGACCGGGACTTGCCCCGCCTCTGTGTCCAGCTGGGCCACGAGGGCACGGATCCGGTCAAGCCGGTTCGCACGTGGGAAAGGCCCGAACGCCACGCCCACGAGGTGTGCCGGGATCGGGGCCCTGGGACCAGGGCGCTCTCGCTTCCGCGGCGCATGATCGCGGTTGGCACCAGAGGCAACCAGCGAACGTGGTCGCTCAACCCCGGCGAGAGCCCGGTGGCGTGACTGCGGCAATCCGATGGTTCTTATTTTGCACTATGATCGACGTGTAAATCGATCGACCTGCCTCATCCGGTCCATCCGTCTGCATATCGAGGTCGGAGACGGTGGCGCCAAGGTCGTGGAACGATGGAGGTTCCCATGTCGACCACTGCACGCCAGGAAGCGTTGCGGAACCCGGTGCGTCCGGGTCCGGTGCGCGGAATCCTCGCCGGCGGACCGGGGCACGCGGTCATGACCGCCGCTCAAGGGCTCGCTCCGATCCGACCCGGGTCGCCTGCCACGGTGGGACGGATGCGCACTGCGATCCAACCGTCGATCGCGCCCGCGGCACAGCGTCCGACCGCCCGGGAGTGCGGGCGCAGCGACGAGGTGGACACGACCGACGGCACACGGTGCCGCGGCTTCATGCCGGAGCTGATGATCGAGCTCATCTGAGCCAGCCGGCCAGGACGCGGCAGGACGGAGACCACCCACAGGCACCAGGAGGCACCGCGATGGAGCAGCAGCAGGAACGATTGCGCCAAGCACCCGTGGATCGGTTCGCAGGCGCGGAACACGTGTACGACCTCGCCGGAATCGCGGCTCAGCTGCGAGCGGAGCCGCACCCGGCCACGGATGGCCACCGGCAGATGACGATCGCCCGCCACGGATCCGTGGCGCTCGTGCTGTTCGACTTCGAGGCGGATGGCCGGCTCGTGGATCACGTGGCCGGCGGGCTGGTCACGATCCACGTGCTGGCGGGCGGCATCGAGGTGAAGACGCCGGACGGGCACCATGAGCTGGGTGCCGGGACGGTGCTCGTGCTGGCCCCCGGGGTGAAGCATGACCTGCACGCGAGCGTGCCCAGCCAGGTCCTGCTCACGGTGCACTTGGAGGACAATCCCGGTGTCTGACGATCGCATTCTCGACGTACGTGGCGAACCGCCGGTCCGGCGCCACGCCGTGATCTTCGAGGCGTTCGAGGCACTGGACGCTGGTGCGGGCTTCGAGCTCGTCAACGACCACGACCCCAGGCCGCTCTACTACCAGTTCGCAGCGGAGCGGCCGGGAGCGTTCACCTGGGCGTCCATCGAGGAGGGTCCAGAGGTCTGGCGGGTCCGGATCGGGCGCCCCACCGCGCCGGCCGGGCTGCCGGCCCCGGGGGCTCGCTCGGCGACGGCACGACTCGACTACGGGATGGCGCTGCCAAGCGCCATCGAGGCCATGAGCGGACTGGAACGGGTCGTCGAAGCGAGCACGCTCGAGCCGCTCCTCCTCGAGCTCGTCAAGCAGCGCGCCTCCCAGATCAACGGCTGTGCGTACTGCCTCGACATGCACACGAAGGACGCCGTGGCGATCGGCGAGACCGAGCAGCGGATCCACCTCGTCCCCGTGTGGCATGAAGCGCCGTATTTCACGCCGCGGGAGCGGGCTGCCCTGGCCTGGACCGAGGCAATCACGCTGCTGCCCGAGACCAGCGTGCCCGATGACGCCTACGAGGCGATGGCCGCCGAGTTTGACCCGGCCGAGCAGGTGGCGCTGACTCTGGCGATCGTGGCGATCAATGGCTGGAACCGGCTGGCAGTCGGTTTTCGGCGGCCGGTCGGCACGTACGTCTCGTACCGCCACCCCGAACCTGCGGCCGTCTGACCAGGACGAGTGGTATGGCCACCGACCTTGTCCCCGGCAACATCCTGGTGGCTGCCACGCCGGACGAGGAGGGACGCGCGCTGGCAATCAAGCTGGTACGGCTGCCGATCAAGGCGATCCAGCCCGATGGTGACGTCCGACAGCGACTTCGGCCGTCCCATGCCGAGAATGCGGACTCGCTGACCGCAGCCGCACAGGTCGTCGCGATCGAGTTCGCCACCATCGCGGCCGCCAACGGCTACCGGCGCAGCACGACCGAACCAGGTTCCTGATGGCTTCCAACGTCCGACTGCAACGCGCCTACGACGATCCGACGCCGAACGATGGGTACCGCGTCCTGGTGGATCGCGTCTGGCCACGGGGCCGGACCAAGGAGCAGCTCCGGCTCGACACGTGGGCGCGTGACCTCGGTCCGAGCACCGAGTTGCGCAAGTGGTTCGGGCACGATCCGGCACGCTGGGCGGAGTTCCAGACGCGGTACCGCGCAGAGCTCGCCGACCCCGCGCGCGTGCGTGCGCTCGACGCCCTCGCCGAACGAGCGCGTGGCGGTTCGGTCACCCTCGTCTTCGGCGCGCGCGACAGCGAGCACAACCAGGCCGTGGTGATCGCCGGCGAGATCGAACGGCGGCTGGGGGTGGCCCGGTGAGGGTGAGACTCCCGGGCTTGAGGCGACCCATGACTGCCGCTTGCATGGACCAGCCCGGGCCGCAGCGAGAGGACGCCCACGAGCTCTCCCGGGCCGGCGATCGTGATCATCTGCTGGCGGCCGTCGGCATCGGACCGAACGGCACCGAGATGACCGTCAACGACCAGGGTCAGCAACGGGTCTCGACTCTGGGACAGGACGCGCTGGTGTCGGCGGAACGGCCGGACCTGCGCCTGGCGGGCCAGGGCGACGAGCGAGCGCTCGGTCGCCTCGGGAAGCACGGTTGGCAGCGCCGCCTCGAGAGCCGTGGGCGCGACGTGGCGGTCGGGGGGCGATGAAGCGTCGGCGAATCTCACGGTGGCGCCCATCGTGCCACACGGAGCAGCGCCCGGATTCACGGCACCTACCTCCTCGGTCCCGGCCACGACGACCGCGCAAACGCGTCGCGCCGACGGGCAAGCTGCCGGGCGAGGCCCTGGCGGCGAGCGGCTGCAAGGACTCGGGAACAGAAAGACGCCCGGCCATGGGAGGTGGGCCGGGCGTCTTGAACGGGTGGAGGATGGTGGCGGTGGGCCTGGTCCTAGCGGACGGGAACCTCTCGACGGGCCGGCTCGGGAGCAACGACCGGCGTGACATCAGCCACCGCGAACGGCAGCCCGAGGTTGTTCACGCCGTCGTCGCCGAGGTCCTGCTCGTAGGTGCAGATGCACGGGCCGCCGTGGGCGCAGCCCGTGCAGCAGTAGGCCTCGTCCATGCGGTACAGGGGTCGACCGGTGATCACGCCGTCGCACGAGGCGCAGTGGCCGCGGCGGGGGCTGGCAAAGGTATGCATGAGGTCCTCCGATTGGTATGGCTTGCGATTGCGTTTGGCTGTGGCGATCAGGGGTAGATCCCGCGGAGCCGGGTAGCGGTGGCGACCCGCTCGACGGCGATGGCGTGGGCGGCCAGGCGCGGCGGGATCCCGTCGGCCGCGGCGCGGTGCCACACCGCATCCGCGGCCGAAAGGATCTGGCGGTGCAGGCGGTCATTGACCTCATCGCGCGTCCACGCGAGGGCCGACCGGTTCTGCGTCCATTCGAAGTAGCTGACGATCACGCCGCCGGCGTTGCACAGGATGTCGGGGATCACGATGACGCCGTTCTCCAGCAGGATCGGATCGGCCGACGGCTCGGTGGGGCCGTTTGCGCCCTCCGCCAGGATCCTGGCACGGATGCTGCCGGCGTTGCGCGCTGTGATCTGGCCGTCGAGCGCTGCGAGCACGAGGACGTCCACGTCGAGAGCGAACAGCGTCTCGTTGTCGATGGGCTGCGTGCCGGGTGAGCCGGCCACGGTGCCGTAGGCCCGGAACCGCCGGGCAAGGTCCGGGATGTCGAGACCTTGCGGGTCGTATGCACCGCCACCGACGTCCGTGATCGCGACGACCTTCGCGCCGCCCTCGTGGAGCAGGCGGGCCGTGGCCTCGCCGACGTTGCCGAAGCCCTGCACGGCGACGCTGGCGCCCACCATGTCCAGGCCGATCCGGCGCGCCGCGTGATCGATCGTGTACACGATGCCTTGGCCTGTCGCGTCCGAACGGCCGACGGAGCCGCCGATGGAGAGGGGCTTCCCGGTGACGACGCCGGGCACGGAGTACCCCTTGTGCATCGAGACGGTGTCCATGATCCAGGCCATGACCTGGGCGTTGGTCCCGACATCCGGTGCCGGGATGTCCGACTCGGGACCGATGATCTGCTCGATCTCGGTCGCGAAGCGTCGCGTGAGGCCCTCGAGCTCCTTGCCGCTCATGCCTGTCGGGTCGCACGCCACGCCGCCCTTCGCGCCTCCGAACGGCACATCCACCAGCGCACACTTCCAGGTCATCCACATCGCGAGCGCCCGGACGTCGTCCAGGTCGGTCTGGGGATGGAAGCGGAGGCCGCCCTTCGCCGGTCCGCGCGCCACGTTGTGCTGGACGCGGTAGCCGGAGAACACCTGGACGGAGCCGTCATCCATCTTCACGGGGAAGTTGACGGTGAGCTCGCGCTGTGGAACCCGGAGGACGGCGCGGAGCTCCGGCTCCAGCCCGAGATGCTCGGTGGCGTCATCGAACTGCGTGAGCGCCGCGGCGAGGGCGTTCCGCCCGGCGGCTCCGGGTGCTGCGGCGGCGGGTGCCTCGGCGATTTCCGTGGTCATGGATGGCCTCCAGGAGGAGTGGCTGGCGTCACGAATGACCTACAGGCTCGCTCGGGCACGGGAACGCTCGCGGGGACCGGCATGAACGCGGCGTGAACAACCGGCCCGATTGCATGGACGCGCCGTTCATGAAGCACGCATCCAGCCGGTCTATGCTCAGCGCATGCCGCCCCAGCCCGCGTCGGGACGTCTGCCTGGCTCCCGGTCCGCGATGCCTCGACCGTCGGGCCCGTCGCCGTTGCTCCACGCCGCCCTCACGCTCGTTCCGCCCTCGACGACCGCAGCGGAGCTCGGACACCGGTTCGCCGCCGCCGGCGCGGATCTCCGGCCGCGGATCGCCGCCAGGCTCCTCGCAGACCTCGCCGGCCTCGGGCTCGTCCGGGCGACGCAGCGGGGGAGCCGCGGCACCCGGTGGGTGGCGACGACGCTTGGCCTCCGGTACGTGGATGCCGGCCTGCACGGCGAGGCGAGCATCCCGCTCGCTGAGCTGGAAGGCCTGCGGACGGACCTGCTGTCCACGATCGCCCACGAGCTCCGGACGCCGCTCACGGCGGTCCGCACGAGCGTCAGCATCCTGCTCGAACCCTCGGCGCGACCGACCGAGGAGCAGCGCCGGGCGCTGCTGCAGGCGATCGAGCGCAATGGGGAACGGATGCAGCGCCTCGTGGGCGACATCCTGGAGCTGTCCCGGTTCCGCTCCGGGAGCGTGAGCCTCCAGCTCCGCCGCTTTAGCGCCGAGGCCCTGGCCGACTCGGCGATCGCGGTGATCGCACCGCTCGCGACGAAGCGAGGCCAGCGCATCGAGCGATCTCGCCCAGCGTCCGGTGACCATCGCGTGTACGGCGACCACCGGCGGCTGGAGCAGGCGCTGCTCAACCTGGTCTCCAACGCCCAGCGCTTCGCGCCCGAGGGCGGGGTCGTCTCGGTCAGCGTGGAGGAGCACGGGCTGTTCACGAGATGGAACGTCACCGACGACGGGCCCGGAATCTCCGAGGCGGACCAGGCACGGCTCTTCGAGCGGTTCTTCGTCGGCCGCAACGACCGCTCCGGTCCGCGCGAGGGCGTGGGCCTGGGGCTGCCCACCGCGCTCGCGATCGCCCAGGCGCACGGCGGCACGATCGGCGTTCGGAGCGCTCTGGGCAGTGGCAGCACGTTCTCGCTGATCGTCCCGACGGCGGGGCCCGAGGACGAGCCGTGATGCGGATCCTGGTCGTGGACGACGAATCTGACGTCGTCGAGTCGGTCCGTCTCGGATTCACGCTCCAGTGGCGGGAGGTGGAGGTGCTGGGCGCCGGTACCGGCGAGGCGGCGCTGGACATCGTGGAACGGCAGAGCCCGGACATCGTCCTGCTTGACGTCGGGTTGCCCGACAAGGACGGGTTCGCCGTCCTACGCGAGCTCCGCGCCTTCTCCGACGTACCGGTCGTGATGCTGACCGCACGCGACGACGCGATGGACAAGGTCAAGGGCCTGGAGTTGGGTGCGGACGACTACGTGACCAAGCCCTTCAACCACCTGGAGCTGATGGCGAGAGTCAAGGCCGTCCTGCGCCGGCTCGACATGCCCGCTCCGGCGAGCCGGGCCCCGTCCTTCCGGTCGGGGGACCTGGAGATGGACTTCGCAAAGCAGGAGGTGCGGCTGCGCGGCAAACGGGTCGAGCTGACGCCCACGGAGTACAAGGTCCTCTACCACCTGGTCCGGAACGCGGGGCACGTGCTCCAGCACGGGACGCTGCTGGCCAAGGTCTGGGGCCGGGAGTACGTCGACGAGGTGGATTACATCCGGGTCTATATCCGCCGGCTTCGCGAAAAGTTGGATGACGACCCGGAGCACCCACGCTACATCCAGACGGAGCGTCGCCTGGGCTATCGGTTCCTGGCGCCGACGTAGCCCTGTCTGTCACCGGAACGTCCGAAACGGCTGGTCGAGGTGCTCCTCCACAATCCGGGGCAGTGAGGTGCCGGCGCGCGTCCGGAACGACGTCCTCGTCACGCGATCAGGTCGAGGGCCATCTTCGCGGCGATCACCCAGAGCAGTATCCCGATGAACCGCTTGAGCTGGGCGCTCGACAGGCGCGTCTGCATTCACGTGCGAGCCCGCCGCCGAGCGTGACGGCGAACTTGCCTTCACCGCTCTTCTCGATGTTGCCCTTGCCGAACGTGCAGCCGGTGGTGAACTGGACCCCGTCGCCGAAGCACATCCCACCGTGGTAGTCGCCGGTCTCGATGACGGCATGGAGCTGCTTGGATCCGGCACGCTCCACGCCCAGCTCCCGCATCGCGGCGAGGCCGAGCCGGACGCCCGCGGTGCTGGCCCAGCACTTGTGACCGTGGAACGCAAGGGCCGCTGTCAGGATCTCGGTGTCATTCATGCGTGACTCCCAGGGTTCTCGCTGGCCGGCGTCTCCGCGCTGCCCGGCTCGATGACCAGCTCGCCGGTCGGGTCCAGGCCATGGAGCAGCGCGTTGGTCGCTGTGCCGTCGGTGGTCGCCCGGCGATACAGGTCCCGGAGCACCTCCACCGGCTCCGGGCTGTGGATGACCACGCGGTAGCCAAGCGGATCGATCCCGAGCGGATCGACGTGCTTGACGCCGTCGAACACGACCTCGGCGTGGTCGACCCGCAGCCCTCTCTCGGCCGCGTCTCGGGTGATTCCGGACAGGATGCAGGCGCCGAAGGCGGCCAGCAGCGTCTCCGGGGCGGTGAAGCCCAGGCTGGGGTCGCCGCCCTTGATGGCCAGGTCGAGCGTCTGGCCGTGGGCCTCCGCTCGCGCCATCTGGCCGCTGATCCGCTTCACGTCCACGTGGAAGCGCGGGATCACCGCGGAGTGGTCGGTTTCGTTCATGTCAACTCCTGCACAGGTGCCGGGATGTGCCGCAATGACTGCTTCCGGAAGACGAACCGATAGACGCCGCCCTCGGCGCTCGAGGTCGACCAGGACGTTCCCGGTCGACCTCGACCGGCATCGGGCATGACAGGCCTCGGGTGTCGAGGCGCTGGGCGATTCCGGACGTGTCTGCGATCACGGGGTGCCCTCCGGCGGGACAGCGGGGCTCGCCTGAGCGTCCGACGCCGCAGTGGATGCTGAGGCGGGCGGCGTCGCCGGACGTCCCTGCCCGCATGGTTCGTGCTCCAGCTGGAGCGTTGCGTGGCCGACCCCGATTCGGCGCAGCGCCTCCGTCGCGGCGATCAGGGCGCGGCGGGTGTCCGCCTGTGCCGTGACCTCGAGGTGGGCCGTGACGACCGGCAGATCCTCCGCGAGCGCCCAGACATGCAGGTCGTGCACGGCGTCCACGCCCGGGATCGCGTGCAGCGCCGCGCTGGCGGCCCCGAGCGAGACGCCGGCCGGCACGCCCTCGGACAGCAGGTGGACGATCCGCCCGAGCAGCCGGAGTCCGGCGAGTGCGAGGAGGATCGCGATGACGAGGCTCGCCGCGGGGTCGGCCGCGGCCGGGCCGCCGGCCATGATGATCAGCGCGGATCCGATGACCGCGAGAGAGCCGACGGCGTCGCCGGCGAGGTGCAGCACGAGCACCTTCGTCGCCTCGGTCCGGCGCTCGATGCCGTGGACGATCAGCGCGGAGATGCTGTTGACGACGAACCCGACCGAGGCCACGGCGAGCACGGCCGGCGCGTCGACGGCCGACGGGGCGAGGAGGCGGCTGATGCTTTCGACGAAGACGATCGCGGACGCCGTGACGAGCAGCACCGCATTCGCGAGCGCGCCGATCGCTTCGAGCCGGTGGAAGCCGTAGGTGTGGCCGGCGTTGGGCTCGCGGGATGCCAAGCGCGCGGCGCCGAGGCCGATGAGCACGACCACGACGTCGACGAGGACGTGGGTCGCGTCGCCCAGCAGGGCGAGGCTGCCGGTGACGAGGCCGCCGCCGGCCTCGAGGCCGAACACCGCGAGCGAGAGCACGAGCGCGACGACGAGCCGTCGCGACGACGCGATCCTCCGGATCACCTCGGCATGCGTTGGGGCGATGGTCGTCATGGCCGGGGTTCGCAGTGGGTCCATGTGATCGCTCACGCGGGCCGCGGGGCGACCGGGGCCTGAGCGGGCGTACCTGACGGTCGGAACCAGGCTCGCAGGCGCGGGACCGCGCGCAGGTAGAGGACCATCAGCAGGATCTGGAAGATCGGCATCGTGGCCGCGGGGATCGCGACCATGGGCGAGAACGCGGTCGTCGCGATCGCGATCGCGGTGCCGTTGTTCTTGCCGGTGCTCGTGAACGCCACCGCCATGTGCTCCTCGAAGCCCATGCCCAGGCGACGGTCGAGCCAGGTCACGAGCAGCAGCGTCAGGCCCATGAAGATCGCATTCGGGACGAGCAGGATCGCCACCGTCTGCCAGCTGGTCGAGGATGAGGCCCGCCTTGCCGAAGAAGATGAGGAACACGATCGAGTACATCCCCAGCAGCGACAGCGCGGGGAACAGCGGGGCGATTGTGGCGAACCGCGCGTTGCCCAGCCAGCGCAGGAGCCCCTGTCGGGTGAGGTAGCCGAGGATCATCGGCGCGACCAGGACCGTGAGGATCGAGTTGATGAGGTCGCCCATCGGGACCGCGATCCCGTAGCCGCTCGCGAACACGGTCATCCACAGCGGCACCGCGACGATCGCGAGCACGAAGCTCAGCGCCACGACGACCGTGGCGAGCTCGAGGTCACCCTTGGCGAGCCCCGTGTACCCGATCGCCATGGAGGAGCAGGGCACGACCATGACCAGCAGGAAGCCCAGGGCAAGGAGTGGATCGGACAGGAAGACCGTCGCCAGCACCCAGCCGAACAGCGGCGCCCAGAGGAAGTTGAGGGCGAGCGCGATGCCGATCCCGCGCAGGTTCCGCCCGGCGCGCAGCAGCGCCTCGAACCGGACGTTGACCATCATCGGGTAGATGATCAGGAACACCGCGATGGTCGTGAGGGTGCCGACCGAGCCCGTGTTGGCCTTGGTCCAGCCGGACGCGGCGTTGCCCAGCACGAGCCCAACGACGATCGCGAGGCTGACGTAGACGAGCATCCAGCGGTTGAGGTGCTCCTGGATCGATCGGATGCGCGACATCAGGGGGTATCTCCGTGCGGGGCCGTCTCGGCGACGACCTCCCCGCTCACGTCGCAGGCGCGCGACAGCGTGTTGTAGATGGTCCCGAACTGCACGAGGTTGCGTTCGAGGAGCTTGACCCGCTGCGGGGGCTCGTCGGTCGTGAGCCGGAGCTGGTAGCGGATCCGCGAGATGCGCGGTGGGCGCTCCTCGCGCTCGAGGGTGACGTGGACGCTCGCTGCTTCGTAGCGGAACGGCAGGAGGTGCGAGAACCGCTCGACGTTCTTGAGCAGGCAGGCCGCGAACGCCGCCCCCAGCAGGTCCGCCGGGCCGAACAGGTCGTCCGTCAGCTCCACCCCGGTGTCGACGCGGATCTCGGCGCCGCGAGTCCGGGCGACGGAGACGCCCGCCTCGACCCGGCCGGCGTCCACCGTGTAGGTCAGCGCCGGCACCACTGGCACCCTTCGGTCTGGCGGGCCATCCACGGGAACGCTGGACAGACGTCAGGGTTGACGACCGCGTGCCAGGTGATCCTGGTCGCGAGGGATCCCGTGCCAGTGCTGGGTGAAGCTGCGGGTTGCTCATGCTCGGCTGCCTTCCGCCGGCCACGACGCCGGACGGCGACTGGGCTACTCGCTGAGCCAGATCGCGATGTCGCCGGCCGAGGGGACCCGGCCGTAGCTCACGACGGTGCCGTCGATGACCAGCCCGGGCGTGCTCATGATCCCGTAGGCCATGATGTCCGCGTAGTCGGTCACCTTGACGATCTCGGCCTCGATCCCGGTCACCGCGAGGGCTTCCCGGGCGTTCTTCTCGAGCCGGATGCAGTTGTTGCAGCCGGACCCGAGGACCTCGATCTTCTTCATCAGGCGGACTCCTCTGGGTGTTTCAGGCGATGAATGCGTTGAAGCCGTAGCCGACGAGCAGGATCCCGGCTGGCGACGACGGCGACGAAGACGGCGATGAGGCGCGGCTTCATGACCCGGCGCAGGATCACGAGCTCGGGCACGGACAGGGCGGTGACGGCCATCATGAACGCGAGGGCCGAGCCCAGCGGCAGGCCCTTGCCGATCAGCGCCTCGACGATCGGGATCGTGCCCGCGGCGTTGCTGTAGAGCGGGACGCCGAGGCCGACCAGTGCCGGCACCGCGAGGGGGTTGTCGCGGCCGCCGACCGAGACGACGAGGTCCGT
Organism: uncultured Chloroflexia bacterium; assembly: GCA_963835335.1. Lineage (GTDB taxonomy): Bacteria > Chloroflexota > Limnocylindria > Limnocylindrales > CSP1-4 > CAIXZV01. The sequence continues at coordinate 29,085 of CAWIFB010000057.1, read as the reverse complement.
GGGGACGAAACCGTGGATCAGGGCGCCGACGGCGATCCCGGCGACGACGAACGGCAGCACGCGGCGGACGATGTCCACGGTCGAGCGCCAGGCGTCGCGCACCCGGTCCCCGAGGGTCGGGCGGATCTCGATGGCGCCCGCGCCGGCGTGGATCTTCCAGACGTAGTCCTCGACGTACCGCTCAAGGCCCAGGCGGCCGATCAGCAGGCCCGACAGGACGGCGACGGTCAGGCCGGCGCCCATGTAGAGCAGGGCGACCCCGGGCCCGAACAGGCCCCACAGGAGCACGAGCGCAACCTCGTTGACCATCGGCGAGGCGACGAGGAACGCGAAGGTCACGCCCAGCGGCACGCCCGCCTCGACGAAGCCGATGAACAGCGGCACCGCCGAGCACGAGCAGAACGGCGTGACGATGCCGAAGCCGGCCGCGGCCATCGTGCCCGGCAGGACCCCTCGGCCCGCCAGCGCGCGGCGGACCCGCTCCGGCGACACGAACGACCGCAGGAACGAGACCAGGGTCACGATGCCCGTCAGCAGCAGCAGCACCTTCGGCACGTCGAGGAGGAAGAACGCCACCGCGTCGCCGAGGTGCGAGCCCTGCTGCAACCCCAGGAGGTCATAGGCGGCCCAGTTCGCAGCCGGCAGGTTGATGAACCACGCGATCAGCCACGCCACGGCCGCCACGGCGGCGGTGGGCCAGGTCGGCAGGCGTCGCACGGGGGTGATCGAGATGGAGGTCATGCGGGGGTCACAAGGAGGGCGCGCAACTGCGCAAGCGCGTCGGCGCAGGCCTGGTCGTCGCGCTCGTAGTAGACGCGGCGAGAGTCGGCTCCATGGCGTGTCGCCCGGACAAGCCCGGCGTCGCGCAGGCGTGCGAGGTGATTGCTCACGTTGTTCTCGCGGGCGCCAAGCGCTGCGGCCATCTCGCACACGCAGTGCGGCCCGTCGGCCAGCAGGGCGAGGATGCTTGCCCGTGTCCGATCTGCCACGAGGGTCGCGACCGCGAGCGGCGCCTCCACGTCGGGCGCGCGGTACGCCATGCGCAGGTCCGGCAGGACGGGGAGCTCAATCGACATCGGGGACCTCCGGGAGGGTGCCGTTCAGGGAGGCCCCAGCGGCGGGTCGCGCGACCGGGGCGAGGGTTCGGGTGATCGAAGCGCCACAGCCTGCCGACTGAGCGGGCGACCCCGGAAGCGCGATGATCGTGGAGAACATCTCAGCCGCAACTGTATCACGGTGAGCTGAGAGACTCACGGCGGAATGACACTTCCTCGTGGGCCGAACGTCACGACGTCAGGATCGACTGCTGCATTGGTCGCAAAGCTGGATAGGCCTCCACGCCGCCGAAGCCGGCCTGGGGCGCAGCCAGCGCCGAGGCGGCCAGTCCGATCCGGTTGAAGTTGGCGATCACCTCGGCCGGCAGGCCGAGGACCACTTCAGCGATGAGGAGGTAGCCGGCCAGTTCGAGGTAGGCCGTCACCGCGCCAGGCGGTCGAGGATCTCCCGGTTGCGCGCGATGCTGGCTTGGAGCCGTGCGCCCGGCAGAACGGTTGCGGACGCTGGCGTTTCATCCGTCAGCTGTGGCGGCGAGACGACCAACCACGGGTTCCCGGCTCCTGAGTCCGCTCGCATCAGACGCCGAACGAACCCGGTCGTGGCTTGGGCGGGACGTCTACGTTGACCGGGTGGGACGAACGTCGAACCCGAGGCTCGCGTATGCGGAGAGGCGTCGGGCGTGCATCCGCGCGAGGACGGGGACGCGGACGTCGACGTAGTCGTGGACTTCTACCCTGACCTTGCCGTCGACCGGGCGGAGCACCCGGCCGACGTACTGGACGATGCGACCCTTGAAGGCGACCGGGAATGCCAGGAAGAGCGTGTCGAGCGGCGGGCAGTCGAAGCCCTCGCCGAGAAAGCCGCCGGTGGCGATGAGGATCACGCCATCGCCGCCGGGTCGCACCATCGCCAACTCCTCCATCACGAGACCGCGGGCCTTCTTCCCCATCCCTCCCTGCAGCACGAGCGGTTCCAGGCCAAGGTCCTTCAGACCATTCACGAGCCGCACGACGTGCGCGGTCCACTGGGACAGGACGAGGCTGTTGCGTCCCAGGCGCGCCGAAGCGGCGATGTCGGCGCAGATCTGGCGCGTGCGGTCGTCATCCTCGACGACGCCTCGGAACACGGCCTGGATGGCCGATCCCGCCCCCTCGATCTCGTCGGCCCCGGCAAGAGCCATGGCGTGCTCCGTCGGATGGACCACCAGCACGCGCTCGAACTCCTCGGGGTCGAGCGCAGATGGGCCCATGCGATGTCGTACGGGGCCGCAGTACATCGTGATCAAGCCCTCGAGGCCATCGCGCCGATAGGGCGTCGCTGTCAGGCCGAGCCACGCAGGTGCCGCGATCTGGCGGACGGCCCCCTCGAAGGTCGTCGCGGGGACGTGGTGGCACTCGTCAACGACGATGAGCCCGTACCCTGCGGTCAACTCCGGGAGGTCGTCGCGTCGCGCCAGCGACTGGACCATCGCGATGTCGATGACCCCGCCGGGCCGGCGGCGTCCGGCCCCAATGATCCCGATCCGCTTGCGGTCGATCCCGAGGTGGGCAGACAGTCGGTCCCGCCACTGGTCCACGAGCGGCTGACGGTCGACGATGACGAGCGTGGGCACCGCTCGACTCGCGATCACGCCGCAGGCCAGCACCGTCTTCCCTGCACCGGGCGGCGCCACGAGGACGCCGAGCTCGTGACGGGACAGCACGTCGAGCGCTTCGAGTTGGCCGGGTGACAGCGTCGCCTCCAGGCGGACGTCGATTGGCGACAGAGGCGGGCGCCGGTCGTGAACCACGAGCCGGCTGCCAGCCTCCACGATGACCGCGTCGGCCGCCTCCCGGAGCCCGCGTGGGAGGAGAAGTCGATCGAGCGATTCGCCGTAGCAGCGCAGGAAGCGCGGCGTCTTCCACGTCGATAGGCGAAGGCGCTCCTTCTCGTAGTAGGCCGGGTTGTGCAGCGAGGCGAGGTGCTTGAGGGCGGCCAGGAGCGCGGGCGGCATCCCGATCCGGTCGATCGACAGCATCGCCCCGGTCTCGGCCACGATGGTCTCGGGCGGCTTCGGCACCGGTTGGCCGTGGGGTGCCCGGTAGGTTCGCTCGTCCGGGCCCGCGGCAACCAGGCGGACGGATTCCGCGAAGGACTCGATCGACGCAGGCGAGCTGCGACCTAGAGAGGCCAGGAAGGCCCACTGATCCTCGGACGGCTGGAGCGTCGCCGGGTCGAGGAAGACCGTCGTGCCGCGACGCCGGCTCTCGCCGTGCAGCGGCAGGGCGATCAGGTTGCCCAACGATCCATTGGGCATGAAGTCCTGGGCAGGGAAGAGACGGTCGTAGCTGGCAAGGTCGATCTCGGCCCTGACCGTCATGGCTTCCCGCAGGAGAAACGCGCCGATCCTCCGAGCGGCTGAGGCATGGACCGTGCCGCTGAAGAACATCCAGGCATGGGCCCCCTCGCCCGACCGCGACCGCTCCAGGGCAACCGGGATCCCGGCGGCCCGTGCGGCATCGACGTAGGCGACGGCGTCGAGGACCCAGGACGAACCGTCGAAGTCGCAGGCGAGCAGCCGGCACGTATCGCCGCGCAGCAGCGGGTACAGGCCGACGTGCACGCGACCGGTCAGATGTGACTCGACGATCGCGTCGGTCAGGGGCAGGTACGCCCGATCCGGTCGCCGTGCGTTGGCCGGACCGCCCACGACGACGGGGCTCCATCCCGACTTCCCGCTGCGAGCGTTCTCCCAGCGGGCGGCGTACACGTCAGCGCGCCCGACGAACAACGACCGGAAGAGCGCGATCTTGGCTTCCGGCGGCGAATGGCCGTCAACCGGCGCCTGGTTGGTGGCAACCACTCGATCGCGGAAGAGTGTGGGCTCCCAGGCGGGCGCCGACGGCGGTGCCGATTGGGCTGTCGGCGGTTCAGGGGAATCCAGGCCGAGCAGCAATCGCAAGCGCAGATTCTCGGCGCGGAGACGCTCGACTTCGCGGCGAAGGTCGTCCGGGCTCGCGGCGGTGGGCTCACCCATGACAGCCTCCCACCGATCCCGACTCACGCTGGCTCACTGGCCTGGCGCAACTCGCGGGCCCGCTCGGCATAGCGGACGCGCGCCCAGTGGAGGTCGTCGAACCGGCAGGCGGCGAGCCTCGCCTCCGTGTCTCCCGCGGGCTCGCCCATCCGCCCGTAGACCGCACCGACCGTCTCGAGGAGCGCGGCCATGTCGGTCCGATCGCGGGCAAGAAGGCCCAGGTCGTGGGCCCCGGTCACGAGATCCGGATCGCGCCCGGCGAACTCGCCGCCGCCGGTGAATGGGACCGGGAGCGTGTCCCGCCCCTCCTCCACCCGGTCGAAGTAGGCCTTGAAGCAGAGGACCTCGCGGAGGAGCACCAGGCGGTCGTCGACGCGACGCGCGACCGTCGCGAGGTCATAGACGTCGCGGCCGAGCATCGTCCGCCGGAACCGCGACAGCTTCTCGGCGATGGTCTCAAGGAGGTCTGCGACCGGCGGGCTGACGGGCTCGAACCCGAGGAACCGGCGTTCGATGCCGGGGATCCGCGCGCGCTCAGGATGGGTGGCGGGCAGCAGGAGTGGACGCGGGGAGAAGTCGAGGCTTGCGGGTAGCGATGAGCCGTGTTCCGCCGTCTCCGCGTGCCAGGCGCCCTTCCGCGCCGCGGCGTCGTACTTGTCGAGGACGAATGTCACGCCCTCGTGCGTGACCCGCTGGTCCAGGCGCTCGAGGATGTGATCGGCATAGATGGGGTCCCCGACCGCGAAGTCGAGGTCCGTCGAGAAGCGGCCCTCGTTGCCGAGGACGAACTTGCGGATCGCGGTCCCGCCCTTGAAGACAACCGCGTCATCCTCGAACAGGCCTTCCAGCCTCAACCAGTCGAGGAAGTGCTCCTGGGCGAACTCAAGGTAGGCCTCGTTCCGGCCTCGGCCGCGGTAGACGGCCGCGAGCAGATTGATGGCAGCGAGCGGGATCACCGGGTCGCCACCCCCAGGCGATCATCGACGCCAAGGATCGCATCGCGGACAACCACCGCGGCCCCCGCCGGACCGATCCGGGTGCGCGCACGCCCGGGGAGCGTTTCGGCGATTGCCGCGGCCACGTCCGGGGCGCCGAAGCGGCCTGCGAGATACGCCATCCGGGCTGCGGCCGCGTGCCCAACGCGGCCGGCCACGGCTACCACCTCCTGGGCTTCCGCGACTTCGAGCGCCCCGCGCAGCCAGTGGTAGGCGTCGCGCAGGTCACCGCATGCCGATGGCCACAGCGCTGCGTCTCCAAGGAGGTGCGCGGGGTCTGAGACCGGGACACCGCGGATGTCGGGGATACCTGCGATCCTAGGCCCGGTCGTCTTGACCACGTCATACGTGGCGGCGAGGGCAACGGACCCGCCCTGATCCCGGTCGATCGCCACCGCGTACCGGTCGGGGGCGCGCTCGGCGAGCCCACGCAGGAAGGCGGCTCCGGTGCCAACAAGCGCCAGCCGGAAGTCCGGGCGACGCGACCGCACGGCGCGAGCCTCGATCAGCGGGTCGCCGGACGGGAACGGGCCTCCGCGAGCACCGAGGAACTCGTACCTCCCGCGTGCCGAGAGCGGCCGAAGCCAGCCGAGTTGCACCAGCGCTTGGATCGCGTTCTTCAGCCGTCGCGAGTCCGGGGCGACGCCGAGCGCCGTGGCGACATCGTCGGTCGACACCACATCGTGTCCGAACACCTCAAAGTCGGCGACGGCGCGCGACACCCAGCGTGGAACATGTCGGCTTGCAAGTATGGATGGTGATTCCCGTTGCATGCAGGCAATACTATCCGATCTTGCGCGATCGCAAGTCGGCGAGGCGGAGGACCGGGCGGGGCCGAAACGCCAATGGGAACGACCGCAAGTGGTTGGCGTCCTGCCCGGGCCGGACTGGACGCCGCGACAAGCGGGGCCACTCAAAGGCGATGTGCCGGGCGCGCTGCTCAGTCCGTTTTGCTGCAGTTATCGTCTCTCCGAGCGCTGTGGCCCAGACTCCCGACCGTCGGCTCGGCCGTTGTGGCCGTGCTAGACTCCCGTTCGCGCACTCAGGAGCTCTGATCGAGCACGAAACCGTGGGGCTATAGCTCAGCTGGGAGAGCGTCTGAATGGCATGCAGGCGCCGCTGAGCGCTGTGGCCAATCGCTCCCCGATCACGAACGAGTTGAGCGAAGCGGCCCAAGTTATCGTCTGTCGCGGAGAGACGATAACTGGCGTTCCCCGATCGGGCGCTCATTCAGTCTATCCAAGGGCCCGACACGGTCAACCCAAACGGTGATCAGTGGGAGCATCTTTGGCGATCAGCTGCGCCGCCCCGCCGGTCGAGCGTTCCGATCGCCACGGCGCCAGACCCTAGCGATGAGCGGGCGCCAGGCGGGAGTCTTCTGCTTCCCAAGTCTCGGCCTCTTGAGCGCTGTGGTTCCCCTCGTGGCGACCCCACCATTTCGGCCCCAGTCAGATGATCTCGCGTTTGGGCGTGATCCCGGGTGTCGCCTGGGAATTTCGCCGGTTCGATGGCGACGTTCGGAGGGTTGCCTGCCGGGCTCATCGCACTCGGTGGTAGCGATCCCGTCGGTAGTGGTCCACCCAGCGCCGGCTGCTCCGCCACTGGCCGCGACTGTCCCGCTGGGCGCGCAGCCGACCCCGCTCCGCCGCCGCGCGCAACGCTCGCGCCGTCAGGTCAGGCGTGGCGAGCGCCGCCAGCGGCACCAATCGCGATGGGCCCGCCACTGCAGGCACGATGAAGCGCAGCAGGGTGTCGGTGATCGCCCGTGCCAGGAACTCGCCGAGCGGTCCCGGGTCGCCGGCATCGGCCTGCTGGAGATGGCGCAGGTACCGGGCGCGGTCCGCCTTGCGGATGATCGCCGGCGGGTAGCCCAGGCGGACGAGCAGCAGATTGGTGACGAGCCTTCCGGCGCGGCCGTTGCCGTCGAGGAACGGATGGATCCGCTCAAAGTCAGCGTGCAGGCGGGCCAGTGCCTCGGGGAACGGGTCTCCGGCGGCACGGAGCTCGGCCGCGCGTTGCACCCAGTCGGTCAGCAACGATGGCACGTCGGGCCAGTCGGGCGGTCGCATGCCACCGGGAAAGGGCTGGATGTTGTGCTGGCGGAACGACCCCGGGCCTTCGGCCGGCCCGGCATGGGGATGGGGCGCGACCTCCCAGACCTTGGTCAATGCGAGGGTGTGGACGTGGCGAACCTCGGTGAGGGTGATGAGCTTTCCGGTCGTCCAGTCACCCGGCGCCAGTCCCTGCTGGTACACCCATTGGGCGGCGTCGGCGTAGCCGCGGACCTCGAGGTAGTCGGCGAGCTGCTTGTCGCCCACGGCCCGGCCCTCTCGGAGCAGCGCCTCAACCTCGCGCAGGACGAGGGTGTTGCCCTCGATGGCGGTCGAGTTGTGGGCCTCCTGGAACCAGATGTCGCCCCAGATGTCCTCGGCCTCGACCGGTGTTGGCAGGCCGCCGAGCCTCGTGCGCAGCTCGTCGACCGCTTCGGCGAGCTGGCGGTAGATCGCCCCCCGGCTTCGCCGACCACGACTGGGCAGGATGGTCATCGTCGCAGGCTACCAAAAGTGTGGCGCCAGCACCAAACAAATGTGCACGACACAATCTTGGTGATCCCTCGCTTGCCCCTTTGAGTCGGTGAAGTTGGTCACATCAATGTCGCCGTCGTGGCGGCGAGACGACCAACCACGGCTCCCGGCTTCAGGATCCTCGCGCATGAGGAGCCGAACGAGCCCGGTCGTGGCGTGGGCGGGACGTCTACGTTGACCGGGTGGGACGAACGTCGAACGCCGGGCGTGCATCCGTGCGAGGACGGGGACGCGGACGTCGACGTAGTCGTGGACCTCCACTCGGGCCGTGCCGTCGACCGGGCGAAGCACCCGGCCGACGTACTGGACGATGCGACCCTTGGCAAACTCAAGGTAGGCCTCGTTCCGGCCTCGGCCCCGGTAGACGGCCGCGAGCTGATTGATGGCGGCGAGCGGGATCACCGGGTCGCCACCCCCAGGCGATCATCGATGCCAAGGATCGCATCGCGGACAACCATCGCGGCCCCCGCCGGACCGATCCGGGTGCGTGCGCGCCCGGGGAGCGGACCGGCTGCACCGCGCACTGCACGTCACCTTCGGTCGGCGTGGCCGCCAGGAGCTTCCACGGGCGCTGCCGAGGCCACCGGCGAACTGGTGCGTGCCGTACGCCCGGATGGCCGCAGCGGTTGATCTCGCCGTCGAGCTTGACCCATGGCTACGGGCTCGCGGCAGGCTTCCTCGATCCGGTGCTATCCGGGGAGCTGGGTGACCCGGCCGCCTGGGAACCGGCAGCCCGGCGCTGGGTGGCACGATCGAGAGAAGCCATCGGCTGGGCTCCGTCGTCCAACGGGCAGCGCCCCGATCCACGCCGATCCCGGTAGGATCGACGGACCATGTCGAACCGGTCGCTCCCGGACCCAGTCGAGCCGACCTTCCGCGACCTGCGCGGTGCGGTCTACACGGGCGACGGGCACGCCGCGATGGCCGCCATCGCACGCCGGCCGGATCTCGACACCCTCCAGTACGCCGGGGACGGCCTCCTGCTCGGGCTCGCCCAAGGGGTCACGGGTACCACGGAGCGGGCCAGCGAGCACATCTCCCTGCTTCGAGACCGGGACCTCGACGGCGACGAGGATCTCGCGCTCGAGCTCGAGGCGATGCTTGGGCTGGCGCCGGCCCCGGCGCTGCGCGACCTCTCGGTCGACCTCGACGAGCTGTCTCTCGCGCTGGAGGGTGATCCGCTCCTGACCGGCGGTCGGCTCGACCTCCGGACGGGCGAGGTACAGCAGATCGGCCCGCTCTATGAGATTGACGTCTTCGACGAGTTCGGCGAACCCGACGATGAAGCCGACGACGCCGAGGCCGAAGACGGTCCGACCGATGACCGCTGGCTCCGGTTCGACTCGCTCGGATCGCGGCCCGGCTTCCGCGACATGGAGGCGTTCCTCGACACCGTCACGGACGAGCGCCTCGCCGCCCGGCTCGACCGTGCACTCGGCGGCCGGGGCGCCTTCCGCCGCTTCAAGGACGAGCTGGCCGATGTCCTCGACGAGCTCGCCCGCTTCTACCGATACACCGACGACCGCCGCCGCGGTCGCGCCCGGCAGTGGCTCGCCGAATCGGGGCTGCGCCCGAGCGTGCCCGCCGAGCGGCCCTCACCCGATCGTCCGGACTCCCACGGGCTCTCCTGACCCTTGCTTGCACTTCACGCCACCTGGGCGCTCGACCGCCGCCTTCACATCTGGGCCGAGGATGCCGCCGCCTGCGAGGCGCGGCGGCGACGCAGTGCGCGGCGGACCACCAGGGTCCCTGCCCACCCGTGGGCCGTCCCGACCGCCGGCCTGGCGCGCGCCATCGGGGCCGCGACCATCGGCAGCGCCGACCAGGCCGGACGAGCCCGACCGGGCCGGCTGACTCTCTGGCTCCCGGGTGCCGCGGCGAGTCCGTGGCCCTCTCCACGCATCGCCGCGGCACCCCCGCACGGTGACGCAGCCCCAGCCGGCATCGAACCCTGGACGGTCCCGACGCTCGCGTTCGACCCGGGCGCGGCCATCGGGCTTCTCCTGTCGGGGACGCTCCGCTCCGAGGAGACGTCGGGCGACGCGTCGTTCGAGCACCTCGCCGCCACCGTCCTGTTCGCCCTGGAGCTCGCCGCCCGCGGGCGCTTCCTCCCCCGGCTGGTCCAGGCCCGGGACGGCCGGGGCTTCGAGGCACGCTGGCTGCCGGCCCCCGGTGCCGCCGATGCTGAACGGCTGCGGGCGCTGGCGCGTGCGATGCCGCCATCGTGTCGCGCCGAGGCCGGCGCATCGGACCGGCGCGGACGCGGCGCCGGCGACGTCCTCGCGCAGATGCTGACCGATATCGTCGAATCGATCGCCCGCTCAAGCATCGGGCCCCGGCCCTTCCCGGGGACCGCGACCCGGATGAGGCGCGCGACGCCGCTCGACACCATGCTCGGCGCCTTGGCCACGGCAAGCCCCACCATCCTCCCGGACTCGCACGAGCTCCGCGCCCTTGCCGGGACCGTGGCGGCGTGGCACCGGCGGGCCTCGACCGGCGACTCCGGCTTCCGCACCTGCTTCCGGGTCATCCCGCCCGACGACGGTGCGGACACCACGGAGGGGCAGGCCTGGGCCGTCGAGGTCCTGCTTCAGGCGACCGACGATCCGAGCCTGTTCGTTCCCGCGGCCGATGTCTGGAAGACGGGCCGCAGGCTGGCCGCGTTCGGCCGCCAGCTCGACGATCCGCAGGAGCGGCTGCTCGCTGACCTGGGCCGCGCGACACGACTCCACCCACCCCTGGACCGCTTGCTCCGCGAGTCACACCCTGCGCGGCTCGACCTTGACGTCACCGGCGCGTACGCCTTCCTCAGCGAGGGAGCGCCGGCCCTCGCCGAGGCCGGCTTCGGGATCCAGCTCCCGTCCTGGTGGCAGTCCGGACGCCCGCGCATCGCGACCCGCCTGCGGGCGACCACGCGCGTGTCTGCCGGCGCTTCGGCAGCCGGCGCCGGTCTCGGGCTCCAGGCCATCGTCGACTACCGGTGGGAGCTCGCGATCGGCGACACGGACGTGACAGCCGACGAGATCCGCGAGCTCGCCCGCCTCAAGGTGCCGCTGGTGCGCGTCCGGGGCCAGTGGGTGGAGTTGCGCCCCGAGGATGTCGCCGCGGCGGTCCGCTTGGTGGACCGCCGCCCCGGACATCCGGGCGGGACGATGACCGCCGGCGACGTGGTCCGCGCCGGCCTGGGCCTGATCGCGTCCGATACCGGCCTCCCTGTCACCGGGGTCACGGCCGACGGCTGGCTCGGGACCCTTCTCGCGGCCGGCGGGCCGGACGGACCACCCACCTCCCGTGGGACGCCGGCCGGGTTCGTCGGGGCCCTTCGACCGTACCAGGAGCGCGGTCTCGCCTGGCTGGAGTTCCTCGGCAGCCTGGGCCTCGGCGCGTGCCTCGCCGACGACATGGGCCTCGGCAAGACCGCCCAGGTGCTCGCCCTGCTGGTGGCGGAACGCTCGTCACGGACGGCCGACGCCTCCGACGCCATCGCGTCCGCCCCCACCCTTGTCGTCTGTCCCATGTCCGTCGTCGAGAACTGGCGCCGCGAGGCGGAGCGTTTCGCGCCGGGTCTCGCGGTCCACGTCCACCACGGCGGCGACCGGCTCGGCGGCGAGGATCTGGCAACGGCGGCCGACGAGGCGCACCTCGTCGTCACGACCTACGGGCTCGTCGCGCGGGACGCGGACGCGCTCTCCATGATCACCTGGGGTCGTCTCGTGCTCGACGAGGCCCAGAACATCAAGAACAGTGCAGCCCGGCAGGCCCAGGCGGTCCGCCGGATCAGGGCGCCCCGCCGGATCGCGCTCACCGGTACACCCGTCGAGAACCGCCTCTCTGAGCTGTGGTCGATCATGGAGGTACTGAACCCGGGCCTCCTCGGCTCGGCCAACGCGTTCCACCAGCGCTTCGCCGTGCCGATCGAGCGCTACGGCGACGACGACGCTGCCGGGCGGCTCCGGCGGGCGACGGCGCCGTTCATCCTGCGCCGCCTGAAGTCCGACCGCGCGATCATCGCCGACCTGCCCGAGAAGCTGGAGATGACCGTCTACTGCTCGCTCACGCGGGAGCAGGCCACGCTCTACCAGGCGGTCGTCGACGAGATGATGGAGCGGATCGCCTCGAGCGAGGGGATCGAGCGGCGCGGGCTGATCCTGGCCACGATGCTGCGCCTCAAGCAGGTCTGCAACCACCCGGCCCAGATGCTTGCCGACGGCTCGGCGCTGGCAGGGCGGTCCGGCAAGCTCCAGCGGGTGGAGGAGATCCTGGAGGAGGTCCTGGCCGAAGGGGACCGGGCGCTGCTGTTCACCCAGTTCGCCGCGTTCGGGGCGCTCCTGCGAACGCACCTGCGCGACCGGTTCGGGCGCGAGGTCCTCTATCTCCACGGTGGGACCCGGAAGGCCGATCGCGACGCGATGGTCGCCCGCTTCCAGGAAGACGGCGGCCCTCCGATCCTGATCCTTTCCCTCAAGGCCGGCGGGACGGGCCTCAACCTCACCGCGGCCAACCACGTAATCCACGTCGACCGGTGGTGGAATCCGGCCGTCGAGGACCAGGCGACCGACCGCGCCTACCGGATCGGCCAGCGCCGGAACGTGCAGGTCCGCAAGCTTGTCTGCGCCGGCACCCTCGAGGAGCGGATCGCCGCGCTGCTCGAATCGAAGCGCGCCCTCGCGGAGCGCGTCGTCGGGACCGGCGAGACGTGGCTGACCGAGCTGTCCACGGCCGATCTGCGCGACCTCGTCGCGCTCTCGGCCGACGCCGTGGCGGAGGGCTGACGATGCCGTTCGGGCGCCGGCGCCAGCCCTCGGGCCGCCGGAATTCCGGATATCCCCCGCCGAGCCGGCCGCGCCCGGTGAAGGACGGCCTCCAGGCAAAGAGCAAGCGGGGCTCCATCGGCGAGACATGGTGGTCGCAGCGCTTCATCGAGGTGCTCGAGGACTTCCACGAGGGTCCACGGCTCGTGCGCGGGCGGGCGTACGCGCGACGCGGCCAGGTCATCAACATGGACGTTGAGCCGGGCGAGGTCAGCGCGCGCGTCCAGGGTTCGCGGGCGCGCCCGTACAGCGTGAGCATCGGCGTGACGGTCCTTGATGACGCCGACTGGGCACGGGTCGAGGAGGCCATGGTGAGCCAGGCCGTGTTCCTGGCCCGGCTCCTCGCAGGCGAGATGCCACACGAGATCGGGGACGCGTTCGCGGCGACCGGGCTGTCGCTCTTCCCGGGCACCGCCGACGACCTCGCAACGGACTGCTCCTGCCCGGACTGGGAGAACCCCTGCAAGCACGTCGCGGCCGTCTACTACCTCCTCGCCGAAGCGTTCGACCGGGACCCGTTCCTCATCTTTACCTGGCGTGGACGTCCGCGCGAGCGCCTGCTGGCCGAGCTCCGTGCCCTCCGGGCCGTGGGTGCCGGGACCCCGGTCCCAGGCGCGATTGACGAGGCCGACGCGACGCTGCCGGCAGAGCTCGAGAGCCTGTTCGGGTCCATCGGCATCGACGATGCCGACCTCAAGAGCCAGATCGCAGAGGAGCTTGCGAGCCAGTTCTGGGACGCAGGCAGCGACCTCGCACCCGTCCGCGTCGAACCCCGCGCGGTGACGATGCCGGACGCGATCCTGCGGGAGCTCGGGCCGTCGGGCCTCTCCGCCGGTGGTCGCCCGCTCGAGGATCTCCTGGCACCCGCCTACCGCGCGATCACAGCAGGGGCGGCACGGATCGCGGCAGGCGAGCCACCAGAAGCGACACCGCCGAAGCCGGGCCCGCCAGCACCATACAGGCCGCCGGCCACCCGAACGGGCCCTCGGGCACCGCGCAGACCCCAACGGGGTCCCTCCCGGGTCCGGCTGGGGCAGTTGATCGAAGAGGCCACGGTGGACTGCTACAACGAATCCGAGGAAGCCACGGGCCTGTTCGAGATGATCCACGAGCATCTCGACATTCCGTTCACGACGATGGTCCTCGGTGTCGCCGTCACGGTCACCGCCGTCGACATCACCGACGATGACCAGATCGTCGCGATCTGCCGTCGCGGTCGCGACGTGCTCAGGATCGCGCTGCTCGACCTCCCGATGCCGGATCCGCGACCGGGCGGCTCGGAATGGGTGGACGCGTACGGCCACTGGGCGAGGCCGCGCTGATCATGACGGCCGAAACGCACGAGCCTCCAGCGCTTCGGGGTCCGAGGTCCCGACAAGGCCCGGGCGATCGTCCTCTGGTTCGCGCTCGCCCACAACCTGATGCGAACACTCGTTCTCCGGGCAGCTCCGGGAGCGACCTGAACCACCAGCGCTGACGATCTGGGCCGTCGGTCGAGGCATCCCAGGGCCCCGAGATCACCGGCCGACCGACCGGGACGCCTCCGCCTGCGATCCGCTGGGGTCCTGCTCCCTGAAGATCCGTCCGGGGCTGCCAACGACAAAGACGGATTCGTTCTCAGCCTCTAGCTTGCAGTTAAACCCTTGTGCCGCTGTCAGCCCCAGTCCTCGGCTGACTCGGCGATCTCCAGCGACAGGGCCTCGAGCTCGCTCGCGAGAGTCCTGAGGCGCCCCGCGTTCTCGAACCAGGCCGCATAGCGCGCCATCTGGGCGGCGCTGAGCAGGCGCGTCTCGGTCTTGCCTCCGACCTTGCGCGTCCACTGATAGTAGGGACCGTGGAGCTGGGGCGGGTCGGCATGGCAGCGGCAGCCCGCGTTCCCGCACCGCACCCGCCGCTCGAGCACGGTGCCCGGCAACGCGAACCCGAGCGCGCCCAGGTCCGCCACGATCCGGTTCCGTGCTGCGCGGTCCGCCGCGCTCGGTCGGGGCATCGCCATCTCCCAGGTACCGAAGGATGACAGAGGCGTCATCTGTGGAATGGCATACAGTATCATACTGTATGCCAAGAGCATCCCTGCGGAGGAGGCGAGATGGGCGACGACGGCGCGCGTGTGGCCCCGGACGCATCGAACGCGCTGGTCGGCTTCCGGACAACGCTCCGGGGGTGTCTCCCGCGCTGGGGCGATGCCCTGTTCGAGCTCGCCGATGCGGCGCTCGACGGTCCCGCCTCGGTCGGCTCGGTGCCCGCGCTGAGCCTGGAGCCCGTTTCCGGCGCAGCCACGGCAGCCTGTACAAGGCCCTCGCCCGGGGGCGGATCGACGAGCGCGCGCTGCGGGATCTGCTCGCCGCCGTCCGCCCGGCCGGCTGGCCAGCGGTGTTCGCGGTCGATGCCACGACCTGGCCGCGGTGCGATGCGGAGACCAGCCCCGAACGGGGCTTCTACTACCACCCGTCACGGCACTCGGCCGGCCAGCCGATCGTGGCCGGCTGGTCGTACAGCTGGATCGCGGGCCTGTCCTGGGCGCCCAATTCGTGGACGGCGCCGCTCGACGCCCGGCGCATCCCGCCCGGCACCGACCCGGTTGCCGCCACGCTCGCCCAACTGACCGAGCTCGTGGCACGCCTGCCGGACACCGATCCCGTGCCGCTGTTCGTGTTCGACGCCGGCTACGACCCGATCGCACTCGGGCACGACCTGGCGGGGATCCGGGCGAGCATCCTCGTGCGCATCCGGTCCGACCGGTTCTTCCACGCGCAGCCGGTCCCTCGCCGCACGGTCGGTCGACCCCGCCGCCATGGCCGCCGCTTCGCGTGCGCCGACCCCGCCAGCTGGTGGGCACCCGATGCGACGCTTCGGGCTGCCGACGCCCGCTACGGCAGGGTCGAGGTCGCCGCCTGGCACGGCGTCCACCCCAAGCTCGCCCGCCGCGGTCACTGGGCCGGCGCGTTGCCGCCGATCGTCGAGGGCAGCGTCATCCGGGTGGAGGTCGAGCACCTGCCCAAGCCGACCGCGCGGGCCAAGAAGACGCTCTGGCTATGGTGGTCGGGGCCGGGCACGCCTGATCTCGACGTGTGCTGGCGTGCGTACCTGCGGCGCTTCGATCTCGAGCACACGTTCCGATTCGTCAAGCAGGCCCTCGGCTGGACGACGCCGTCGCTGTGCACGCCGCAGCGGGCCGACCGCTGGACGTGGCTCGTCGTCACCGCGTACACCCAGCTGCGCCTCGCCCGCGGGCTCGTCGCCGACGACCGCCTGCCCTGGGAACGACCGTGTGAGCCGGACCGCCTCACCCCGGCCCGCGTCCGCCGGGGATTTCGTCGACTTCGTGCCGCACTCGGCACGCCAGCCAGTCCACCAAAATCCCGGGCAGCCGGTCCCGGTCGGCCCAGGGGCACCCGCCGCCCACCTCGAATGCGCTACCCGGCGATCAAGAGGGCGGCCTGAGGGGGTTTAACTGCAAGCTTGGGCCCAGCGTGGGCGGTCGCGCTTGAAACGGTCGGTCGTCGAAGCGGCCGGGTCAGTACCGTCCCGTTGGTGGTTGGCGAGCACCGCGGGCAACATGATCGGCGCCGGGAGGTACACCTGGCCGAGGTGTCGCCAACCGAGCGCGCGCCGGCGCTCAAGGCTTATCTCGCTCGCGCCATCGGCGCTCGGCCCCACATACCGGTTGCTCCCGACGCGCCGGTCAGTGCGTTCGAGGCAATCGCCGAGCAGTACCCGGTCTTCCGCATCGAGGAATAGACGAGCCGTCGGTCGATGACGTCACCCTGACCAGCGTCGCCGTGATCATTTGTCGGCTCGCGCGTGGGCCCGCTCGTGGCGGGGCGATGGGCGCCTCGGCTGGCTTGTTCGCGTCGGCGTGGCAAGGCGATGCTCGTACTCGTTCAGGATCTCGAACAGCTCGTCGGCGGCCCATGCCCGCGCATACCGGCCCTGCGTGATCTGTCGTACGACCCGGCGCTCCTCAAGCGAGTTGAGCGCCAATCGCACGGCCTCCGACGAGCCCCCGATCGCGTCGTGCGCGGTCGCGACGCTCAGGACGGGCTGGCCGGGCAGCAGCTCGATGATCCGCGCGGCGGCTGAGCCGCGGCGGGGGCGCGTTCGCCCTCGCCACTCCGCTTGGAGCTCGCCGATGCGCTCGGCAAGGCGTTCGGACTCGCTGGCCGCGGATCGGCATGAGATCGCGAACGACGCGCACCATGCGGCGACCTGGCCGCGCCGGAAATCGGTGAGGCCCTGCACGTACGCCGCGGCGTTCGTCGCGAGCACGATCGACACCGGGGGCACGAACCGGGGCGCGAGCTCACGCCGACCGAGTACGACGTGGATGAGGCACCGGCCCACGCGCCCGTTGCCGTCGACGAATGGGTGAATCGTCTCGAACTGGGCGTGGGCGATCGCTGCTTGGACGACGGCCGGCAGATCGTCTCGGTTGACGAACGCTGCCAGGTCGCGGAGCAACGCCGGAACCTCCTCGGGCGGCGGCGGCACGAACTCCGCGTCGAGCGGGCTGTTCAGCCGTCCGCCGATCCAGTTCTGCTCCTCGCGGACCTTGCCTGCGATCCCGTCATCCACACCGGACAACAGCGTCCGGTGGATGTCGGTGAGATCGGACAGGCGGAACGCGCGGTCCTCGGAGCCAATCTGGATCGCTGCCTCCATGGCCCGGACGTTGCCAGCGACGGCGCGCGCCGTACCACGCGCGGCTTCCGGGTCGAACAGTGCCCGGGCCAGGTTCCGCTGCGACAGCTCCAGCCCTTCGATCCGCGACGACGCCACGCTCTCTGCGCGAAGCAGCAGCGGTCCCAGCGCCTCGAGCCCGCCCGTCGTCGCCCCGCCGTTGAGGGCCCGGATCTCCGATTCGGCGCTGCTCACGGCCAAGGCGGTCTCGCCCGGCAGGCTGAGCTTGAGCTTGCCGATCAGGTCAGGGACAAAGGCCTCGTAGTTGAAGCTGGCCCGGCTGCGTCGGCCCCCATAAGCGTTTGGGCTGCCCTCCCAACGGAGGGTGACGGTGCGCGGCATGTTTGGGTTCCTTGGGCTCGATCACAAGGTTGATGGGCGAGGCTTGGAATCCAAGGATAGCCGTCAAGCCTGGCGGTCGCAAGCGATGAATCCAGGCACCGCGACCTGCCGAACCTGGCATGACGTTGCGGGACTGTTCGGTCAGCGGGTTGGCCTCGGGGCTGCCCTATCGCCTACGAGGGTTCCCTGCCGAGCGCATCGAGCGCCGCCCGCAGTTCCTCGCTGCGATCCGTGAGCGGGTCCTCGAGCGCCGCGTACACGATGTCAGACACGGCGCGCATCAGCATGTGCAGCACGTCGTGGCGTTCGAACCCGTGGCCGATCAGGCGCCGTGCCGCGGCCCAGGTCTCGGGAGGCTGTCCGTCCCAGAGTTGGTTCGCGACGATCTCGTGGAGAGCCAGGTGCAGGCGAGGATCGACAGCCTCTCCGTTGACCTCGACGTCCGTGTTGCGCTTCAGGGCACGCGCGAACTGCGGATGCTCGCCGTCGATGAGGACCGCCCGCTCGTCGGGGTCGCCCGGATCGAGCCGTGACAGGTCGATCCCGTTGAGTTCGCCACGGGCGGGAGGCATGGCCCAGGCACGCCGGGCCGCCTGATCGTCTGAACGCCGTTCCCCGTGGCCGCGATCGATCCGCCCCGCGCCGGGATCGACCGCCCCTGCGCTGGCCGGCCCGAGGATCGCGTCACGCTCGGCAAGGGGTCGCCTGTTGAAGTCCTCGATCCAGGCGCCGAGCGCACGCTCGTCGGCCGCATCGACCCCGTCGGCGGTCATCGCGTCGACCAGCGCCTTCGCGGGGCCGAACCGTGATCGATCCCGCATCGCGCGCGGGAACTCTCGGCCGAACTGATCGACAGCGGCCAGGGTCTCCTCGATGGCGCCTGCGGGCAGGCCCTTCTTTCGACCGGCGAAGCGAACCCAGCGCTTCAAGGCTCCGGGCAGCGCCCGGATCTCGGCGGCGTCGAGCGTCGTCTGTCGCGGCAGCCAGTCGAGCAGGCACAGTTCCACCGCGATGGGACTCCACCGCGTCGGATCCGCATCGAGGCGCTCCAGGCGGCAGCTGACGAACAGGTCGGCCAGCTCGACAGCGGCTCTCGACCGTCCGCCTTCCTTCGACCGCGCGAACTCATCGAGGAGCGCGTTGCGCTCCTGCTCGGTGAACGGACGCTGCTCCATTTCGACCGCCGGCGGCAGGGCACGCAGTCTCGCCCGCAGCAGGGGCACCAGCGGGGGGACCTCCTCGTCGCACGGCGGATCGATCGATATATCGAACATCCGCAGACCCTGCGCGAGCCGGTCGGCGACCTCCTGGGCATCGACGGGGCGCAGCGCAAGGTCACCCGACTCGACGAAGGCCCGTCGGACCTCATCCGGATCGGCCGCGACATGCGCCTGTCGCACGAGTCCATCGAAATTCTGGTCGACAAGGTAGACCAGCGCATGCCGCCCGCCGTCCGGGTACTCGAACGTCGAAACGACAAGGTCCTGCTCCTCATACGGGTCGACCGGCGCGAACGCCTCGACAAACCGCGACCTGCCGATCGCCGCGGCCCATGAGGGTTCCCGGCGGCCTGCCACGCGCAGTCGGAGTGCCCCTGCGTGGGCCAGACGGGCGAGCGGCTCGGACGTGGTGATGGCAGCCAGGCCAAGGAGCACGGCGAGGGCATCGTCGGTTCGCTTCGTCACCAGGTAGTCGACGAGACGCTGGCCGAAGAGGGCCTCCGGATCGTCCACGTCGATGAGCGTCTGCGGGACGACCGAGATCACGCTGCTGGCAAAGGCCTCGGCCTGGAGCGGATCGGGATCGGCGTGGAGGCCACGCGCGCCGCGGAGCAGGCTGTTGAAGGCAGCCGCGAGCGACGGCTCCCGATCGCCAGAGGGACGCCGGCGCGGCGAGGCACGGCGCGAAGGCGGACGCTTTCGCTGGGGCACGGTCGTTGGCTCTCCCGCGTACGCTGGTGTCGTGAGGCGGCGCCGCGTCGCCGCCAGTGCTCGCCAAATGGCATCGGAGCTCGCCTTCTGCCACCTTATCGTGCCTGATGACTGGTCGCACAGACAGGACGAGCCGACTAGGTTTCGTCCTTGCGAACGTCGGTCACGAGAGCGAATGACTTGCCGATCAGGCCGGTACTATGTGCGCCGCCTGTCAGGGCTGTCGTCACAGGTGATAACTCGCACGGAGATCGATCGGATTGCGAGACACAGTTATCGTCTCTCCGAGCACTGTGGCCCAGACTCCCGACCGTCGGCTCGGCCGTTGTGGCCGTGCTAGACTCCCGTTCGCGCACTCAGGAGCTCTGATCGAGCACAAACCGTGGGGCTATAGCTCAGCTGGGAGAGCGTCTGAATGGCATGCAGGCGCCGCTGAGCGCTGTGGCCAATCCGCTCCCCGATCACGATCGAGTTGAGCGAAGCGGCCCAAGTTATCGTCTGTGGCGGAGAGACGATAACGGACAGTGCCCGATCGGGGGCGCTCAGTCAGTCTATCCAAGGGCCCGACACGGTCAACCCAAACGGTGATCATCCGGCGCTCAACTGCGGCACCCCACCAGTTGAGCGTTCGGCTCGGCGGAGGCAGACCGAGTGGATGAGGATGCGCCAAGCGGGAGCGTCTGCTTCCCAAGCCTGAGCCTCTTGAGCGCTGTGGCTCCCCTCGTGGCGACCCCACCATTTGACCCCAGTTATCCGCTGTCGCGTACTGCCTCCGTCGGGGTGCTGGCCGGGTACACAGCCAACCTACCTATGCGGTCGATCGGCCCGAGGCCATCCCGAGTCAAACAGCCACGGATCAACGATTCGGGACATTAGGATGACCCGGCGCAAGGGGACCATGTACGGTGGTGCGAATGCAGATCGCCACCGCCTACCGTCGGCCGGCAGCGCCAGAGCGCTTCGCCGGGATCAGCCGACCCACCCTCGTGGTGGACCGCGACCGGGTGCTCGCCAACCTCCGGCTCATGCAGGCCCGGGCCGACGCGAGCGGCACGCGCTTCCGGCCCCACGTCAAGTCGCACAACTCGCCGCGGGTCGCCATGCTCTACCGGGAGGTCGGGGTCTCCGCCATCACCGTCTCCTCGGTCGAGATGGCGCGACGCTTCGCGGATGCCGGTTGGGACGACATCACGATCGCGTTCCCGCTCAACGTGCGGGCACTCCCGAAGCTCGGACGGCTGGCGACCGAGATCCACCTGGGCCTGCTGATCGACTCGAGCGATGCAGCCGCAGCGCTGGCGTCGATCACGGCGCCGGTAGACATCTGGCTGGACGTCGACGTCGGGTACGGGAGGACCGGCATCCCGTGGGACGACCGTGAGGCACTGGCGAGGCTTCTCGAGGCAGCCGGCCGCTCCCGCCGGCATCGCGTGCGCGGCGTGCTGACCCATGCCGGGCACGCCTACCACGTGACGGCGCCGGGCGCGCGGGTTGACCTCTGGACGGAGGTCGCGGCGCGAATGGCCGCCGCGAGGGATTGCCTCCTAGGGTCAGGTGCTCCGGCCGACCTGGAGATCTCGGTCGGCGACACGCCGACCGCGGAGGTGGTCTCGCGGTTCGAGGGGGTGAGCGAGGCGCGGCCGGGCAACTTCGTCTTCCACGACATGCAGCAGCACGCCCTGGGCTCGTGTTCGGGCGTGGACCTCGCGCTCGTGGTCGCCTGCCCGGTGGTCGGGGTCTACCCTCGTCGGAGCGAGCTCGTGGTGCAGGGTGGGGCCGTCCACCTCTCGAGGGACGTCGCACCAGGTCCGGAGAGCCGGCCCAGCCACGGCCAGCTGGCCGTCGTCGGGGAGCGCTCGTGGGACCTGCTCCCTGCATCCACCGCGTACGTCCATCGCCTGTCGCAGGAGCACGGCATGATTCAGTGCTCGGACGAGGTGATCACGCGCGTGCGCGTGGGCGATCTCGTGTTCATCGTCCCGGCGCATGCCTGCCTCGCCGCGAACCTGATCGGCGAGTTCGTATACCTCGACGAGCCCGGCCGGCCCTTCAGCGCTTGCCGGAGCGGCTACCAGACCTGACTCCGTCGCCGGCGTCGGCGCGTCGGGCACGGGCGCGGCCGTGAACGGCGGACTCCAAGCGGCACCTGCGCGACGGCCTGCGGCGCCCATCCCCTATCGTCATCGGCCGAGGCCCCCATGGGTTCAGGCGGCGAGACGCGCCTTGAGCGAGATATCGGCGAGGGCAAGGGCCCCATCGATCGCGCCTGCGATCACGGCACCGGGCCCGAGAGCCGACGCCACGATGGGCGGTGGAGCGGGAATGATCTCGGCCACGCGACGGGTCAGCGGTTCGCGGAGCTGCTCGTAGGCTCGGCTGATCCCGCCCCCGAGCACGACGACTTCCGGGTCGAGGATCGCAATCGTGCTTCCGATCAGCCACCCGAGCCGCGATGCGAACAGCTCGATGGCGTCGCGCGCCGCCGGGTCGCCCGCCGCTTCGGCGACGAAGACTCCCCGAGCCCCGTCGGGCCCAGACGCCCCGCCCGCGCGCACGTAGTCCGCGACGATTCCGTCACCGGTCAGCAGGTCGCCGGCCACCGGAGAGGCCACGCCCGACCCATCCGCGCGAAGGGGGACCCAGGTCGCGCGGCCAGCCGCCCCATGGGCGCCGGCATGGACTGCACCACCCGAGATGATGCCGAGACCGATGCCCTTACCCACGTTCACAAGCAGGGCGGTCCGCATCCCGACGCAGGCCCCACCTCGCAGCTCCGCCAGCGCGGCGAAGTGGTCGTCTTGCCGCAGCTGCACATCCACGCCGAGCGCCTCACGCAGGAGCAAGCCGAGCGCAAGTCCGTCCCATGCGTGGTGCTGGGAGGCACGCACGATCGTCCCGTCGGAGCGGGTCACGCCGGCAATGCCCGCCGCGAGCCCTAGGAGCGCATCCGGCCTGACGTGGGCTTCCTCTTGGAGCTGCGTGACAGCGGAGAGGAGGTGGCGGGCGAGGTCGCCCTCGACCTCGGCGGTGCCGACCTCAAACGCCGCCATCTCGGTCCGGTCGAGGTCCACGAGAGCGGCGCGCGTCGTCTCGTTGCCGACGTCGAACCCGACTACATGGCCGATCGAGCCGTTGAACCGGAAGAGCGATGATGGGCGTCCGATCGATCCTGCGGGCGTGCTGCCCGCCGGCAGCACGAGGCGACGACGCCGCAGCTCAGCGATGAGGCGGTGGACGCTCATCGCCGTCAGCCCGGTCTGCTCGCCGATTTGTGCTCTCGACACTGTGCCGCCGACCCGCACCGCCTCAAGCACGGACCAGGTGTTGGCACGCCGCATGTCTCCATGGTTGAGTGGCGTCGGCAGCGGGTGGCGCGGGTGGCGACGAGTGCGCTGCCGTCCTTCGCCTAGGCTCTTCGCACCAGGTGTCATGCCGCCTCCGTCACCGCCCGCGTAGACTGCCTCACCATCAATTCCGATCGAGGGTAACGCCGATCGCGCATGCCGGTCGTCGGCGTACCTGGGCGGGGCGGCGCCCCGGCAGCGGGGACGCGGGTCAGCGCAACCGCCTGACGGGACCGCTCCTCCGCGATCGCGTCGTGCACGGCGGTCCACCCAGAGATGAACGCGTTCCGGAAATGCTGGACCGGGCCGAAGTCTTCGTATTCCTCCAGCGAGAGGCCGTCGGGCGCAAACGCGCGGCGTACGTCCTCGAACGTCGCCTCGAGACGCGCGATGGCTGCCGGATCGAGCGGCGCCTCGATCCCCCGAGCGAAGGGCGCAGGGCTGGCCAGCACGTCGGCAAAGGTGCTCCAGTTGATGGTCGCATGGAGCGCGCCCCCCACCAGCCCAGTCAAGTCGAGCGGGATGCGGGCGCCGCCCGCCAGAATGGTCACCGGATACCCACGCTCCTGCGAGATCCGGTAACACTCCCGCGTGAGCGCGACGCCCGCCTGCTCCATGTCCGATGCGAGAGCATCGATGCCCTCGCGCTTCGCCACGGTCTTGAGATGATCGCCGAAGATGCCGGTGATCGGGCTGATGAAGAAGGGCGGCACGACACCCGTCCGGCCCGTGACAGCGAGGAAGCGCTCGTTCGTCTCGACGAACTGGGCAACGCTGAACACCTCGGTGACGATCGTGGGGAACCCATCGGCGACGAGCCGCTCGAACGCCGCCAGGCCCGCGGCCGTTGCGGGGACCTTGGGACTCACGTTGGGGGCGAGCGCGTGCCCGTCGCGGGCCTCCTGCTCGATGTGGTCGGCGTCCGTGTCCATCTCCGGGGCGCCCTGGATCGAGACGAAGCCGGCGGTGCCTCCCGACGCCTCAAACAGCGGCCGGAATCGCTCCGCGATCGGCGCGACCAGACGCTGCTGCACCAGATCGGCGGCGAGGACATCGTCGGTGGTCTCGCGGACGCACCGCTCGATGATCGGCAGGATGTCGCCAGGACTGCGGCGAAGCAGGTTGCCGCCGTACCCGGGATTGGTCGTGCAGCCCCGGGCGCCCTGCGAGAGTGCCAGGGACAGCTCCTCGATGGTGGGATTGTTGACCCACACGCGCGTCGGTGTCTCGGCCAATAGCTGCTCGAAGTAGGTCGCGGTCACGCTCGGCTCCTGGGGAAAGGTGACACCTCGGTGGACGGTCAGGCGCCTGCCCGCTGGAGCGTGGCTCCGGGCAGTACGTCCGCTTGGACCTCCTCCAGCGTTCGGATGAGGCGGTCGACGATCTCGTCGATGTCGTCACGATTGACGATCAGCGGTGGGCTGACGAACACCTCGCTGCTCGCGACGGCGCTGCCGCCACTCTGGTAGATGACGAGCCCGTTGGCGAGGCCCCGCTTGTGGACCCGGGTGCCCACGCCCAGGGCAGGGTCGAAGCGACCGCGGGTCGCCCGGTCGCTCACCAGCTCCATGCCCCACAGGAGCCCCTTGCCCCGCAGCTCGCCGACGATCGGCAGCTTGGCCGCGGTCGTCCGCAGCCGCTCCTCGAGGTACGCGCCCTGGACGGCCGCGTTCTCGACGAGCCCTTCGCGCTCGATGATGTCCACCACCGCAACGGCCGCGGCGCACGCGACCGGGTGGTTCTGATACGTCAGGCCATGCGTGAACCTGGCGCCCTGCTCCTCGAACGGAGCGACCACCTTCGCCGACGCGATGACACCCGACAGCGGGACGTAGCCACCGGACATGCCCTTGGCGACGACGAGGATGTCGGGCTGCGCGTCCCAGTTCATGTAGCCCATGTTCCGGCCGGTGCGGCCGAAGCCGGTCACGATCTCGTCCGCAATCCACAGGATCCCATAGCGGTCGCAGATCTCCCGGATGGCCTCGTAGTATCCCGCTGGCGCTGTCAGCGCCGGGGCGGCGGCACCCACGATCGGCTCGGCGATGAACGCGGACACGTTGTCGGGGCCGATCTCCAGGATCGTCGTCTCGAGCTCGCGCGCGCAGGCAACGGCGCAATCCGGGTAGGACTTGCCCAGAGGGCAGCGGTAGCAGTATGGCGCGGGGATCTTCGCCGTCGGGAGCGGCATGTAGCCCTGATAGATCGACTTGCGGGTCGAGACGTCGCCGAACCCGAGGGCGGCGATCGTTGCGCCGTGGAAGGACCGTTTGCGCCCGATGACAAAGGTCCGGGCACGATCCCCGCGAATCGCGTGGTAGTTGTGCGCTAGCTTGACCGCGCTCTCGACGGCCTCCGAGCCGCTGGAGAAGAACACCGCGCGCGAGAAGTCACCGCCTGCGAACGCCGTGACCTTCGTGGCCAGGGCATGGGCTGGCTCGTTGTGGAACTCGTTGTCATGGACATAGTCCATGCGCAGGACCTGCGCATGCATCGCGTCGGCGACCTCCCGCCGGCCATGCCCGACGCTGGCGACGGAGATTGCGCCGGAGGTGCTGTCGATGTACTCGTTCCCCTCAGCGTCCCAGAGGCGGATGCCCTCCGCCCGGACGATGACCGGGAACGCCTGGCCAAAAACCCGTGGAAGGAGATGGCTGGTCGTCATGTGGGAACCTCGAAACTGGAGGGTGCAGGCAGCCCGCTATTTATAACAGATTGGTAGAAACGTTGCGATGACGGAGGCCGGGGTTCGGATAAGCCCCATCGCCTGGGATCCGAGGCGGCGCTCGTCATCGGGCTCCGGCGAAGACCGACACCATCTCGGGCACGGTCTCCTGGCCGTGGCCGTCGGCCACGGCATCGGCGTAGACGCGACGGACCGCCTCGGCGGTAGTGCGCGAAGCACTCAGCTCCTCGGCCATCGTTGCGTAGTAGCCCATATCCTTTGCGGCATTGCCGATGGAGAACCGATAGGCGGTCGTGTCGTGCGTTTCGATGTAGGGACGCATGCGGTCGAGGGTCACGCTCTTGCCACCACCGCTGTTCAGCACGTCGAGGAAGAGGGTCGCGTCGACCCCGGCGCGCTCGGCGCATGCGACCGCCTCGAGAAGCACGGCGGCGAACCCGACCGACACGAAGTTGTGCAACAGCTTGAGCTGGTGGCCCGCACCGACCGGGCCAGCGTGAACGATGTTCTCGGCGTAGCAAGCGAGGAGGGGCCGGCATTCCTCGAACAGTGCGACATCGCCGCCAACCAGCAGGTTCAGCTTGCCGGCGGCGGCATCCTTGGGCGTGCGCGTCATCGGCGCATCGAGGAAGCGGCCGCCCGCCTTCACGACGGCATCCGCGATCTTCATCGTCGATGACGGGATCGCGGTGGAGTGGTCGATGATGATCGTCCCCGGCCGCATCGACTCGAGCACGCCGCCGGCTCCCAGGAGGACGGCCTCGACCTCGGGCGAACCGGTGACGCACAGGACGACGATGTCTGACTCTGCGGCGAGTTCGTCGATGCTGGGCGCCGATCGGGCCCCGGCGGCCAAGAGCGCATCGACCGGCTGGTTTCCGGGGTGCTCCAGGAAGACCAGGGGGTACCCGTGCTTCACGACATTCGTCGCGATGCCGTGGCCCATCATGCCGATGCCGATCATGCCGATCCGCTTGCTGCCGATGCTCATGTCTGTCCTCGCTGATGAACTGGTTCCGGAGCAGCCACGTACGGCCAGGTGTGGCCGGAGGGCCGTCTCTCGCGTTCCTGGATCGTGCGGCCCATCGCTGCGCGGGTGCGGCGTGGATCGGTCAGATGCTGGACGTGAAGCCGCCGTCGGCCAGGAACGTCGACCCGACGACGAACGACGACTCATCGGACGCGAGGAATAGCGCGACGTACGCCTGCTCGCGCGGTGCCGCCATGCGCCCGATGGGCGCCCAGGCGTCGTAGCTTGCTTTGGTGGCCGCCGGATCCGGCGAGTTGTCGATCTCGCTCTGGAGGAGCGGCGTGTTGGTCTCGCCCGGGCAGAAGGCGTTCACGCGGATGTTGTGCTTGATCAGGCTGATGGCCATCGCCTTCATCAGCATGTGGACGCCGCCTTTCGAGGCGACGTAGACGGGGATGGCGGGATCCGCGATGAACCCCATCTCGGAGCCGGTGAACAGGATGACGCCGCCTCCCTGCTGCTTCATGTGCGGGATCGCCGCCTTGCTGACCAGAAAGCCGCCCTTGAGGTTGACGTCGATCACGCGATCCCAGTCCTCCTCGGACAGGAGCTCGATCGACTCCACCACCTTCTGGACGGCGGCGTTGTTGATGACGATGTCGATCCGGCCCCATTCGGCGATCGCCGTCTCGATCATCCGCGTCGCGTCGGCCGCAACGGAGATGTCGCCCTGGACGGCGATCGCCGCGCCGCCGACGGCGCGGATGGCCGCCGCAACGCGTTCGGCCGCCTCGCCATTGATGTCCTCGACGATGACGCGGGCACCTTCCTCCGCGAACAGCTCCGCGCACGCCTGGCCGATGCCGGAGCCGGCACCGGTGATCAGCGCGATCTTGCCCTCGACGCGTCCCATGGATCTGCTCTCCGTGTGCTCCTGCCGTGGGCCCCCTCCCGGCCCCGGGGTGATGATCGAGATCGGCTCGATCGAGGCATCCGCATGGCCGCCCGATCGGGGTCGGGAGGGATGACCCCGACCGGGCAGAGAGCGCCGTGGGCTAAGCGCCCGTGTGACTTTCCACCTCCTCATCAAGGCCCTGTGCCGCGACTCCGGTCTCGAACTCGTCGTCCACCTCGATGAACATCGTCTGGCCGATCGTGTCGAGCCGGCGCGGATCGCGCGACTGGATCCAGAGCATCAGCACCACACCGATGACCACCCAGACGACGATCGCGAGCGGGAACATGTCGAGCGGGGCCGCGGGCAGCGGGTCAACGCTCTTCCAGAGGGCGAGGGTGAACACGATTGCGCCGAGGACCGGCAGCAGGCCGTGGCGCCACCAGCTGAACTCGGCCCGGTAGCGTCGCCACATGAACACGATGAGCAGGATGTTGATCACCACGAAGATCGGCAGGATGCCGAGGCTCGAGAGGTACCCGTTGTTGCCGAAGGCGGCCTGCGGGGTCCACAGGAGCCCGGTGATGATCGTCAGGACGGCGCTGAAGGCACTGAACCCGAAGATCGCTCGGTACGGCGTCTTGTGCACCTTGTGGGTCTTGCCCAGCCATCTCGGCAGGACGCCCTCGCGACCCATCGCGTAGAAGATGCGGAAGTTCGCGTTGTGGATGGCGATCAGGACCGCGACGTTCGCGAACAAGGCCGCGAGATCGATGAACACCGCGTAGTAGTCGCCCAGGTAGCGCCGGGCGAGGGTGTCAAGTGGGACTGCGTCGTTGGCGAGGTCTGTCATATGGCTCGCGCCGAACCCGACCACGACCGCGTACAGGGCGAAGATGAACCACAGGCCGGTGAGCCCGACGGAGCCGATGAGCGCGATCGGGATATTCCGCTTGGGCTTCTCGACCTCCTCGGCGACCGTCGTGGTCGACTCGAACCCGAAGAACGCGAACAGGATGAAGATGAACGCTTGGAACACCCCCGTGAACACATCACCATGCCCGACCGCTGGGCCTGGTGCCAGGGCTGGGGTGAACGACTGGGGTGACTGTCCCTCGGCACCACCCGTCACCACGATGTAGATGAGCAGGACCGCCATCACCAGCACCTCGACGGTGACGAAGATGATGTCGATCCGCAGCGAGTACTTGATGGACTCGTAACCCAACCAGCCGACGAACGCGATGATCGCGAGTGCGAACACCCACCAGTACGCGGTCAGGTCGATGCCGAAGTCGCGCAGGAGCACCTGCGGGACGAAGAACCCGAACAGGTTCGTGTTGATCGGGCTCTGGAACGCGTAGGTCAGAAACAGCAGCCAGCCAACGATGAAGCCGAGGTGGCGGCCGCCCGCTTGTCCCGCGAACGTATAGAACGTGCCCGCCGACGGCACACGCTTGGTGAACTCTGCCAAGGTGTTCGCCATGAGCAGCACGCCGATCGTGCCAATGATGAACGCGAACGGCGCGGACGCACCGGCCTGGTTCGCGATCAGCGCGCTGATGAAGATGACGCCGATGGTCGGCGAGATGAACGCCAGGCTCATCGCCATCGCGCTCGGCAAGCCGATCGCGTTGCGCTTCAGCCGGTCGTCATGCGCGCCAGCCGGGGCTGTGGCCACGCCCATGCGAGTTCCTCCTCCACACCCATTCCTACCGCACTGTTAGAAAGTGCTCGGCGCGGATCTTACGCGCCTGCGAAGTCCCGCACAAGG
>CAWIFB010000056.1:0-127615 GCA_963835335.1 uncultured Chloroflexia bacterium | reverse complement strand
CCGCCAGCAGGGCCGATTCCGTGGGCGTCGCCCCGAGCCCCAGCCGCTCGCCGAGCCGCGCCGCAAGCGGGGGCTCGAGGAAGGTCGATGCGAGCGCGTCGGCGTGCTCCGCTGCGAACACGAACGCGGGCGGCCCGTCGAGGATCACCCGTCCCGACCGCATGACCACGACCCGCTCGAAGGATTCGGCGACGAACCGCATGTCGTGGCTGATCGTGATCACGGTCCGGCCGCTCGACGCGAGGTCGCCGACGATCCGCTGGATGTGCGCCACGCCGCGCGCGTCCTGGCCGGTCGTCGGCTCGTCGAGGATGACGACGGGCGTCTCCATGGCCAGGATCGACGCCAGCGCGAGCAGCTTGCGCCGCGAGTAGCCCAGGTCGTACGGGTTGGTGCCCGCCTCGCCGGTCAGCCCGACCGCCTCGATGGCAGCGTTGACGGCGCGATCGAGATCCGCGCCGCGTCGCCCCAGGTTCCGCGCCCCGAACGAGACCTCCGTGCGAACCGAGCCGGCGAAGATCTGGCGATCCGGATCCTGGAACACGAGGCCCGCCGTCGCGGCGAGGTGAGCGACCCGCCGATCGCGGATGTCGTCGCCGTCGTGGAGCACGCGCCCCTCCGTCGGGCGGAGCAGCCCGTTGAGATGGCGCACGAGCGTCGACTTGCCGCTGCCGTTGCGGCCCACGATCGCGACCCGCTGGCCGTCCGGGATGTCCAGGTCCACGCCGTCGAGCGCACGCGTGGTCCCCTCGTACACGTGGACCAGGCCGACGGTCGAGATCCGGGTCACGACGCATCCACCGTGGGATCGCGCAGTGCGGCACGACCCGTGTCCTCGGCCACCAGCGCCGCCAGCGCCTGGAGCACCCGCGGGTCACCCGTCGCGGCCCACCTCCGCGGCTCCGCCGGCTCTGCCGGCCGCTGCGGCGCCACCGGCTCCCGCGAGCGCGCGCTCCAGCCGGACCCGCGACGGCGGCTCCACGCCCAGCTCGCGCAGGTCGGGCATCGCGAGCACCTCGCCTGCTGCCCCGTCTCGCACGATCCGTCCGGCGTCCAGCACGATGACCCGGTCGCACAACCCGTCGAGCAGGTCCGTCTTGTGCTCGGCGATCAGCAGCGCGGTGCCGCTCGCGGCCAGGCGCCCCAGCGCCTCGCCCACTAGCCTCGTCCCCTCCGGATCCAGCTGCGCCGTCGGCTCGTCGAGGACGAGGTGGCGCGGCCGCATGGCGAGGATCGACGCGATCGCCACCAGCTGGGCCTGGCCACCGGACAGCCGCCCGGGGTCGCGCCTGGCGAGGTCCTCGATCCGGAGGGCCGCAAGCGCCTCGCGCGTCCGCTCCAGGCTCTCGGCGACGTCCAGGCCCAGGTTCACCGGGCCCATCGCCACCTCCTCGAACACGGTGGCCGTCGTGCCCGAGCGCTGCGTGTTGGGGTTCTGGAACACGAGGCCGACGAGCGTCGCCAGCTCGTGTGTCCTGCGGCCGGCCGTCGGCTCGCCGTCGATCCGCACCTCGCCCCGCAGCGTGCCGCCGATCGAGGCCGGCGCCAGGCCCGACGCGACCAGGCACACGGTGGACTTGCCCGCCTCGTTGGGTCCCACCAGCCCCACGATCTCGCCGGCGTCGATCCGGAGGTCGACGTCGCTCAGCACCTGGCGGGCATAGCCCGGGTAGCGGTAGCCGACGCCGATCAGCTCGAGCATCAGGCGATCGGGGGGATGAGGCCGGCGGCCCTGCCGACGATGAACAGCAGGAAGCCGACGCCGAGCACCCACCGCACGACCTGCTGGCGGCGGCTGTCGGGCAGCGACCACAGCAGGTGCCGCCGGCCGGGGCGCCCGAACGCCCTGACCTCGAGGGCCAGGCTGCGCTCCTCGACCTCGGTCAGCGAGGACAGGATCACCGGACCCACCAGCGGCATCACGCCGCGCAGCCGTGCGCGGACGCTGCCTTCCGTGTCCAGGCCGCGGGCGCGCTGTGCCGCCTGGATCGCGGAGGCGCGCTCGATCAGCAGCGGGATCGTCTCCAGCGTCGCGGCGGCGGCGAACGCGAGCCGCGGCGGCAGCCCGCGGCGCTCGATGTCGGTGACCAGCGCCCGGGGATCCGTGGTCAGGCCGAACAGGCCGAGCGCCATGGCGGCGACGAACAGCCGGACCAGGATCTGGCCGGCGAAGTCCACGCCCTCCGCCGTGGCATCGAACGGCCCGATCGTGAACAGGACGGTCTGGCCCGCCCGCGTGAAGATCGAGACCAGGGCGACAGAGATCGCGATCGGCAGGCTCACGGCCACGGCGACCCGCAGCAGCCGCGGCAGCAGGCCGGCGGCGAGCGCGCTGGGGACGACGATCCCCAGCAGCAGGGCCAGCGGGAGCAGGTAGCCGCCGGCGAAGAACGCCGTGAGCGTCACCGTGGCCGCCGCGACGGCCTTGGTCAGCGGGCTCAGCCGGTGGTACGCCGTCGGCATCGGCGGCACCAGCGACGCGAGGAACGCCCGGTCCTCGGAGCTCAGGCTCCGTGTCCCGGGCGTCCCGGCATCGGCAATCACGTCGCCCCGGGCGATCGGGTCAGTCCTCGATCGTGCCGATCGCCCGCTCGCCCTGCGGGAAGCGCGCCACGAACCGGCGCGACAGCGACTGGAGCAGCACGAACACGATGATGTACGTGATGGTCTTGTCGATCGGGTCCGAGATCAGGCCCTGCTGGAGCACCGATTCGGACAGCGACGAGCCGGCCTGCTGGAACGCGGCCACGAGCACGTCCGTGCCGCCGCCCGTCACCCCGCCGTATCCATAGGCGGAGATCGGCGCCGACAGGAGTGCGGAGATGACCCCGCAGATGGCGCCGCCGACCACGATGTACGCCACCCCCAGGTTGCGACGCAGGAACAGCTGGAGCAGCAGCGCGATGATCGCCACGACCAGGATCGCCGCGATCAGCCAGGCGACCACGATGAAGATCGGGTCGACGGTGCTCAGGTCGCCGAAGAACGTCACGCCCTTGGTGTAGGCGGGCAGGATCCCCCAGACCGCGAGCGCGGCCAGCACCCCGATCGCGACCACGGCGCCGATGACCAGCTCGCGGGTCGGCGTGTTGGGGCGGCTGCGGAAGAACCCGAGGTAGCCGAACACGCCGGCCAGGAGGCCGATCTCGGCTGCCACGATCGCGTACGGCCATGCGTACGGGCTGCCGAACGGGGTTCCGGCGAGCACGAACGTCCAGATCAGGTTGGCGAACAGCCCGGTCAGGAGCCCCGGGATCGGGCCGGCGAGCGCCCCGACCAGGATGGTGCCGATGGAGTCGAGGTAGATCGGCACCTTGAGCGCCTGGCCGACCGTCTGGCCGAGCACGATGTTGATCGCGATCGCGATCGGGATCAACACGATGGTGCGGGTGTCGAACTGGCGCGCGATCGAGTCGATGCCGCCGGTCTGCGCGTACTCGGCGACGGCGTACACCACGAGCCCGATCAGCAGCGCGATCGCGATCACCAGGGCGATCGTGTTGGCGCCCGCCACCAGCCCCGTGTCGGGGTCCGCGGTGACGTCGAGGTTGCCGGTGATGCTGACGCCGACCACGACCGCCACGATTGCGGCGATGACCCCCGCGAGCACCCGGATCCAGAACTTGGACATGCCTGCCTCCTCCTCCGCCCGGGCGAGCTCCGGGTCCGCCTAGCGTGCCACGTCCGGACGCCCTGCGGCCAGCATTCCGACACGTTCCACCCACCGCCGCAGGAACACGCCCGCATCGACCTCCACGGCAACGTCCGCGTTGGGCGTCCGCTGCCACAGCCCTCGCCAGTCGGCGACGGTCAGGCCGTCGGCAACGCCGCCCGATGCATCGACGTCCACGGCAACGGCCCGGGCGCTCACGAGGCCCCCGTCGAGCGCGGCCGCCACCGCCATCGGGTCGTGGACGAAGGCGCCGTAGAAGCCGTCGTACCGCGCGTGGAACTCCATGTAGAAGCGGAGCGCATCGGCCACGTACCGGACGACCGGGTTGCTGGCCACGGACCGCCGCTCCGGCTCGCCCGGCTCGCGGCCCGGATCGAGCGTGTCGTCCGGGGTGCTGCCCGCCCGGCGCGCAAGCTCGACCACGTGGTCCGGCGTCATCCGGGCCGTCTCGGTCACGTCGAGGCCGAGGGCGAGCGCCCGCGGGATCGCCGGATCGCCGTCGATCGCGGCCTGCCAGGCCGCGAACGCGATCTTCGCCGCCTCCGGGTCGCAGTGGATGTTCCACTCGGTCGTCGGCGTGGTGTTGCCCGGCACCCGGTAGCTGCCGCCCATCAGCACCCAGCGCCGCAGGAGCTTCGGGAGCCGGGGCTCCTGGAGCACGGCGATCGCGAGGTTGGTCAGCGGCCCCAGCGTGACCAGGGTGACCTGGCCGGGCCGCCTCCGTGCCTCGGCGACGATCAGGTCCGGGGCGTACCGGTCGGACAGGGGCGCGGCGGGCTCGGGCAGCTGCGCGTAGCCGATGCCGTGCGGCCCGTGCGTGTCGGGAGCGATGTCCAGCGGCCTGAGCAGCGGCTGCTCGCGACCCAGCGCCACCTCGACATCGCTGCGGCCGGCGAGCTCCAGCACCTGGCGCGTGTTGCGCTCGACGTCCCGCGCCGCGACGTTGCCCGACACGCAGGTCACCGCCACCAGCTCGGCGTCCTGGCTCGCACAGGCGTACAGGATCGCAAGCGAGTCGTCGATCCCGGTGTCGACGTCGAGGATCAGGGGGATCCGGTCGCTGCTGGCCACGGACGGATGCTACTCGCCGTGCGGCGGGAAGGTTGGCCGCGCTGCCCCGGGTTGACGAGGCTCGCGTACTGGACTAGGGTCCGGTTCATGACCGAGGAGTCCTCTCCCCCGCAACGCCGGCCGGAGCGCGCCGACGCCTCCCGCAACCGGACCATGCTGCTCGTGGCCGCAGCCCGGCTGTTCGCGCTCCATGGCGTGGCGGCGGTGTCCATGGACGACGTCGCGGCGGCCGCCGGCGTGGGCAAGGGGACCCTGTACCGCCGGTTCGGCGACAAGTCGGGGCTGGCCATGGCCGTCCTCGATGCCAAGGACCGGGCGCTCCGTGAGGCGATCGTCTCCGGACCCCCGCCCCTCGGTCCGGGCGCCGGCCCGAAGACCCGCCTGCGGGCGTTCATCGGCGCGTACGCCGAGTACCTCGAGCGCAACCTGAACCTGCTCACGCTCGCGGAGACCGCCTCCCCCGGCGCCCGCTACCGGAGCGAGGCGTACGCGACGTGGGGCCGGCACGTGGAGGCGCTGCTCGAGGCCGAGGGCACGCCCGAACCCGATGTCACCGCGGAGCTCGTGCTGGGTCTGCTGGACGCGGACCTCTACGCGTACCTGCGGATCGCCCGCGGCTGGCCGCCCGCGAAGATCGCGGACTCGATGATCGGCGCCGCCGACGCGATGGCCCGTCGCCGCCGCTGACCGGGTCAGCGCGCCTTCGGGTTCACCATGCGGCAGCGGTCGCGGACGGGGCACAGGTCGTGCTTCGGGTTCTGCGCCTGGCAGATCACCCGGCCGTGGTGGATCAGCAGCACGTGCGCCGGGTACATCTGGTCCGGCACCAGCAGCCCCAGGAACAGGTCGTGGGCCTGGTCTGCGGTCGCCTTGGCCGGGATCAGGCCGATCCGCTTGGACACGCGCTCCACGTGCCGGTCCACGGCCATCACGGGGGCGCCGAAGCAGAACGCGAGCACGATCGACGCCGTCTTCTTGCCGATGCCGTCGATGGCGGTGAGCCAGTCGCGGGCCTCGAGCGCCGGCATCTCGCCCAGGAAGTCCAGCCGGTAGTCGCCGCGCTGCTCACGGATGTGCCGCAGCGTGGCCTGGATGCGCGGCGACTTCTGCGGCGCGAGGCCGCCGGGCCGGATGACGTCCACCAGCTCTGGCAGCGGTGCGTTCTCCACGAGCGACCAGTCGGGCGGGGCCGCGGTCGACAGGCCGTCGCCGCCCCAGCCGATCCCGGGACGGTGCTCCTCCGCGGGTCGGTCGCTGGGATACCGCGCCCGAAGCGCCTCGAACGCCTTCTCCGCATTCACGTCCGCCGTGTTCTGGGTCAGGATCGTGAGGATCAGCTCGCTCGTGGGGTCCAGCCGTGACACCCATTCCTGCGGACCGTAGGTCTCCGTCAGGCGGTCGATCACGTACCCGGCCAGCCCCGGCCGGTACCGGCGGAGATAGGCCGCCCATGCCGTGACCGGGTCCGCGCGCTTCCTCGATCGTCGTCCCGTGGCGGCCGCGCGGCGTCCGGTCGCCGGGGCGACGCTGCGCGGGGTCACGAGGCTCCGCCCGGCGCGCCGCTCTCGCGAAGGTCGAGCATCCCGAGTGACACCAGCCGGGCGATCCGCTCCCCGCAGCGCTCGACCGGCGCCGGTCCGGCGGCCATGGCCGTCTCGACGCTCTGCGGCACCTCCGCGACCGGGACGACGACCGCGCCCACGGTCTCGAGCGCCGCGATGCCGCCCGGGGTGACGCCGCCCCCGATGGCGATGCACGGCGTGCCGGCCGCTCGGGCCCGGCGTGACACGCCGAACGCGGTCTTGCCGTACGCCGTCTGCTCGTCGACGCGACCCTCGCCGGTGATCACGAGGTCTGCCGCCGGGAGCGCGTCGTCGAATCCGGCCTCCTCCATGACCAGGTCCACGCCCGGGTGGAGCTCGAGCGACGCGAACCGGTCCGAGAGGCACAGCAGCCCGAACCCCACCCCGCCCGCCGCACCGGCGCCGGGCGTCTCGCGCTCACGCCGGCCGGTTGCCACCTCGAGCGCGTCCGCGAACCGGGCGAGCCGCGCGTCCAGGACCCGGACCTGCTCGGGGTCCGCGCCCTTCTGCGGCCCGTACGTCGCGGCGGCGCCGAGCGGTCCCAGCAGCGGGTTGGTGACGTCGCACGCGATCCGCAGGCGCGTCTCCGCGAGTCGCGGATCCAGGCCGGCAAGGTCGACGGTCGCCAGGTCATCGTCCACGCGGGCGCCCAGGGCACGCAGGATCCCCGCGCCGCCATCGCTGGTCGCACTGCCGCCGATCCCCAGCGCGATGTCGCGGATCCCCGCGTCGAGCACGGCGCGCAGCACGTCGCCCGTCCCATGGCTCGTGGCGCGCGCGGCGTCGCGTGCCTCCGGGGCGACCAGCGACAGGCCGGAGGCCGTGGCCATCTCGACGAACGCGACCGTCTGGTCGTCGCGCACGAGCCATCGGGCGCGGATCGGGCGCTCCAGCGGATCGATCGCGGCCGCCTCGCGCCACGCCCATCCCCCGGACGCCTCGATCGCGACCAGCGTGCCCTCGCCGCCATCCGCGAGCGGGGCCAGCCGGACGTCGTCATCCGGCCGGGCGCGCCGCCAGCCGCCGGCGACCGCGCTGCGCGACCTCGACGCTCGTCAACGAGCCCTTGAACGAGTCGGGGGCGACGAGGACGTGGAGCGACCGGTCCGGTGACGTCACCGGCCACCCGTGAGCGAACGAGGCGCGTCCACGTCAGGACCCGTTCTCGCCGGCTGCGGGGTGCCGCTTGTCGAGGTATTCGGGGATCCGGATCATCGGCGGCCGCTCGTGATCGGCGAGCTCGATGACCTCCAGCGAGAGCCGTCCGCGGCCGGAGCGCGGCAGCTTCATCGTCGAGCCGAGCTCCGCGAACAGCCGCGCGCGCCGCCGCTCCTCGAGCCGCTTCATGACGGCCTGGAGGATGACGAACGACATCCGCGACAGCCCCTCCAGCTCCTGGTTCCGGTGCACCCGGCGCTCGAGGTCGACCTGGCCCAGGCCCTCGATGCCGGCTCGCTCCGCGGCATCGATCAGGTGGCCGATCTCCACCGCGTAGCCCGTGAAGAACGGCAGCTGCTCGAGCAGCGAGCGGCGGCCGGCGTACTCGCCGCTCAGCGGCTGGATCATGCCCGACAGCTCGGGGAAGAACAGGTTGATCAACGGCCGCGCGACGAGCTCGGTGACCCGGCCGCCGCCCCCCTCCTTGAGCACGCCACCCTCGACGATCGGGCGCTGGTAGTAGCCCTTCACGTACTGGAGGCGCGGCTCGACGAGCAGCGGTCCGAGGGTGCCGTAGACCATCCGGTGATGCCAGTTCCGGACGTCGGTGTCCGCCCACACCACGATGTCGCCCGAGGTCTCGTACAGCGACTTCCACAGCGCCTCGCCCTTGCCCTGGTACGAGCCGTACCGGCTCAGCACGTCGGGGTGCTGGACCACGCGCGCACCCTCGGCCTCCGCGATCGCGCGGGTGTCGTCGGTGGACGCGGAGTCGATGACGAGCAGCTCGTCCACGAGCCTGAACCGCTCCTGCATCTCGCGGACGGCGCGGCGCACGATCGGCCCGATCGTGTCGGCCTCGTTGAGCGTCGGCAGCACGAGGCTGACGGTGACCCCGAGCTTGTCCTTGAGCGCGGTCATCCGCGCCAGGTCGGCGAACTCCGAGTGGTGGAAGTTCGCCTCGGCGAACCACCGCTCGACCCGGGCCGGGATGGCCCGCGACTCCTCGGCCGCACGATCGGCGGCGGCCAGCGTCTCCGCGCGCTGCGCAAGCTGCTCGAACGTCTGGCGGCCGATCGGCTCGCGGGTCTTGACGACGATCACGGTCGGCTTGGCGCGTTGGGCGATCGCCTCCGGCAGCGCGCCGAACAGCGAGCTCCCCGCATCGCCGGGCGGCGCCGAGGCGCCCATCACCACGAGGTCGGCGCGCTCGGCCTCGCGCAGGATCGCCGTCCGGACGTTCTGGGTCTCGCGCAGGATCGGCTCCGAGCGCGCCGTCAGGTGCTGGCGGACGAACGCGGCAAGCGCGTGCTCCGCCTGGGCGCGGACCGCCTCGGTGACGCCCGCGGGCACGACATGCATCACGACGACGGTGGCGCCCAGCCGGTGGGCAAGGGCGTTGGCAAACCGCATCGCGAGCTCCGCGTGCGGACCGCCGCGAACGGGGACGAGGATCCGCCGGATATCGCGCGCGCCGCGCTGCTTGACGACGGCGATGTCGCACGGCGATTCGCGCACGACCTCGTCGATCGTGGGCGAGATGACGGATGCCCCGGGATCGCGGCGCGGCCCGGACTTGCCGCCCCAGCCGAAGATCAGCAGGTCCGCCTCCTGCTCGGCGGCCGCTTCGACGATGCCGGCGGCCGCGTGCCGGCCGATCCGGACCAGCGGGT
Source organism: uncultured Chloroflexia bacterium (assembly GCA_963835335.1). GTDB lineage: Bacteria > Chloroflexota > Limnocylindria > Limnocylindrales > CSP1-4 > CAIXZV01. The sequence goes on along the minus strand of CAWIFB010000056.1, from coordinate 118,457 downwards.
GGATCGTGGTGCCCTCGGGGACGTAGTCGAGCACCTTCTGGAGCAGCCGGCGCGCCTGGCGGGCCCGGGTCGCCCCCTCGCTCAGCGGCATGCCCTCGGGCACCTCGACGATCCCGAGCGCGGCCAGCTCGCCGGTGCGCGGATCCAGCAGGGTGGCCCCGATCCGGATCAGCTCCTCGGCGGTCAGCGGGTTCGCGACCGGGATCAGGATGCGTGACGGCAGCGGCTCGCCGCTCATCGCGCGGTGCTCGCGGGCGAGTCAGCGCCGGCGTCCGGTTCCCGTTCGGCTTGCCCCGCCCGATTCCCCGGCACCCAGCTCGTCGGACAGCGCCTGCCAGCGCTCGACGAGGTATGGCTTGAGCAGCTCGAACTCGCGCGCCTGCCGCTCGACGCCCTCTTCGGCGTCGGCCGTCGTGAGATGGCGGTTCTCGATGATGAAGCTGCCGACGCGCCCGAAGTAGATCGGGACGAGCGCCGCGACCAGCCGGGCGGTGCCCACGGTGCCCCGCCGGGTCGCGATCACGAGGTCGTAGATCACCCGGGCCCACAGGTCGTCCGGGAAGTGGAAGCCCGCCAGCGCCTCGGCCATCTCGAGCGTGGTCGGGTGGGCGGTGTCCGTCTCGCCCCCGACGCCCAGCCGCAGCTGTGCCGCGTCCGCGAGGCGTCCGGCCTCGGCGGCCAGGGTGAGCACCATGTCCAGGTTGGCCGGGTCGAGCATCGCCCGCCAGGTGTCGACCACGCCCAGCGACCCCGCGTGGAACTCGGACAGCAGCCGGATCGAGTTCACCTCGAGCGGCGGCGGATCGATGATCCGCTCGAAGCCGTACGCGGGAACGTCGTGGCTGCCGCGGATCCCCAGCCACGAGCCCGGATGCTGGACCGCAAGGCTCAGGATCGTGCCCACGACCTGCCGGAACATCGGGCCCAGGTCGGCGCCGGGATCCTTGGGGTCGTGGATCTTGGCACCCAGCCGCGTCTGGCACACCGCGTATCCGCCCGACACGGCGGACGTGGTCATCCAGATGTCGATGCCGAACTTGCTGATGTCCTCGGTCCAGTCGTCGAGCTCGAGGTAGTGGCGGACGAGGTCGCCGCTGACCCCGAAGTCGCCGCCGATCGGCTGGCGGATGCGGTGGCCGTAGAGCGCCCGCGTCAGCGGGTACGTGACGGTGTTGGTGATCGTCCCGTCGTACTTGTAGCGCGAGTACAGCGGGGCGACGAAGTCGTAGCCGCCCTTGAGGATCGGACCCGCCAGCAGCTCGATCCATTCGGGGACGATGCTGCGCAGGTCGCTGTCGACGACGACCAGCGCCTGGACCTCGAGCGCGGCCGCGATCTCGAAGATCGTGCGCAGCGCCGCGCCCTTGCCGCCGATGCCGTCGATCTCCGGGTAGGTCAGCGTCACCCGGTCGAGACGGTTGGTCGGCCGGACGAGCAGGATCGATTCGACGTAGTCCGGCGGCTCGGTGTCCACGACGACGCGCTGGGTGCCGTCCGGGCTGCCGGCATCGGAGTTCACCAGCACCGGCTTGAGGTCCGGGAAGTACTGGACGAGCCCGGCATGGGCCGCCCGCACGACATAGCCGATCGTCGCGGCGTTCTTGAAGCTCGGGATGCCGACCATGATGTCGGCGCGGCCGAGCCGGGCGATCTCTTCGCGGATCGCGGGCGTCAGGGTCGTCGCGGGCACGGGCTCACCCTACCACCGGGCGGAACCGTCCGGCACCCCGGGACCCGTGGGCACGCACGACAGGTGCGCGCGACCGTCCGCTGATCGCCGGCCGGCACGAAGCGGCGCGATCCGCGGCATGGCCGCGGACTATGATCCTGCCACCCTGCGACCGTCACCCGAGCCAACCCGCGAGGCGCCCATGTCGGCCCCATCCGTCCCCGCGGCCGTGCCCACGGCCGCCAGCGCGCGTGACCCGAACCTCCGGCCCGCCGCGCAGGCGTCGTGGGTCCTGTACGACTTCGCGAACACGATCTTCTCGTTCGCGATCGTGTCCGGCGCGATCGGTCTGTGGCTGACCGACGACGCCCGCTTCGGTGCGGCGAGCGGGCAGCTCGTCCTGAGCGTCGCGATCGCGGTCAGCGTCGGGTTCAACGCGATCGTGTCGCCGGTCCTCGGCGCGCTGTCCGACCGGGGTGGCCGCCGGCTGCCGTTCCTGCTCGCGTTCACCGCGCTGTGCGTCGGGCCGACGGCGATCATCGGGCTGAGCGGTCCGCTGGTGGGCGTGCTGCTGTTCGTGCTGGCCAACTTCGGCTACCAGGCCGCGCTCATCTACTACGACGCCTCGATCAAGCTGGTGAGCACGCCCGCCACCCGCGGGCGGCTGAGCGGAATCGGCACCGGGGTCGGCTACTGCGGCACGGTCTTCGTCGGTCTCGCGATCTTCCTGTTCGACGTGCCGGTCGAGGTCCGCTTCCCGCTCTCGGCCGTGCTGTTCGCGCTGTTCGCGATCCCCGTGTTCGTGGTCGTCCGCGAGCACCGCGACCCGTCGGCCCCGCGGCTGACCGTCGCCGACGCGCTCGCCTCGTGGCGCCAGCTCGAGACGACGATCGCCCACGCCCGGGCCGTGCCGGGGCTGCCGCGGTTCCTGGTCGGGCGGTTCTTCTACTCCGATGCGGTCAACACCGTGATCGTGGTCATGACCGTCGTGTCCGTCGAGGCCGTCGGGCTGACAGCGGCGCAGGCCAACCTGATCCTGCTGTCGCTGACGCTGGTCGCGATCGTGATGTCCTTCGTGTGGGGCTGGCTGGCCGATCGGGTCGGGCCCCGGCAGACGCTGATCACGGTGCTCGTGAGCTGGGCCGTCGGCCTCGTGCTGGGCGCGCTGTCGCTGTCGCTCAACGGCACGGACCCGGGCACCGGTGGCCCCACGCCGTCGACCGCCGGGATGGCCCTGTTCCTGGTCGCCGGAGCGATCCTCGGCTCCGGTCTGGGCGGGGTGCAGGTTGCCGACCGGGTGTTCATGGTCCGGCTGTCGCCACCCAACCGGGTGGGCGAGTTCTTCGGGGTCTACGGGCTGGTCGGCAAGGCCTCGCAGGTCATCGGCCAGCTGCTGTACGGCGCGATCGTGTTCCTGCTGCTCGGGTCGATCGGGGTCGCCGCATACCAGGTCGCGATCCTGAGCCTGATCGTGACCATGCTCGTCGGCCTGTGGCTGGTGTGGCCGGTGAGCGACCGGTGGATCGGCTCCGGCGAGGTCTCGTCCGACGGCGCCGAGGCGCCACCGCCGCGCCTCGCGCCGGACCGCGCGCCGCTCGAGGACCGCCGCTGACGATCGGCCTGGCGCATCCGGGCCGCGCTCAGTCCCCGTAGCCCGCCGGGTGCGCCCGCCGCCACGCCCACGCTGACCCGATCATCGCCTCGAGGGTCGACCGTCCCGGCATCCAGCCGAGGTCCCGCCGCGCCCGCTCGCTCGAGGCGACCAGGGCGGGCGGATCCCCCGCGCGCCTGGGCCCGATCGTGTGCGGGATGGCGGCGCCAACGACGGTCTCCGCCGCCCGCATCACCTCGAGCACCGAGAACCCGGTCGATGTGCCGAGGTTCGCGATCATGGGCGCCGTCGGACCGGACCCGGGTCCGGTCCTCGAGTCCGCGGGCGACGTGGCCTCGAGGGCGGCGAGGTGCGCGTCCGCCAGGTCCGCGACGTGGATGTAGTCGCGGATCGGCGTGCCGTCGGGCGTGGGGTAGTCGTCCCCGTACAGCGTGAGCGGCGGCCCTCCCTCCGCGGCCAGGAGCAGGTTCGGGATCAGGTGCGTCTCCGGCCGGTGGACCTCACCGAGTCGCTCCGTGGCGCCGGCGACGTTGAAGTAGCGGAGGATCACGCTGCGCATGCCGTACGCCTGCCCGTACCAGTGCAGCGCCCCCTCGAACGTCCGCTTGGTCTCGCCGTAGGTGTTGATCGGCCGGAGCGGCGCGTCCTCCGGGATGGGCGTCGCATCGGGGATGCCGTAGACGGCGGCGGTCGACGAGAACACGATCCGGCGCACCCCGACGGCACGGGCGGCTTCGAGCAGCGCGACGCCGCCGGCCACATTGTCGCGGTAGTACTTCGCGGGGTCCGCGACGCTCTCGCCGACCAGGGAGCGCGCGGCGCAGTGGAGGATGGCATCGATGCCCTCCGACTCCAGCAGCGTCCGCGTGGCGTCCTCGTCCGCGTAGGAGCCGACGACCGTCCGGGCGTCGGGGTGGACGCTGGCCGCGTGGCCGGTGGTCAGGTCGTCGAGGACGACGACGCCGTGACCCGCGGCCAGGATCGTGTCGACGGACACGCCGCCGACGTAGCCCGCACCACCGGTGACCAGGACCTTCATGTGCGATTCCTCCGTAGGAGCCGGTCGAGCAGGGACCGGCGGCGCGCCGGCCGCGGTGGCTCGATCTCGTGCTCGGAAACGGCCCACGGCCGTGGCGTGGCGGGCGGTTCGACGACGCGTGGGCCTCAGGCTCGGGCTCGGGCGCGGGCACGGGCCGCTCGGGCACGGGCGCCGGCGCCGGTTCGGGCACGTGCGCCGGCGTGGGCTCCGGCGCCGCTTCGGGCGCCGCTTCTGGCGACGCTTCGGGCGCCGGCTTCGGGCGCGGTTTCGGGCGCAGGCACCGCCGTGGGGGACGCCGCCGGAGCCGGCGAGCTCGTCTGCGCAGGGACGATCATCGCCGCGGGCGCTCCCGGGCTCGCGCGTTGCGGGTGGACCTCCTCGAGCCGGCGAACGAGCCGGTTCGCGGCGACGTTCTCGGGATCGATCTGCAGGGCCTGCCGCGCGCGCCGGTAGGCCTCGGCGTCGTCCGAATGCTCGAGCGCGACCCGGGCCAGCCCGACCACGGCGATCGAGTTGCGCGGATCGGCGGCGATCGCCTGGCGGTACAGGCGCTCCGCCTGGTCCACCAGACCGAGGGCCAGCGCCCGCTCGGCCTGCAGCAGCAGCTCGATCACGCGTCACCCATGTCCGCAAGCATGCCCTGTGCGAGCAGCATCAGCGTCGCGCGATCGTTGAGCCCCGGGTCCTCGATCACGCGGTCGAGGAGCGCCTCGAGGACCCCGCCCAGCCGCGGACCGGGTTGCAGGCCCAGCTCCCGCATCAGGTCGCTGCCGTCGACCGCGAGGGCGTGCCGATCGAGCACGACCCGGGCCGTGAGCTCCGCGTCGATGCGGGCCCGGAACGCGGCCAGGCCGGGATCGTTCGCAGGCACGCCGCTGCCGATGTCGTCCGCGTGGCGGAGGGCGAACAGGGCATCGATGTTGTCGCGGCCGATCCGCTTGATGAAGCGGCGAACCGCGTAGTCCGACGCTTCCGGGTCGACCGTGAACATGTGCTGCCGGACGAGGTGCACGATCTCGTCCATGGCCGCACGCGGGACCCGGAGCTTCCGGAGCAGGCCCTCCGCAAGCCGCGCGCCGACGGCGTCGTGGTGGTGGAAATGTCCGTCGGCGAGCGTGGATGGCTTGCCGATGTCGTGGAGCAGCGCCGCGAGCCGGACGATCGGCCGGTCCGCTGGTGCGGCGTCGACGGCCCGCAGCGTGTGGTCCCACAGGTCCTCGCCGGGGACCTTGTTCTGGGGGATGCCGGGCTGCCTTGCGAGGTCGGGCGAGATGACGGCCAGCAGCCCCGTCTCGAGCAGGAGGCGAAGGCCGATTGACGGGACGGGGGTGGCCAGCAGCCTGCCCAGCTCGGCGCCCACGCGCTCACCGGACAGGTGGGCGACGAGGCCGGCATTGGCCCGGATCGCCGACAGCGTCCGGGGCTCGATCTCGAAGCCGAGCGACGCCGCGAGGCGGACCGCCCGGACCATGCGCAGCGCATCCTCACGGAACCGTGCGTCGGGATCGCCGACCGCCCGGATCGCCCGAGTGGCCAGGTCCGCCCGCCCCTCGAACGGGTCGACGAGCTGGTTCGGCCCGTCGTCGGCCGGGCCACGGCCCCAGGCGAGCGCATTGACGGTGAAGTCGCGCCTGGCGAGGTCCATCTCGATGTCGTCCCCGAACTCCACCCGGTGCGGCCGCCGGAAGTCGGCATAGTCGTGCTCGGTGCGGAACGTCGTGATCTCGTAGACGTCGTCGTCCCGGCGCACCGCGACCGTGCCGAACCGGTTCTCGTACACCGCCCCGGGGAACAGGGCGACGATCCGATCCGGGCGGGCGTCGGTGGCCATGTCCCAGTCGGCAGGTGCACGTCCGAGCAGCGCGTCGCGCAGCGATCCGCCGACGACGTACGCCGCGTGCCCGGCTGCATGCAGGTCCTCGATGATCCCGATGACCGCGGGCGGCATGGCCCTCGCAAGCCGCTCGCCGGCGTCGTCCGGGGCGGTCACCCGAACCCTCAGCTTCGGCCGAGGAAGAGGTACGTCCGCCAGGCCTCGTTCCGATCGTCGTCGAGATAGGGCGTGAACAGCGAGTAGAGGTCGCTGCGCGGCTCGAACGGCAGGCGCACGAGCCTGAGCCGGGCCTCCTCGGGGGTCCGCCCGCCCTTCCGGTGGTTGCACGCCTTGCATGCGGCGACGAGGTTGTCCCACGAGTGCGCGCCGCCGCGGTGCCGGGGCATCACGTGGTCCAGGGTCAGGTCGTGCGCCTGGCGGCCGCAGTACTGGCAGGTGTGCCGGTCGCGGGCGAAGATCTCGCGCCGGGTCAGCTTGACCCTCGGTCGCGGCCGCCGGATGTGGTGCTGGAGCCGGATGACCGAGGGCGCCTTGTAGACCTCGCGCACGGTCCGGATCTCGGCATGGTTGTACTCGATCACCTCGGCCTTGAAGCCGAAGAGCAGCCGGAACGCCCGCGGGATGTTGCAGACGTTCAGCGGCTCGTAGTTCTGGTTCAGCACGAGCACGACGCCGTCCATCGGCCGAACGATAGCAGGACGGTCGGGAGAGGCAGCGGGGCTCGAAACCGAGGTCTTGGCGGCTGCCTCCTCGTCAACCCCGGGGCGGGTTCATGGCGCGCTCGACGCGCGCGATCTCGACCTCGATCCGACCCACGTCGGCGCTCGCGGCCGCCCACTCGGGACCGCCCAGCGGAGCGCGGTTCCTGCGTGCGCGAGCCTCGGCATGCTGCTCGAGGAGCTGTTCGCGTGTCATCGCCGGGGCGGGGTCGCCGGCCTTGGCGTTGTTGGCCATCATTCCTCCGGATTGCTGGCGGAAGCGTAGCGCGATGCGCGCCGGCGTGGCGCCACGGCCAGCGTCCGCTCGTGCGGTCAGCCGGGTGTGGCGACCCGGACCGCCATTCCCGGCGCGACCGGCCCCTCGCGGAGCACGCGGGCGTACCAGCGGGCATCCTCCGGATGCGCCGTGGGGCTGATCCGCCCGATCCGCCGATCGACGAACCAGTGGGCGATCGTCTGGCACGGTGCCGCGTGCTCGGTCAGCTCGAGCATCACCCCATCCTCGTCCCCGCCGATGACCAGCCGATCGCCGCCGTGGAGCAGCGACCAGTCGATCCCCAGCAGGGTCAGGTTCTCGCCGTACGCGCCGGGGAATGCCGCGTGCCCGTCGGCGCGCACGCGCTCGATCGCCTCCTGCGAGTAGACCGACACGGCCTGATCGGGGCCGCCGTGAACAGGCTCCGGTGCGTTGTGCCCGTCGCCCTCGAGGCCCAGCCGGACGATCCGCGTGCCATCCACCGGTGGCTTGGGCACCCCGCCCCGGCTCATGTTGACCGAAGCCACGATCCCCGTCGTCGATGGTGCGGGGGATCGTCGCTCTGCCCACATGACCTCGGTCGTGTACGGCAGGTCGACCGTCGCCTGGCCGGCGGTGGCCGGATCCCGGGCCAGGAGGGTCGCCACCTCGGCCAGGATTCCGGCTCGTGCCCCGGGCTCCGCGGCCGCGATGTAGCTGACCGAGGCAACGCGGTCTACGACTGCCTCGGGTGTCAGCGCGTGCACGTGCCTGAACATCGCCACGTCGAAGGCGGGGAACAACGCGCACCGGGCCAGGGCGTCACGCCACGTGCGATGCCATGCCTGGGGTTCGTCCCGGATCAGGCGGTGGGTGAGGTCGCCCAGCTCCTTCACCCAGGGCACGGTCTCGTCGCGGAAGTTCCAGGCCAGCAGCAGCCGGCCGCCGGGCCGCAGGACCCGGTGGATCTCCGACAGCGCGCGGATCGCGTCGAACCAGTGGAACGCCTGGGCGACGACGACGGCATCGACAGAGGACGATCCGAGCGGGATCGACTCGGCAGTGCCCTCGATGAGCTCCACGCCGGGGGCGGCCGCCGCCAGCTTCGCGCGCATCGCCTCGACCGGCTCGAGCGCCAGGACCCGCGCACCGCTCGGAACCAGCAGCCGGGTCAGCTTGCCGGTCCCGGCTCCCAGCTCCAGGACCGTCCGTCCGGGACGAAGGTCCAGCCGGTCGACGATCGTTGCGACGGCATGCGCAGGGTACGGGGGTCGCGCGCGCTCGTACGCGTCCGCGGCAGCGTCGAACCCCCGCGCGGCGATGTCGTGCATTGCCTCGGTCACTCACGAGATGCTAGTCCAGCGCCGCGTCGGCCGCCGGCATCGCCTGCGCCGGCGTCCCGGAAATCGGCTAGCCTGCAGGTGCAGGTTTTCGAAGCGGAGTAGCATGCCGACGTGACCGACGCCGCTCCCATGCTCGAATCCGACCGCCCCCCGGCCTCGCCCATGGCCGAGGAGATCCGGCTCCGCCTCGCGGACGCGTGGGGTGAGATGGGAGCCGCCTGGGGTGTCGCGCCCGCGATCGCGCGCGTCCACGCCTACCTGATGGCACGCGGCGGACCGCTGACGGAGCGCGAGGTGCGCGAGGCGCTCAACCTGAGCCATCGCGCGGCGAGCCTGGCCCTCGCCGAGGCCGAGGCGTGGGGTCTCGTGGAGCGCGTCCCGGAGCTGCGCCGCGTCGGCAGGCGCGGCCCGGCGGGCACCGCCTACATGGCCGTCGGTGACCACTGGCGCTGGTTCGGCCGCGTCGTCGCAGAGCGCAAGGTCCGCGAGGGAGACCCGATCATCGTGGTCCTCGAGGCCACGCTCGCAGACGCGGGCGTCGCCCTGATGCAGCACCCCGGCGATCGGGACCTCATCCGCCTCCGCGACTGGCTGTCGACGTTCCTCGTGTTCGTCCGGCTGTTCGACCGCGCGGTCGGTCTCGTGTCGCGCCTCGAGCCCACCGAGCTGGAGCGCGCGTTGCGGCTGCTGGGCGAGGTGCCCGACGACACCGTGATGCGCCTCGTGAAGCTGCTCGACGGGCTCCCGGACGACGACGTGCTGGGGCTGGTCGAGGCGCTCAGCCGCCTGTCGCCCACGTCCGCGCGCCGCGCGACCACGCTGATGTCGGGCGTCGTCCGTACCCTGGTTCGCTAGGGCATTCCCGGTCCTCATGCGATAATCCGGCGGTGACGTCGGGCCGAACCACCTCGAACGGGCGACGACCCCGGGGCAAGCTGGCCGGCCGACCACTCACGCGTCCTCTCGGAGCCTGACCCTCATGACCGAAACCTCCACCTGGGCCACACGGAAGGGCCTCGCCCAGATGCTCAAGGGCGGCGTCATCATGGACGTCGTCACCCCGGAGCAGGCCAAGATCGCCGAGGATGCCGGCGCCGTCGCCGTGATGGCGCTGGAGCGCGTCCCGCCGACATTCGCGCCGCCGGTGGCGTCGCCCGGATGTCGGATCCCGAGATGATCGTCGGGATCATGGACGCGGTCACCATCCCGGTCATGGCCAAGGCCCGGATCGGCCACTTCGTCGAGGCGCAGGTGCTCGAGGCGCTCGGCGTGGACTACATCGACGAGTCCGAGGTCCTGACGCCGGCCGACGAGACCAACCACATCGACAAGCACGCATTCAAGGTGCCGTTCGTGTGCGGCTGCCGGAACCTCGGCGAGGCGCTGCGCCGGATCAACGAGGGCGCGGCGATGATGCGCACCAAGGGCGAGGCCGGGACGGGCAACATCGTCGAGGCGGTGCGGCAGCTGCGCGACGTGCTGGCCGGGATCCGCCGGCTCCAGGGCATGCGCGAGGACGAGCTGTTCGTCGCCGCGAAGGAGCTCCAGGCGCCATACGAGCTGGTCCGGGAGGTCGCCGCGGCGGGCAAGCTGCCGGTCGTCAACTTCGTCGCCGGCGGCATCAGCACGCCGTCGGACGCCGCGCTGGTCATGCAGCTGGGCGCGGAGGGCGTGTTCGTGGGATCCGGGATCTTCAAGAGCGAGGATCCGGCGCGAATGGCCAACGCCATCGTCCAGGCGACCACCCATTACCAGGACGCCAAGATCATCGCCGAGGTCTCGAAGGGCCTCGGAGCGCCGATGCGCGGGCTCGCCATGGAAGCCATTCCGGAGCAGGAGCGGCTCGCGGTCCGCGGTTGGTAGTCCTCGCGCCGAAGGTAGGCAGGAGCGCCGCCGTCGTGGCGCCTGGTGCGCGCGCGCCGATGTCCGTGACGCTCGTTCGCCCGGTGACCCGATGAGGATCGGGGTGCTCGCCCTGCAGGGGGCGTTCGCCGAGCATGTCGCCGTGCTGCGCGCGATCGGCGTCGAGCCGGTCGAGGTGCGCCTGCCCGCCCACGTTCGCGACATCGACGGCCTGATCATCCCGGGTGGGGAGAGCACGACGATGCGCCGGCTGATCGACCGCTGGGGACTGCGCCAGCCGATCCTCGACCTCGCGGCGAGCGGTGCGCCGCTGTTCGGCACCTGCGCCGGCATGATCATGCTGGCGCGCGACATCGATGGGGGCGAGCCGGCCGTGCTGCCGCTGCTCGACGTGAGCGTCCGCCGCAACGCCTTCGGCCGCCAGCTCGACTCATTCGAGGCGGAGCTCGACGTGCCGCTGCTCGGCTCGCAGCGGGTCCACGGGGTGTTCATCCGGGCACCCGTCATCGACCGTGTCGGACCCGGCGTGGACGTCATCGCCCGGCTCGACGACGGCCGGATCGTCGCTGTTCGGGAGCACAACGTGATCGCGACATCGTTCCACCCCGAGCTGGCCGGCGAGACGCGGTTCCACCGGCTCCTGGCGACGATGGCCGCCGAGCACGCGGAACCGGGCGAGGGTGCGGGGCGACGGCACCATCCCACCCGTCGAACCTCGCAGGCCGGGTGACGGCGACATGGCACGCAGCTCGGGCAAGGTACGCGCCGCGCGGCTGACGGATCTCGCCGCGCTCGGCGAGCTGTCACGGCTCGCCCAGGCCGATGGCGACGGGACGCGCTCGCTGGGCCTGCCCGTGTCCGGCCCCCCGATCGGCATGTTCAGCCTGTTCCGGCTGCCGCTGGGGGCGTTTCGCCCGCACGACGTGCTGTACGTGTTCGATCGCGACGGCCATATCGCCGGGCTCCTGCGCGTGGAGCGGGAGAGCCACCGCGACGAGTGGACGGTCGTCGAGCTCGACGCGGTCGGCGGGCTGGACGCGGGCGATGTCCGGTTCCGCCTCGTGCAGCACCTGCTGCGCGACGGCGCGAAGCGGGGTGCGGTCCGGTTCCATGTCGCGTGCGCGGAGGCGGACGACAACGTGGAGCTGTTCATGCAGGCGGGGTTCGTGCGCTACGGCGACGAGCGCGTCCTGTACCGGGCGCCCGAGCGGCCGCTGCCGAGCCCCTGGACCGACGACGAGGCGCGCGCCTCGCGCATCCGACCGGCGGTGCCGCTCGACGCCCTGCCGCTCGCCCGCCTGTACGCGTCGGTGACGCCGGCGCCGATCCAGCGCCTCGAGGCGCTCCGGCTGGCCGACTGGGAACGCCAGGGACGCGAGTGGCGGGTGCCCCGAAGCTCGCTCGCGCCGATCCTGCGCTTCGCGGACGTGGACGCGTTCGTGATCGATGCTCCGGGTGGCGGAGCGGACGGGACGCAGGTCGACGGGTTCGTCCAGGTCGGCGTCGCGAAGGAGGACCAGCCGCACTACCTCAAGCTGCTGGCGCGGCCGGGCGCGGATGTCGTGCCGCTGCTCCGGTATGCGCTGGGCGTGATCGCGGCCCGGTCCGAGGCCGAGCACCGCGCCAACCAGGGCATCCTGGCGCCTGTGCGAACCTACGAGCTGCCACTCGACCGGCGGCTCGAGGAGGAAGGCTTCGACATGATCGCGACGGTCACGCTCCTGATGAAGGAGACCCTTGTCCGTGTCGCCGAGCCCCGGCTCGTGCCGGCCGGCATCAGCTAGCGGCCGAACGGAGGTATGAGCAGCGTGGGATCCCGGGATGGGCAGCGCGAGACGATGGATGACCTGGACGTGCTCCTCGCGGCACTGCCGCCGGAGATCGTCGCGGCCATCCACGCCCTGCCCGACCCCGAGACGCTGATCGAGGTCGTGCTCGACCTGGGCCGCCGGCCGGAGGCGCGCTACCCCAACAGCGAGGTCGCGCTGCTCGAGCGCGAGATCGGGGAAGCCGACATCCAGTACGTCGTCGAGCACATCGGGACCTTCGGCGACGACAACCGCGCCGGCATCGAGCGCACGCTGCACCGGATCAGCGCCATCCGGAACCGCAACGGCAAGGTCGTCGGGCTCACCTGCCGCATCGGGCGCGCCGTGTACGGGACGATCGAGATCATCTCCGACTTCGTCCAGAGCGGGAAGTCGATCCTGATCATGGGCCGGCCCGGGATCGGCAAGACGACCATGCTGCGCGAAGCCGCCCGCGTGCTCGCGGACGAGCAGGGCAAGCGCGTCGTGGTGGTCGACACCTCGAACGAGATCGCGGGCGACGGTGACATCCCGCACCCGGCGATCGGCAAGGCGCGCCGGATGCAGGTCCGGACGCCCAGCCTCCAGCACGAGGTGATGATCGAGGCCGTCGAGAACCACATGCCCCAGGTCATCGTCATCGACGAGATCGGCACGGAGCTCGAGGCGCAGGCGGCGCGCACGATCGCCGAGCGCGGCGTTCAGCTGATCGGCACCGCCCACGGCAACAACCTCGACAACCTGATGCTCAACCCGACGCTGTCGGACCTGATCGGCGGAATCCAGAGCGTGACCCTGGGTGACGAGGAGGCGCGCCGGCGTCGCACGCAGAAGAGCGTGCTGGAGCGGAAGGCGCCGCCGACGTTCGACGTCATCGTGGAGATCCAGGACCGGGAGCGGGTGATGGTTCACGCGGATGTCGCGGCGACGGTCGATTCGATGCTCCTCGGCGACCTCGTGACGCCCGAGCTCCGGTGGCGCGACGAGGAGGGCGTCCATCGTTCGCAGGCGCGACCCAAGCCGTCCGCCCGGGACTCCGGCTCCGGCGACCGGTTCAACGGGCTCACCGGCTCGGGCGCCGGCGCCTGGGGACGCGAGCCCGGCTGGCGTGGGACGTCGACCTACCGGACCGGCGGCTACGCCGGCGAGGACCGGCTGCCGACCCGGCCCGGGTTCCGGCCCGGCCAGGCCGGGGGCTGGCGCAGCTCGCGCGGCGGCTCGGATCGCGGGAGCGATCGTGGTGCGCGCACGCCGGAGGGCGACCGACCAGAGCCGCTAAGCACCCTGCCCGGCGAGCGGTTCGCGGTGCAGCCCGGGTCGCCGTTCGTCGCCGGGGACATCGCCGACCGGGGACCGCTGGAACGCGCCGAGGCGGCCGCGGCGGCCGAGATCCGCGCCCGCGACGCCCGCGAGCTGCAGCGCCAGAAGGCGTGGCGCGACGAGGCGGCGCGCGCGCTCAACGCCCTGCGCGAGGACGAGGGCACCCGGCCGGTGAACGCCGCGGAGCTGGAGGCAGAGGCAGAGCGCCAGCTCGCGCTGCTCGTCCCCGGCGAGACCGGGGCGGGGCCCGACGAGGCCGATGACGACGACGCGTCGTTCGACGACGCGTCGTTCGGCGACGATGCGGCCTTCGGGGCCGGTGCGCTCGAGGTCGAGGGCGGCACGCTGCCGACCCTGCGCGTGTTCCCGCACGGGATCAGCCGCAAGCGGCTGGAGCAGGCGATCCGCGATCTCCAGCTGCCCGTGATCGTGGCCCGCGATGTCGACGAGGCCGACGTCGCGATGACCCTGCGCAGCGAGTATCGCCAGAAGCCGCCGGCGATCCGCGAGGCGGAGGATCGGGCGATCCCGGTCTACGTCCTCAAGTCCAACACGATCGTCCAGATGCAGGCATCGCTGACCTCGATCTTCGCGCTCGAGGTGGACCCGCGCGAGGCCGCGCTGCGCGAGACGGAGCAGGCGATCGGGATGGTGGTGAAGCAGCAGGAGCCAGTCGAGCTGGCACCCCAGAACGCGTATATCCGCCGGCTGCAGCACCAGATGGCCGAGCGGGCGAACCTCGTCTCGCGGTCACGCGGGCGCGAGCCGTACCGCCGCGTGCGCCTGTACCCGGACGCTGCCCGGACGACCTGGCGCTAGCGGCGGACTCCGCCCGACCGGGCACCCGCCGGAGCGCCGCGCGTTCTCGCGTGACTCACGCGGCGCATCAAATCGGCGTCCAGGCATGGCGCTCGGCTCGAATTGCGTCGTTCAGGCTCGATATCCGCCAGCCGCGCCATGCGCTTGATGCGCCCGGTGAGTCACGGCTGGGCGGGATGCGCCCTCGCGCCGGGTTCGTTCGCTCGCGCCGGGTTCGCGCCCTTGCGCCGGTCACTCCCTCGCGCGACTCACGCGGCGCATCAAATCGGCGTCCAGGCAGGGAGCTCGGCTCGAATTGCGTCGTTCAGGCTCGATATCCGCCAGCCGCGCCATGCCCTTGATGCGCCCGGTGAGTCGCGGTTGGTCGGGGCGCGACGGCCGAGACGCGCCCGGGCCGTCAGTACCCCACGAAGCCGAGCGCCCACACCGTCCACAGCGCGTACATGTTGACCGCGATCCCGGCCACGATCGCCGCGCGCATGCCCAGCGTCAGCCCGCGATTGACCGCGACCCAGGCCAGCAGCCACCACAGGATCGGCAGCACGTCGCAGATGAACCGGTACCCGAACTGCGCGAAGCCCGGAGCGCCGTGGAGCAGGTCCGGGACGAGGACGAGACCCGCCACCAGCCACGGGACGATGAGCACCCTCGCCCGCGCCCGATGGAGCCATGCCAGCACCGGCATCGTGAGCAGCACGGATGCGCCCGTCCAGTTGGGGCGGAACCACGGCGGGTCGGACACGATGTCGAACGTCCGGAGGAGCATCGTGTGCAGCCCCCGCGGCAGGTAGTCGATCGCGATGATCCCGTGGTCGTACCAGGGCTCGTCAAGGACCGACGTGGGTGGGTCGCCGCCCATGATCCGGGCCAGCCCGAAGTCCAGCGGGTTGCCGAACCGGGCGGTGTTGTACAGCACGAGCAGGGCTCCGATGGGTGCTGCGGCCAGCACGAACCGCGCGATCTGCCGTCGATACAGCCACGCGAACAGCGGCAGCGCGAGCCCGACCGGGACGCGGCAGGTGACGGCGAATGCCCACAGCAGCCCGGCCGCCGCAGGGTTTCGACCCGCGATCGCGAGGCGAAGGCTGCCCATCAGGCATGCCATCGCGAGCATGTGCTCGACGTTGTGCGGACCGCCCGAGGTCGCCACCCAGGTCAGCTCGGACCCGAACGCGAGCCCGATTGTGAGCCAGGCCGCCTGCCGCGCGGTCCCGCCGATCTGCCGGACC
The DNA here is from genome assembly GCA_963835335.1 of uncultured Chloroflexia bacterium. Classification (GTDB taxonomy): domain Bacteria; phylum Chloroflexota; class Limnocylindria; order Limnocylindrales; family CSP1-4; genus CAIXZV01. Next base: position 102,967 of record CAWIFB010000056.1, on the reverse strand, counting down.
AGGCCCCACGCCAGCCAGACCGCCACGGCGGCCGAGATCGCCGACAACAGGCTCGTGTCCACGACGTGCGGCCCGACCAGCGCGACGACCGGGAGCAGGACGATCGCGGGACCCGGCGCGAGCGGGACGTACCAGCCACCATCGGGCGCCGGGACGCTCTCGAGCCAGGGCATCGGGTCCGGGATCGAGAGGCGACCATGGAGCAGCGCGGCGGCGAGGGGGTTGAACGGGTCGTTGTCGCCCTGTCCGGGGCCGAGCAGCCAGAAGAACACGGCCGCACCGATCGCGAGCAGCGCTCGCGCCATCGCCTCGGCTGTGACCTGGCGGCCGAGGATGCGGACCTCGTTCAGGGAGAGGCTGCGGGTCGACATCGTGGACCAGCGCAGTCTGCCACCGCGGCACCCCCTAACGCGGCCCGTGCCGCGACCCCGGGAGTCGTCAGGTCCGGCGGATGACCTCGCGTGCCGCATGCCAGCCGCTCATCCCGTGGACCCCCCCGCCCGGCGGTGTCGAAGACGAGCACAGGAACAGGCCCGGATCCGGCGTGGTGTACGGGTTCCAGCGGAGGACCGGCCGGAACAGCAGCTGGCGGATGTCCTGGATCCCGCCGTTGATGTCACCGCCGATGTAGTTCGCGTCGTACGCCTCCATGGCCGCCGCGTCCCTCACGCTCCGGGCGAGCACGAGGTCGCGGAACCCGGGCGCGAAGCGCTCGACCTGGCTCTCGATGGCGGCTGTCATGTCCACGGACGAGCCGTTGGGCACGTGGCAGTAGGCCCACGCGACGTGCTTGCCCTCCGGAGCGCGCGACGGGTCCGCGATGGTCGGCTGGACAACGAGGACGAGCGGGCGATCGGCCGGGTGTCCGCGACCGACGGCGTCCTCGGAGGCCGCGACCTCGGCCAGCGTCCCACCCAGGTGCACGGTGCCCGCTCGCGCCGTCGCCGGATCGGCCCACGGGATCGGGCCGTCCAGCGCCCAGTCCATCTTGAACACCCCCGGTCCGTAGCGGTACCGCTCCAGCTGGCCCCGGTACCGGGTCGGCAGCCGGTCTCCGGCAAGCGCGACGACCTGGCGTGGCGTCAGGTCCAGGACCACGGCCCGCGCCGCCGGCAGTGCGCCAAGGGCGTCGACCCGATGCCCGGTGACGATCTCGACGCCCAGCGCGCGAGCCTCGGCCTCGAGCGCGGCGGCGATCCGGCCGCTCCCGCCGCGCGCCACCGGCCAGCCGACCGCGTGGGCGAGCATCCCCAGCACCAGCCCGAACGACGCGGAGAGCGGGCGGCCGAGGCGGAGCATCGAGTGGCCGGCCATGCCCGCGAACAGCGCCCGGGCGGCCGGCTCGCGGAATGCGATCCTCGCCAGCGAGGTGGCGGGCAGGACCGCGGGCAGGCCGAACCGCGCCAGGAGCAGCGGGTGGCGAGGCGGCCGGACGACGGGCCCGAGCAGCGCCGGCGCGAGCCGCTCCCACTCGCGGACGAGCGGCCCGAACAGCCGGGCCCAGGCATCGCCATCCCGGCCGAGCGCCTCGCGCATGACCTCCAGGTCGCGTTCCAGGATGACGCTCCGGCCGGGAGCCAGGGCGTGCGCGAGCGGTGCCTCCGGTTGAACCCATTCCAGCCCGTAGCGGGCCAGGTCGAGCGACGCGAAGAAGGGTGATGCCACGCCCAGCGGATGGACCGCCGAGCACACGTCGTGGACGAACCCCGGCAGGGTCAGCTCCGCTGATCGCGACCCGCCACCCACCTCCCCGGCGGCCTCGTAGATCCGGACCGATCGCCCGGCACGTGCGAGCTCGATGGCTGCGGCAAGGCCGTTAGGACCTGCGCCGACGACGATGGCATCCAGCCCGTCGCCGCGGCGACGCCGGGGCGTCACCGCGGGCTCCGGGAGGGACGCGTTGCGATCAGCTCGCGACCCGGCGACGCCGCACCCAGCGGACCGGCGCGGTGACCGTGCCCACGGCCATGTTCACGGCCGCGCTGTGGCGAAGGTTGCGCACGTACCGCCACTGGCGGCGCCTGTCCACGCAGATCTTCTCGGCCTCGATGACCGGCGCGCCGACACCCAGGGATGCGGCGAGGTTCTCGAGCGTCTTCTCCCAGAACCGGTCGTTCGCGCGGTTGGCGCCGAAGATGTAGCTGAGCTCGATGAACGGATCGCTCGTCCGCTCCAGCGCCTGTGCCTGGGCAACCGTGGTAGCGCCATCGCGGAAGGCGGAGAAGGTGATCCATGCGGACAGCGCGTGACCCTCGGGCGTCATGAACGTGAATGACTCGCGGTCAGCGTAGATGACCATGACCCCGGTCGACATCTTGACCGGTGAGCCCGGGACCGGTGCGACCTCGAGAAGGGCGACCTCGCCCGGGGCGATCCCCGCCAGGGGGGCGTAGAACGCCGCGCCCTTGGGCCAGAAGGTGGGGAAGCCGGCCTTCCAGTGCGCGACCACGGCCTCGGGGTCGAGATCGACGCCGCTCAGGCGGACCTTGAACGTCTTCTGCCACATCTGGCCAAAGCCCTGGATGGGGCCGGAGACGCGCTTGCCGGTCACGGTGTCCATGCCGCCGGTCTTGGCGGTCGTGGACAGCCGGTCCACGGGGCGGGCCCAGGATTCCTTGTCGCGGGGGGTGCGAGGCTCGGTGGTCATCGGAACGCTCCGTTTCAGGCCGTGCCGGCTGCGGCCAGCGCCGCCGACTCGTCGTCGTGGATGGAGATCGCCTCGTCGAGGCGGGTGAGCGCGAGGATCTGGTGGTAGTGCTCCGTCAGGCCGACGGCCAGCAGCTTCTGGCCGGCCCGCTGCGTGCGCACGAGGAGCGTCACCAGCAGCCCGATCCCACCGCTGTTCATGTACTCGAGATCGCCGAAGTCGAGCACGATGGCGCGCGCGTCGCCGGCCAGGCCATAGGCGTCCATCAGTGCGGGCTCGCTGCCCCCGGTGATCTCGCCGTGCACGTGGAGGATCGCGGCATCGCCGTGGTGGCTGACGTCGACGGTCGTATCGGTCATCGATTGCCCTCCTCTGGGACGCTGGCCGCCGACATGTCATCGGCGATCGTGAGGTAGTCGGACAGCCGGGTGATCCGGAAGATCTCCCGGTAGTGGTCGGTGAGCCCCTCGGCGATGACCTCGCGGTGATCGCGGCGGGCCTCGGCGAGCAGCCGGACGATCAGCGCGATGCCGGTCGAGTTGATGTAGTCGACGCTCGTGAAGTCGAGGACCACGCGCGTGGCGCCAGCGGCCGCCGCCGTCGCGTAGGCGGTGGCGAGCGCCTGGTCAGCCGCGATGTCCACGTCGCCGCGCATCGCCAGCCGAGCCTCGCCGGCGGTCAAGCTGACGACCTCGATGTCGAGCCGTTGCTCGTTCATGGCTGCCTCCATCGGTCAGCGCCCGTCCCGGGCGAGGGTGAGGGTGACGGTCTGCAGGCCATCGGCGACGTGCACATCCATGCCGTCGACCATGTGGCGGATCAGGAACAGGCCCCAGCCCCGCGGCTTCTGGCGGCCGTCGAGCTTGGCGTCGAGGTCCGGCATCTCGACATCGGGCACCGGTCCGGACAGGGCCCGGTCCGTGACGCGGACGCGGATCGTCGCGTCGTCGGCGTCCACCCGGACGTCGACCGGCACCTCCGGGTCGCCCTGGGAGCCGTACTCGATCGCGTTCATCACTGTCTCGGCGACGGCGGTCTTGAGGCGCTCCAGCCGCGCGGGCTCCAGCCCCAACGGCTCGACGATCTCGGCAACGCGCTGCATCGCCGCCCGCTCGTTGCCGATGGCGCCCTCGATCGTGAACACAAGCAGTGGCTCGGCCGCGAGGGTCTCGGCGGGTTCGTCGTCGCGCGTGAGCGCGACCTCGGGACGATCCTCGGACCAGGCACCCTCGGTCACGCCGGTCGATCGCCGGAGGGTGACGAGCGTGATGTCGTCCTCCTGCTCGACCTCTGTGCCCTGGAACGCGTTCAGCTCCTCGAGCAACCGGTCCAGCAGCTCGCTCCCGGCATCGGAGCCCTCCATGGCGGTGCGCAGGCGGGGGAAGCCGTACATCTCGCGGCCCGGTCCGTGCTGCTCCACGACGCCGTCCGAGTAGAGCAGCATCGCGTCGCCCTGGCCCACCGAGCCCTCGGTCTCCTCGTACTCGATGCCCGGCATGAGCCCGAGCGGCAGGCCGGTCGCCCGAAGCTCGATGACGCCGTGCGGCGTCCGCACGTAGGGCAGGTTGTGCCCGGCGTTGGCAAACACGAAACGGCCGGTTGCCGGCTCCAGGACGCCGTACAGGCAGGTCACGAACATGCGGGCCGGCATCTCGGGCACCAGCAGCTCGTTGGCGCGCGCGAGCACCTTGCCGGGCTCGATCAGCCGCGGCGCCTCGGCGCGCAGGATCGAGTGCGTGCGGGCCATGACCAGCGCGGCCGGAACGCCCTTGTCGGTCACGTCACCCACGACGACGCCGATCCGGCCACCCCCGAGGTCGATGAAGTCGTAGAAGTCGCCGCCCACCACGCGCGCCGGGCCGTAGTACGCGGCGATCTGCCACTCGGGCAGCCTGGGCAGCTCGCGTGGCAGGAACTGCTGCTGGATCAGCTGTGCGACCTTGAGCTCCTGCTGGTAGCGCTCACGCTCGGCGGCCTCCACTGCCTGCTCGCGGACGAGCTGCGCGACGCGGATCGCCGGCGCGGCCTGTGCGGCGAGCGTGGCCAGGAGGCGGCGATCGTCCGACGAGTAGTCCTGCTCGGACAGGCGGGGGCCGAGGTTCAACGTACCGATCAGCTCGCCCTGGGTCACGAGGGGAACCACCAGGGCCACGCCGGCCTCGCGGAGCTGGGTCAGGGCCGCCGAGGCGAGCTCGAGGCGGGAGAGGTCCACGGGCCCGGGAGCCGACTGGAGATAGGCGAACAGCGGGTCGGTCTCCGGGATGTCGATCGCGACGCCGGGTTGCTCGACCTCTGCCGCGGCCGTCGGGATCGTCGCGGGCGCGGCCTCCGCGCCGGCGGACTGGCGGCCCTTGAGGCGGCGGAATGTGCCGGTGAGTACGCTCATGGGCGGATCCTCGTGGGTGGGCGTCCGGACATCGTTACGAAACCTCGGCTATGAGGGAATTCGGGACGTTACGGAGCCGCGGCGCGGCCGGGATGGTCACCGGGCCCGCTGCCGGAGCCAGACGGCCGCGCTTGCGGGCCGCACCGCCTCGGTCGCCGTGGCGAGGATGGCCGCCCGGACCCGCGGCTCGTCCATCCCGTCCCGGAGCCGGGAGCCCATGCCCTGGATGGTGTGCTCGGCGTCGTACCGGGCCCGATCGAATCGGCGGTCGACCGCCGCCTGGACCCGTCTCCGGAGCGGCTGGAACAGCGATGCGGCGAGCAGCGTGGAGCCGGCCACGGCGAGCGTCTGGCCCTGCGTGATGCCCGCCAGGGCGTCCTCGAAGGCGACCACCACCAGGGCGAACACCGTCACCAGCACGGCGGTCACGACGCCCCAGCCAAGCGTGCGGCTGATGATCCGGTCGATGTCCCACAGGCGGTAGCGGAGGATCGCGATCCCGATGGCGATCGGCAGCAGCGGCAGCATCGCGAGTCCCAGCGCCCATGCGGCGTCCGAGACCGGCCCGTTGTTGGGGATCGAGATGATGAACGTCACCACCGCGACCCCGGCCACGAGGCCGAACCACTTGAGCTGATGACGCTCGACGATTCCCGCCCGCCGATAGCGCACGAACACGCTGATCACCGCACCGCCGAAGAAGACCGGAGTGGCGAGGTTGGAGATGGTGGTGATCCCGGCGAGGACGTCGGTGGCGCCAGGGACGCCGAGCGGGTTCGCAATCCAGGGTGCGCTCGACAGCGGGCCGGGCATGAGCCCTGCCGCAACGCTCCCGGCGAGGCCGAGCAGGCCAACCATGCCGAAGGCGCGCCAGCGCGGCCCCAGGAAGCGACCGGTCGGGAACAGCAGGGGGAGGTACACGAGGAGCATCCCGATCGCGGGCAGGAACATCCAGCTCGACAGCCAGGCGATCGGCACCACGAAGGGGAACCCCGCCTGCAGGTCGTGGTCGTAGTTCACGTACGTGCCGCCGAAGATCCCGATCGCGGACGCCAGCCCGGACAGCTCGAGCAGCCAGCCCACCGGGTTGCCGACGCGAAATGCCACGAAGCCGCCCACGAACGTCAGCGACAGGACGATCGCGGGGAAGATCAGGAGGAACACGGGGCCGGCAGGACCGTACCGGTCCAGGGTCTCGACACCCAGCGGCACGCCGACAGCCACGAACACGAGCGCGACCGTTGCCATGGCGACGATGGCCGCGACCTGCAGCCTCACGCGGCGCCGCGCGGCCGTCATCGGCGCACGAGACCGGTCATGCCCGGTCGCCTCGGAGCCAGACCGCTCCGTGCCCGGGGCGAACGGCCGTCGCCACCGTCGCGAGCATCTCGTCACGGATCTCGGCGAGGTCGATCTCGCCTCGCAGGTCCTCGGCAAACGCGCCGACGAGCCGCTGCCCGTCGTACCTGGCCCGGTCGAACCGCCGGTCCACGGCTGCCTGGACGCGCCGACGGAGGGGCTGGAACAGCGCAAACGCGGCAAGCGTCGAGGCCGCGACGGCAAAGGTCTGACCCTGAGTCACGCCGGCCAGCAGCGCCTGCAGCGAGATCACCGCACCGGCGAACACGGCGGCGAGGCTGAGGCTGACGATCGCCCACGAGATGGAGCGGCTGACCAGGCGGTCGATCGCGTACAGGCGATAGCGGAGGATCGCGATCCCGATCGAGACCGGCAGCAGGGCGACGGCGATCATCGCGCCGAAGAACCCCAGGACCCCGTACGGCTCGGGGGCGAGCACGGCCACCGACAGCGAGATCACCGCGAGGACGGCCGTTGCGCCGAACCACTTGAGCTGCTGGCGCTCGACCGGGGTCCCGCGACGGTAGCGGACGACGGCGGAGGCGACGACGACCGGGAACGCGAGGATCGGGCTGATCGAGTTGAAGGCCCGGAGCGCATCGAGCAGCGCCGGGTCTCCCGACCAGCCCGTGGGGTTCGGGATCCCTGTCGGTCCGAGCGGGCCGGGCTGGAGCATATCGGGCAGGCCGGCGGCGACGGTGGTCAGGGCGGCGAACGCGAGCGCCCACCGCCAGCGCCGCGACGGCAGCCGGCCATCGGGAAAGAGGAGCGGCAGGAACAGGAGCGCGATGACGAGCGTCGGGCTGAACGCCCACTGGGTGATCCAGCCGGCGATGACGCTCCCGGGCAGCTGCGCATCGAACGCGGTCAGGCTCCAGATGGCATACGCCGTCGCGGCCATGCTCAGGCCGATGAGGGCGCCGATGACCCAGAGCAGCCAGCCGACTGCGTTGGACGGCTGCCGGCTGACGACGAGCGCGCCGATGCCACCGAACAGAAGCGTGATCGCTGCAGACAGGATGAAGGCAATGGCGTCATTGTTCTGCGTCGCGCCCTGCGGCAGCAGGATGTTGGCCAGACCACCTGCGGCGAGGACCAGGATCAGCGCCCACAGCCCGGCCGTCGCGGCGCGGCCAAGCGTGGCCTCCACCTGGCCGTTGCGCCTGCGCTCCGTGGCCGTCGTCATCGTCGGCGCTCCCGGAGCCACACCGCCCCGGTGCGGGGCCGGACGGTGCCCGTCACGGCGGCCAGCACGCCGTCGTTGATCTGGGCCAGGTCCACCTGCCCGCGCAGCCCCTCGGCGAAGGCATCGACGATCCGCTGGCCGTCGTACCGCGCGCGGTCGAACCGATGGTCGACCGCCGCCTGGACCCGGCCCCGGATCGGCTGGAACAGCGCGAACGCCAACAGCGTCGACGCCGCGACCGCGAGGGTCTGGCCCTGGGTCACCCCGGCGAGCAGGTCGTCGAGGCCGACGACGGCCCCGGCGAACACGAGGACGAGGACCAGCGTGACGGCGCCCCATGCGACCGTCCGGCTCACGATGCGATCGATGTCATACAGGTGGTAGCGGAGGATCGCGACCGTGGCCGCGATGGGCAGCAGAGGCGCCACCGTCACCGCCAGGAGCGCGTTGAGCAGCAGCCCGGGCAGCGTCACGAACGCCGAGGCACTGAGGCTCACGACCTCGATGGCACCGGCAGCCACGAACCATTTGAGCTGGGCGCGCTCGGCTCCCGTCGAGCGCCGGAAGCGGACGACAAGGCTGGCGATCGAGCCCAGGCCACTGATCATCAGCAGGATGAGGCCGACGAACTGCAACCCCAGGATCATGGTCACCGCCGGGTCTGTCGATTCGACGGGACCCGTCCCCACCAGGTCGCGTCCCGAGCTGCCCCACGCGAGGATCGCCACCGGCACGACGAGCAGCACGAGCGCACATCCAGCCAGCCACGCGACCGGGCGCCACCGGGACGACGGCAGGTGGCCGTCCGGGAAAAGGAGCACGGAGTACGTGAGGAGGAGCGTGAAGCCCGGCGCCCAGGCCCAGACCGCGACCCACGCAAGCAGGTCGGCTGCCGGCAGGGATCCGGGCGTCGTGACGAGACCGACCACGCCGTACTGCCCGGCGAACGTGTCGAGCGCCTGCGACAGGCCGATCACAATGAACACCCAGCCGATCGCGTTGCCAGGTCTGCGGGTCGCGATCAGCCACCCGACCACGGGGAACGTAGCTCCGAGCACGTAGCCGCCCAGCGTGTTGCCGTCGAGTCGCTCGAACACCCCGGTGCCGGCCTGCGGCACGAGCAGCAGCACGGCCAGCACGTCGAGTGCCAGTGCCAGCCCGCTGAGCAGGTGGGCGAGCCGCCGCGCTGTCGAGCGTGCGGGGGCCAGGCGGGGTGCTTGGTGCGCGACTCTGGACGCGGTCATGGCCTCGGATGGTGGGACGCTGCCGTTCGGAGAACGTTACGAGATCCTGCGCCAACGCGTTACCGTTACGCGAAATGTCCCATCCGGTGCCTGCGTCTGCCTCGCCCGTCCCGCCTGCCGCCCGGGCCTCCGGTCTCGAGATCCGCGTGCTCGGGCCGCTCGACGTTCGCGTGGACGGCGAGCCGATCGCCGTGGACACGCGCAAGGCCTCGGCGATCCTCGCCCTCCTCGCCATCGAGGGCCGGCCGTTCGCTCGCGAGGAGCTGGCTGCCCTCCTGTGGCCCGAGTCGGACGACGAATCGGCGCGCGGCGCGCTGCGGCGGACGCTGTCCGTGCTCCGGGCGGCGCTCGGGGACCGTTGGATTCGGGTCGACCGGTCCACGGTCACCTTCGACACGACCGGCACATGGGTCGACCTGGTGGCCGTGGAGGCCGCAGGCCTCGACGCGTCCGGGCGCGCGTTGCGGGACGCGGCCGCGGCCGCCAGGGGTCCGTTCCTGGCCGGGTTCTCGTTGCGTGACAGCCCGGAGTTCGATGACTGGCGGGCGACCCGAGCGGTCGCGGCGGATCGAGCCGTTGCCGGCGTGCTCGACCGGCTCGCAGTGACCGCGGAAGCGGAAGGGGATATCCCCGCCGCCGTCGCCGCCGCAGCGCGCCGCGTGGATCTCGATCCGCTCGACGAGCCTGCGCAGCGGCGCCTGATGCGGCTCCTTGCGCGCTCGGGCGACCGGGCGGGCGCGATCCGCCAGTACCGCTCGTGTGTCGCCGTGCTGGAGCGGGAGCTCGGCGTCGTGCCGTTGGCCGAGACGACCGAGCTGTACGAGGCGGTCCGCGACGATCGAGCTGCGGCCTCGACATCGCCGGACGACCGGGTTTCTGTCGAGGCTGCGGCGAGCGGAACGGTCGACGGCAAACCGCCCGCCCTCGCCCGGCTGCCGCTGGTCGGGCGCGACCGCGACCTGCGTTCCCTCCTGGATGCGTGCCGGGACGCGGGGATCGACGGGCGGGTCGCCTACGTCACCGGTGAAGCGGGAATCGGGAAGTCGCGGCTCGCCGAGAGCATCCGCGACAGCGTGCATGCCGCGGGCGGCACGGCGCTCGTCGCGCGGTCGTTCGCGTCGGAGGCCGGCATCGCCTACGGGCTCGTCGTGGAGCTGCTGCGCGTCGGGTTCGCTCGTCCGGACGCCGTCGATCGCCTCCAGCACCTGCCGCACGCCACCCTCGCGGAGCTGGAGCGCCTCGTCCCCATGCCCCCCGGTCTGTCGCGTCGCCGGCCGGTCCGGGAGGTCCGCGCCGGGAACGACGACGGATCGGCAGCACGGGTTCGCCTCCTGGAAGCCGTCGCGAACACCCTGAGTGTGCTCGTGGCCGGACCGGTGCCGGGACTCATCACGGTGGAGGACCTCCAGTGGGCGGACGATGCATCGCGGGAGGCGCTGGTCTGGCTCGGTCGCCGGCTGACGGGTCGCCCGGTCCTGCTCCTCCTCACCTGGCGACCCGAGGATCTCGACGAGCTTGGCTCCATCTTCGTGGACACGATCGAGGCCCTCCCGGACACGACGGCCGTCGCACTACGCCGGCTCGGACGCGAGGACGTCGAGCAGCTCGTGGCGGCGGCATCCGTCGTCGGGCAGTCCCCGATGGCCGTCGACACGCTGCTCGAGGAGAGCGAGGGCCTGCCCCTGTACGTGGTCGAGGCGCTTGCGACGGGGACCGGCTTGATCGAGGGACCGGCGCGGAGCGTCCGCACCCTCCTCCGGGAGCGGCTGGCGTCGGTGAGCGAGACGGCCGGACAGGTGCTGTCGGCGGCCGCCGTCATCGGCCGCTCGTTCGACCTGCCCCTCGTGCGGGGGACGAGCGGACGCTCCGAGGACGAGACCGTGACGGCGCTCGAGGAGCTGGTTCGGCGCGGCATCGTCCGCGACGTTCCGGCGGCGCCGGAGGTCGCTTTCGACTTCGCGCACGCCAAGCTCCGCGACGCCGCCTACGAGGCGACCAGCCTCGCCCGCCGACGGCTGCTCCATCGCCGGACCGCCGAGCTTCTCAGGGTCGAGATCTCCGGCCGCGACGACCCCGCTCGACTGGTCCAGGTGGCGATCCACGAACGAGCGGCGGGTCGGGAGGCGGAGGCGGCGGAGGCCTTCCGCCAGGCCGGGGTTCGCGCCCGGGCCCTGTTCGCGAATCGCGAGGCGGCTGCGCATCTCGAGACCGCGATCGCGCTGGGGCATCCGGACGTGGCCGCGATCCAGCTCCTGCTGGGCGAGGTTCGGACCGCCCTGGGCGACTACACCGGTGCCATCGCGGCGCTCGAGGCCGCCGCCGCGGCGACCGCGGACGACCAGCTCCCGGTGGTCGAGCTCCGGCTCGGGAGGGTGCACGCCCGCAGGGGCGACCTCGCAACCGCGGCCAGTCACCTTGACGCGGCGATCTCGACGCTCGAGCTCGGGGAGACGGCCGCCGGCTCCCGGATCCTGGTCCGGGCGCTGGCCGAACGTGCGGTGGTGGCGCACCGCGCGGGCGAGCTCGACCTCGCCCACCTCGCGGCCTCTCGCGCGCTCGGTCTCGCAGCGGCGGCCGGGGATGATCCGGGCGCCGGTGCGGCGCATCGGATCCTGGGGCTGATCGCGCGCGAGACCGGTGATCTGGACGCGGCACGCGCGTCCCTGGAGCAGAGCCTCGCCCTGGCGGCCACCGATCCCGATGCAGGGGCGGCGATCGCGGCCCGCAACGCGCTCGCCCTCGTCGAGGCAGCTGCCGGTGACCGGGTAACCGCAATCTCACTGCTCGAGGCCGCCCTCGACGAATGCCGGCGGACAGGCGAGCGCCACCTCGAGGCAGCCGTCGAGAACAGCCTCGCCGACCAGCTGCACGCGGTGGGCCGGATCGACGAGTCGATGGCCCACCTCAAGCGCGCGGTCGCGATCTTCGCCGAGGTCGGCGGGAACCCTGGAGAGCTGGAGCCGGAGATCTGGAAGCTCGTCGCCTGGTAGGGACGATCGACACTGCCCCGGGAGCTACGTGCTCAGCGATCCTCGATCGAACCAGATCCGCTCCCCGCGGAACCGACCCGTGGCGGGATCCCACGGAAACAGGATCAACACGCCCAGGCTGACCGGCAGCCCGGAGGCTGGCACCCCGGCCCATGGCCCGAGGTTGGTGCCCGTCAGCTGCGCCGCCTCGAACACGCCCTGCGGTCCGACCACGATGTCGGTCAGCCCGAACCGGTTGTCCGGGAACGCGGCGAACAGCTCGGTGTAGAACGCGCGCGCGCCGTCGTGCCCCTCCCAGCGTTGGCCGGTGGGCACCATCTCGTAGACGCAGTCCGGTGCCAGCGTCGCGATCAGCCCGTCGATGTCCCGGGCGTCCTCGGCGATCGAGTGCCGGATCCACAGCCGCTTGATCGCCCGCAGCTCGATGGGATCGAAGCGCCGGGCGAGGCGCGAGCGGATGCTGCCTTCGGCCGGCATCTCAGCCGTGACCGCGGCGCGGCTCAGCGGTCATTGCGGATGACCTCCAACCCGCGCGCGTGGGCGAGCGCCAGCACGTGTGACGCGGCACCCGCGGCGGGGTCGCTCTCGCGATCCGGCGGCTCGTCCCCGTCGTCCGCACGATCGGGCGCACCGAGGAGCCGGAGCGTTCCGCCGTCCGCGGCGAGGCGATCCAGGATTCGCTCAAGGTCCTCGGTTCCCACCGCCACGAACCGCGAGCCGACGTCGACGGTGATCGAGGCGTCGGTGTCGATGAAGATCGTGAGATCCGAGGCGCGTGCATCTCCGATGCCCATCCGGCGACCTAGCCCTCGGCCGTGGCGCCGGTGAACGAGAACGACGACAGCCGGAGCGAGGGCACGACACTCCCGCCCAGGAAGCCGCGCAGGCACCGGCGCTCGCGTCCCACGGCCTCCACGTTGGCCAGCGCGTCGAGGTACGACATCGTGTACCGCAGGTTGCGGACGGCGCCGACGACCTTGCCGTCCTCGACCAGGAATGTCCCGTCCCGCGTCATGCCCGTGATCACGACGCGCTTGGGGTACACCGGGTTGGTGTAGTGGAACCGGGTCACCAGCAGGCCCCGCTCGAGCCCGCCCACGAGGTCGTCATCCGTGGCGTCACCCGCGGCCATGACCATGTTGGTGGGGAACGGGCCGTACGGGTTCGGCGCCGGCATCCCATGACCCGTCGACGACCGGCCGGCACGCGCCGCGGTCTGCTGGTCGAAGGCCAGGTCGCGGCAGGCGCCCGCATCGAGCAGCGCGAGTCGCTGCTTGGGCACGCCCTCGGCATCGAAGCCCGCCGGCAGGCCGGCGGGGTCCCGGCCGTCGTCCGCGATGGTCACCAGCTTCGACGCGACCTGCCTGCCCGCCTCGAAGAACGACCGGTCCTCCTGGACGGCGAGGGCCGAGAGCCCCAGGTAGCCGATCATGTCCAGCAGGTCGACGACCGCGTAGTGGTGGAGGACCACCGGATAGTCGCCGGGGTCCAGCGCCACGGGGTTGGTGCTCGCCTTCGCGCGCTCGGCGGCCTCGCGCCCGATCGCGGCAGCATCGATCACCGTCGCGTCGACCGAGCACTGCTCCGCGTATCCGGTGCCGTTGTCAGGCCCCATCGTCACCGTCAGCAGCTGCGAGCTGGTCCGGCGCTCCGCGGCGCGGATCCCGTGCGAGTTGGCGACCGCGATCGCCTCGACGTCGGTCGAGAACGATCCGTAGGCCGTGACGCCGGCCTCGTCCGCTGCCGCGATGACGGCCCGGGCTCCATCGGCGCGAAGCTCCGGCGTGGCGCCCGCCGTGCCGTCCGACCAGGCGATCGCGAGCGGTGCCACGCTCCCGCCGTCGGGCAGCCCGGCCCAATCGTCAAGCTCCGCGACGTTGGCTGCGATGGCCGTCGCCCGCTCGACCAGGGCGCGCAGCCCCTCGGCGTCCGTCCGTCCCGTCGATGCCACCCCCACCCGACGGCCGCTCACGAAGCGCAGGTTGACCAGCACCTCGTCGCTGCTGACGTTCTGGTGGATCTCCGAATTGGCAAATCGGGTGAGCGCGGATTCGCCCGACGCGACGAGCGCCTCGGCCTCGGTCGCGCCGGCCTTCGAGGACATGTCGACGACGAGCTCCGCGAGCCGCAGCGCCTCGGCCGGATCGCCGCCGATCCCGTGCCTGTCGCTCATCCCATGACCCCGACCCGCACGTTACGGAACCGTGCGCCGGAGACGCCGTGGCCGACGTGACCGGTCTGCGGCGGCTCGCCCTTGCCGCAGTTCGGGGTGGCCCACATCCGCCACGAGCTTGCGTCGCCCACGGCGTCCATCGATCGCCACAGCTCGTAGGTGATCCCGGTGTACGTGCCGTTGCGGTACAGCCGGCCCGGCTTGCCGCCCTTGATCTCCCGGCAGATCTCGGTGCCGAACTGGAAGTTGAGCCGGCGGTCGTCGATCGACCAGCTGCGGTTGGTCTCGAACATGATCCCGTCGTCGGTGTCCGCGATGATGTCGTCGAAGCTCATGCCGGGCCTGGGCAGCAGGTTGACGTTCGTCATCCGGATCAGCGGGATCCGGTTCCAGCCGTCGGCGCGCATCGCACCACCGGACTGGCGTCCGATCCGTGGTGCCGTCTCGCGGGAGCTGAGATAGCCGACGAACATCCCTTCCCTGATCAGCGGTACCTGCTGGGCGACGACACCCTCGTCGTCCCACCCGAAGCTGCCCAGGCCGCCGGGGACCGTGGCGTCGGCGACGATGTCGCACAGATCGGAGCCGTAGCGGAAGCCGTCGAGAAGGTCCGGAGTCAGGAAGCTCGTGCCGGCGTAGCTGGCCTCGGTGCCGAACGCCCGGTCGAGCTCGGTCGGGTGGCCGCAGCTCTCGTGGACCTGCATGTACAGCTGGCTGGGATGGAGCAGGATCGTGCGCGTGCCGGCGGGTAGCGGCGGCGCGCTCAGCAGCTCGACCGCCTCGGCGGCGGTTCGCTCGGCGTTCGCCTCGAGGTCCATCGCCCGGACGAACTCGTAGCCCGCGGACGCCCACAGGCCGCCATTGTCCGGGTAGCTGCGGCGCTGGTGCTCGTCGTCCGCGATGGCGTTGGCCTCGAGGCCGCTGCCGATGTGGGTGATGACCTGCTCCGTGTAGCTGCCATCGGATGCGGCGAACGTCTTCGACTCGCGCTGGGCGGCGTACATGGACTCGGTGAAGGTGATGCCCTTGACGCCGTTCATGGCCCTGTCCGCGGCGAGCAGGAGCTCGACCTTCTGATCGAGCGGAACGGCAAACGGGTCCTCGACCACCGGGGACTCGAAGCTGCCGTTCGCCGGCGGGCGATCGTCAAGCCGGACCGGGTTCCGGATGGCGGTCGCGCTGGCTCTCGCGATCCGGACCGCGTCCGCCGCGACCCGGTCTGCCTCGCCGGTGCTCAGGTGATGGCTCGCGGCAAATCCCCACGCCCCGTTGACCAGGACCCGAATGCCGAAACCCTCGGTCTCGCCCGACGACACGCCTTCGACCCGAGCCGACTTGATGGTGATCGACTCCTCGATCCGTCGCACGACGCGCACGTCAGCGTAGGTCGCGCCCAGGGCGGTCGCCGTGTCGAGGGCACGGCCGGTCAGATCACGCATCACGCCGAGGGTACCGGGTCCACCGGTGGCGCGCCGCTAGGGCATTCGGCGTAGCGGGCGTCCGGAGGCAGGGTCGGTGCCGGCCGGCCGATCCCCGTACACTCGTGCTCGTGGATACGCCTGCCGCGCCCGTCGACCGAGGCCTGTTCATCACCCTCGAGGGTCCGGACGGATCGGGGAAGTCCAGCCTCATGCCACGGCTCGCGACGGTGCTCCGTGCCGGCGGCTGCGAGGTCGTCACCACCCGCGAGCCGGGGTCGACGCCGCTGGGCGAGCAGATCCGGCGCCTGGTGCTCGATACCGAGCCCCGGATCGATCGGACGGGGCTTGCGGATGCGCTCCTGTTCGCCGCCGCGCGGGCCCAGCACGTCACCGAGGTGATCGGCCCAGCGCTCGATCGGGGTGCCGTCGTGGTGTGCGATCGGTACGCCGACTCGTCCCTCGCGTACCAGGGACGCGGATCCGGGGTTCCGATGGCCGAGCTCGTGGCCGTGCAACGGCTCGCGACCGGAGGCCTGGTGCCGGATCTCACGATCCTGCTCGACATTCCCGTCGAGGTTGGCCTGGGCCGCAAGGCGGTCGAGGTGACGCGCTTCGAGGCCTTCCAGGACCTGGCGTATCACAAGCGGGTGCGAGCGGCGTTTCTCGGGTTCGCGGCGGCTGAGCCCGGGCGCTACGCGATCGTCGATGCGACGGGCGACGAGGCCGCGGTGCTCGCCGGAGCCGTGGCGGCCGTGCGCAGGATCGCCGGCCGGCTCCCGTGCCTGGCGGCAGCTCTGCGCAGCGTCGAGACCGACGCCGGCTGACGTTTCGGGAGCCGCCGTCCGCGCGGCGCGCGCGGGATCCGCGCCGATGCGCGCGCCGGCTACGAGCCGATGCTGCCTACGAGCCGATGCTGCCCGCCGCCTCCGAGATCGACGCCGCGCCGGAGGCGGTCGCGAGCGCCGCACGTGCGGCGCCGATCAGCGCCTCGGCATCGCCGCCATCCTGGGGGAACCTGGCGACACCGGCCGACACGGTCACCGGGAGGTCCTCCACGGCCTCCAGCGAGGCGATCCCATCGAGAACCCGGTGCGCGACAGTCACCCCGGCCGAGCCCGGCGCCACGAGCACGAACTCGTCGCCACCCGTGCGGGCGATGGTATCGACCAGCCGGACGTTCTCGGCAAGCACCGCGGCGACCTGGCGCAGGACCTGGTCGCCTGCACGCGACCCCGCCGACGTGTTGAGCTTCGTGAACCCATCGACGTCGAACACCGCAACCGAGACCTCGCTGCCCTGGCGCTGTGCGCGCGCCACCTCGAGCTCCAGGATCCGGGTCAGCGTCCGGGCGTTGGACAGCCCGGTGAGGGCATCCGTGTGCGCGACGCGTTCGAACCATTCGGCGCGTTCGGCGGCGAGCGAGGCCGTCCGGAACGCCGAGATCGCCGACGCCGCGAGGTCTGCGATCGCGACCAGGAGCTTCTCCTCGGACGTTCCCACCTCGTGGGCCCCGGGCCAGCCGAAGCTCAGCACGCCCATCCCTTCCTCGACGCCCCCGCTTGCGACGACCAGCGGCAGGTCGACGATCGTCATCGTGTCCCCACCCGCCGTCTCGCTCGTCCGTCCGAGCGAACCGCTCCGGTCGACCGCCGCGCGGTGGATCGGATGGTCCGGATTGCCCGACACGTCCGCGGCAAAGCCGTCGACGCTTTCGTCCGGCATGCCCAGCGTCAGCAGCAGCTCGAGACCGCCGCCGTCCGTGTCCAGGGTGAACACGGCAGCGGTTGCGGCGTGCACGGCAGCCGAACCGGCTTCCGCGATGACCGACAGCGCAGTGTCCAGGTCGCCGGCGCGCGCGAGGGCCGCGGCGCCAGCCGAGAGAACGGTGAGCGGGCCGTCGCCGGCGCCGATGGAGTCCGACACGTGTGCCTCCGCGTGCTGCCGGATCGGGGCGGGCTCCGGGTCCCTGGGCGGCGCCCTCGCGCCCGATCGAGGCGAGTCGGCATCGTACACCCGCCGATCGGGCGCGGAGCCGTCGCACGTGCGCGCGACCGCGCCGAACGTGCCCGCCCGCCGTCCCGGCGCCATCGAGCGTCTCCGGGTGGGCTATCCTCGCGTCGATGAAGCTCGTCGTCGCCATCGTCCACAACGAAGATGCCGGCGCCCTCGTGGACGCCCTGCTCGAGCGCGAGTACCGCGCCACGCGGCTTCACTCGTCCGGCGGGTTCCTCAAGCAGTCGAACGCGACGGTCATGGTGGGCGTGGAGGAGCCGCAGGTCGAGGAGGTCCTCGCGATCGTGCGCGAGAGCTGCCACGCCCGGACGCAGATCGTGAACCCGATGCCGCCGATCATGGAACCGGGCGAGTTCTTCATGCCCTATCCGCTCGAGGTGGAGGTGGGCGGCGCCACGGTGTTCGTGCTGCCGGTGGAGCGCTTCGAACGCCTGTGAACCGGGTGCTCCGCAGGATCCTGCTGTGGTTCGCTCGGAACGCCTGGATGCGCGAGCGGCTGCCCAGGCTCCCGTTCATGCGCCGCGCGGTCGGACGGTTCATGCCCGGCGAGGAGATCGATGACGCGCTCGGCGCGGCATTCGAGCTCCACGTTCTGGGCATCGGGACGCTGTACACCAGGCTCGGCGAGAACCTGACCGAGATCGAGCAGGCACAGGTGGTCGCGGACCACTACCGGGAGCTGCTGGGCCGGATCAAGGCCGCCGAGATCGACGGCGAGATCAGCGTCAAGCCGACCCAGCTGGGCCTGGACATCGACGAGGATGTCTGCTTCGGGCACCTGCGCGTGCTCGCGGCCGCGGCCGAGGCGCAGGGATCATACCTGTGGATCGACATGGAGGACAGCAGCTACGTCGACCGGACGCTCAACCTGTACCAGCGGCTCCGGGCGTCCCACCCGAGAACGGGGATCTGCCTCCAGGCCTACCTCCGGCGCACGGCCAGGGACGTGGAGCGGCTGCTCCCGCTGAACCCGGCGATCCGCCTGGTCAAGGGTGCCTACGACGAGCCGCGCGACGTCGCCTTCCGTTCCAGGCGCGAGGTCGACGCCAACTACCTGGCGGTCGCCGTGACCCTGCTCCGGGAGAGCCGGACGCGCGACATAAGGCTGGGCCTTGGCACGCACGACGTGGACCTGGTGGAGCAGATCGCCGGCCATGCGGCTGCGGCGGGTGTCCAGAAGGACGGGTTCGAGGTCCAGATGCTGTACGGCATCCGCGCGAAGGAGCAGCGCCGGCTCGCCCGTGCCGGGTTCAGGGTCCAGACGCTGATCGCGTACGGCAGCGCGTGGTACCCGTGGTACATGCGCCGGCTGGCGGAGCGGCCCGCGAACGTGCTGTTCGCGCTGCGCCAGCTCCTGCCGGGCTGAGGCCGGCCGCCGCCCGGCCCGGGCCGCCACCCGCTCCCCGATGCCTGCCCGGATCGACGCCCTCGAGCCCGCAGCCCCGGATGTCGTGCGTGCCTGGCGAGGCATCGACGAGGGCGCGTTCATCTCGGTCCGGCGCGAGGTGCGGCGGGGCGCGGGCCCCGGGAGCGCACCCGGCATCAGCACACAGCTCGCCGCGGTGGCCGCCGGTCTGGTCTCGATCGTCGACGCGCTTCCGGACGAGGCATTCTCGATGCCCGGCGGCGAGGGCGACTGGAACGTGGCGCAGGCGCTGGGACACACGGCCGACTCGCGCGCCGGCCTCGCCCTCGCCGCATCGCTTGCCGCACGTGGGCGGTGGCCGTCCGACGCGCCAGCGGTGACACCGGGGATCCCGGGCGACGTGGATGCCACGCGCGAGCAGCTGCTGCGCAGGATTGCCACCAGCCAGCGGATCGTGGAGCGTGCGTTGCGCGCCATCGAGGGCCACGAGATCGAGCCCTGCCCGCTGGAACACCCGCTGGTGGGCCGGTTGCGGTGCGGCGAGTGGCTGCTGTTCTCGGGCGTCCACGACCTCATGCACCTCGAGCAGCTGGAGAGGCTCGAGCTTGGGCTGACCGCCCGATGAGCTTTCGTCCCGACTTCGTCGATTGCTGGATGTTCCGCGTCCGCGAGGCCGGACCGGAGATCCTGCTCATGCGCCGCGCGCCCGGCCGGATCCTGGCCGGGCTGTGGCAGTGCGTGTCGGGCGGGCTCGAGCCCGGGGAGCGGATCACGGCCGGGGCCCTGCGTGAGCTGGCGGAGGAGACCGGGTTCGGGCCGGCGGAGATCGAGGTCTTCTACGACCTCGACCTGGTCAACCAGTTCCACGAGCCGTCGGTTGATGCCGTGGTGATGGCGGCGGTGTTTGCCGTGCGCGTTGGGGCAGACGCGGAGCCCGTTCTGTCACACGAGCACGATGGTGCCCGCTGGCTGCCGCTCGAGGCGGCGCACCGGGAGGTGGTGTGGCCGGCGTACCGCACCGCGATCGAGCGGATCCGTGACGAGGTGCTCGACCCTGCGCGCGCGCCGTGGTTCGAGCTGGACCGCGACGGCGCGCGCGTCATCGGCTGAGCGTCAGGTCTGCGGCAAACCCCCGGTGCCCGGCGAGGGGCGGTCAGTACCGCTCCGGGACGAAGGTCTGCTCGTCCATCGGCGGTCGGACGTAGCCGCGATCCGGCTCGCGCGGCGGCAGGACGATCGGCTCCGGGGTGAGGTCCTCGTACGGGATCAGCGACAGGAAGTGGCTGATCACGTTGAGCCGCGCGCGCTTCTTGTCGTCGCCGTTGACCACGTACCACGGCGCCTGCTTGATGTCCGTATGGCGGAACATCTCGTCCTTGGCGATCGAGTAGTCGACCCAGCGCGTCCGCGACATCAGGTCCATCGGGCTCAGCTTCCAGCGCTTGGTCGGGTCGTCGATCCGGCCCTGGAACCGCTTCTCCTGCTCGGCGTCGCTGACCGAGAACCAGTACTTGATCAGGATGATCCCTGACCGCACGAGCATCCGCTCGAACTCCGGACAGGATCGATAGAACTCCTCGATCTCGGCCGCCGTCGCGAACCCCATCACGCGCTCGACGCCGGCGCGGTTGTACCAGCTGCGGTCGAGCAGCACGATCTCCCCGGCGGCGGGCAGGTGGGGGACGTAGCGCTGGAAATACCACTGCGTGCGCTCCCGCTCGGTGGGTGCAGGCAGCGCGACGACCCGGGCAACGCGCGGATTGAGGGCCAGCGTCAACGTCTTGATCGCGCCGCCCTTGCCGGCAGCGTCACGTCCCTCGAAGATCACGACCACCTTGAGGCCGCGCGCCTTGACCCACTCCTGGAGCTTCGCCAGCTCGACCTGGAGCTTGGCCAGCTCCACGAGATAGGCCTTCGAGGACATCTTCGGCGCCTTGGGGCCGGCAATGGGAGTGCCCGCCCCGCCATCGGCGTCCGCATCCTTCACGTTCCCCGCCTGCGCCTGTTTCGACTTGCCCTTCGTCATGACTCGCCCCTTCGTGGATCTGGTCTGCGGACCCCTCGGATTATGGCCCTGCCCGTCGACCGCTAGACTCTGCGCAGGCGATGGAGGCGGCCCGATTGCTCGAGAGGACGGCGGAATGACCGAGACGTTGGCGAACCGGCGGGTCTTCCGCTCCAAGGTCGATGCGATCCGGCCCACCTACGGGTTCGACGACGTCTCGCTGGCCCCGGGCACCGATACCGTCGACCCTGCCGACGTGGTCCTGGCGCAGGAGTTCTGCGGCCTGCCACTCGAGATCCCCGTCCTCGCGGCCGCGATGGACGCGGTTGCCGACGTCGCCCTGTCCGCCGAGCTGGCCCGCCTGGGCGGCCTGTCGGTCCTCAATCTCGAGGGCGTACAGACCCGCTACGACGACCCGTTGGCCGTGCTCGACCGGATCGTCGATGCGCCCGACGACCACATCCAGGACCTGCTCGCGGAGGCGTACGCGGCACCGATCCGCGAGGACCTGATCGCCCGGCGGATCGACGAGCTGCACGCCGCCGGGTCGAAGGCCGCGGTATCCGCGACACCTGGCGTCGCGCGCCGGTTCGGACCGTTCTGCGCGGAGAACGGCGCCGACCTGTTCCTCGTCCAGTCGCAGGTCTCGTCGGCCCGCCACCTGGCCACGGGCTACGAGCCGCTCGCACTGGGCGACTTCACCCGGTTCATGCCGATCCCGGTCGCCGTGGGCAACACCACCAACGCCGATGCCGCGTACCAGCTGATGGAGCAGGGTGCAGCGGCCATCTTCGTGGGCGTCGGGCCCGGCGCCGCGTGCACGACGCGCGAGGTGCTGGGGATCGGGATCCCGCAGGTCAGCGCGATCGCGGACGTGGCGGCGGCGCGGGACCTGTTCCACGCGGAAACCGGGCGGTACGTCCCGGTGGTCGCGGACGGCGGGATGAAGCGGGGTGGTGACATCGCCAAGGCGCTGGCCGCCGGCGCGGACGTCGTGATGCTCGGCTCGCCGCTCGCCCGCGCAGCGGAAGCGCCGGGCCGGGGCACGAACTGGGGCATGGCCGCGCCGTCGCCGGTCCTGCCGCGCGGAACCCGGATCCGGGTGGGAACGGTCGGGCCGCTGGACCAGATCCTCAACGGCCCCTCGCACGTGACCGACGGGACGCAGAACCTCATGGGCGCGCTCCGGCAGTCGATGGCCGCGCTCGGTGCCCGCACGATCGCCGACATGCACGAGGTCGAGATCGTCTACGCGCCGTCGGTCGTCACCGAGGGCAAGTCCTGGCAGCTGCGCGGGAAATAGCGGGCGCGAGCGCCGTCGCGCGGCGCCCGTCGCCGCTGGGATCCGGGGCCGGACCATGCGAGCGCGGCGGCCACTGGGCTGCACCGCCGACGGGCGATTCCTGCCACCCACCGCCGGACGCGGTGCTATGTGCCCCGTAGCGCCGGAACTCCTGCCAGGCACCGCGAGTCGTGGTGATAGTCCGACCCATCGGCCTCGAGCGAGCATGATCAGGCCGCCTGCCCCGGGAATTCGTGCGGGGACACCGGCACCGGGTCGCGAGCCCCTCCGCGATATGTGACAGAAGCCGGACTACCACCGCTCCTGGTGGTATGTGACATGCCTTGCCTCGGTTTCGACGAGCGAGGTCACACAATGCGAGGCAGGCGTGTCCTTGCGATCTGGATCGCTGGCGCGAACCCGCAGTAGCCGGGCGCTATTTGTCCACGCGCTCGCGCTGAGCTTCCCGGACATCTGCCGCAACGTCGGTTCCGAACGGGGTCAGTAGCGGCGCGGAAGCGGCGTGTGATCGGCCGACGCCGAACTGCGCGATCTGCTCGTGTCCGAACGCGTCGAGGGCGTCGGGATCGAGGCGTGGATCCACGGCCGGTGGTCCGTCGGCGATCCCGCGGGGCACTGGGACCAGCGCTACGAGCCAGGAGAGGAGCCGCCGGAGCCTACCCACTGACGCTTCCTTCCTTCGAGGACGCGGCGACGAGACTTGGATTCTACGCCGAGGGTGGATCGTCCCCGGCGGAACCAGTGTGCGCTCAGACGACTACGAGGATTCATGGCTCGCTGGCCGCCGCGTCTGCTGGTCCGGCGTCGGACGTCGTGGCATTCCCGGCACACATCGCGACCATGACCGCCCCGACAACGAGGACCGACGCCGCCGCGCAGTCCTACGCCCGGCGAGCATCCTCGCCTGGAATCCCGCGCTCGACGAGCGCGGCGGCAAATCCCTCCAGATCCTCCACGCCGACGTGCAGGGCCGGTACGCGCAGGAACGACCAGCGGACCGGGGTCCGGAAGTCGAGCCGCACGCCGCCCCGAGCGCTGCCGGCGAACGAGACATCGCCGTGGCGGATGCTCCTGCGCACGCCGATGGCCGTGATCCAGCGCCAGGGACCCTCGATCCGCCAGCGGGTGATGTTCGTGATCGCGACACGCAGCTCGAACCGGCCGAACCGCGCCACGACGTCGTCCTCGCCGACCTGAGCCCAGGCTCGCTCCGGCGTCACGCCGAACACGACCCGCAGCAGACCGGCCGACCGGCGGCCGATCCGGATCGGGTAGCGAACGTGGGCCGATCCGCCAGCCGCATCGAGCGTCAACTTCGGCAGCTCCTTCGCATGAGGTGATGTCGGTCGCGTCCGGTCGATCCGGTGCCGACCCGCGCAGCCCTCGCCGGCGCCCCGGCCGGTAGACTCTGCGCACACCATCGCACGTTGACGCGGGAGGGGCCATTGGCCGAGCCGGAGGAGCCATCGCAGCCCGTCGCCGAGGACGCCGAGCGGCGCGGCAAGACGGTCCATGGGGAGCCCGCGAATGCCGGTCACCGGGTACTCGCGCCGGATGACGCGGAGGTCGAGGCCTACCTGGAGGTCGCGCTCGACGCCCCCGCGCCCGCCCGCACGCCGGAGGACCGCCCCCCGCCCACGGCCATCCCGGAGCCGGGCAGCGTGGCCGTCCTCGACTTCGGCAGCCAGTTCGCCCAGCTGATCGCGCGACGGGTCCGCGAGCTCCACGTGTACTCGGAGCTGCTGCCCCACGACACGCCCCTCGCCGAGCTGGAGCGGCGCGGCGTGCGCGCGATCATCCTGTCCGGTGGTCCCAACTCGGTCTATGACGATGGCGCCCCCAAGGCACACGCCTCGATCTGGAGCGGGCGGATCCCGGTGCTGGGCATCTGCTACGGCGCCCAGCTGATGGCGCTGGAGCTGGGCGGGGACGTGCTCCCGGCGACCCGGCGCGAGTACGGACCGGCCACCGTGCAGCTCACCCGCGATGACGGGCTGTTCACCGGCATCGATCGCGAGCAGCCGGTCTGGATGAGCCACGGCGATTCGATCACCCGGCTGCCCGAGGGGTTCCACGCCACGGCGCAGACCGATTCGACGCCCTTCGCGGGGCTCGCCGCCCCGGATCGGAACCTGTACGGCATCCAGTTCCACCCGGAGGTCGTCCACACCCCCCGGGGACGCGACGTCCTGCGCAACTTCGTCACGGGGATTGCCGGCGTCGAGCCGAGCTGGACGCCGGCCAACTTCGCCGAGACCACGATCGCCGCGATCCGCGATCGGGTCGACCGGCACGCGCACGAGACGGGCTCCCAGGGCCAGGTCATCTGTGCCCTGTCGGGCGGCGTCGATTCCGCTGTCGCGGCCGCGCTCGTCCACCGGGCGGTCGGCGACCGGCTGACCTGCATCTACGTCGACCACGGCCTGATGCGCAAGAAGGAGTCGGAGCTCCTGCGCGCCACCTTCGAGGCGAACCTCGGCATGCGCCTGGTCATGGTCGATGCCCGGGAGCGGTTCCTCGCCCGGCTCGCGGGCGTCACGGACCCGGAGCAGAAGCGGCGGATCATCGGCAGCGAGTTCATCCGGGTGTTCGAGGAGGAGGCCGCCAAGCTGGGCCGGATCGACTTCCTCACCCAGGGCACGCTGTACCCGGACGTGATCGAGTCCACGACGCCCGAGACCAAGACCGCCCAGAAGATCAAGACCCACCACAACGTCGGCGGCCTGCCGGCGGACCTGCGGTTCCAGCTCATCGAGCCGTTGCGCTACCTGTTCAAGGACGAGGTGCGGCTGGTTGGCCTGGAGCTCGGCCTGCCGGATGCAATGGTCCATCGCCAGCCGTTCCCGGGTCCGGGTCTCGCGATCCGGATCATCGGCGAGGTCACCGCGGAGCGGCTGGACACGCTGCGTGATGCCGACTGGATCGTGATCGACGAGATCAAGGCGGCCGGCCTGTATCGCAACGTCTGGCAGTCGTTCGCGATCCTGACCCCGGTCCGGTCGGTCGGCGTCATGGGCGATGGACGGACGTACGCGAACGTCGTCGCGATCCGGGCCGTCACATCGGAGGACGGCATGACGGCCGACTGGGCCAAGCTGCCCTACGACGTGCTTGGCCGGATCTCGTCCCGGATCGTCAACGAGGTCCCCGGCGTCAACCGTGTCGTGTACGACATCAGCAGCAAGCCGCCGGCCACGATCGAGTGGGAGTAATGGATAGCCTGAACGGGGGATATCGGTACTTCCCCGGTGGGCTACAGTGCGCACATGGCCGATCAGACGAGCGGTCCGGTCACCACCTGCCAGTGGTGCTCGGCCAAGCTTCCCGCCCCTGACGTCGAGCGCTGCCCCTCCTGCGGAGCGGCGCTCACGAGCGCGACGGGAACCGAGCCCGAGCTTCCCGGCGTGACCGCGCTCGATCCGGAGGCCATCATCGGAGCCCGCTCCGGATCCGCTCGACCTCGGAACCGGATCCTGTCCTTCCTCAGCGGCGACATGCCGCCCGACGAGGATCGTCCGGTGGACCCGTCGTCGGTCGCGCCACCGTCGGACGCGGTGCGACGCGAGATGCTTCGCCTCCAGATCGATGCGGAGCGGGCAGACCTCGAGGCCGAGGCCATCGCGCTCAAGTCGGATGCGCTGGCCCATCGGGGCATTCCGCTCGCGGAGCTCAACGCCGTCGATGCCGCGGCACAGGCCGACGCCGACGATGTGGCCCCGGCCGCCAGCGCCGACAAGATCGAGGTGCCCGCCGCACCACCCGCTCCGGGAGACACGCCCGGCGCCTGACGCGGGCTCGCCGGGTATCCTCGGCCGCGTGCCAGACCGACTGCCGCATCCGGGTCCGTCGTTCCTGCGCGAGCAGATCGTGCGCGTCGGCGAGCGACGCCTGCAGGCTGGGATGGCGAAGCCGGTCGACGGCCCCGACGACTGGTGGCTCGCCGTCCTGTGGGTTGCCGATGACGACGGCGTCGTGAGCTTCCGCGAGGTTGGCCCGGTCGCGGGTCCGCCACCCGAACCTCCCCTCCTGCGCCTTGGTCCGTTGTTCGCCGGGTCCCTGTCCGGGATGATCCGCGAGGAGGACGGACGGCTGGCCATCAAGCTCGCACCACTCGTTCCGCCCGACGACGACGCCCGGCCGTGGCGCGCGCCGCTGGCGGTCCGGGCGGCATTCCGCTGGGAGCCGGCACTGCTGGCAACCCTCCGGCCCAACCAGCTCGCCGAGCAGGTCCTGGCCGGATTCCGGCGATCGGTCGAGTCGCTGTCCCGCCCCTGATCAGATCCCGGCGGCGGCCGTCACGACGATGGCTCGCCTCGTTCGCCGGGAACGCCGGAGTCACATAGACTCATCCGGGATGACAGACCTGTTCGATGAGTTCATGCGCGAGCTGGAGCGCCGGCGCGCAGAGGCCGAGGGCCGATCGCCACGGTCGCGCGGCGATGACGAGCAGCCCTCGGACGGGAACGGGGAATCGGACGAGGACGAGGACGGCCACGACGACGAGGTCGCGGACTCCGACGCGGCGGGCGAGTCCGACGGCCAGGCACCCACCGAGTCGGACGACCAAACCAGCCACGAGCCCATCCCGCTCCGCCGGCGTCGGCGGCGCGCGGGCGGACCGCCACGATCCCCGCGACCGCCGCGCCCGGTCGGCGGTCCCAAGGACGGGGCGCGGCCCCCCTCGATCGGCGGGGTCCTGCGTCGGATGGGCGTCGCCCTCGTCATCGCCGTGGTCCTGTTCATCGTCATCCTCGCCGGCACCACGGTCGACATCTGGACCGATGCCATCTGGTACAAGAGCGTCGGGTTCGACGCCGTGTTCTGGACCCGCCTCGGGGCGCAGGCCGGCCTGTTCGCCGCCGCCCTTGTCGCTCGCGCTCGTGGTCCTGCTCGGCAACCTGTTCGTGGCCGGCCGCCTCGCGCCGCCCCCGGACCCGGAGCGCCCCGGCCGCCTCCGCGCGATCGCCAGCCGTCTCGGCGAGGCGCAGCGTCAGGCGGAACGAAGCGCCAGGGCGAGCGGCCAGCTCCGCGGTCCGTTCGGTGGCCCGCTGGGCGGCGGCACCGGCGTGCGGGACGAAGGCACGTTCGTGTTCGAGCCCGAGGACCTGCCCGATATCGTCCCGCTCGGGCGCTGGGTGATCGCCGGGTTCGCGATCCTCCTTGCGCTGGGTGTGGCCGGGACGGTCTCGGGTGCCTGGGACACGATCCTGCTGTGGGCCAACCGCGTGCCGTTCTCGCCCTCGTCGACGGTCACGGACCCGGTGTTCGGCAAGGACATCAGCTTCTTCCTGTTCGAGCTGCCGTTCTTCCGGCTGGCCCAGACGCTGGTCAACGGGCTGCTGCTGGCATCGCTCGCCGTCGCCGGCGCGCGGTACCTGGTTGCCGCGTCACGTGGCGGCGAGGTGTTCATCACGCGCGTCCGCGTCCACCTCGCCGTGCTCGCAGGGTTGTACCTGCTGTCGGTGGCGTTCGGCTACCAGCTCGACAAGTACGAGCTCGTGTACAGCGGATCCGGCGTCTCGATCGGTGTCTCGTTCACGGACGCCAACGCCCGGTTCCTGGCCTACGACGTGCTCACGTTCCTGTCGGGCCTTGCCGGCGCCCTCCTGATCGCCGGGGCGTTCACCCGCTGGCTGTGGCCGCTGGGCCTGATCGTCATCGTCTGGTTCAGCGCCTCGATCGTGCTCGGGCGGCTGTATCCGGAGGCGATCCAGCGGTTCACCGTCGATCCCAACACCTACGCCCAGGAGGAGCAGTACATCGCGAACAACATCGCGATGACCCGGCTCGCGTTCGGGATCGACGAATGGACGTCGCAGCCGTACAGCGGCGACCAGCCACTGACGCAGGCTGCGATCGACAGCGAGGCAGACACGTTCACGAACGCCCGCCTGTGGGACTACCGGCCCCTTCAGGCCACGCTCGACCAGCTGCAGACGGTGCGCCAGTACTACGACTTCATCGACGTCGACACCGACCGCTACATGATCAACGGCAAGCTGCGCCAGGTGATGCTCTCGGCGCGCGAGCTCGCGATCCAGAAGAACCCGGCGGCGACCAGCTGGGTCAACGAGCGGATCATCTACACCCACGGCGTGGGCCTGGCCATGGTGCCGGTCAACGAGGTCACCCCGGAGGGACAGCCGCGCCTGTGGATCCGCGACCTGCCGCCCGTCTCGAGCAACGATGCGCCGACCGTGACGCAGCCGCGGATCTACTTCGGCGAGGGCGACGATCACTACGTCATCGTGCGAGCGCGCCAGGCGGAGTTCGACTACCCGCTCGACACGAGCGCAGGCAGCAGCGACGAGAAGACGACCTGGACGGGCGATTCGGGGATCAAGCTCGATTCGACGCTCACCCGGCTGCTGTACGCGCTCCGGTTCCGCGACCTAGACCTCCTGATCTCGGATCAGATCCAGGCGGACAGCCAGCTCCTGTTCCACCGCACGCTCAGCGAACGGCTGGGGATGATCGCCCCCTTCCTGCGCTACGACAAGGACCCGTACCTGGTCGTCGACGACGTGACCGGGCGCCTCGTGTACGTGCAGGACGCGTACACGGTCAGTGACCGGTTTCCGCACGCCACCTGGTTCAACCCCGCGGACCTCGGCGGGCCCACCGGCCTCGGCGGCGGCGAGTTCAACTACATCCGCAACAGCGTCAAGATCACGATGGACGCGTACGACGGCACGATGCACCTGTACGTGGCCGATCCGACCGATCCCCTGATCCGCGCCTGGCAGGGGATCTTCCCGAGCCTGTTCACCGGCATGGACCAGATGCCGGCCGGGATCGCTGCGCACCTGCGGGTGCCCGAGGAGCTGTTCAACGTCCAGACGCGGATGTTCGGGCGCTACCACGTGACCCAGCCGCTGGTGTTCTTCTCGAACAACGACCGCTGGACCGTGCCCGATGCGCAGACGAACGAGCAGAGCCTCGCGACCGAGGCGTACTACGTGGTGATGCGGCTGCCGGGCGAGAACGCAGCGGAGTTCCTGCTGATCCAGCCGATGATCGCCGCCAGCCGGCCAAACATGATCAGCTGGGTCGCGGCCCGCAATGACGCGCCCAACTACGGAAAGGTGAGCGTGTTCCAGTTCCCGGCCGACACGACCATCTTCGGGCCGGCGCAGATCGAGGCCCGGATCGACCAGGACTCCACGATCAGTGGCCAGATCACGCTGTGGAACCAGAGCGGGAGCCGGGTCATCCGCGGCAACCTGATCGTCGTGCCGGTGGGGGACTCGCTGGTCTACCTCCAGCCCGTGTACCTCCAGTCGACCTCGGCCAAGTTCCCGGAGTTCCGCAAGATCGTCGTCGGCAGCCCGACCACGATCGTCTGGGGTGACACCCTGAGTGACGCCCTCAAGCAGCTGCTCGCGGCCCAGGGAGGGAGCCCGGGCACGTCCCCCACGCCGGGGCCGACACCGACGCCGGGTGCATCGGCAACGC
Organism: uncultured Chloroflexia bacterium; assembly: GCA_963835335.1. GTDB lineage: Bacteria > Chloroflexota > Limnocylindria > Limnocylindrales > CSP1-4 > CAIXZV01. Next base: position 73,419 of record CAWIFB010000056.1, on the reverse strand, counting down.
CGAGCCCCACCCTGCCGCCCGGCAGCGAGCTGCCATCCGATGTCGACGGTCTTGTCGCGTACGCCAACCAGCACTTCGAGCTGGCCCAGCAGGCCCTGCGTGACGGCGACTTCGCGACGTACGGCACGGAGATCGCGCACGTCCAGGACGCGCTCCAGCGGCTGGGCCAGCTGACCGGTTCGCCGGGAGCCAGCCAGCAACCGTGATCCGGGGCGCCGTGACGGAGCCGCGCGCGGGCCTGATGCCGGCTCGAGCACGACTGCCGTGGCGGACGGCCATCACGTCGGCGTTCGTCACCACGCTCATCCGGCCCGCCGCCTGGGCCTTCGGGCTGCTCGGGTTTCTTGCCGGTGGCGGCATCGTCCTCGTCGCGTGGCCCATCCTCGTGCTGCCGACGCCCACCGGCCTGCAGAACGACCTCGGCGGGCCGGCAAACCGGCTCGTGCTCGGAACGCCGTCGGCAGAGCTGGTGCTGGTCGTCGTCGCTGCCGTCCTGGCGGGCGTCGGGATCGTCATCGTCTCGTGTGCCGTCGGCGCGTGGGCGGAGCGGCAGGGGATCCAGGTCGCGCTCGAGGCCGCGGCGGCCGAGGGCCTGACGATGGAAGGCGCCGACCTCGCCGGCGCCCCCGGGGTCGGGCGGATCACGGTGATCCGGCTGCTGGCGCTGGTGCCGGTCCTCGTTGCCTTCGCCCTCGCCTGGGGCCCGGTGTACGAGGCGGCGTACCACGAGCTGATCCTGCCGGAGGATCTGGTCACGCCGCTGCCGCTGCGTGTCGTGCGTGCGGTCCCGGGCCTGCTCGCCGGCGTCGGCGCCGTCTGGCTCGTGTCCGACGCTGCCGCCGCGATCGCCGTGCGCCACCTCGTCCTCAACCGCCGATCGATCGCCCGCGCATGGCTGCTCGGTTGGGCTGACGTGGTGCGCCGCCCGGTCCGGACGCTGGCCACCGCTCTCGTGGGCCTCGTGGCCATGGTGCTGCTCCTCGGCCCGGCGCTCCTGGCGTCCGGGACCGGCTGGTCGCGCGTGCGGGACCTCATGCTGGGTGGCGCCGACCCGCGCAACGCGCTCGCAGCAGTGGTCCTCTGGGTCACGCTGTGGCTCGGCGGCCTGGTCCTGGTCGGGGTTGCCGTGGCGGCACGGGCCGCGGCCTGGACCTTCGCGACCGCCCGCCTCCGTCACGAGGACACCGGCCCCCGCGTCTGAGCGCCAGCGCGCGGATGCCAGCGCCCGGGAACCCGGGGCGACCCCTGTTACACTGCCGAACGCCGCGTGCCTTTGGGCGCGCTCTGCGCCCGCTGGGAGGCCCCACGCCGCCGCATGGAAGAGATCCTCAACACGATCGGTGACACGATCGGCGGGTTCCTGGACAACCCGATCGTCCAGCTCACGTTCCAGGCGATCGTCGTCTATTTCGTGATCCTGTGGCTGGCAGCCGCGTACTGGGCGTTCCGGGACATGCAGCTGCGGACCGACAACCCCGTGATGCCCTACGTGTCGGCGGCGTTGATCGTGCTGTTCACGCCGATCCTGTTCCCGTTCGGGATCGTCGTGTACCGGATCCTGCGACCCCAGGAGAAGATCGGCGAGATCTACGAGCGCAACCTCGCCGAGGAGGCGCTGCTGGCGGAGGTGGAGACGATCCGCACCTGTCCCACCTGCGCACGCCGCGTCCACGAGGAATGGATCATCTGCCCGACCTGTCGCACGCGCCTCAACCGTGTGTGCGCCAACTGCGGCCGGCTGGTCGGTCTCGACTGGTCGCTGTGCGCCTGGTGCGGGCGCGACTTCGAGCGCGGCGATCTCGCAGCGCTCGAACCCATCACCGGCGGCCTGGCCGAGCCCGATCGTCTCGAGGCGACCAGCCGCGCGCCACTGCGCCCGCCGACGCGGTCCGCCGCGCTGCGCCAGACGCCGCGCTCTGTGGCTCCGCCGCGCTCTGTGGCGCCGCCGAGCAAGGCCCAGGGGCCGATCTCGGAACCTTGACGGACCCGCCGGAGCCGCACTCCGAACCACCCGCCGCCGCGTCCGCCCCCGGCAGCTCGACGTTCAGCCTCGAGGGACGCGCGGCCCCCGCCCTGTACCTGATCGGCTGGCTTGGGGCGGTCATGGGCCTGGCGATCGTGACCCTGTCATTCCTGGCGTCCGGCAGCGGAGCCGCGCCGTGGATGTTCCTCGGCGGGCTCGTGGTGCTGGCCGTCGGGCTCGTGTCCGCCGCCGGCTCCCAGGCGGTCGAGCGCGGGCGGGACCAGACCCTGGCCTATCGCGGGCCGGCACCGGTCCTCGCGTTCATGGCCGTGATCGCGCTCACCCTGGTGGCGATCGTCGTGGTCCTCGCCCCGCTCACGGCGCTCGGGGTGAGCGCCGATTCGCCGCTTGCCACCGCCGTGTCGCTGGTGCTCACGACGCTGATGTACGTCGCCGTGGTCCGCCTGCTGGTCGTCGGACCCGGCGCGCTCACGTGGAGCGAGATGGGGCTCCGCCTGCCGCCCGCCGAGGCCGTGCGCGACCTCCTCGTCGGTGCCCTGATCGCGGTCCCGGTGCTGGGGATCACGCTCCTCCTGGGGGGACTCCTCGCCGGGTTCCTCGAGCCGGCACCGAGCCCGCTGCCGCAGGCTGGCGATGCCCTTGGGCTCGCGGCCAACCTGGTCTCGGCTGCGGTGCTGGCCCCGATCGGCGAGGAGCTGTTCTTCCGCGGGTTCGCGACCACTGCATGGGCGCGCGTCTGGGGCGCCAGGCAGGCGATCGCCCGAGGCGCGGTGTTCTTCGCTCTCGCGCACGTCGTCACGCTGTTCGACGTCTCGTTCGGCACGGGTGCACAGCGGGCAGTGTTCTCGTTCATCGCGCTGCTTCCGGTGGGGATCGCGCTCGGCTGGGTGTTCCTGTCCCGGCGATCGGTGTATGCCGCGATCGGCCTCCACGCTGCGTTCAACGCCCTGCAGGTCATCGCCCTGTTCGCCAGCGGCGCCGCCGGCTGAACGACGCTCCATCTGAGCAGCGTGACCAGCTGCCCCGGGGGACACGGCTGACGGCCGCCAGGTTCCCGCCGCCGCCTAACTTCACTAACTCGCGGCGAAGCCATCGATGAGCCGGCGGTAAGCATCGCCGGATAGGCTGCGCCACGTTCCCGGGTCCGGATGGCGGGGGAAATCGGCGGGCTTCCGTTGTCCGGATCCGGGGACTCCGGTGCCTTCGTCCCCCAGCCAAGCTCGCCGCCCCATGAGAGGTGGGCCGTGACCGATCTCGACGTCCAGGTGGCAGCCGCTCCGGCCCATCGACCCACGTCCAGGTCGGTGCGGGATCTGCCCGCCGCCGAGCGTCCGCGCGAGCGGCTCGCCATGCGCGGGCCCGGCGGGCTGTCGGCGGCAGAGCTGATCGCGCTGGTCTGGGGGACCGGCTCCGGTGGGCGCAGCGCGGTCGAGCTGGCCGAGGAGGCGCTCGCGCGTCATGCCACGGTCGGTGCGCTCGCCAGGGCGACGGATACCGAGCTCGCCGTGATCCCCGGCATCGGCGCCGCCAAGGCGGCGCGCCTCGCGGCAGCCTTCGAGCTCGGGCGACGCTCGATCGCGGAGCGTCCCGCGGGGCGCTGGACGATCCGCTCGCCGCGCGACGTTGCGGACCGTCTCCTGGTGGACATGGGCCGGCTGGAGCGCGAGGAGCTGCGCGTGCTGAGCCTGAACGCGAAGAACGCCGTCCAGCGCGTGTCCACGGTCTACGTCGGCAACGTATCGGCGTCGCTGGTGCGCGTCGGCGAGCTGTTCCGGGACGCCGTGCGGCTCGACGCGTCGGGCGTGATCCTGGTCCACAACCACCCGAGCGGAGACCCCACGCCGTCACCCGACGACCTGCACCTCACGGCCGAGGCGATCGCGGCAGGCCGCCTGCTCGACGTCGACGTGCTGGACCACGTCGTGATCGGCCAGGACGCGTGGATCTCGCTGCGGGACCGCGGCGTGACCTTCGACCGGGTCGGGCGAGGCTCGTCGCGGGGCTGAGTCCCGGCCGTCGACGGTGGGCCGGAGCCGACCCGCCGGCCTCGTCGTCGCCTTCAGATCGCGTGTGCGACGCGCAGCCCCTCCAGCACGGCCTCCTCGACCGTCCGCGGCGCCAGGCAGTCCCCGATGCCGTGGATCTCGATCGGCTGGCCCGCGGCCGACCGCAGGTCCGCGCGTGCCGCAAGCGCGTCGAGGAGCGTCGACTCCGGCACGTGCCCGTGGGCGAGGACGAGCGCCGCAACGTCCTCGACGATCACGGCGTCCTCCGTGAGCGTGTGCTGGAGGAACACCGCCGACCCGTCGTACCCGAACGGCCGGGTGAGCGGCAGGATCGTCACGCGGGCCCGGTTGAGGGCGGCGATCGATGCGTCGCGGACGTACTGCTGGATTCGGAACCCGGGCGTGTAGCCGTTGACCGCGAGGGTCACGGGGTGGCCCGCCGCAGCCAGCAGCAGCGCCACGCCGGGCCCGATCCAGTCGCACCGCCAGTCGATCACCACGACCCGGCCCGGCGGGACCTCCGTCCCCCGGATCACCTGCCAGGCGTCGAGCACGAGCGGGTCGTTCGCGAGCTCGAGCGGTGGACGATACGGCAGCGCGCCCGTCGCGACGATCACCGTGTCGGGCGCCTCTCGCTCCACCACCGCGACATCGACGCGCGAGCCGGTGATGATGCGCACGCCGGCGCGCTCGGCCTCGCCGCGCAGGTTCGTGACGACGCCGCCGAACTCGGCGCGGCCGGGCAGCAGCTGGGCCAGCAGCACCTGGCCTCCGACCCAGCGCCCCGCCTCGTGGAGTGTGACGTCGTGGCCGCGCTCCGCCGCGACCGCGGCAGCCTTGAGGCCGGCCGGCCCGCCGCCGACGACCATCACCCGCCTCCGTGCGCCGGGCCCGACCGACATGCGAGCCCCGAACTCCAGCTCCCGTCCGCTCTCGGGGTACTGGATGCAGGAGATCGGATAGCCGGCGTGGAAGTGACCGATGCACGCCTGGTTGCAGCCCACGCAGGCCCGGATCTCGTCCAGACGGCCGGCCGCGGCCTTGGCCGGGAGCCGGGGATCCGAGATCAGCGCGCGCGTCATCGCGACCGCATCGGCCTGCCCGAGCTCCAGGATGTGCTCCGCCTCCTGTGGCTGGTTGACCCGCCCGGCGACCAGGACCGGCACTCGCACGACGGCCTTCGTCGCGGCCGCGAGCGGCGCCGTGTATGCGTTGGCCATCGTCATCGGCGGCACGATGTGATCCGAGCCCGCCAGGGTCGCCGACGTGCCCGCGACGACGCTCACATAGTCGGGACCGCCGTCGGCATCGAGCGTGGCCAGGGCCTCGAGGGTCTCGTCGCGCTGCAGGCCCTCGGCGGAGCGTTCGTCGATCGAGATGCGGAGCCCGACGACGAGGCCGTCGTCGACCGCGGCGCGCACCGCCGCGATGACCTCGCGCAGGAACCGGAGCCGGTTCTCGAGCGAGCCCCCGTACGCATCGGTGCGCAGGTTCACGCGCGGGCTGAGGAACTGGGCCGGCAGGTAGCCGTGGCTCGCGACGATCTCCACGCCGTCAAGCCCGGCCACGCTGAGACGGACCGCGGACGCCGCATACCCGTCGACCATCTCGCGGATGAGGGGCACCGGCATCGAGCGGGGCATCGTGTGGAATCGCTCGCTGGGGACGCTGGAAGGTGCCAGCGGGACGGGCAGCGTGCCGTCGTCGGAGTCCATGATCTCCCGGCCGCCGTGGAAGATCTGGCCGATGATGCCCGCGCCCTCCGCGTGGACCACCTCGGCCAGCCGTCGGAAGCCGGGTATGCACGCGTCGTCCCAGGCGCCCAGGGCGTGGGACGTGTACTCCGCTGTCGGGTGCACGGCCGCCACCTGGACGACGATGAGCCCCACGCCGCCCGCGGCCCGCGCCTGCTGGTAGGCGATCAGCCGATCGGACACCAGCCCCCGCTCGGCCATCACCGTGTCGTGGCCCGACGAGAAGATCCGGTTGCGGACCTGCAGCGAGCCCAGGCGCAGCGGTGAGAACAGCCGCGGGAACGGAGTGGAGCCGGGCTCGATCGGCCGGGCGGCATCGAGCGGGTGGGTCATGGCGCGGGGATCCTAGCCGAGGCGCCCACGGGTGGGCGCGGCCGTTCCGGTTGCAGCTCGATGATTTACCGCGACCCTGCGCCGGCGGCACCAGCGGCACCAGCGGCACCAGCGGCACCAAGCCCGTAGTCGTGGAACGCGATTGCCGGGACCGAGGGGTCGGCCTTGTGGGCCTTCTTCGCATCCTGCATCGTGAGGTCGGCCCAGTGCATGAGCACGGCCCGGGCCGGGATCTCGGCTGACGGGGGCACGATCACCCCACCGATGGACACGCCCACCACGAGGACGCCATACGCCGTCAAGACCGGCTGCCGGATCGACTCGGCGACCTTGATGGCGAGACCTCGGGCCGTCGCGACGTCCACGACCCCCGCGAAGAAGAGCAGGAACTCATCTCCTGCCCGTCGGCACAACAGATCGCTCGCTCGCACGGATGCGCGCAGGCGCGTGCCGATGTCGGCGAGCACCTCGTCGGCCGCCGCCATGCCGATGTCCTTGTTGATCTGGCCGAACCCGTCGAGGTCCAGCGAGACGATGAGCCCGCCACCGGCGAGGCCGCGTCGGCTGCGTGCGAGGACGCTGTCGAACATGTGCTCGAACGGGCGGAGCCGCATGAGCTTGGTGAGTGGATCGAGGAAGTCCACCTCGCCCGGCTCGGGCCAGATCAGCAGCACCGCCGTCGCGGCGACGAGCGGCGCCCACCAGCCCACTGCGGTGTATGCGACGACGAACACCCACGCGGTCCCGATCTCGGCCGCGGTCATCCGGCCCAGCGATCGAAGGACGATCTCGATCAGCTCGCCGAACGAAAGTCGCTCGCGGAGCATGATCGTGCCGGAGGCGATTCCGTTGGCGATCATCGCCAGCACCACCGTTCCGGCCGCGGTCGACAGCAGGCCAGCCGTCCCGGGATCCGCGCCCCCGGACGCGAGCGCGCCGCGTACTCCCTCGACGGTCAGCCCACCCACGACGGCAGCCAGCGCGAGCACCGCGTGGTTGGCGAGGGCGCCGTACCACGGTTGGGACTTGAGCTCGCGGCGCTCCAGGCTCGACAGCAGTCCGACCCAGGCCCCCGCCGTCGGCCCACCGAGGACCATCGCGGCCGCAACGAACGGCAGGTGGAATGTCCACACGCCGGAGCTGCTGGGGATCGGCAGGACACGCAGCGAGCCCATGAACCCGAGGGCGATCCACAGCAGCAGGCCGCCGTCGGGCCCCGCGAGCGCAGTTCCGGTCAGTCCCGGGTCGATCGTTGGCCGGATCGGGACTCGCAGCGTCGTCCAGACGAGCGCACCCAGTCCGGCTGCGATCGATGCCGCCGTGTAGAGGTGGAGCCAGGTGTCTGTCGCGGGTACGACGCCCGGGTTCGGGGCCTGATCTGGAGGGGTCGGCCCCGCGCGCACCTCGACGCGACGATGCGGGGGGATCCGGAGCAGGTCCGGGATGGCGAACGGGAGCTCGAGCGCCTGGGCGTCCATCAGGTGGCACTTCCTGTGTTCGACCATGAGCCGGACGGGGGACTGATCCGACGAGCTGCACGTGACCGGTTTTCGCTCGACGGAGGGCTGGTCGCCGGGAGGACGGGGCACCCTCCGCAGTGACGCAACCTCCCGGGACACGCGGGCAAGGTCGCCGGACTCGCACGATGGGCCGTCGTGGCCGGCGACCTTCCTCGCCGACCCGCCGGTGCTCCACCGTCCCTCCAGACTGGCTGGGAGGGGGTCTGACCGGGACCGTCTGCTCCCCTCCGCACCTGAGCGCATCGTCGTCGCGGGACGATGCGTCGCCAACGCTCCCCGAGGTACGGGGCCGCCCCCCCCATTGGTACTGGCCGCAGCGGGCAACGGCCGGATTGCGGCGGCCGCGACGGCTGGCAACGGCTCGGCCACGCCCGCTGGGCGCGGACCCGGCCGCGGGTATACTGCTCGGGCTCGTGCGCCAGGTTCGCGCGCGAGTCCAGACCCGCCCCACCCGCGGCCATCCCGGCCGCCGCGCCGGCGCCGATACCGACGCCCCAGTCCACGCAGCAAGGATCTGCCCACCAGCATGCTCGACCGTCTCCTCGGCCTGTTCTCCCGCGACATCGGGATCGACCTCGGCACGGCCAACACGCTCGTGCACGTGCGCGACCGCGGGATCGTGATCTCCGAGCCCTCGGTGGTCGCGATCGACGCCAAGACCAAGCGCGTGCTCGCGATCGGGGCGGAGGCCAAGCGCATGGTCGGCCGCACGCCGGCCTCGATCATCGCGGTCCGCCCGCTGCGTGACGGCGTCATCTCCGACTTCGACGTCACCGAGCAGATGATCAAGTACTTCGTCAACAAGGTGCACGACCGGGTCGGGCTGATCCCGCGCCCGCGGATGCTGCTGGGCATCCCGTCGGGCGTGACCGAGGTCGAGAAGCGGGCGGTCCGCGACGCGGCCATGAACGCCGGGGCTCGATGGGCGCGGTTGATCGAGGAGCCGATGGCGGCCGCGATCGGCGCGGGACTCCCGGTCAGCGAGCCATCGGGATCGCTGATCGTGGACATCGGCGGCGGCACCACCGAGGTGGCGGTCATCTCGCTGGGTGGCATCGTGGTCAGCCGGTCGATCCGGATCGGCGGCGACGAGATGGACCAGGACATCGTGTCGTTCGCGCGCCGCGAGTACAACCTGTTCCTCGGGGAGCGCACCGCCGAGGACATCAAGGTCGCGATCGGGTCCGCCTACCCGGGAGAGTGGGACAGCCAGCGCGTCACGCTTCGCGGACGTGACCTGCTGACGGGCCTGCCGCGCTCGGTCGAGGTCGGGGCCGATCAGATCCGCGAGGCGATCGAGGTCTCGGTCGCCCAGATCGTGGACACGATCAAGGACACCATCGAGGAGACGCCGCCGGAGCTCGTGGCGGACATCATGGACCAGGGCGTCGTGCTCGCCGGCGGCGGCGCCCTGCTCGCCGGTCTCGACCGTCGCGTCGCCGAGGCGACCCAGATGCCGGTTCACGTCGCCGACGACCCGCTGACCTGCGTCGCACGCGGGACGGGGGTCGTCCTCCAGGAGCTCGCCAGCCCGTCCATGGAACGCGTGCTCGTCGCCGAGACCTACAGCCGACCGCCGCGCTGATCACCGCACTGCCCGCCTCGTCGCGTCGAGGCCGGCCCCCGGAGCTCGCGCCATGACCCCACGCCTCGCCAGTCGTCAGGCCCGCCGTCGCGGCATCACGTTCACGATCCTGCTCGCCGTGACGCTGCTCATGATGGCCTTCTCGGCCAACCCGTACGTCCAGGACTTCCAGCGCGGGATGTCGTTCGCGCTGCGACCGCTCCAGGGTGCCATCGCCGGCGTCGCCGACAGCGTGGCCGGCGTGGCAGGGGCCATCGGCGAGATCGACCAGCTTCGAACCGACAATGCCGCGCTGCGCGACGAGAACGACCGCCTCACCAACGAGAACGCGCGGCTCGAGCTGGTCAAGCGCGAGAACGACCAGCTGACGGCCCTCCTGCAGCTCCAGACCGGGTTCGACCATGCCACCGTGGCGACGCGCGTGATCGGTCGCGAGTCGCTCGACACCCGGCGGCTGGTGATCCTCGACAAGGGCACCGATGACGGGATCGCCGAGGGCGATGCGGTCATCGTCCAGGGTGGGGCCCTGGCCGGCCGCGTGACGGACGTCGGCCCCAACTTCGCGAAGGTGACCCTGATCAGCGACCCGACGTCCACCGTCGTGGGCATGCTGCTCAGCTCCGGCGCGGCCGGAGAGGTCGGCGGCCAGCCGGGCGGCGTCCTCGTCATGCGCAACATCGATTCCTCGGTGCAGATCTCGCCCGAGGAAGAGGTGTTCACCGCCGGGATCGAGCTCGCCGGGGGGATCCGTTCCCCGTACCCGAAGGGGCTCCTGCTGGGCAGCGTGGTGGACGTGCAGCGCGACGTCAACGACGTCGTCCAGACGGCGTTCCTGGTGCCCGCCGCGAACCTCGACTCGTTCGAGATGGCGTTGATCATCACGGACTACCAGGGAGGGCTGCCGCCGGTCGACGAGCAGCCGGTTCCATGCGGCACCGAGGGCGTCGTGCCCGAGGGCGAGGTGCCCTGCTACACGCCGTCGCCGCAGCCCGGGAGCTCGGCCGGGTCCTGATCCGCCAGCCGTGCCGCCCTGCTAGGCTGTCGCCGATGAAGGGCCTCGTCCTCGCCGGTGGCACCGCGAGCCGGCTGTTCCCGCTCACGATCGTCACCAACAAGCACCTGCTCCCGATCTATGACCGGCCGATGATCTACTACCCCCTGGACACGCTGGCCGGGATGGGGATCCGCGAGGTCCTGGTGATCGTCGGCGGAAAGAGCGTCGGCGACATCGTGGAGCTGCTCGGCGACGGCCGGCACTTCGGCCTTGACCTGACCTACCGCTACCAGCGTGGCGCGCTGGGCATCGCGCACGCGATCGGCCTGGCCCGCGACTTCATCGGCGCCGACTCGTTCTGCGTGGTCCTGGGCGACAACATCCTCCGCGGCCCCTCCCTCGCGGCCACGGCACAGGCGTTCGACGATGGCTCATGGGGGGCCGGCACGCTCCTCTACCGCGTCCCGGATCCGCAGCGGTTCGGCGTCGCGGAGCTCGACGCCGAGGGCCGCGTGCTGGGGTTCGAGGAGAAGCCCGATCACCCCAAGAGCGACCTGATCCCGATCGGCGTGTACTTCCTGCGGCCCGACGCGTTCGATGTCATCGAGACGCTGGCACCGTCCGGGCGCGGCGAGTTCGAGATCACCGACGTCCTGAACCGCTACATCCCGGCGGGCGGCCTGTTCACGGAGGTGTACGACGGCCAGTGGACGGATGCGGGCACGGTCGCCTCGCTCCTCCACGCAGCCCAGCTCGCGGGCGCCGACGCCGAGGCCGACCGCCTCGCGCCGCCGCCGGCCCACCCGAACGACGTGCGATGACCGGATCGCCCATCCCGGAGCGGGCTCACCTCCTGGTCACCGGCGGGGCCGGGTTCATCGGCAGCCAGCTCGTGCGCGACGTGCTTGGCCGCCGCGACGGCACCCGGATCACGGTGCTCGACAAGCTCACCTATGCCGGCAACCGGGCGAACCTGGCGGCCGTCGAGGACGATCCGGAGCAGGCGGCACGGTTCGCGTTCGTCCACGGCGACATCGCCGATCCGGCGGTTGTGAGGCCGCTCGCCGCCGCCGCCGATGCCATCGTCAACGTCGCCGCCGAGACCCACGTCGACCGCTCCATCCTCGATCCCGAGGCGTTCCTTCGCACGGGCGTGATCGGGGTCCACGTCCTGCTGGAAGCGGCGAGACGCGAGACGGAGCGTGCCCGCGCGGGTGAACGGCCGGCCGCGCCGCGCTTCCTCCAGGTGAGCACCGACGAGGTCTACGGCTCGATCCCGGCCGGGCGCAGCGTCGAGACCGACGCGCTCGCGCCGCGCAGCCCGTACGCGGCCGCGAAGGCGGCAGGCGAGCTGCTCGTGCGCGCCTACCACGTGACGTACGACGTGGATACGGTCGTGACCCGGGGCTCGAACACGTACGGGCCGTACCAGCATCCGGAGAAGCTGATCCCGCTGTTCGTCACCAACGCGCTGGCCGGCGAGCCGCTGCCGATGTACGGCGACGGGATGCAGGTTCGCGACTGGCTCCACGTCGAGGACCATGCCGCGGCGATCGACTTCGCGCTGCGGCATGCGGAGCCCGGCGACGTCATCAATGTCGCCGGCGGCACCGAGCTGCCGAACCGGGACGTGATCGGCCGGCTGCTGGCGGCGTGCGGCCGCGACTGGTCCCTGGTGCGGACGGTTCCCGACCGGCCGGGCCACGATCGCCGGTACGCGATGGACGGCAGCAAGCTCGACGCACTCGGCTGGGAGCCACGGGTGCCCTTCGAGCAGGGCCTCCCGGCGACGGTTGCCTGGTACCGCGAGCATCCAGACTGGATCGCGCAGTCGCGAACGGCCGACTGGGACGCCTACTACGCCCGGCAGTACGCCGAGCGGCTGGAGCGTGGCGTGGCCGTCGACGAGGTCCGCTGACCGGTGCGCGTGGCCGTCACCGGCGCGCGCGGCCGGCTCGGCAGCGCCCTCGTCGATGCGCTCGGCGCGTCGCCGTTCACGGGTGCCATGGGCCCGATCGCGTGGAGCCGGCCGGAGCTGGACCTGGACACGCTCGACGAGGCGTCGGCGACCGCGCTCATCGAGCGGGACCGCCCCGAGGTCGTGATCCACGCGGCGGCGTGGACCGATGTCGACGGGTGCGCCCGCGATCCACAGCTCGCGCGCCGGCGCAACGCGACGGCTTCGGGGTTGCTGGCCGCTGCCTGTGCCAGCCGCCACGTCGATCTCATCCTGGTCTCGACCAACGAGGTCTTCGACGGGAGGCGCGCGGACGGCACCGGGTATGCCCCGGACGACGTGCAGAACCCGATCAACGCGTACGGCGCAAGCAAGGCCGAGGCGGAGCGCCTCGCTCGCGAGGCGATCGAGGGTGGTGCCGCGACGACCTCGCGCCTGGCGGTCGTCCGGACCGCGTGGCTCCACGGGCCGCCGGGCGGTGACTTCCCGGCCAAGATCGCGGCCGCGGCCATCCGGGCCCGCGATGCCGGGGAGCCGCTGCGCGTCGTCGGCGACGAGATCGGCAGCCCGACCTACGCACCGGACGTTGCCGAGGCGCTGTGCGAGCTCCTCGCCGAGGATGCCTATTGCCGTGCGGGACCGGGCCGGGTCACGGTCCACCACCTGGTCAACGAGGGACGCGTCTCACGCGCCGACTGGGCCCGCGCGGTCCTGAGCGCCACGGCAATCGATGTGGCGGTGCTCGACATCCCGGCCGCGGATTGGCCGCGGGCATCAACGCCACCGCGGTGGGCCGTGCTCGAGCCAACGGGGCTGCCGTCGGGCGAGCGGCTGCGCGGCTGGCGGGCGGCGTTCGCGGATGCCGTCCCCGCGCTGCGGCGGGCGCTTCGGGAGGGCTGACCCGGGCCGGGCGGCTACCTGTCGAAACGGCTGACCGGGGCAGCGGTCACCCGTCGCCGCACCGATGGCGGGCGCCGCCGGACCGCCCTCATCCACACCGGTCCATCACGTTCCCAATGGTCACGGGGTCGAAAGGGCCACGCGCGCCCTGACCATCCAGCGATTGGCTGGGAACGCGCGCGCGGCGACGCTGGCAGGGCATTCATCCCTGCCCGGGCTTCCTGCCGGGCGCCCCGCCCATGACCGGAGCCTCGTCCATTGCGCAAGCTGGCCATCCTTCTCATCGCCGTGTTCTTCGTGGGCGTCGGCACGTTCGCTCCCCCGACCGTCTCGCCCGCCGCCGCGGCCACGGGCCCCAAGGTCGCCATCATCGTCGGCGCGACGCATGACGCGACCTCGACGTATCGGTCGTACGCGGACCAGATCTACGCGGAGGCGATCGCGTACACGAGCAACGTGGTCAGGGTCTACAGCCCGAACGCGACGTGGTCGGCGGTCAAGGCAGCCGTGAACGGTGCCTCGATCGTCGTCTACCTGGGGCATGGCAACGGCTGGCCGAGTCCCTACACCTACGATTCCAAGTACACGACCAAGGACGGTTTCGGGCTCAACGCCGACCTCAACGGCGATGGCAGGCTGTCCGACTACGAGAACAAGTACTACGGCGAGCCCTCGATCGCGACGCTGACGCCTGCCCACAACGCCGTCGTCCTGCTGTTCCACCTGTGCTACGCGTCGGGCAACTCGGAGCCGGGCAATGCCGAGCCGACGCTGAGCGTCGCCCGGCAGCGGGTCGACAACTACGCGTCCGCGTTCCTCAAGGCGGGCGCGGGGGCGGTCATCGCCGACGGGCACAGCCACAGCGGGTACATCACGCGATTGTTCACGACACTCCAGACGGTGGACCAGCTGTGGCGCGGCATGCCGTCTGCCAACGGCCACGTCTCGTCCTATGCGTCCAGCCGCACGGCGGGCGCCACCTACGAGATGGACCCCAACACCTCGACCAGCGGGTTCTACCGGTCCCTGACCGGCTCGATGTCGCTGACGACGGCGCAGGTGACGGGCGCGGCCTTCGCCTCGACGGCCACCGACCCGACCGACTTCCAGGCGCCCGGCGCCGCGAGCGTCGCGGTGGACGACGCGCCGGTCTATGCGACGGAGGCGGACGCCGCCGCCGCGCACGCCGCGGCCGCCGCCGCCGTCGATATCGCCTCCGACCCCGTCGCGCAGCTGCTTCCGCCCGAACCGGTCGCGAAGCTGCCCATGGATGACCAGCTGCGCGTGTCCGAGATCGTTCCGACCTCCGATGGGGCAAAGCTGCTCGCCATCGAGACGTTCGACGGCGCGAGCAGCGGCTGGATCATCGGCGACGTCGCCACGCCGCGCGACAGCCGGTCCCCGGTGGTGTGGTCCGTCAGCGACGGCAACGCCCTGTTCACGCCGAACGGCGACGGCGACCGGGACAGGTACGTGCTGGGCGTGGACCTGTCCGAGAGCGCGTCCTGGACTCTGGCGATCGAGAACAGCAAGGGCTCGAAGCTGGCGACCCGCAGCGGGTCCGGCGATACCGCCGCCATGACCTGGGATGGGATCGTTGGTGGCTCGCTTGCCCCCGACGGCACGTACCGGTGGCGTCTCACCGCCGTCGACGCGTGGGAGAACCCGGAGCTGACCGCGACGGCGACCTTCGTCCTCAATCACGATCCGATCAGCACCTCGCGCCTGTCGGGTCCCGACCGGTTCGCCACCGCTGCCGCCATCAGCAAGGCGAGCTTCACGGCGGGAGTCCCGGTCGCGTACGTGGCGAGCGGGCTCAACTTCCCCGATGCGCTCGCCGGGGCCGCGGTGGCCGGGGCACAGGGTGGCCCGGTCCTGCTCGTCACCCGGGATGCCATCCCGTCGCCCATCGCGACCGAGCTCGCGAGGCTCCACCCGGCACGGATCGTCGTGCTCGGCAGCGCCGGTGTGGTGAGCGACGCGGTGAAGGCTGCCCTGGCGGCATATACCCCGGGCACCGTCACCCGCCTGTCGGGTCCCGACCGGTTCGCCACCGCTGCCGCCATCAGCAAGGCGAGCTTCACGGCGGGAGTCCCGGTCGCGTACGTGGCGAGCGGGCTCAACTTCCCCGATGCGCTCGCCGGGGCCGCGGTGGCCGGGGCACAGGGTGGCCCGGTCCTGCTCGTCACCCGGGATGCCATCCCGTCGCCCATCGCGACCGAGCTCGCGAGGCTCCACCCGGCACGGATCGTCGTGCTCGGCAGCGCCGGTGTGGTGAGCGACGCGGTGAAGGCTGCCCTGGCGGCATATACCCCGGGCACCGTCACCCGCCTGTCGGGTCCCGACCGGTTCGCCACCGCTGCCGCCATCAGCAAGGCGAGCTTCACGGCGGGAGTCCCGGTCGCGTACGTGGCGAGCGGGCTCAACTTCCCCGATGCGCTCGCCGGGGCCGCGGTGGCCGGGGCACAGGGTGGCCCGGTCCTGCTCGTCACCCGGGATGCCATCCCGTCGCCCATCGCGACCGAGCTCGCGAGGCTCCACCCGGCACGGATCGTCGTGCTCGGCAGCGCCGGTGTGGTGAGCGACGCGATCAGCACCGCGTTCGCCGGCTATTGATCGGGGCCACGCATCTCTCGGATGACGCGACAAGCGGCGAGGACGGTCGCATCGCGGGGCGACCGAACCGGAGCAGACCGAACCACACCGTACTGCGCCGACAGGGGACCTTGGTCAGGTTGATCGAACCGCCAATGCGGAGGAAGATACCGGCCCGAGCACCGGGACTGCCCCTGCGGGCATCCGGCCGGGCCCGTGTCGCGGTCAGGCGACCGGCCGGGTAACTGAACCAAGAGGACGGCTGTGAACCGACCCCGCTTCGCGCTCCACGGCCGCCCCATCGCCACGGTCCTGTTGATCGCCATGGTTGCCGTGGGTACCGTGCCCGCGCCGGCCGTTGCCGTGGCGCCGACGGGGCGGCCACCCGCGACGGCCCCTGCTCCGGATTCCGAGCCGGCACCCGCTGCGTCGGCAGCCGATCGCGCCGCGGTCACAGAGGTCGGCCGCCCGGAGCCGTCGGTGGCGTACGAGCAGGCGATGGCCCACGCCGCCGACCCGAACACGTTCACGCCGGGCGATCGCGTGGATACCCCGTTCGCGCCGCGGTCCACGGACCACTGGCTCGTTGACGGGCGCGCCCCGATGTCGCTTCCCGCTGGTCGGGCGAGCGGCCGGGACATGGCGCGCAGCCCCCAGGGCAGCAGCTGGGCCGGGTCCGCGTCCGATCTTGCGCCGCTGGTCCCGCTTGCGGCCGCGCCGTCGACGGAGCCGTCGTCCGCGCCGATCGACGGCGACGGCGGCGGGACGTCCACACAGGCGTCGGGTACGTCCTGGACCGCTCCCGCGACTGCGACCGCGGACACAGCCGCAGCCGCCGGCCTGCGCCGGCAGGTGTTCGGCTTCCTCCCGTACTGGGAGGTCTCCGGTTCCGCATCGACGCTGCACTACGACGACCTGTCCACGATCGCCTATTTCTCGGTCGGTGCCGACAAGCTGGGCAACCTGCTCAAGTCCACCGGCGGATCGCCGACCACCGGCTGGGGCGGATGGACCAGCTCGAGCCTGACCACGACGATCAACGCGGCGCACAGCCACGGGACGCGCGTCGTGCTCACCCTCTCGGTCTTCGCCTGGACGACCGGCCAGGCCGCTGTGCAGCAGGCGCTGCTCGGCAGCAGCACCGCGCGGCTCAATCTCGCAAAGCAGGCTGTGGCAGCGGTTCGCGACCGGGGAGCCGACGGCATCAACCTCGATTTCGAGCCGCTCGTGAGCGGCTACGACGACGAGTTCGTCGCGCTGCTGCGGACCATCCGGTCCGAGCTCGACAAGGTCGCGTCCGGGTACCAGCTGACGTACGACACGACGGGCTGGATCGGCAACTACCCGCTGGAGGCGTCCGTGGCCGCCGGCGCGGCCGACGCCATCTTCGTGATGGGCTACGACTACCGCACCTCCTCGTCCTCCTACGTCGGGTCGATCGATCCCCTGTCGGGTCCCGCATACGACCTCGCGGACACCGTCCGCTCGTACACCGCCCGCGTGAGCCCGTCCAAGGTGATCCTCGGCCTTCCCTGGTACGGACGCGCATGGTCGACCGCGACAGATACCGTGAACGCGGCAAGCCAGAGCGGCGCCAAGTACGGGTACAGCACCGCGGTCAACTACGAGAACATCGTCCCCCTGGTCGCGCAGTACGGGCGTCGCTGGGACAGCCGCGAGCAGACGCCCTGGTTCGCGTACCAGAAGCAGAACTGCACGACCACCTACGGGTGCGTGACGACGTGGCGGCAGGTCTACTACGACGACTACGCGTCGATGCGCCTCCGCTATGACCTGGTCAACACGTACGGGCTGCGCGGCGCCGGGATCTGGGCGCTTGGCTACGACGGGGGTCATGCCGAGCTGTACCAGGCGATCACCGACGCCTTCCTGACCGACAAGACGGGACCGGTGACCGGCATCCGCATGCTCAACGGGACCCAGCGGGACGAGGGCTTCACCGTGTCCTGGGCGGGGACCGACGCGACGGGCGTCGCGAGCTACGACGTCCAGGTCTCGACCGACGGCGGCCCCTGGACGGACTGGCTGCTGGGGACGACGGCCACGTCCGGCACCTGGCTCGGCCAGGACGGTCACGGCTATGCGTTCCGGACCCGCGGCCGCGACACCAAGGGGAACCTCTCTGCCTGGAACGTCAGCGCAACCTGGAGCGCGACGCCTGCGCTGGCGGTCGGCGGATTCGGGCAGGTCCGGACCGACGGGCTGTCATATCGAACCGGGCCGGACACCTCGGCGACCAAGCTCGGCACTGTTGACACGGGCACGGTCGTCGCCGTGACCGGCGGCCCGACCACGGCCGATGGCTACGTCTGGTGGCAGGTCACCCAGCCCATCCTCGAGTGGGGCACGGTGACGTTTGCCGAAGCCGGCGTCTGGATGGCCTCGGGGCCGGTGGCCAGCTCGTCGGACTACGTCGGCGCGTATCGGGCGCCGAACTCGACCACGGTGAGCGCGGCCTTCCGGGTAACGGGCTTCAACGGCCTCGGGTCAGGCAGTCTCGGCGCCGCCGGCAGCGTGCAGCGCATGGTGTCACCCAACGGCGACGGCGACCATGACACCATCCGGCTCGACTGGACGAGCACCGTCACCGTGTCGACGCTCCAGCTGCGGATCCTGCGCAGCAACGGGACCCTCGTCGACACGAGGCGCCTCACCAGCCTGGCGCCGGGCGCCGCCCACTACACGTGGGATGGCAAGGCAGGCGGGGTGGCGGTCGCCGATGGAAGCTACATGCTCCAGCTCGTCGGGACGGCCGGATCGATCACCTACCACGCGCCGTCGGCGGACCCTGCCACCGCTGCACAGGTTGCGACGTTCGCGGTCACCGTCGATCGGCTTCCGACCTCGCGCCTGTCGGGCGCCGACCGGTTCGCCACCGCTGCCGCCATCAGCAAGGCGAGCTTCACGGCGGGAGTCCCGGTCGCGTACGTGGCGAGCGGGCTCAACTTCCCCGATGCGCTCGCCGGGGCCGCGGTGGCCGGGGCACAGGGTGGCCCGGTCCTGCTCGTCACCCGGGATGCCATCCCGTCGCCCATCGCGACCGAGCTCGCGAGGCTCCACCCGGCACGGATCGTCGTGCTCGGCAGCGCCGGTGTGGTGAGCGACGCGGTGAAGGCTGCCCTGGCGGCATATACCCCGGGCACCGTCACCCGCCTGTCGGGTCCCGACCGGTTCGCCACCGCTGCCGCCATCAGCAAGGCGAGCTTCACGGCGGGAGTCCCGGTCGCGTACGTGGCGAGCGGGCTCAACTTCCCCGATGCGCTCGCCGGGGCCGCGGTGGCCGGGGCACAGGGTGGCCCGGTCCTGCTCGTCACCCGGGATGCCATCCCGTCGCCCATCGCGACCGAGCTCGCGAGGCTCCACCCGGCACGGATCGTCGTGCTCGGCAGCGCCGGTGTGGTGAGCGACGCGGTGAAGGCTGCCCTGGCGGCATATACCCCGGGCACCGTCACCCGCCTGTCGGGTCCCGACCGGTTCGCCACCGCTGCCGCCATCAGCAAGGCGAGCTTCACGGCGGGAGTCCCGGTCGCGTACGTGGCGAGCGGGCTCAACTTCCCCGATGCGCTCGCCGGGGCCGCGGTGGCCGGGGCACAGGGTGGCCCGGTCCTGCTCGTCACCCGGGATGCCATCCCGTCGCCCATCGCGACCGAGCTCGCGAGGCTCCACCCGGCACGGATCGTCGTGCTCGGCAGCGCCGGTGTGGTGACCGACGCGGTGAAGGCTGCGGCGCGCGCCGCCGCTCTCCCCTGACTGGCACCATCACGGGTCGCGCGGCGTGGCTGCCAGCCGCGCGCCGGCCGCCTCAGCGCTCGCGCCACCCGGGTCCGGATTCTGTTGCACGCTGACCGGTACACTCGGCTGCGATGAGCCCCGCCGCGAGCCCTCCCGATCCGTCCGCAGACGCCGCCGGTGCGGGAGCATGGATCGTCCTGCCGACGTACGACGAGGCGGACAACCTGCCCGGCATCTCGGCCGCGATCCTGGAGGCGCTCCCGGGGGCGATCCTCCTGGTCGTCGACGACAGCTCGCCCGACGGGACCGGCGAGCTCGCAGAGCGGCTCGCAACCGACGATCCGCGGATCCGCGTGAAACACCGGCCGGCCAAGCAGGGGTTGGGACGCGCCTACCTCGACGGCTTCGGCGACGCGCTCGCCGGCGGGGCGCTGGTCGTCGTCCAGATGGACGCGGACTGGTCGCACGATCCCTCGACCCTGCCGGCGCTCATCGAGCCGGTGCTTGCGGGCAGCGCAGATCTCGTGATCGGCTCGCGCTACGTCAATGGCGGCCGGGTCACGGACTGGGGACCCATGCGGCGCCTGATCTCTCGCGGCGGCTCGCTGTTCGCACGGATCATGCTCGGCCTCGGGCCCCACGACCTCACGGGCGGCTTCAAGGCCTGGCGGGCATCGACGCTCGCGGAGGTCCCCTTTGACGGCGTGCGCGCTGGCGGCTACGTGTTCCAGATCGAGATGACGTACCGCGCATCGCGTTTCGGTGCCCGGATCGCCGAGGTGCCGATCACGTTCCGCGATCGGCGGGCGGGGGCGTCCAAGATGAGCCGCCGGATCATCGTGGAGGCGCTGTTCGTCGTCGTCGGGCTTCGTTGGGACGAGCTCCGCGGGCGCGCGCCGGCACGACGGACGCCGTGACGGGAGCCCCCCGGCCGGGTTGGCGGCCGGGCACCTCCGACGCCCCCGCTGCGGCGCCCCTCGGCGTGCGCGTGGTGATGGACATCCGGCCACTCCAGGACGCGGAGCGGGCTCCACTGACCGCCGCGTACCTCGACGGTCTCCTGGGTGCGCTGGCCGCCGACCCGCTGCCGGGCGAGTCGTTCTCGTTCCTGCTCGCGTCGGACCTCGATGATCCAAGCGGGCGCTGGCCGGGCCTGAACGTCGTCGGACGCCGGCTGCTTCCGCCGACCCGCTTCCTGCGGTCCGGTGCGCTCACGGTCGATCCCGTCCTGCTGCGTGGCGCCTCGGTCGGGGCCGGCTGGCGGGCGGAGCGCGCAGGCGCGACAGGTGCCGTGTACCACGCCGCCGCCGGCGCGCTCCCGATCGGGTCGCGCATCCCCATCGTGGCCACGCTCCTGGACCTCGCGCCGTGGGAGCTGCCCGACGCCTTCCAGCGCGGCACGGCCGCACGCTTCGGACAGCGGCTGCGCGCCCGGCTCCTGCGCGATGCTGCGGCGGTCATCGTCCCCACGCGCGAGACCGCTGTGCAGGCCCGCCGCCTCCTTCGCATCCGGGCGGCGCGCCTGCGGGTGATCCCGCTCGCCGCGGGGCCGGCCTATCACGGCGGCGCGATCGAGGGAGCGGCACCGGAGCGGGATCGGCTTGGCCTCGGCGATCGCTACGCGGTCTACGCTGGTCGTTACGACGCCCGCCAGGACCTCGCGACGTTGCTCGCTGCGCTCGCGGCACTCGCAGCCGAGCCCGGCCCGGATGGCGTGCCCTGGCCGCCCAGGGTTTGCCTGATCGGGGCCACCCCGGCGGATCGTGCGGCGCTCTCCCGGGCGGCTACCCGGGCGGGCATCCCGGAGCTCCTTGCCTATGCCCCGCGGCTGCCCGAGGCGAGGCTTGCCGCGCTCGTCGCAGGGGCCAGGTTCCTCGTGCTGCCGGTCCGCTCGGAGGCGGCCAGCTTCTCCGCGCTCGACGCCCTGGCCGCGGGCGTGCCGGTGGTCGCGTCCGCCGTGGGGTCGCTGAAGGAGATCGTGGGCCGGGCCGGGATCCTCGTGGAGCCGGGCGACCCCGCGCGGCTTGCCGCGGCGCTGCGGGCCGCCTGGTCCGACGACGAGCTCCACGCGGGCCTGGTCGCGGCTGGGGCGGACCGGGTGGGACGTGACCGGACGTGGGCCGACGTGGCGCGCGAGACCCGCGAGGTCTGGGCGGAGGTCGCCCGCCCCGCACCATTGCTCTAGGCCGCGCCGGTCAGAGCCCGAGCAGGCGGTCCATGTGCGGCACGTCCGGCACGGGCGCCGGACCGTCCTTGATCGTGATCCTGGTTCCCGTCGGCACCACCTGCACGAACGTCTGCCCCGCAGTCAGCGTCACCTGTGTGCCGTCCGGTCCGTAGAACCGCGTGGGCGCCGTGGTCGACTTCTTGCGCCAGGTGCCCTTGATCGTCGTGCCGTTGGTCGCGATCCACGCTGTCCCGCTGCCGATCTGCTGCGCCTCGAGGCGGTGCTTCGTGGAGCCGTCGTTGAGCGGTCCGAACCTGACGACCATGATCACGACGTTGGTCGGCGCCACCCGCTCCCCGGCCGCGGCGTCGAACTGCTTTCCCTCGCCGGTCACGGTCCTCGGGTAGGTGTTGGTCTGGCGGTCGTATGCGTACGTGATCTTGTTGGCGAGGTACGGGACGACGATCGTGCCGCCCTTGGGCCGATGGACCAGGTTGAGCGCGGGCCCGAACTTCCACAGCGGCGCCTGGTCCGGGACCGGCTTGGCGCCAACGACCTTGGTCAGTGCCCGCAGGTGCGCGCCGTCGGTGTACACGTTGTGCGGCGCATTCCGCTCCGTGATCCGCCACAGGTACCTGCCGCCATAGCGGAACTCGTCGGCGTCGTACACCAGCCCGCCGCGGCCCTTGGATGAGTGGAGGACGCTCAGCGCCTGCGGCGAGCCACCGACGTGGACGTAGACGGCGTTCCACTCGGATGCCCACACGATGAAGTAGTAGCGCGAGCTGCGGACCGGGCCGACCGCGGCCGGGTCACCGTCCTGGAACAGCATCATGTAGCGCGGGATGCCGCCCTCGGCGGGCGCCTGCCACACGATGCCGGCGTCGGCGAACCCCGATTGCGGCCGGGCATCGGCCTGATCGTCGACCATGACCGCGACGACGTGGCGCGAGGCGACGGACTCGGTGACCGGAAGACCCGTCAGGGGATCGGGGACGAGGACCGGCGTGGGTGACGGTGTGGGCGTCGGGACCGGTGTCGTGGTCGGCGCCGGCGTGGGCGTGGGCGTCGGTTGCGGCGTGGCTGGCGAGGGGCTTGCGGTCGGCGAGGGGCCGGCGGTCGGCGAGGGGCTCGCCGTCGGCGATACCAGCGCGATCCGCGATGGAGCCGGAGCGGCGAGCAGCCCGCCGGCAAGCGCGCCGACGAGGACACCGATCGCGAGGGTGGCGGCGACGATCACGGCAGCCGCGGCGCGGGTCACGTTGCGATCCAGGGCGCGTTCCGCCCGATGTCCATCCTGCTGCCCCTCTGCAACGCCACGCAATCGGCGCCCGGTTCCCGCCCTGCCCGGCCGCGGGATCCGGAGGCAGGATAGCGGGAAAGCCGAAAAGGAGGCATTGGACCGTGGGCGTGCGCGGCGGCATGCGGTAGGCTCGACCTCACACCCAGCCTGCCAGATCATGTCGAGGCATTCCGATGACCGAGCCCACGCCCGCCGCTCCCAAGCGTCCGCGCCGGCGGGCCGCCACCAAGCCCGCGACCGACACCAGCCCGGGGACCGAGGCCGTCCGCATGGGCGGCATTGACGCACCCAGTGCACCTGAGCCTGCCGACCTGGCGGCCGCGCCCGATGCCGGGTCGCCCGTGCGCGCGACCGTGATCCGGGTCGAGCGCGGCGGGATCGCCGAGGCAACGGCCGGCGCCGTCGATGTCCGCATGGGCGGGATCGGGCGGCTCGACGCGGAGGAGGTCTTCGTCCAGTGGGGCGGCATCGGCGCTGCCCGCGCGGATCGGGCCTCCGTCGAGCTCGGCAGCCTGGGCGCCGCGCTCGCCGGCGAGCTCCGGGTCACCCAGGGGATTGCCGGGACCGTCGCCGCGCGCGACGCCACGATCGACCAGAGCCTGGTCCGCACGCTGATCGCGCAGCGGGTGACCATCACGCGACCGACGGGCGTGCTGGTCATGATCGCCCAGCATGTGTCGGGTGACGTGCGACCTGTCCTCGACTGGCGAGGCGCCCTCGCGGCCGGAGCCGCGTTCGGGCTCGTGAGCTCGGTGATCCGCGCCCTGCGCGGCCGGGGCTGACCGGGCCGACGGCTATACTCAGCGCGGTCCCGGGAGCGCGGCAGATCGCTGCGGTGGCCCGGTCCCCCGGCTCCGCGGAATCCGCGTGAGCCACGACCAGGCAGGGAGCCCACCGACCTCGTGATCGACGCGACCGCGCGCATCCACCCGACCTCGGATCTCGAACCCGACGTTGCCATCGGGCCGCGCACGAGCGTGTGGCACCGGGCGCAGATCCGCGTCGGTGCGCGCATCGGGGCGGAGTGCATCATCGGCCGCGATGCGTTCATCGACGAGGGCGTCTCGATCGGTGACCGGGTCAAGATCCAGAACGCGGCGCTCGTCTACCACGGCGTCACCGTCGAGGACGGCGTGTTCATCGGCCCCAACGCGATCCTCACCAACGACCGCTTCCCGCGCGCGATCACCGCCGACGGGGAGCTGGCCCGTGCGGACGACTGGGAGGTCAGCCCGATCATCCTGCGCACCGGGTCCGCGATCGGGGCCGGCGCCGTGGTGGTCGCTGGCACGGACGTCGGCCGGTTCGCGACCGTCGGCGCCGGATCGGTGGTGACCCGCGACGTTCCCGACCATGCCCTGGTCGCCGGCAACCCGGCGCGCCGGCTGGGCTGGGTCTGCTTCTGCGGCCAGCGCCTCGTCGACGCCGGCGGCGCCCGGATCAATGCAACCCACGACGGACCGGCCGCCTGCCCGCGATGCGGGAGCCGGTTCGCGATCAGCGGCGACGCATGCGTCGCCATCGAAATGGAGACATCCGGATGATCCCGATCTCACGGCCGGACATCGGCCCTGCCGAAGAGGAGGCCGTGCTCGAGGTCCTCCGCTCCGGCATGCTCGCCATGGGCAGGAAGACCGCCGCGTTCGAGGAGGCCTGGGCCGCGTACTGCGGGGTCGCGCACGCGATCCTGATGAGCAACGGCACGGTCACCCAGGAGGCGATCCTGCACGCCCTGGGCATCGGACCGGGGGACGAGGTGATCACCGTCTCGTTCAGCTTCAACGCCACGGTGAGCGTGATCCTGCGCACCGGCGCCACGCCGGTCTTCGTGGACATCCGCGAGGACGACTTCTGCATGGATCCGGCCCAGGTCGAGGCGGCGATCACGCCCCGGACCAAGGCGATCATGCCGGTCCACCTGTACGGCCTCATGGCCGACATGGATCCGCTGGTCGACATCGCGACGCGCCACGGTCTGTGGATCGTCGAGGACGCGGCGCAGGCGCACGGCGCCACCTACCATGGCCGGCGAGCCGGGCAGTTCGGGCCGGCGATGTTCAGCCTGTACGCGACCAAGAACCTGATGACCGGCGAGGGTGGCTTCGCGACCACGGACGACGACGACGTGGCCGACCGGATCCGGCTGTTCCGCAACCACGGGATGCGGGTCCGGTACTACCACGAGTCGCTGGGCACGAACTACAAGCCGAGCGACCTCGCGGCAGCCATCGGCCTGGCGCAGCTCACCCGGCTCGACGAGCGGACCGAGCAGCGCCGCCGGAACGCGGCCTTCCTGACCGAACACCTCCGCGGCGACTTCCTGACCCCGACCGTGCCGGCGGGCCGGGAGCACGTGTGGCACCAGTACGTGATGCGCTTCCCGGGCGAGCGCCAGCGGGTCATCGACGGGCTCACGGAACGGGGCATCGGCACCCTCATCTACTACCCGGTCCCGATCCACCGCCAGGCGTATCTCCAGGCGTACGTCCCGGGCGCGGCGGACCTCGACCTGCCGGTGACCACGAAGCTGTCCGACGAGGTGCTGGCCATCCCCGTTCACCCGAGGCTCTCGGACGAGGACCTGTCCTCGATCGTGGACGGGGTCCGCGCCGTGGCCACGCCGGTGCGTCGATGAGCGACAGCACGCGGTTGCGGGTCGGGCTCGTCGGCCTTGGCTCGATGGGCCGCAACCACCTGCGGGTGATCGGCTCGAACCCGGCCACGACGCTCGCGGCAATCGCCGATCCGGAGGCGGACGCGCTGGCGGCCGCGACCGGGACGAGCGGCGCCGAGGGCTGGGCAGACCCGCTGGCGATGATCAGGGAGGCGGGGCTGGACGCCGTCGTGGTTGCCGCGCCCACGACCGCCCACGTGCCGCTCGCGCTGGCCGCGATCGAGCGGGGGCTGCCCGTCCTCGTCGAGAAGCCGCTGGCCGCGACCAATGACGAGGCCGCCCGGATCGTCGACGCCGGCCGCGCGGCCGGCGTGCCGGTGCAGGTCGGTCACGTCGAGCGCTACAACCCCGCGGTGCTCAAGCTCGGCGAGCTGCTGCGCGAGGGCTGGCTGACCACGATCTTCGCGATCGTCAGCCGGCGGGCAGGGCCATTCCCGGCCCGGATCCGCGACGTCGGCGTGACCGTCGACCTGGCCACCCACGATGCCGACATGCTGTCGTGGATCGCCGGCGAGCGCCCCACCCGCGTGTACGCCGAGCTTGCCCAGCGAAAGCACGCCTCGCACGAGGACCTCCTGTTCGGCCTGCTCCACTTCCCGTCGGGCGCGTCGGGCATGCTCGACGTCAACTGGCTGACGCCGGCCAAGCGGCGCCAGCTGACCGTCATCGGCGAGGAGGGGATGTTCGAGCTCGACTACCTGACCCAGCGGCTGACGTTCACGAAGTCCGACCTCGCGCATCCGCAGCTGATCGCGGGGTATGCGCCGACGTTCATGGGCGACGTGCTGGAGATCGCGGTGGAGACGCACGAGCCGCTGCAGGCCCAGCTCGACGCGTTCGTCCGGGCGATCGCCGATGGTTCGCGCCCGTACGTGGACGGCGAGGACGGTGCCTGGGCGGTCCGGATCGCCAACGCGCTGCTCGAGGCTGCGTCATCGGCTCGCCCCGTGTCCCTGGCCGACACGCGTCCGGCCGCGGAGACGCCGGCATGACGATCGTTCGCCGCCCGACCGTCGGCGCCTCGATGCTCGGCGGCTCGATCACCGTGCCGTCGCGCCCGTGCAGCCACGCCCCCGCCCGGCCTGCCAGCCCATGGACCGGCGATGACGGCACCGCGGGAACGGTCGCGGTGGTCGGCGCGGGCAAGATGGGCCTGCCCCTCGCGGCACAGTTCGCCACCCACGGCTGGACCGTGGTCGCCGTGGACGTCAACCCCGCGGTCGTCGAGACGATCAACGCCGGCCGTTCGCACGTGGGCGAGGAGCCGGGACTGGCCGAGATGGTCGCGACCGTGCATGCGCAGGGACGCTTGCGCGCCACGCTCGATGCAGCCGCGGCCGCGCGCGAGGCGGACGTCGTCGTGCTGATCGTGCCGGTGATGCTGGACCCGGACCGCCGGCCCGACTATCGCTACATGGATCCCGCGGTCGCCTCGATCGCGCCCGGGATCCACGCGGGCAGCACCGTGATCTTCGAGACGACGCTGCCCATCGGTGACACCCGCCGGCGCTTCGCGCCGCTGCTGGAGCAGGCGTCGGGCCTGGTCGCGGACCGCGACTTCTTCGTCGCATTCTCGCCCGAGCGGCTGTTCTCGGGTGCCGTGCTGGCCAACCTCGCGTCCTATCCCAAGCTTGTCGGCGGGATCGGTCCCGCCTCGACCGACCGCGCGGCGCGGTTCTACGCGTCCGTGCTGGACGCAGAGGTCGTGGCCATGTCCTCGTCGGAGGCGGCCGAGTTCAGCAAGCTCGCCGACACGACGTACCGCGACGTCAACATCGCGCTTGCCAACGAGTTCGCGCACGCGGCCGACGCGCTGGGCATCGACGTCCAGGAGGTCATCGCGGCCGCCAACAGCCAGCCGTACAGCCACATCCACCAGCCGGGCATCGGCGTCGGCGGGCACTGCATCCCCGTGTACCCGCACCTGCTCCTGTCGCGCGCGCCGGGCCTGCGCCTGGTCGAGACGGCCCGCGAGGTCAACGACGGCCAGGCGGACCGCGCCCTGGACGCCGTCGATGCCGCCCTCGGCGGGCTCGCGGAAGCCCCCGTGCTCCTGCTCGGGCTGACCTATCGCGAGGGCGTCAAGGAGCTCGCCTACAGCCGGGCGATCCCGCTGATCGAGGCGCTTGCGGCGGCCGGCGCCGAGGTCTGGGCCTACGATCCGCTCATGGACGATGCGGAGGTCCAGGCGCTCGGGGCCCGGCCATGGCCGTGGGGCTCGACCGCCCCGATCCGGGCGCTGATCACGCAGACGGGCGACGGGCAGTTCTCGACGCTCGATGCAGGCTGGTTCCCGGACCTTGCAATCGTGTACGACGGCCGCAACAGCCTCCGCACCCTGGCCCTGCCGGACGGCGTTGCCTACGTGGGCGTCGGCGTCCAGGCGGCAACGCGCGCCGGCGGCGCGTAGTCCCGGCGGACGGGCCGAGGTGCGGATCACCAGCATCGTCGGGACGCGGCCGCAGCTGATCAAGGCGGCGGTGCTGCTGCCCGTCCTCCGCGAGCGCCACGACGTGGCCCTGGTCGACACCGGCCAGCACTACGACGAGGCCATGGCGGGATCCTTCTTCGCCGAGCTCGGCCTGCCGGTACCGGACCACACGCTCGGGGTTGGCGGCGGCTCGCACGCGGAGCAGACCGCCCGGATGCTGGTGCGACTGGAGCCGATCCTGGTGGCCGAGCCGCCGGACGCCGTGCTCGTGTACGGCGACACGAACTCGACGCTGGCCGGGGCCCTGGCGGCCGCGAAGCTGGGGATCCCCGTCGCGCACGTCGAGGCCGGGCTGCGCTCCTTCGACCGGCGGATGCCCGAGGAGATCAACCGGGTCGTCGCCGACCACCTCAGCCACTGGCTGTTCGCGCCGACCCCGACCGCGGTCGCGAACCTTGCCCGCGAAGGCATCACCGAGGGGGTGGTCCAGGTCGGCGACCTGATGCAGGACCTCGCCGCGCGAACCGTCCCTGAGGTGCGGGATCCGGCCGCACTTGGTGCGCTCGCTCTCGTGGACATGACGGGCGCCCCTATTCCGCTCGACCCGGGACGGTACCTGTTCGCGACCATCCACCGGGCAGAGAACCGGGATCCGGCGGCCGTCGGTCGCTGGATGGGCCTGCTCGATGCCGTCGCCCGTCCGGAACGCCCCGTGGTGCTGGCCATCCACCCTGGGACGCGCGCCGTCCTGGAGCGCGAGGGAGTGGTCGTGGGCGGCAACATCCGCATGGTCGCTCCGCAGGGCTACCGGACGTCGATCACCCTCCAGCTCCACGCCGCCGCGGTGCTCACCGACTCCGGTGGCGTCCAGCGCGAGGCGGCCTGGCTGGGCGTCCCGTGCCTCGTTCTGCGCGAGACGACGGAGTGGGTCGAGGCGGTCACCGAGAGCGGCGGCACCATGATCGTTGTGGGCCTCGACGCCGACCGGGCAGTCGCAGAGCTGGACCGCCTCGCTCCGACGGCGGCAGCGGGTCGGAATGGACGACGCGGGCAGCTCGCCCATCCGCGGCCGGCCGGCGCGGGCGACGCGATCAGCCGCGCGCTCGACACGCCCGACCGGGAGCGCGGTTGATCCGTGCGGATCGTCATGTTCGTCTACAACGATGTCCGGACCGACGCGCGCGTCCTGCGTGAAGCACGAAGCCTCGCGGCCGCGGGCCACCGGGTGACGATCATGGGTCGCCCGCGTGAGCCGTCCGCGACACCCGCACCGCGAGCGACAGTGGCGACTTCGTGATCGAGCGGATCCCGGTGCCACAGGCGTGGCGC
The DNA here is from genome assembly GCA_963835335.1 of uncultured Chloroflexia bacterium. GTDB lineage: Bacteria > Chloroflexota > Limnocylindria > Limnocylindrales > CSP1-4 > CAIXZV01. Next base: position 44,134 of record CAWIFB010000056.1, on the reverse strand, counting down.
TTATTGACGGGCTGCGTTCCCGTGGCGGATGCGGGGATGGTGGGCAGGGCGCGTTCGTCGCGCTGTCCGACGCCCGCCGACCGGTTGGGCCGAGGTTGTGGCGCTGGCGCGGCCATCCTGACGGTCCCGTGGGCGGTCCTCCGGCTGCCATTCCATATCGCACGCAGGCGCCGGGCCACGCCGGTCGGCGGGACCGATCTCGACTGGCTCGTCCGTTGGCGTTTCGTCGTTCTGGGTTGGGCCGGGGTCGCTGCCGCTGCCGCGCCGGTCGCGGACGTGTATCACGGCCACGATCTCAGTGGCCTCGAGGCAGCCGGTCGTGCGTGGCAGCGCCACGGAGGCCGGCTGGTCTACGACAGTCATGAGATCTTCCTCGAATCCGGCAGCAACGCCGGCGGCGGCCTCGATGGCTCAAGGCATCGCTGGCGCGGTCCGAGCGTCGTTGGACGCGGATGGCATCCGCACTGATCACAGTCAATGCCTCGCTCGCCGCCGAGCTTGGACGGCGCCTGCGCCCGCGACGGGCGATCGTGGTCCACAACGCCCCCGAGCGCTGGGATCCACCGTCGCCGGCGCCCGACCTGATCCGCGCAGCGACCGGGATCCCGGCGCAGGCACGCATCGCCCTCTACCACGGTGCGTTCTCACGTCATCGAGGCCTTGAACAGCTGGCCGAGGCCATCCTCCTGCCCGGCCTCGAAGGCGTGCACGCCGTCTACCTCGGCTACGGGTCGATGCACCGAGTCCTCGACGAGATGGCGCGTGATGCCAGGTTCGGCGGCCGGCTGCACGTCCTGGATGCCGTTCCGCCGGCGGATCTCCCGCCGTGGGTGGTCCGTCGGCGGATGTCGGGGTCATGGCCATCCAGCCGTCCACGCTCAACCACCGCATGTCGACGCCGAACAAGCTGTTCGAGAGTCTTGCGGCCGGCACCCCGGTCGTGGCCAGCGACTTCCCCGAGATGCGGTCGATCGTCCTCGACGACCCCCGCGGTGCACTCGGGGCGGTGTGCGTCCCGATGACCCGGGACGTGGCGCGGGCCATCGGCGAAATCGTCGGTCAGGCCGATGCCGAGCGCGACGCCCTGCGGGCTCGCTGCCTCGCGGCTGCGCACGAGCGCTGGAACTGGCAGGCCGAGGCGGATGCGCTGCTGGATCTCTACCGGTCCCTCGAGCCGGCACCGGTCGGGGGCACCAGCCATCGGATGGCCTCGCGATGACGGACGACGCGGCGATCGTGCCGCAGCGATGCGTGCTCGTCCTTGCATCGACCGGCGATTTCGACTCGCGTGCCCACCGGATCGCGCACACGCTCACGATGCGGGTCACGAGGTGACGCTGGTGGCGCGACGAGCCGCGGGCTTGCCGACGAGGAGTCGATCGACGGCTACCGGACCATCCGCGTCGCATCGTCGGCAAGCGACGGCGCTCCCGGGCCGGCTGCGGCCGATCGCGCGTCGGATCCGACACGGGCTCGCCGGCGAGCCGGCGGCCGACCGAGCGCCGCGACGGGCGGAACGACGGCTCCGGCCCGGCCCCGAGCGATCCGCGCCCGCGTTCCGGCAGAGAGGAAGGTTGGGGCGGTCACCCGTGGTCGCCATGGTATCCGCCTCGTCGCGTTCGTGTTCGCGATCCGCGCGCAACGCTCGAACGCGCTGGCGCTCGCCCTGCGAGCCGATATTGTCCACGGGATGGCCTTCATGGGCGTCCCGGTGGGTCTCGACTTGCACGGCAGAGCGGGGCGGCCGCGATCTACGACGCTCGAGACATCTACCTCGACGCCCGCAACCTGGCGCGGATGCCCTGGCCGATTTCGGGCGACTTCGGACGCTTCGAGCGTCGCTGGGCGCGCCGGCCGATCGGGTGATCACGGTCAACGACGGGTACGCCGCGGTGATGGCCGCTCGGTGGCACGTTGAGCCGCCGCTGGTGGTCATGAACTGCCCTTCGCTCGGAGGCGGGAGTCCCGGCAGTGTCCGGCCGTGGCGGAGCGTCGATTCCACGAACGGCTGGCGCTCGCCCCCGGGACGCGGATCGTGCTCTACCACGGCGGGTTGTTCCCGGACCGGGGATCGAGCAGCTGGTCGAGGCGATCGCGCTGGTGGATGCGCGTCCTCGTGCTGATGGGCTACGGCCCGCTTGCCGCCGACATTGCCCGTCGGACCATCGAGCCCCGACTGCGGGGGCGCGGTTCATGTGCCCGCCGTTCCTCCGGCCGACCTGGTGAGCTGGGTCGGGGCCGCGGACGTCGTTGTGATGCCATCCAGCCGTCGACGCTAAACCACCGACTCACCACTCCCAACAAGCTGTTCGAGGCGATGGCCGCGGGTGTGCCCGTCGTTGCGTCCGACCTCCCGGGATGTCGGCGATCGTGCGGGAGACCGGTTGTGGCATGCTCGTCGACCCGACCGATCCGCCTGCCATCGCGGCGGCGGTCAGCGGGATCATCGATGCACCGGACGATGTGCGAGCCCGCTATCGGGCGGCTGCACTCGCGGCACACCGGACGAGCTACAACTGGGAGCACCAGGTGCACGGCCTGCTGCTCGAGTACGGCCGCCTCACCGGTCGCCAGTGGTGACCACGCCCCCGCGGGCCGTCGTGCTGGTCGGGAACCCGGTGGCGCCCTACTCCCGAGCCCTTCGCATCGCGAGGTCGCTTGTCGCGGCCGGTTTCGCGGTCGAGATCGCTGCCGTCGCGGCGCCGGGCCTGCCCGCGCATGAGACGATCGGGCCGATCGACATTCGCCGCTACGCCCCCGCCGGACCGTGGCGCCGGCTGACCGGAGCCGGCACACCTCTCGCCGGCGGCACGCCGAGCTCGGACCGGCAGCTCGACGAAGCGGCGGCCCGCGGCGATCCCGCCGTGCCGCGTCGGGTCGCGCGTCGGATCATGCGCTTCGCGGCGGCCCTCCGGCGCTGGCTGTTGTGGCCGCACTCCGTCCGCGCGTGGTGGTGGGCGCTCCAGCGGCAGCTTCCCCCAGCGGACCTCTATCACGCCTGCGGCAGCCTGGCGATCGCCCCGGCGCTCGCGATGCGCCGCCGCTCCCGACTCGGGCCGAGCGGCACTCCGGCGGCGGTCATCTACGATGCGATCGACGACGTGCTCGAGTCGAACAATGTGCTCGACATGCCCCGGTTGATCCTCGCGTGGCACATGCGCCGTGAGCGCCGCTGGGCGCGCGAGGCGGATGCCCGGACCACGGTCAACGCTGCCCTTGCCGCGCGACTGGCCACCCGCTGGCGAGTCAGCACCCCTGTGGTGCTGCCGAACTACCCGGACATGCCTGCTGGCCTCGACGCCGGCGCACCGCCTGACTTGATCCGGCGCGAGATCGGGCTCCCGCCGGAGACCCGGATCGTGCTGTTCCAGGGGCGGCTCGGACCTCGGCTGGGGATCGAAGCGGCGGCCGACGCGGTGCTCATGGTGCCGAACAGCGCCCTCGTCCTGATCGGCTTCGGGCGTGGATTCGTCGCCGCGAGCGCCCGTGACGCCGAACCCCGCTACGTGGGGCGTCACTACACCCTGCCCGCGCGTCATCCCGATGAGCTGCTTGCCTGGACGGCCTCGGCTGACGTCATGATCGTCCCGCTGCCGCCGGTGTCGGTGAACCAGCGGCTGTCGAGCCCCAACAAGTTCTGGGAGGCGATGGCTGCCGGCCTGCCCGTCGTCATCGCGCCCGGCCTCGAGGTCATGGAGCCGATCGTCCGGGAATACCGTCTCGGCGAGGTGGCGCCATCGCCGGATGCCGCCGGGCTCGCCGGCGCGCTGCGGGCTGTTCTCGACCGCCCGCCGAGGATGCGACAGGAGGAGCGTCGGCGCATCGCGGAGCTCGCCCGCGAGCGGTTCAGCTGGCCCGTTGCCTCCGGCCGCTACCTGGACCTCGTTCGCGACCTGCGGGCGGGGGGAACGCGATGAGCTGGGAACGACCGTCACGCGGGTGGGTCGTGCTTCGCGAGGGCGAACGCCAGCGCTGGGGCGGCGACCTTCGACGCCGGAGCATCTTCGCCGCGCTGGCGGAGCGAACCGGCGCGCGCGTGGGTGATCGGTGGTCCAGCGCCTCCCTGATCGGCGCCGTGCGGGGACCGCGCTGGCGGGCGCCACTGGTCCGTCGTCCCTTCCGGCTGTTCCTGCCGCGACCGCGGCTCGCGGCATCCGAGCAGCTGCCCGAGAAGATGATCGACGACGCACGCCGGCTGACGGATCCCGGCGGTCGTCGCCGTCTACGACGACGCGGAGGCGCAGCTGTCCGCGCTCGGGATCACGGTGGAGCCCGATCGCCTCGACGAGCTCCGCCGCCGTCGTGACCTGAACCTCGCGCTGTTCCGCTGGCTGGTGGTTCCAACGAGCTCGTTCGCGGAGCTCGTCGGCCTCGATCCCGCGCGCGTCATCGTCGGCGGCAACGGGACCGACCCACGTCACATCCGGCCGGGTCCGTGGCCGGATCGCCCGTCACTCGGCGTCGTCTCCGGCGCGTCTCCCGGACGGGGGATCGAGACGTTGATCGAGGCCGCCCGACAGCTCCGCTCCACGGTCCCCGACCTGCGGCTGCTCCTGTGGCTCGTCGCGACGTCAAAGGAAAGCGAGGCGTACCTCGCCGGTGTCCGCTCCTCCGTCGAGGCCGATCCGTGGATCGAGCTGGCGGCTGCACCGTACGAGCGCCTCGGCGTGGAGCTGGCCCGGGCGTCCGTGCTGTGCATCGCCCATCCTGCCAACGCATACATGGACGTCGCGTTGCCGGTGAAGCTGTTCGACTCGATGGCCGCGGGTCGGCCACTGCTGGTCACACCTCGGGGAGAGACCGCGGCGCTCGTCCAACGTCACCAGGCGGGCCTCGTCACTGCCGGCGACAGGCCGGAAGACATCGCATCCGGTGCGCTGCGGCTGCTGGGCGATCAGGACCTTGCGCGGCGGCTCGGCGCGGCAGGCCGGGACGCGGCCGAAGGAGTCTTCGACTGGCGGATTCGCAGTGCGACGATCGCCGACGAGGTGCTCGCGCGCGAGGATGGAGGCCGCGCTCGGTAACCGGTCCCGGTGCGCTGCCAGGAGCGTCGCACGCGCCCGGCGATCGCTCCGGAGGTCGCGGGATGCGGGGGCAGCTGCTTATCGCGCGACGGACGCTTCGATCTTCGAGATCCGGAGCTTGATCTCGGCCTCCTTCTCGGCCTGCGACCGCAGGGAGTGTTCCGTGTGCAGCGCCACGATGTCCTCGGGCGCGCCCTCCGCGACGACGTGACCCTTCTCCAGAAGCATCGCCCGGTTGCAGAACTCCGTCACCCAGGTCATGTCATGGGTGACAAGGACGATCCCCTTGGCGGCCTTCATCAGCTCCATGATCCTGGCCCGGCTCTTCGCCCGGAACACCTGGTCCCCGGTCGACAACACCTCGTCGAGCAGGAGGACATCCGGATCCACGGCGGTCGCGATCGCGAACCCGAGCCGCGCGCGCATGCCCGAGGAGTACGTCTTGATCGGCGCATCGATGAAGTCGCCGAGGTCGGCGAACTCGATGATCCCCGGCAGACGAACGAGCATCTCCCGGTGGTCCATGCCCATGAACGCCCCGGCGAGCAGGATGTTCGCCCGACCCGTGAGCTCCTGGTCGAACCCGGCCCCGAGCGTGAGCAGGCTCGAGATCTTGCCGCGCACGTCGATCCATCCCTTCGACGGCTGGATGATCCCGGCCAGCACCTGGAGCAGCGTGCTCTTGCCCGCGCCGTTGGGTCCGATCACGGCGAGCGACTCCCCGTGTGTCACCCGGAACGAGACACCGTCGAGCGCCCAGAAGTGCGATGGGCCGTCGGAACGGCGCAACAGGTTGACGAAGGTACGGTGGACGGTCGTCTTGCGCGTGAACTTGAGGCTGTACTGGACGCCCAGGTCATGAACGTCGATCGCGAACGGCGCGTCGCCGTCGGCCGCCATCTCGGTCGTCACAGGATCTTCGCAAACGCGGGCTCGACTCGCTTGAACAGCAGCGTGGCGAGCAGGACGAGCACGGTCGAGACGGCGAGCAGGGCGGCCAGGGCGTCGAATGGCGGCAGGGTGCCGTCGTAGATCACGGCGCGATAGGCCTCGAACAGCGTGGTGAACGGATTCAGCACCAGCAGCTTGCCGATCGTTCCGTTCGAAAGGCTTCGGATCTGCTCGCTCGAGTACAACGCGGGGGACAGGTAGAACCACATCCGGAGCACGTGCCGGGCCACGTTGCCGACGTCACGGTAGAACACGTTGAACGCGGATAGCGCGATGGCCAACGCGAGCGAGAACACGAACTGGACGACGGCGATGACGGGGATCAGCAACAGGTAGGGGCTGATCCGGTCCGGATAGAACAGGATCAGGAGCCCGGCGAGCGGAACCATGCCGAACGCAAAGTTGACGACCCCGCTGACGGTCGCCGCGACCGGCAGCACGATCTTCGGAAAGTTGACCTGCTTGATGATCCGCTCGCGCGAGATCACGGACCCGATCGCGTCGTTGACCGCCGTCGAGAACCACTTCCAGGGCAGGATCGCGGCGAACACGAACAGCGGGTAGTCGGGCTTGGTGACCTTGAGGATGATGGTCACCATGATCACGTAGACGCCCATCTGGAGCAGGGGATCGAGGACCCACCACACGTTACCCAGGACCGTGTCGGCGCCCTTCTTGGTGAGGTCCGCACGGACGAGGTACTGGGTGAGTCTCCGGCGCGACCAGATGTCGCGAAGGCCCTGGGCGATGAGCCCGGGCGCACTGGCTCTGCCCGACCGCGAGACCGTCCGTGCTCGTATGGTCGTGCTCATGTGCGCGGAACAGTAGCACGGAAGCCGCCGGGTTCCGGCACCGCATCCGGCCACACGCTGGTGGTCGCGGGCCGCACACGCGGGCAGGCGAGCCCCGGCCGTGACGGCGCACGATCCGGGGCCCCGGACGGCTACCATCGAGCTCCATGACGAACCCGCTTCGACCCGTCGCGATGGTCGTCCACGCCTACTACGAGGAGGACCCCCGCGTCCGGCGCGAGGCCGAGGCCGTCGCCGCGTCCGGACGCGACGTCGACGTGTTCGCGCTCCGCCGCGAGGGCAGCGAGCGCGAGGGGACGCTCGATGGCGTCCGGATCCGGCGGCTCGACGTCCAGCGCCACCAGGGCGCCGGGATCGGCACCTACCTGCTCGAGTACGGGGAGTTCCTGGCGCGCGCGATGGTCGCCCTGGCCGCCGCCCACCGCCGGCGACACTACGCGCTCGTCCAGGTCCACACGATCCCGGACGCGCTGGTGTTCGCGGCGTTGCCGGAGCGGCTGGCCGGGGTGCCGGTGGTGATCGACCTCCACGAGGCCATGCCGGAGTTCTTCCGGATGCGCTTCCCCGCGGCGTCGAACCCGGTCGTGCACGCCGCCCTGGTCGCCCAGGAGAAGCTCTCGATCGGGATGGCCAGCGCCGCGATCACGGTCAACGAGGCGCTCGGTGATCGCCTGGTCGCGATGGGGGTGCCCGCGGCCAAGGTGACGATCGTGCGCAACAGCCCCGCCCTGACCCGGTTCGACCCGGCGGCCCACCCGGCGCGCCCGTTCATGGCCGACGGGACCCTCCGCCTCGTGTACGCAGGTGCCCTGTCGCACGTGTACGAGCTCGACGTCGTGCTCGACGCCGTCGCCGCGATCGGGCGTCGCCGCCCCGAGCTTCCGGTCACGCTCGACCTCTACGGTCGCGACTTCGCCGAGGTCCCGCTGCATGACCAGGTGGCCGTGCTCGGCCTCGGCGACCGGGTGACGTTCCACGGGCGGATCGCGATCGAGGCGGTGCCCGCCGCGCTGGCGGCCGCGGACATCGGGCTGGCCCCGACCCGCCGCACGGAGTTCACCGACTTCAGCCTGTCGACCAAGATCTACGAGTACGCGGCGATGGGCAAGCCGGTCGTCGCGTCGAGGCTGCCGATGGTCGAGCGCACGTTCGGCGCGGGGACCGTGACGCCCTACGCGCCGGGCGACGTGGACGACCTCGCGGCCGCGATCCTCGCGCTGGTCGACGACCCGGCGGACCGCGGGGCGCGGATCGAGGCGACCGGGAGGATCGTCACGGAGCTCGCCTGGGAGCGCGAATCGCGCCGGTACCTGGCGCTGGTCGAGCGGCTCGCTCGCGACGGTCGTCCGCCGGTTGCGTCGCCCGCCGGCTGAACCCGCTGCCGGGACGATGCCGCACGCCGGCTTGGCGAGGGACCGCCGGCGCGCGTCGCCGGACGCCCGCGGGCATCGTCATCCCGGTTCGCGCGCGCGCATGCGGTACCATTGCCCGCCGCGCCGTCCGCACAACCGCCACGTCGCAGAGACGGCCCCTGCACCGAGGATTCATCGACCTCATGACGTTCCGCGCTCGTCCGGGCCCGACCCGGCCGCGCTCCTGGGATGACCGGGACCGTCGCAATCTCTACTACAACCTGGGCTTCGGCCTGATCGTCATCATCGCCCTGCTTCTCCTGGCCCTGGCCATCGGCAGCTCGTGGTACGGCGACCATCTCGCGGCCGCGGCCACGGTCAACGGCCAGACGATCACCAAGGACGACTACCAGAAGCAGCTCGCGATCAACACGTTCCGCGTCTCGTACCAGGGCCGGCGCATCCGGACGCTGCTCACCGCGGGCCGGATCCGCACCGCCGACGCGCAGACGCGCCAGTCGATCCTCGACCAGCGGACGCAGCAGGCCAGCGCGATCGCGCTCGAGCAGCTGATCGACGGCAGGGTGATGGAGAAGCTCGCGGCCGACCAGGGGGTCACCGTCACCGACGCGGACGTCGACGCGGCGCTGACCGACGAAGCCACCACCCCCGAGCTCCGGCACGCCTGGATGATCGCAGTCGAGCCGGCCCTCGCCGAGGGCGAGACCGAGCCAACCGACGCCGAGAAGGCCACGGCCAAGGCAGCCGCGGACAAGGCCCTGGCGGACCTCAAGGCCGGCGGCTCGTGGGACGACATCGCCAAGTCGGTGTCCACGGACGCGACCAAGGACCAGGCCGGCGACATCGGCTTCATCGACAAGAACGCGAACCTCGACCGCTCCTTCGTCGATGCCCTCGAAGCGGTGGCCAAGGACACCCCGACGGACGTCATCGAAGGGTCCGACGGGATCTTCCGCATCGGGCGGGTCACCGAGATCGTGGCCCCTGCGGTGGACGCCACGCTCCAGGAGCAGGTCCAGACCGACGGCATCAGCATCGCCGACTTCCGCGCCGCGCTGCGACGCGAGGTCGTGCGCCAGAAGCTGAGCGACGCCATCCTCGCCCAGTACCTCGCCCCCGGACCGCAGCGCCAGGTCCAGGAGATCTACATGCAGGAGGGCCAGAGCGAGACCGGTCCGTCCGCGATCCGGGTCCGCCACATCCTGTACTCGCCCAACGGGGATCCGAACGCCGCCCAGACGCTGGCAGCGACGGACCCGGCCTGGGTCGATGCCCAGGCCAAGGCCGACGCGACGTACGAGAAGCTCAAGGCCAACCCGGAGCTGTTCGACTCGATCGCGCGCGCGGAGAGCGACGAAAGCGCGGCCGCGACGACGGGCGGCAAGCTGCCCTACTTCTCGACCGACGACTCGATCGATTCGTCGTTCGCCGCCGCCATCTTCGCCCCCAATCTGCAGCCGGGCCAGCTGCTGCCGCCCGTGCGCTCCGTGTTCGGCTGGCACGTCATCCAGGTGATGCACGGGCCCACCGACATGGAGTGGGCCACCAAGCTCAAGGCGGCGGCCGAGGCCGGTGCCGACTTCGGGGCACTTGCCCGCGACAACTCGGACAGGGTCGAGGCGGAGAAGGGCGGCGACATCGGCTGGGTGGGCAAGGGCCAGCTCCAGCAGGAGCTCGAGGACGCGATCTTCGCGACCAAGGTGGGCGCGATCAGCGACCCGGTCCAGATCGCGGGCGACGGGACCTACCTGTTCAAGGTGAACAAGGAGGAGACGCGCGCACCGGACGCCGACCAGAAGGCGAGCCTCGAGTCCTCGGCGTTCTCGACGTGGTACTCGAAGCAGAAAGCGGAGTTCGACATCACGCGGGATCCGTCCATCACCGCCGCCACGAACTGACGCATCGGGGGCGGCCGGACGATGCTCGATGCCCTGCTCGCCGAGGCCCGGCTGCGCTGGCGGCTCGACCCGGCCGACGGGCTGTCGGTGGTCGTGGCCGAGAGCCTGATCGCGACCCCCATCGAGCCCGCGATGCCGGTGCTCATCGTCCCGGCCGCGCGGCTGCGGGCGGCGGTGGATCCGGCGGAGGTGTCGCCGCTGCCGGGGCGTCATGGTCCGAGGGGGCACGACTCGCTCGCCGTGCTCCGGCGGCTGTACCCGCCCGATCACGCGGTCGGCCGGTTCGGCCTCGCCGAGGCAACGACGATCGGCGACCTGACGACGGCTGACCTGGACGAGCCGATGTACCTCGCCCCGGTCGCACCGGCCGCCGCCGTCGCATCGCCGTGGGGGATGCCCTGGCTCTCGAACCGGCTCCGTGCGCCCGACGGCTGCCCGTGGGACCGGGAGCAGACCCACGAATTGCTGCGCAACCACCTGCTCGAGGAGGCGTACGAGGTCTACGACGCCCTCGACCAGGGCGCATCGCCGGAGCTCGCGTCGGAGCTCGGCGACCTGCTGCTCCAGGTCGTCCTGCACGCGCAGCTCGCCGCCGAGGCCGGGGTGTTCGACATGACCGACGTCTGGGCGGCCATCGCCGCCAAGATCGTCCATCGCCATCCCCACGTGTTCGGCGAGGCCGAGGTCCGCACCGCCGGCGACGTCAATCGCCAGTGGGAGCGGATCAAGGCGGCGGAACGCGCGGCGGCGGCGGGTGAGGCGGGCGCCGATGCGCCGAAGGGTGCGCTGGACGGCATCAGCCGGTCGCTGCCCGCGCTCGCGGCCAGCCAGGAGATGCAGGAGCGGGCCGCGAACCTCGGCTACGACTGGCCGTCGATCGATGGCGTGCTGGACAAGGTCCGCGAGGAGGTCGGCGAGCTGGTCGAGGCACCGGATGCCGCGGCCCGGACGGAGGAGCTGGGCGACCTGCTGTTCGTGCTGGTCAACGTCGGCCGCAAGACCGGGATCGAGGTCGAGGCGGCGCTGCGCTCGGCCAACGACAAGTTCCGCCGGCGGTTCCGGCACGTCGAGCAGTCCGCCGCGGCGCGGGGTGTCGCGCTCCGCGACCTCTCGTTCGACGAGCTGGACGCGCTCTGGGACGCCGCCAAGGCACACGAGCGCAGGGAGGCAACGACATGAGCATCGGCAATCGACCCCAGGGCGTGCGAGCGGATGGCCGCGCACCCGGCGACCTGCGCAAGGTCGAGATCCAGCTGGGCGTCCAGAAGTGGGCCGAGGGCTCGTGCCTGATCCGCTTCGGGGACACGCAGGTGCTGTGCGCCGCCACGATCGAGGATCGCGTCCCGCCCCACCTGCGGGGCAAGGGCAGCGGCTGGGTGACCGGGACGTACGAGATGCTGCCGCGGGCGACCGCCGAGCGATCCGAGCGCGAGTCGGCGCGCGGACGCGTCGGTGGACGCACCCATGAGATCCAGCGGCTCGTCGGGCGCTCGCTCCGGGGCGTGGTCGACCTGGCCCACCTCGGTGAGCGGACGGTGACCGTGGACTGCGACGTGATCGTGGCCGATGGCGGCACCCGGACCGCGTCGATCACCGGCGGGTACGTCGCGCTGGCGGCGGCGCTGATCACCTACGGCATGGGCCGGCACCTGATCGGGCACGTGGCCGCGGTCAGCGTCGGGATCATCGAGGGCGTGAAGTACCTGGACCTCGACTATTCCGAGGACTCCCGCGCCGAGGTGGACTTCAACGTCGTCGGCACCGACGCGGGCGCCTATGTCGAGCTCCAGGGCACGGCCGAGGGCACACCGTTCGACCGCGCGTCGCTGGACGAGCTGCTCGACCTGGCGAACGTGGGTCTCGGCCGCCTGTTCGAGGCACAGACCGCGGCCCTGGCCACGGTCCGCCGCTAGGGCCTGCGTCCGTGGCGTCCCACCCGCGCCGCCTGCTGGTCGCGACCCGGTCGCGGCACAAGCTGCGCGAGCTGCGGGAGCTGCTCGATCTGCCCGAGGGCGTCGAGCTCGTGTCACCCGACGATGTCGGGATCCCGGACGAGCCCGAGGAGACCGGCGAGACGTTCGAGACCAACGCCCGGCTCAAGGCCCGGTTCTACGCGCGCCGCTCCGGCCTGCCGACGCTGGCCGACGACTCCGGGCTGGAGGTCGACGCGCTGGGCGGCGGGCCGGGCGTCAGGACCCGGCGCTACTCCGGGCCCGACGCCACCGACGAGAGCAACAACGCAAAGCTGCTGGACGAGCTCGCGGGTCGGCCACCGGCCGAGCGCGGGGCCCGCTACGTGTGCGTCCTCGCGCTTGCCCTGCCGCACGAGACCGGGCCGCGCGGCGGTATGGGTGCCGTGACCCGGCGTGGCACCTGCCGCGGCCGGATCGCGCTGGCGCCGCATGGGACGGGCGGCTTCGGCTACGACCCGATCTTCGAGCCGTGGTCGGAGCCACCGGGCGGGCAGACGCTCGGCCAGTGGTCCGCGGCGGCGAAGAACGCGATCTCGCACCGCTCCCGGGCCGCGGCCCGCATGGCGCCGGTGCTCCGCGCGCTGGGGCTGTAGGCGGCTCCCCCGGTCGTCACGGTGAGCTCGAACCGTCAGAAACGCCGCGGCCGGCCCGGGTGGGCCGGCCGCGGCCTGGCCGTCTCGCTCAGGAGACCGGCACGTGATGGATGTACGAGCCGTGCGTTGCGAAGCGGAGGATGGCGTCCACCACCACGCCGACAATGAGCAGACCGCCGGCCGCAGGAATGACGGCCATGTTGTCCCACACGGGGTCGACCGTACGGAACGACGTGATCCACTCGGTGCACACGAACCCGCCGGCGAATGCCGCCACGGCGGTGATGACCCACTCGAACCCGAAGCGCACGTCGCCGATCAGCTGGAGGACGACGCCCAGGACGACCGCCCCCACGACAAGTGTGATTGCGGCATAGATGCCGATGTCGGTCGTGAAATCCATCCGGACCTCCTCCCGGGCCTGCCTCGCCGGCGGCACCATCCCGATCGGCCGCCGGTCCTGTGCTGTCGCCCGGTCGTCACGATTCCAGCAGCGGCCTCAGCGCATGACCAGATGCATCAGGCCCGTTCGGGCGGGAGGACGGGACGGTTCGCGCCTACAGGATCCCTCGGTCGTGGAAGGCGGCCAGCGCTGCCGTGCCTTCGCCGTACCGCGCCTGGGCCTGGTCCACGATCAGCTGGGCCAGCTCCGGCATCGTCGTCCCGGTCCAGCCCTGCTGCGCCCACAGGATGGCCGTGTCGGCACGCTCGGGCCCGATTGCCGCCCGCAGATTCCACAGCGCGTGCGACCAGATCTCGCCGTCGTGGTGGACGCGACCGTTCAGGTCGTCGGGGTACATCAGGTCGGTGTCGAGGCGTCGCAGGCAGTGCACGGGACCCGCGGTGTAGCTGGTCGAATCCCATTCTGCGATGCACGCCGGGTCAGGCTGGACGCCGGCGACGATCTCGCTCACGTCCGCCGCCCAGTAGTCGCCGAAGCCCTCGCCGATCGAGCCGGCCTCGACCGTCGCGTAGAACGTCGCAGACTCGCTGAAGTGGATCTGGTGCCCCAGCTCGTGGAGGATCACCTCGCCGTCCTCGGCATCGTCGACCCCACCCTTGCCGAACCGCATCTCGTCCTTCGGGTGATCCGTGGCGAACGAGTTGTCGACGCCCCACTGGTTGATCCGGACGCGCTGCTGGTCGGCGTTGATCCCTGGCCATCCGGCGGTGACGCCGAACCCGAGCGACCGAAGGTAGAGCTGCGACTGGGTCACCCAGTAGTACGCCATCACCTGCTCGAAGCGGTCGTCGTGGCGTGTGTAGTCGAACGTCCCGTCGGTCGAAAACGCGGGGTCGCCCGTTGAGCTCGTGACCACCGCCCAGGTGCCGCGGAGGTAGCCGGACCCGTCGAGGTCGGTCAGCTGGACGCTCACCCGCTGGTCGTTGAGGGCTGCGTCGTCGGCATCCTTCTGATCCGTGAGCGTGCTGTCCCTGCTGGTCACGACCGGGTTGGGGAAGAACACCATCGCTTCGGCCGTCGAGCCGATGTTCGATGGCTGGCGGGCGCTCGCCCCTGCGGGCATGAGCGCGACGATCGCCGCCGCGGCGACAACGACGAGCGACAGCCGGGCGCGATGCGCCCGATGACGTGACACGGACACGGTCGATCTCCTCCAGGGGGTTTCGGGGACCCGAGGGGACCGTAGCCTCGGATACCGGGGTAGTCAATGGCCGCACGCCCGAGCCGGTGCGCGCCCGCACCGGGCTATCGGGAGGCGCCGTCCGAGGCAGTCATGGCCCGCGGATCTCGCACCGGCGATTTGGGACGGTCGGCTCTGGCGGCCCGCCCCGCCGCCGGCGGAAAGTCGCCCGAGGCGTCCGATCGGGCGAGGAAGGGGTGATCGGCGTGACGTCCGAATCTCGATCGTGGCGGATGTGGGCGGCGATCGTCGTGGCGGTGGTCGCAATCTGGCTTGGGGTCCAGATCAGCATCCAGGGCAGCCAGCCCGGCTTCGGATCGCTCGGTGGCGCCGTGCTGACGATGTTCATCGGCGCCATCGTCGTGCTGCTTCTTCTCGTGTCCGGCGTCACCGCCCCGTTCGAACGGACGCGGGACGTCGCGCCGCTCGCGTTCGGCGGCGGCTGTCTGCTCACGGTGGGCGTCGTGATCGGCGCGATCATCGCCCCCGTGGTCGGGCTCACCTACCGCCCGCCCATCGAGCGCAGCGCGACGGGGCAGGTCTCGCTCGAGCTGCTCGGTGTCGGCCAGTTCGCGTCGTCGGGGCCATCGCCGGCCACCTGCAGGGCCGAGCTCGACAGCGAGGCTGTCAAGTGGGTCTCGGCGCTCGGGGTCGCGACCCTCCAGTCGATGCCCCTCAACGTGTGGCTGACCCCGGCTATCGGTGACGAGCCGGGTGCTCGGCTGGAGGTGCACGTGAATGCCGAGGCCCCGGCCGAGCAGATGTACCCGAGCTGGGGCGGCGCGATCGATCCGGCCGACTATCCGCCGGACTGGACTGCCGGCACCGTCAGGGTCGCCGACCTCCAGATCGGGTTCCAGCCGCTGCCCATGGCCGGATCGTGGCCGGATCACCTGCGCGGGACGCTGACATGGCAGTGCGAAGGGTGGCAGACCCAATGACCACGTCCCCCGTCCGGACGAGCTCCCAATGCTCACGTTGAGCCGCGTGTCGTGGCGGCTCGATGCCTGAGTCAAGGCGGGACGATCGGCCTGCTCGCCATCGCCCCGGCGCTCCCGGACCTGCCCCAGTTCGCCGGCAAGGCGTTCACTGCCCGTGCCGTGGTCCATCCGGTCGCGCGCTCGCTTGTCGCCGGCTCCCGTCGGCCCGATCACCCGACCGGAACCGCCAGTCCACGCAACCGCCGATCGCGACCCCGCGCAGTAGCCTCGCCGGCGACCGGAGCTGCAGGGGCGGCCTGCACGTGCACTTGCGCTAGCATGGCGCCCGGAGCCATGGAGGCCCCATCGGCGGGCGGATCGACGGCTTCCAGGTCGAGCGGATTCACGAAGGTCGCTTTGTGAGGACGAAACCAGTCGGGGTGTGGCGCAACGGTGGCGCACGTGCTTTGGGAGCCCCCGAGGCCGGAGCGGTGAAGCCAGGGCACCGCTGAACTCAAGCCCGTGAGCGGTGAAGGCCTCGATTATCGTGCGCTTCGCGAACGGGGGACTTCAGCACCGACCGTTTCCTCGGGTAGCTGCTGGCGCGCCCGACAGGAGTTGAGCGTGCAGACGCCACAAATATCCCGGTACCGATCGAGGGAGCGGACGGCTGCTTGATGGCCGCGGGCGCGGGCGCTTGATTGGGAGGCAGG
The DNA here is from genome assembly GCA_963835335.1 of uncultured Chloroflexia bacterium. Taxonomy (GTDB): domain Bacteria; phylum Chloroflexota; class Limnocylindria; order Limnocylindrales; family CSP1-4; genus CAIXZV01. The sequence continues at coordinate 28,234 of CAWIFB010000056.1, read as the reverse complement.
TTCCCCTTGGGCCGTCTGTCAAATCGCCAGCGCCTCGATAGCGTCGGCTCATTGTCATTCGGCCCAACGCGGCCACCAGGACGTTGAGGTCGGAGGTGCAAGCGGAGTTGCGCCGCCGATGGTCAGGTCATCGCGCGCGGCGTCGACGGAACTCCCATCGTGAGACGCGCGAACGTCTCGTGATTATCCCGAGCGATCGCGTCACCGCAACGCGGTGACGATGCTCGTCGGTATATCAGCCGGGGCACGCTGGGCGGGAACGGTCACCCGGTCAGGAGTGAAATTCGCGTCGAGCCGTCATAGCAATTCCGAGCAGAAGAGCCGAGAGCACGGCGATCCAGGCGAAGGCATCGCCGGCCGGCATCAGCGGCCACACCCACCATCGAGGATGACCGGATGAGTCGCCACCGATGAGAGCGACAACCATCACGACGAACGGCGCAACCAGGCTCCCGGCCCGGGCACCAACCAGCGGTGTCGCGACCATCAAGAGGCCGACGTATCCGAGGGCATTACGACCCGCTGCGCCGGCGTACGGGGAGGCCGCCAGCACGCCGACCACGAGCCCGAACATGCACGCGAGCACAGCCGGCCCTACCGTCAGTAGGACGTCGAATAGCAGGATTGGTCGGGTACTTACCTGCTCAAGCCGTGCATCGCCCGATGTGAGGCCCCAGGCGACAACAGTCGAGATTGACAAAGGTCCAAGAAGCACCACCGGCACGGAGAGACCGTATGAGGCCAGCAACGGTGGCATCGCGAGGGCGACATCACCCGCGAGAAGCGTCAGGACGGCGAACCCGCCGAGCGCAATGACGATGGCCTTCGCCCGCCGGACGCGCAGCCAGAGGATCAATGCGGTAGAGCGAGCCCGGCGACCGGCCCGCACGAGTTCACTGCCTCGAAGGCACGCTTGAGCCAGGCTGCCTGCACGACCCGCGACTGGCCGCGCAGAGATCTCACGACGACGAGCGGCGCATCCTCATCGGGACCAACCGACGCATCGAAGCGGCGCTCGAGTTCGCCATTCGAGAGCCCACCGACCGCCAAGTACCAAGCGTAGATGTCCTCGCGTACCGAGTCTGCGGGGTATGGGCCCGACGCCGCACATGCGGGCGGTGGAGGAAGAAGTCCGTACGCCAGTGCGGCGACAATGTCAGCTTCGCTCGACTTCCTCGTGAGCCCGAATGAAGCGCCGTCGCGACCAACCACCGCGCCCTCAGTGAACCGTGGGACCGTGGGGAACCCGGTTGACTGCCACGCTGCAACGGACCGCGACGCAACCTCGATGGTCTCGGCCAGCTTGGATTCGTGCTCTGGCCACAAACACACTGTGACGTTTTGCCCCGTGCCACAGGAGAGCTCAGCTTCATCGCGTGGAACGGACGGATCCGGTCCAAGCGAGCCTGCCACCTGAGCGGCAACTGCGAGGGCAAGGGTGATCGGAAGCAGGGCGACGAGGCCACGAGCAGGATCGAATCGGGACGTGGTGATCATGAGAAGCGCCGCGGCAGCCAACCCGGATGCGACGGTCAGCGCGGCGAAGACCGCGCCCGGCGCGAGCTCGTCCTGAAGGAGACAACAGGTCGCCAAGCTGCCGTTGAGGTGCCTGAGCCACAGAGGATCCGTGGCTGCCGGGAATGCCATCCAAAGAAACGACGCCATCAATGCCGCGGGCGCACCGAGCACAACTGGAACGAAGAGGCCCAAGGCGAACCCAACCAGCACGTGGGATGCGATCACGGCTGCGGCGACTGTGGCCAGGCGAGCATCAGGGACGATGTTGCCGCCTCCGAGGCCGGCGACGGCCAACTTCACCGCGATTGCGCCAACGCACGCGAACGACCCAGCGACGATTACCGGTGCAACGGCGGCGAACGCGATCACCGCGCGCGGCCTCGCGTGGGGGGGTTCCCACCAACGTGCGCGGCGGAAGCGAGCGCCCTCCCATGTCCCAAGGGCGGCGCAGATGGGGGCGACGAGTACGAGCGACACCATGGCGGACGATGCGATTGCGATCGGATACGGGTCGGACGCCGCGGGAACATAGCCCATCGCGAAGGCTGCGGCGATCACGAGAAGCGGGATTGCCATCCACGAGCCCGAGTTCACCCGAAGGACCGACGTGAGCGGCATTCAGGCAGCCCCCGACACCAGGCGGCCGTACGCTATCTCCGCTGGCCGAGCCGCGTCGCGAGGAGCGAGCGCAAGGAATTCATCCACCGAGCTCACGTGCAGCAGCCGGCCGTGATCGAGTATGGCGACGTTCTCGAACAACTCCGACAGATCATCGACCTGATGCGTGGACACAAGGACGGTTCGGGCCTGTGGGAGCGCCGCCAGAAGGTCTCGAAAGGCCGAGCGCTGGGCGGGGTCGAGCCCAACCGTGGGTTCGTCGAGGAGGAGCACCTCTGCGTCGTGTGCAAGCACCTGCGCTAGCCCTACCCGTCGGAGCTCACCCCCGGACAACTGCGTCGATAGACGGTCTTCTAGTTCGCTGAGGCCCACTTGGCGGACCGCCTCCGCTGCACGCTCCCACGCCCGCGCTCGCGAGGCTCCTTTGAGCCAAGCCGCGTACGCGACCTGTTCCCGGACCGTGAGACCCGGGACAGCGCGGACCTGCTGAGGCATCCAGCCAACCGCGCGCCGGTATGTCCCTCGATCGCGCCGCCGACTCCCCCGAAGTCGGCCCACAGCCACAGTCCCCGTCTGGGCGCGCAACGCATCGGCGGCAAGCGACAAGAGCGTTGTCTTTCCCGCTCCATTTGGCCCAAGCAGTACGGTCTTCCCAGGCGGGACGGCCCAGCTGAAGTCCGTGATTACGGGGGCCGCCCGCCGGTGATATCGAAAGGTGATCCCCGAGAAGACCAGATCCATGACCTCTCCGGCGGCCGAGCGCCGCAGTCCCCTTGATGCCCGGCTCGCCGGGAGACCGTTTCCAGCGATGGCCGAGTTCGTCCCCAACACTAGCAGCGCACTTCGTTCCGCACCGGGTACCGCTCGCGCCGGCGCTTGTCGGCCAGCAGAGCGGGTCTCCTCGTACAGCAGACCGCCGGAGCGGCCGGCGTCGGCCACGGCGTGATCGAGCTCGGCCAGGTCGGGCGAGTCTCACCACGAACCCGGAACCGATAGAACGCCTTGCTGATGACGAGCACGTCGGCCGTCTTCGCGGCCATTGCCCCATCGCCGGATCGGCCCGATCGGCGTTCGCCGGGGACACGCCTGCGGCTCGTCGGGCCTGACGAGCGACGCCAACGCGCAGCGTGGGGCCGGATCGGTGGCCTGATGACCCGCGCCCGGTTCAGCGGGGAGCAGATGACCAGGCCGGCGCGGGCGGGGTTTCGACGCCGGTTCGAGCGCGAGGTCGACCCCGAGGGCCTGCTGCGACCCGCGGAGCGATCCGCGCGGGTGGATGCCGCCATCCGTGCACATATGCTCCGGCTCGCAGAGCAAAGCGCCTGCGCCCGGGCGGAGCGACGGGCAACCGCCGGGTCCAGGGCCAGGCGGTCAGGTGCCACGATTCGCTGACCCCGGAGGCGGATACCCGGTACCCCTACCCGCCGCCTGAGATCCGGTCGACCGGCGACAGCTTCCGCGCTGCCGCGAGCGCACGCTCCTGCCGAGTCGAGGCAGCGTAGCGCCGGACCATCTCAGTCGTTCGCCAGCCCGCGATCGCCATCAGGTCCGACTCCTGGCCGCCCGCGGACAGCCAGTGATGTGCGTAGGCGTGGCGAAAGTCATGCGGGTGGATCCGGCGGCTGAACCCGGCCTCCTCGCCGCGCAGATGAATTAGATCGCCGAGCCCCGACTCGCGCAGCTGACGGTCGCGACCCAGCCACAGCCATGGCAGGTCGGCCGCCTTGTGCCTCCCGCGCAGCCGCAGGTACCTGTCGAGCGCACGTACGGTCAGGTCGCCGATCGCGACGTCGCGCGTGCGCGACCCCTTGCCGGTCACGCGCAACACCGCAAGCTCGAGGTCGACGTCGGCGAGGCGCAGCCCCAGCAGCTCGCTGCGCCGGATGCCGGTGTCGGCGAGCGTGCGGATGATCGCCTCGTCACGGCGCCCGACGAATGAGCGGTCGCGCTCGCAGGCGGCGAACAACTCTCGGAGCTCGGCCTCCCGGAGCACCGGCGGCGGAGCCTCGGGGAGGCGGGGTGGCTTCATCCGCGCCATCGGGCTTGTGTCGATCTCGCCCTCCTCGGCCAGCCAGCCGAAGAATGTGTGAGCGGCCCGGTACCGATTATGCGCGGTGGCCGGCTTCCAGCGCTCGAGCAGCTCGGTGATCCAACTCTCGACGTGCTCGCGCCGGATCGCCGTCACCGCGGTGGGCATGCCGTTGGCGCGCAGGAAGCCGGTCAGCTGGCGCACCGCGGTGGTGTACGTGAGCAGGGTGGCCGGGCTCATCCGCTGGGCGCGCAGGTGTCGGCGCCACGACGCGACCAGCGTGTCGAGTTCGTCTGTGTCGGGGGCCGACGTATCATGGGCCGTTGTTGGGACTTCCGACATGGCCACGCTACCTGCGAGATTCGAAGGGGTCAGGCGGCGTAGCATATGCGCTTCAAGCGGTGGAGGCAAGTACTAACGACCCGAATGACGAAGCATATGCGCTTCGTGATCGGGGGACCTGTCGGGGTGTGGCGCAACGGTGGCGCACGTGCTTTGGGAGCACGAGGATGTGGGTTCGAATCCCACCGCCCCGACCAATCTCTCCGCCGCCCCGCCGCCGCTCTCGTCGTTGTGCCCGCCGATACCTGATCCCGCGGAGCCGCAGTTGACCTATCTCGCGATCTCGATCGGTGCCGTCCTTGGCGCGAACCTCCGCTACATCCTGGGCGGCTGGATCGCCGAGCGGACGACGGCATCGTTTCCCTGGGCGACACTCCTCATCAACGCCAGCGGCTCGCTGGTCATCGGGCTGGTCCTGACGCTCGTCACCGAGCGGATCGCGGCCCCGCCGTGGGTCCGCCCGATGATCGCGATCGGGTTCCTCGGCTCGTACACGACGTTCTCGACGTTCTCGTGGGAGACGCTGGCGCTCGCGCGTGACGGCGCGTGGCTGGCCGCGGGGGTCAACGTCGCCCTGAGCATTGCCGCCTGCCTGGTCGGCGTCTATGCCGGCACCCTGATCGGGCGCGCGATCTGATGGAGGGCGAGATGAAGGGCCAGGCGCGCGGGGTCCGGGTCCAGGTGTTCCTGGGCGAGAGCGAGCAGGAAGGCCATCGGCCGAGGTACCAGGCGCTGCTGGAGTACCTCCGGCGCGAGGGCGCGGCCGGCGCGACGGTGACGCGCGGGATCGCCGGCTTCGGTGCCAACAGCAAGATCAAGACCTCGACCATCCTGCGGCTGTCGCTGGACCTGCCGGTCGTGATCACCTGGATCGACGCCCCCGAGCGCGTGGAGCGTCTGCTCCCTGGCCTGCGCGAGCTGAGCGGCTCCGGGATCGTGACGATCGAGGAGGTCGGTATCGCCGGCTACGGCGGCCGGCGGCTGGAGCAGCTCCGGTTCGACCTCCAGGTCCGGGACGTGATGCGCCGCGACGTGATCTCGGTGCGCGACGACGCCCAGGTGCGTGACGCGGTCCGCACCCTCGTGGGCCGCGAGTTCCGGGCGCTGCCCGTCGTCGATGCCGGTGGACGGCTGGTGGGGATCGTCGCCAACAGCGACCTCCTCGCGTGGGGCCTGCCGATGCGCATGGAGCTGCTGTCGGCGACGCCGGAGGGCGATCGGGCGGGCGTGATCGATTCGCTGCCCGACGGCCTCGTCCGGGATGTCATGCGACCGAACCCGACCACGCTTCCATCGGATGCCTCGCTCGCCCAGGCCACGCGACGGATGGCCGAGGGTGGCCTCAAGCGCCTTCCCGTCGTCGACGGCGACGGCCGGCTGGCCGGGATCCTGTCGCGGGCCGATGTCCTCCACGCGGTCGCCGAATTGTTTCCCCGTCGGGTCGCGGAGGCGCCCGCCCATCCGGCGGCGCGAACGGCGGGTGACGTGATGCGCCCCGACGCGCCCGTGGTCCGGGCCGATGCAACGCTGGACGAGGTCGTCGACGCGGTCGCGTCCACGCGGCTCAACCGCGTCGTGGTCGTGGATCCGGATGGCCGGGTGGTCGGGGTCATCAGCGATGCCGACGTGCTGCGTTCCGTGGAGCCGGCGGCGCGACCCGGGGTCCTCGGCGCGCTGATGCGGGCCGGTGGTGCCGCGTCCGGGAGCGCGACCGCGGCCGACCTCATGCATGCCGATGCGCCGATCGTGACCCGGTCCACCACCCTCGCCGAGGCGGCGCAGGAGATGGTGGCGCATGGTCGCAAGGTGCTGCCGGTCGTCGACGATGGAGGCCGGCTGCTGGGGATCGTGGACCGCGCGGATCTCCTCCGGGCGGCGTCCGGCGCACTGGCCGACCTCGCCCGGCTCGACGTCGAGGACAGCGAGTGAGCCACGTGGCACTGTCGGCAGGCCCGAGGGTGACGTGGGGGTGGGTCGCGGTCGGACAGCGTCCGGGACGTTCGGCCCTGTGCCCAGCATTGGACGCTGCCGGACGCTGTTCACCATGACCGGCACCATCGACCGCATCCGCCACATCCACCCCGGCTGGATCCTGGCCGCCCTCGACGTGATCGGCCTGCTCATCGCGATCTACCTGTCGGTCGTGGAGCTCGGTGGCGGCGTTCCGTACTGCGGTCCGCTTCATGGCTGCGAGACCGTCGCGCAGAGCAAGTACGCGCGGATCGCCGGCGTCCCGGTCGCCGTCTACGGCGTCGCCCTGTCGGTGATCCTGCTCGGTCTCGCCATCGCCTGGATCCGGTCGGATCGTCCCGGGCTGCTCGACGCCCATTACGGGCTGTCGCTGATCGGGGTGATCTTCGAGGTCTACTTCCTGACGCTGCAGCTGTTTGTGATCCACGCGGTGTGCGTGTGGTGCACCGCCTACGGGGTGTCGCTCATCGTCAGGTTCCTGGTGGCGATGGTGATCTGGGTCCGGCGCGGGAGGCTCGCGGCGCGTCTCGGGCGATAGATCGGGCGTTTCGGCGCCCGCGACGCCCCGTCGGTCAGGCGGTCCGCGGCGGCCCCGCCTCGATCCGATCCCGCAGCCGGCGCGCGGCCGTGTCGGCCCAGTCGGCCTCGATCCACCATGTCGCGCCGGCCTCCTCCTGGGCACGGACGATGGCGGACGCCGCGGCGGGATCTCCCGACGGGGTCACGCCGTCCACCACGATCTCGAACGGCCGATCCAGCGCCCCCGGCCGATCCCGGAGCTCCGCCGGGCGCTCGCGACGGACCCAGTCGACGACGTCCCTCAACGTGGCCGGATCGGTCACATCGTCCTCGCCCGTGCGCGCCTGGACGACGATCCCGTCCCAGCGCACCGCGCGCCGCATCGAGCGCGGGTGAGGCCACGCCCCGACGACCCAGACGGGGATCCGCGGACGCTGGATCGGGGTCGGCCGAAGCGCCATCGGCCCGAACCGGTAGTGCTCGCCGGCAAACGCGAACGGCTCGCCGGTGCCCAGCCCCTCGACGATCGCGAGCGTCTCGTCCAGGAGCTCCGCCCGTTCCTTCGCTCCCGTCGGTTCGCCGACGTTGCCGAAGCCCTGGTCGTCGCGGGCGCCGATCCCGACCGGCAGCACGAGGCGCCCGTTCGAGAGGATATCGATCGATGCTGCTTCCTTGGCCAGCTTCCAGGGGCGTCGCCGCGACGGGGCGAACACCATCGCGCCCAGCGTCACCCGGTTCGTCCGCATGGCCATCGCCGCCAGCGTGACCCACGGGTCGTAGAGCGGCTCATCGCCGATCGCGATCGCGTCGTACGTGAACACGCCGTCCCAGCCCGCGGTCTCGGCCGCGGCGGCATGCTCGGCGACGGTACGCGGGTCGCCCGAGGTCACGATGATCCCGTACTTCATGGACGGGATTCTGCCTGCTCGCGGGACCGGTGCGTTCGCCGACGAGCACGCGGCTGCGGGGCGCCGGCCGCCCCGGCTCGCGTGCGTCCTGCCGACCGGCCCGACAACTTCGGGACGTCCCGCCGATTGCGACGCACCCGCTTGCTGCGAGGCTGCGCCGTGACCCCGTGCGGGGTCGGCGTCCCGCCCGGCCGCGATGTCGCGGACGAACGGTCGCCCCATGCGTCGTTCGGAGGCCACATGTCAACGCGCTCCGCCGCGTTCCTTCTCTCGCTCCTCGTCATGGCATCGATCGCCGCGTGCTCCTCCGGCGCGGGCGAGACCGGAACCGGCACGCTGGCGGTGACGGACGCCTGGGCGCGGCCGTCCACGGGCACGGACATGGCGAGTGCCGCGTACCTCACGATCTCCAACGGGACCGACCAGGACGATGCGCTCCTGCGCGTGTCGACGCCCGCAGCGCGCAGCCCCGAGATCCACCAGACGTCAGCCGATGCCAGCGGGATGATGGCGATGCACCCGGTCGATCGGGTCGCCATCCCTGCCGGGCAGACCGTCAGGCTCGAGCCCGGCGGGTTTCACGTCATGCTCATCGACCTGACTGGCGAGCTGGTCGTCGGCTCGACGATCGAGCTGACGCTCACCTTCGAGAAGGCCGGCGACATCCACGTCACGGCCACGGTTCGCGCCTCCTGAGATGACGCTGCGTCCGGCCGTCCCGGTCCTGGACTCGGTCCCGGCTCCTGCCTCGGCCCCCGTCGACCGGCGGGCCGCGATCGCCGGCGCGATCGCGCTGCTGGCGATCGGGCTGCTCGCCGCGGGCCTGGTGGCGCTGGTTGCCGTGGCCGGAGACGGCGCCCTGCCGGCCGACGGCACCACGGCGGCAGATCCGGCGGGGTTCGTGTACCGGGACGTCACCGCCGCACCGCCGCTGGAGCTGGTCGACCAGGACGGGCAGCCGTTCGCCCTGGCATCCCTGCGCGGCCGCCCGGCGCTCGTGTTCTTCGGCTACACGCACTGCCCCGACGTGTGTCCCACCACTGTGGGCGTGATCAACGAGGCGCTCGCGACCGTGCCTGCCGGGCCCCGCGCGGTGTTCGTGTCGATCGATCCCGAGCGCGACGACCCCGCCGCGATGAGCTCGTACCTGCGCTACCTGCCATCCGCATACATCGGGCTCAGCGGGCAGCCCGACGCCATCCGGCGCAACGCCGACGCCTGGGGCGTGCACTACGCGAAGGTCGAGACCGGGTCCGCGGGCGGCTATTCGATGGCGCATACGGCCGATGTGTACCTGGTGGACGCGCAGGGCCGGCTGCGGGCGCATTTCCCGTTCGGCGTGGAGCCGGGCGATATCGCCGCCGCCCTCCAGGTCCTGCTCGACGAGACGCCGCCACCGTCCGATGCGCCCGCGACGCGCGCCCCCGCCGCCGCCTCCGCGATCCCCACCGCGACACCGGGCGCGGTCCCGGCAGCTCCGACGCCGAGCGCGGCGGTGCTCAGGGCAACCGTCGTGTCGACCTCGGTGTGGGCCGGCGGGCAGACGCCCGTGATCCTGAGCATCCGCGACGCCGCGGCGGTCCCGCTCGATGGCACCGTTGCCGTCCGGGTGCAGGTCGTCTCCTCGGTCGACGGGTCAGCGTCCGGTGCCGATGTCGCGGCCGTGGCGATCCGGCCCTCGGGCGAGAGCGCGGTCTCGTACGTGGCCACCGTGGACATCCCGTCCCCGGGCCCGTGGCAGCTGCGGATGACCGCGTCCGATGGTCGCTCCGGCGTGGTCGACGTGGTCGCGATGGACCCGGGCAGCACGGCCAGGCTCGGCGCCGCCGCCCCGAGCCTCGCGACGCCCACGCTCGACGATGTCGGCGGGCTGGCGCTGGCGATCACCACCGCGCCCCAGCCCGACCTCCGGTTCTCGCGAACCTCGACGACGCAGGCAACCGCGGCCGGCACGCCGTACGTGCTGGTCGTCGATTCGGCGCGGTTCAAGGTCACGACCGCCTGCGGACGGGCCCTGGGGATGGTCCAGTACCAGCTGGATCGCTGGACCGACGTGGCGTTCATCCACCTCGAGCCGTTCCAGTACACGATCGTCACCAGCGAGCCGGTGCTCAGCGGTGATGCGTCGCGCCCGCCGATCAACCGCTGGGCGGCCGCGTGGGGGCTGGGCGACGCGACCTGGCCATCGACGGCGATGCCCTGGATCTTCGTGGTCGATGGGTCGGGTATCGTCCGCGCGAAGTACACGGGGGTCGCCGGCTCCGCCGACGTGGACGTGATCCTCAGCCTGATCACGGGTTCGGGTGTGATCGCGGGCTCCTGATCGCTCAGGCTGGCTGGCCGAAGACGTCCGCGGCACGCGTGGCGTCCCCGCCGGAGGTCACATCCGGGGCTGACCCGCCGTCACGCGCGTCCGCCCGTCCGGCAGTCGATCGAGGTGGATCGCGACGCCCCGGATCACGCAATCCGCCGGCAACGAGGAGTCGACTGCCGCGTTCGCGAGCAGGATGCGGCGTGCGAAGCCGCGACGGATCAACTCTGCTGCCGCCAGGAGCTGGTGGTCGGCGATCGGGCGCTCCGGGCGCGCGCGCGGCAGCAGCGGCAGCGAGCTGCCGTCGACCTCGAACAGCCGTCGTGCCGACGGGCCGTCCTCCGCCGGCAGGCGTGGAGAATCCCGCACGTCGACGGTGATCGAGAGCGGTGCCGGGGCCGATCCGGCGGTGCCGTCGGCATCACCCGCATCGGGCGTGACGAACGCAGGCGCGTTGAGATCCATGTCCATGTCCACGAATCCAACGTACGCACCGCCCCAAGAGAGGATGACCGGCGTGGATCCGCGCCCCGCTCAACAGGCGCTCAAGAATCGATCTCGCCGCCCCCGATCCGATACCCGACCCCCGGCTCGGCCACGATCAGCGCACTCGCTTCGCCGGACGGGTCCGCGGCGTCCAGCTTGCGCCGCAGACGGCTCACGTAGACGTGGACGTAGTGCGCCTCGTCGCTGTACGCGCTGCCCCACACCGCTCGCAGCAGTCGCCCGCGCGTCAGCAGGCGGCCGCGGAACGAGAGCATCGTCTTGAGCAGCTCGTACTCGCGCGGCGTCAGCTCGAGCGCCTGCCCGTTGCAGGTCACGGTCCGCTTCGCGGGGTCCAGCGTGAGCGACCCCACCCTGACCAGGCCGGAGGCGTCGGCGTCGGGTCCGCCGGCCCGTCGCAGGAGCGCCGCGATCCGCGCCCGCAGCTCCGCGAGCCCGAACGGCTTGGTGATGTAGTCGTCGGCGCCCTGTTCGAGGGCGGCGACCTTGTCGCGCTCCTCGCCGCGAGCCGAGATGATCAGGATCGGGACGGTGGATTCGCGGCGGACACGCCGGATCACCACTGCGCCGTCGGCGTCCGGGAGGCCGAGATCGAGCAGGATCACGTCCGCACGCTCGGCATCCCAGGCAGCGAGGCCGTCGTGAACGGACGCTGCGGTCGACACCCTGAAGCCGTGCTCGCGGAGGCTGGACGACGTGGCCTCCCGGACCGTCGCGTCATCCTCGACGTAGAGCAGGTGCGGGCCGGTGGTCACGGGGTGGTTCCGTCGTCCGCGGGCAGCGGCATGGCGGGCAGGACCACGTGCACGGCGAGGCCGCCGTTGACGCCGCGTCGCGCCGACACCGTGCCACCCATGGCCTCCGTCAGGCCGCGGACGATCGTCAGCCCGATGCCCATCCCCCCGCCGCCCGCCCGGCCCGCGCGGTAGAAGCGGTCGAACAGGTGCCGCGCGACATCGGGATCGACGCCCGGACCCTCGTCCTCGACGGCCAGCTCGATGCCGCCCGTTGCGTTCGCCCTGGCCCGGATCGCGAGCGCGGTCTGCGGCGGGGTGTGGCGGATCACGTTCTCGACGAGGTTGGCCAGGCACTGGTCCACGAACACGGCGTCACCGGCCAGCGGCGGCAGGTCGTCGGGAATGCTCACCTCCACCCGCCGATCGCCCAGCAACGGTGCCAGCCGCTCCAGGACCGGCCGGACGACGCCCTCGACGTCGAGTGCCTCCAGGTTCGGCGTGATCGCGCCTGCCTGGATGCGGGAGAGATCGAGCAGGCCACCGACCAGCCGGTCCAGCCGCTTGGTCTCGGCCTCGATCACCGCAGCGGTCGCGCGAACATCCTCGGTCGAGCGGACCTGCTCGGTGTCGAGCAGCGTTCCGGCGGCGGCCCGGATCCCGGCCAGCGGCGTTCGCAGGTCGTGGGACACGGAGTCGACGAGGGCGCTCTTGAGGGCGTCGTCGCGCCGGGCGACCTCGGCGGCAACCGCCTGCTCGCGGAGCCGCTCGCGCCCGATCGCGAGCCCCAGCTGGTCGGCCGCCAGCGCGAGCAGGCGGGTCTCCGCGCGCGACGGGTCGGAGCGGTCTGCCGATCGCGTTGCCCACAGCGAGCCGATCGGGTGCCCGTCGGCCTCCAGGCGGATCCGGTAGCGGTGCATCGTCGCAACGCGACGGTCCTCCCCCGCGCGCACCGGTCGTCGGGCCGCATGCGTGCGACGCCAGGTCGGTTCCCCGCCGCCGGGCGTGAGCGACCGTACCAGCGCCGAGGCCGGCCCCGGATCGCCCTGACCGGTGTCGGCGACGACCCGGTCCAGCCCACCGCTGTCGATCGCGCACCAGACCCGTTCCATCGAGGCGTCGTCATGCAGCCGACGGACGACGATCGGGAGCGCGTCGTCGAGCGTCATCGTGGCGAGGGTCCGGCTGATCCCGTACAGGGCCGCCGCCTCCCGGGCACGTGCCTCCGCCTCATCGGCCCGGTCGGCTCCGGCTCCGGCGAGGCGCCCGATGGCGACCGCGACGAACAGGAACAGGACCAGGTTGAGCCACTCACGGGCGTCGGCGACGACCAGGGTGAACCGCGGATCCGTGAACAGCAGGTTGTACAGGGCGAACGACACCAGCGCGGTCGCGATCCCGGCGGCGGTGCGATACCGGGTCGCGACCACCACCACGACCACCAGGTAGAGGGGCGCGCCGTCCAGGTCGCCCGCAGACCAGCTCTCGACGACCGCCACGACACCGGTGGCGATGACCAGCAGCACCGCCGCGAGCCCCGCGGCTCGCCATGGCCGGTCGACGCGGTCCGGCGACGGTTGGAGGTGCGACTGTGTAGCCACCGCCGCATCGTAGTCCGCCGATGCGCTAGCGTGAGGGCATGATCCCCCGACGACCCGGCCGCCCCCTCGGGGTCGGCGTCCAGCTGCCCGAGGTCGAGCGCGAGGTCCGCTGGCCCGAGCTGCGGGCAATCGCCCGGATCGCGGAGCAGGCCGGCTTCGACTCGATCTGGGTCGGCGACCACCTGCTGTACCGGTACCCGACGGGCGAGACCCGGGGTCCGTGGGAGGCCTGGACGACGCTCGCGGGCCTCGCCGAGGCCACGGAGCGCGTCGCGATCGGGCCGCTCGTCGCCGCGACCGCGTTCCATGCGCCATTCATGCTGGCCAAGCTTGCCGCGACCGTGGACGAGATCTCGGACGGACGCCTGGTGCTGGGGCTCGGGGCCGGCTGGAACGCCACGGAGTTCGACGCGCTCGACGCCCCCTTCGATCACCGGATCACGCGGTTCGAGGAGGCGTTCACGATCGTGCGCACGCTGCTGGCGGCCGGCGCGATCGACTTCCATGGCGAGTTCTTCGAGGCGCGTGACGCGGAGCTGCTGCCGCGCCCGCAGCGCCCGGGCGGGCCGCCGATCCTGATCGGCTCCAGCGGTCCGCGGATGCTCGCCGCGACGATCCCGTACGTCCAGGCGTGGAACGCGTGGTACGCGGACACGGGCAACAGCCCCGGTGGCGTCGCGCGTGCTGCGGGACCGCGTGGATGCCGCGGCGATCGCGGCCGGACGCGACCCGGCGGCCATCGAGCGGACGGTCGCCGTGATGGTCCGGATGCCCGGCGGGCAGGGCCGCGTGATGGGCGACACCGATCACCGCCAGGAGGTCCCGCCGCTCGAAGGCCCGCCGGACGTGATCGCGGAGGCATTGCGGGGCTACGCGCGCGAGGGGATCGGCCACGTCCAGCTGGTTGTCGACCCGATCACGGAAGCGTCGGTGGCCGCGCTGGCCCCGGCGCTCGAGGCGCTCGACCGCGGCTGAGCCGGTGGCCCACGGGCGTCGCCGACGGCGTCGCGTGGTGCGGACGGGGGGCTCGTTCCCGCTCGGACGGCGTGCTAGCATCCCGCCCCTGACCCCGATTCCAGGATGGAGCGCGATCTTGCTGATGCGCACCGAGATGACCACCCCGCGACCGTTCACCGGCTCCGGCACGTGCCGATGAGCGACGCACGGGCCCGTGTCGCCAGCGCTCGCAACGCGGAGGTCTCGGACCTCGACAAGCGGATCATCGAGCACCTCCAGGAGGATGGACGTCGCCCGTTCACGCAGATCGCCGCCGACCTCGGCGTGTCCGAGGCAGCCGTCCGGGCTCGCACCAACCGCCTGATCGAGCGGGGGATCCTCCAGGTCGTCGGTGTCACCGATCCGCTCAAGCTGGGCTTCCAGCAGTGGGCGATGATCGGGATCAAGTGCGAGGCGTCGCGCCTGATCGAGGTGGCCGAGGAGATCGCCGCGTTCCCCGAGACCGACTACGTCGTGGTCACGGCCGGCAGCTACGACATCCTCGTCGAGGCGGTCGCCGAGGACAACGAGGCGCTGCTCCGGTTCCTGGCGGAGCGGCTGCGCAAGATCCCGGGCGTTCGAGACACCGAGACGTTCGTGTACCTCCGGCTGATGAAGCAGAGCTACCAGTGGGGGACCCGCTAGGGGGCGTGTCGCTCTGCTGCGGCGAGGGCCGCGGGGGGCGATTTGCGCCCCCGGCAGCGTCAGGCGCCGCCCGGTGTAGGATCGGCCGGTGACCGACCAGCGACCCCGGCCCGGCCCCTCCACCCGCGCCATCCGTGCCGCGTCGCGCGTTCCGGCCGTCACCCAGACGCCGACGGCCGTCCCGATCTACCAGACGGCAACGTTCGCCTCCGCCGATGCCGCCGAGCTCGCCGCCGTCCTCACCGGCGAGCAGCCCGGGTACGCGTACAGCCGGATGGACAACCCGACTGTCTCCGCGCTGGGCGATGCGGTCGCCGAGCTCCACGGTGCCGAAGCGGGGATCGCCCTGGCCACCGGGATGGCCGCGATCCACGCCGTGTTCCTGTCACTGCTCCGCGCCGGCGACCGCCTCGTCATCGGGCAGGTCGGCTACGGGACAACCCGGACGCAGGCGATCGCCGCGTTCGGGCGGCTGGGCGTCGACATCGGCTACGTGGACACGACCGACGTCGCAGCCGTCGAAGCGGCGCTCGCCGCGTCGCCGACCCGGATCCTCCACGTCGAGACGATCGCCAACCCGACCTGCGTCCTCGCCGACATCCCGGCGCTCGCGGAGGCCGCGCACCGGCACGGTGCGCTGCTCACCGTCGACAACACGTTCGCGTCGCCGATCGTGTGCCGGCCGCTCGAGCACGGGGCGGACCTGGTCATGGAGTCGGCGACCAAGTACCTGTCGGGTCACTCCGACGTGATGGCGGGCGCGGTCGTCGGGTCCGCCGAGCGGATCGCGCACGTGCGCTCGGCGCAGATCGACACCGGGGCCACGCTCGGCCCGTTCGCGGCGTTCCTCGTGCTCCGGGGCATCGCCACGGTCGCGGTGCGGGTGGAGCGCCAGGCGGCGACCGCAGCCTCGCTGGCCACCTGGCTCGAGCGCCAGGACGGCGTCGCGCGCGTGACGTATGCCGGCCTGCCGAGCCACCCCCAGCGGGAGGTCGCCACGCGCATCCTCGATTCCGGTGGGGCGATGCTGTCGGTCGACCTGGCCGGCGGCCGTTCGGCCGGTCGCGCCTTCTTCGATGCCCTGACGATCCCGGAGCGTACGGCGAGCCTGGGCAGCGTCCACACGATGGTCGTCCATCCGCCGACGTCGTCCCACCGGGCGCTGGACGCAGCGGCGCTCGCAGCGGCCGGGATCACCGAGGGACTGCTGCGGATCTCGGTCGGCCTCGAGGATGAGGCGGACCTGCGTGCCGACTTCTCGGCCGCGCTCCGGGCCGCACGGGCCGCCGGGGACCAGCCAGCGAGCCAGGCCGGCAGCCGGGCCTCCACGCGCGCCTAGGAGGGCCGGCCGATCGCCACCATCGCGGCCCGCCGGCCGACCACGCGGCCGATCCCGGGGGTGCTCGCCCGCATTGCGGATGGCCTGTGGGGCCTGCTGACATCCGTCAACTTCGCGGTCGTCCAGATCATCGTGCTCGCCCTGTTTGCCGTCGTGGGCATGACGCTGCGGCAGCTGCCGGGGTTCGCCTTCCGCTCGCCGACCGACTACGCGAACGAGATGGCCCGCCTCCACGGCATCTACGACGCGACGCTCGGGGCGGGCGTGGTCGACGCGCTGGAGCGCCTCCAGCTGTTCCAGGTGTTCAGCTCGGTCTGGTTCAGCATCGGCCTGATCGTGCTGATCATCTCGATCGTGGCCTGCACGATCGATCGCACGCCGCGCCTGTGGCGGCAGAGCGCCGACATCCGGGTGGTCCAACCCGAGCCGTTCTACGACCCGGCGCTGCCGGACCGGGCGGTGGTGACGGGGTTGGCGGCGCAGGCCGTGGCGGGCGCGCTTCGACGCCGCCGGTTCGTGGTGCGGGAACGCGTCGTGGACGGCGTCACCTACGTGTACGGGGACCGCAACCGCTGGACCAAGATGGCAACCCTGCTCACGCACGCCGGGCTGGTCACGTTCCTGGTCGCGGCGGCCGTGACCACGCGCCTGGGCGACGAGCAGGGGCTGGTCGTGGCCGAGGGCGAATTGCTCACCGTCGGGCCGATCGGAACCCCCGGCCTCCTGCTGGTCCGCAACCTCGGCTTCGACGCCCCCGGCTTCGACACCGGGCGTCCCACGGACTTCACCACCCGGCTGGCGGTCTACCGGGACGGGCACCAGATCGCGGAGAAGGTGATCCGGGTCAACGACCCGCTGACCGTCGGCGGCTACACGTTCCACCAGAACGGGTTCGGGCCTGCACCGAACATGGCGATCCTGGACACCGCAGGCCGTCCGCTGTGGACGGGCCCGATCCCCATGACCGACTCGGCGGCGGGCTTCCCGACGACCCAGTTCGCGGTTCCCGGCCGCGATGTCGCGCTCCAGCTCGTGCTCCAGCGCCAGTCCGACGGGACGGGCGTGGTGCTCGTGCTGCCCTACCGGGCGGAGGGCACGAACGCCGACGGCACGCCCAACATCGTGGGGCTGGGGCCGGTTGCGCTCGCGCAGGGTGAGGTCGCAACTCCCCTCGGTGCCGACTTCTCGATCGAGCTGCGGGGCTTCTCGGACTACACGCTGCTGATCGCAAAGCGGGATCCGGGGCAGGGCCTGGTGTGGATCGCATTCGGCCTGCTGATCGCCGGCGTGCTGATCACGTTCTGGATGCCGCGCCGGCGGTTCTGGGGTCGCCTGGACGCCGACGGTCGGCTGTCGATGGTGTTCCGGGCAGACCGCTACGTCGATGTCGGCCGGGAGTTCGGCGCGCTGCTCGACGATCTCGTGCGCGGGCGGCGCACCAGCGACCCGGGGGAGCCGCCGTCCGTGACCCGATGACGCGTCTCGCGCGCGGCCCCGGCCGGCGTCCCGACGCGAGGCCCCGGGGCCGTGACTTGCGGAACGGATTCGGTCGCAATGCAGCAGGGTGCAGATTGTCCTGCCATGCTCGACACTGCCGCGCCCGTGCGCTAGGTTCACAGCGGCCCAGTCCCTCGCCACGGCCACGGTCCACGCGCGCCCGGTTGGTCCTCGGCGCGGGTGGGCGGCCATGAACAAAGCCAGCGGCCGGCGCAGGCCGCCACGTCGGCAGGAGCCCAGATGACCGCCCGCGCTATCGCCATCGCCACCATCGCGAACCACACGGTCGCCTCGACCGAGGACTACCTCGCGCACGCGGGCGCCGACATCTACGGCCAGTACGTGTTCCACGAGGATGCCCAGCGGCAATACCTCGCCAAGCCGATCTTCCAGCGCCTGCGGCGGACGATCGATGGGCTCGAGCCGTTCGACCCGATCATCGCGGACGCCGTCGCGCACGGCGTCAAGGAGTGGGCGATGGCGCATGGCGCCACCCACTACACGCACTGGTTCGTGCCCATGACCGGGTCCACGGCCGAGAAGCACGACTCGTTCCTGAGCCCGACCGGCGAGGGACGGACCGTCGCGGAGTTCTCGGGCAAGAACCTCCTCCAGGGCGAGCCGGATGCCTCGTCGTTCCCGTCCGGCGGCATCCGGGCCACGTTCGAGGCCCGCGGCTACACGGCCTGGGACGTCACCAGCCCGATCTTCCTCCAGGTCGAGGCCAACGGCGTCACCCTCACGATCCCGACGGCCTACGTGTCGTTCACGGGTGAGGCGCTGGACCACAAGATCCCGCTCCTGCGCTCGCAGGAAGCGCTGGGAACGCAGGCGCTGCGCGTGCTGCGCTGGTTCGGCAACACCGCGACCTCGCGCGTGTCCACGTTCATCGGGCCCGAGCAGGAGTACTTCCTGGTCGACCGCCGCCTCGCCGAGCAGCGCCCCGACCTCGTGCTCACCGGCCGCACCCTGTTCGGCGCCCCGTCGCCCAAGGGCCAGGAGCTGGAGGACCAGTACTTCGGCCCGATCCGCGAGCGGATCCTCGCGTTCATGATGGACCTCGACCGCGAGCTGTGGCGGCTGGGGATCCCGGCCAAGACCCGCCACAACGAGGTGGCTCCGGGCCAGTTCGAGATGGCGCCCGTGTACGAGGCGACGTCCGTCGGATCCGACCACAACATGATCGTGATGAGCACGATGCGCCGGCTGGCGCCGCAGCACGGGCTCATGTTCCTGATCCACGAGAAGCCGTTCGCGGGCATCAACGGCTCGGGCAAGCACAACAACTGGTCGATGGGCACGAACGACGGGGAGAACCTGCTCGATCCGGGCAACGACCCGCATGCCAACGCGCAGTTCCTGGCGTTCCTGCTGGCCGTCATCCGCGGCGTCAACGTCCACGCGGATCTGCTCCGCGCGAGCATCGCGGATGCCGGCCAGGACCACCGGCTGGGCGCCAACGAGGCACCGCCCGCAATCATGTCGATCTTCCTCGGCTCGCAGCTCGAGGACGTCATCGCGCAGCTGGAGCAGGGCGCAGCGTCCAACTCCAAGAAGGGCGGCACCGTCGCGCTGGGCGTGACCTCGCTGCCCGAGCTGCCCAAGGACGCGACGGATCGCAACCGGACCTCGCCGTTCGCGTTCACCGGCAACAAGTTCGAGTTCCGCGCCGTCGGCTCGTCGGCCCCCATCTACTGGCCGCAGACGGTCCTCAACACCGCCGTGGCGGACTCGCTCAAGCAGCTCGCCGACGAGCTGGACACGCTGTCACCCGGCGACTTCGAGGGCCTGACCCGGATCCTGTCGGGGATCGCCCGCGCCAACAAGCAGGTCCTGTTCGAGGGCAACGGCTACTCCGAGGAGTGGCACGAGGAGGCCGCCAACCGCGGCCTGCCCAACAACCGGACCACGGTCGACGCCCTGCCGTCGCTCACCACGGACAAGGCGAAGGCGCTGTTCTCGTCGTTCGGCGTCCTGTCGGAGCGCGAGCTCAACGCCCGGGTCGGGATCTACTGGGAGCGCTACGTCAAGGTGGGCAGCATCGAGGCGAGCTGCGCGCTGGACATCGCGAAGACCATGATCCTGCCCGCCGCGGCGCGGTACCTGGGCGAGCTTGCCGGCGGTGCGTCGAGCGGATCCCGGGGCATCGCCAGCGTGGCCGAGAAGGTTGCGAGCCTGGCGGACGGCCTGGTCGACGGCATCCACGCGCTGGAGCACGCACTTCACGAGGCGCATGAGGCCGGCTCCGTGGAGGCGGAGGCGCGCGTCTACGTGGACGTCGTGATCCCCGCTCAGAATGACCTGCGCGAGGTCGCGGACGAGCTCGAGACCTTGGTCTCGGACGAGCTGTGGCCGCTCCCGAAGTACCGCGAGCTGCTGTTCCAGTACTGAGGTCGCGCCCCAGGCGCGGGTACGCCTCCTCCCGCCGCACGGGGCACCTCCGGCCGTTCCTTCCCTGCCGCCGGATACCTCCCAGGCGTGCGGGCAAGGAAGATCCGGTCGTCAGCGGGACGTCCGCGCCGCCGGGTGCCGCTTGACGACCATGCGATACCCCTTGCGCATGTCCTGCAGGCCAAGGCCACGCGTTGGGACCAACGCCGGGGATGAGTCGCGGATAAGGCCGCCTCGTAATCCTGTGGGGTATGCGTGAAGGTGGAACCGAAGCCGCCCATCCTGTGCGCCGCACGACCGGCGCGCAACGCCTCGCCGCGACCCACGTCGCGTACCTCACCCGGCGCATCGGAGCTGCCCTGAAGGATGCGCGTCTCGCCCTGCACCTGCGGCAGCGTGACGCGGCGCGGCAGGCGGGGATCACGCAGGCGCACTGGAGCCGGCTCGAACGCGGTATCGAACCAGGCGTGTCCCTCACGACGCTCGCCGCCTGTGCTGCCGCCGTCCACACGCGACTCGCCGCGTTCGTCGAGCAGCAGAGCGGCGCGGACCTGCCGCGCGACATCGAGCACCTGCGGCGTCAGCAGGCCATCATCAACCTCGCGCGATCCGGCGCCTGGGAAGCGACCCCCGAATCGCCGCTCCCGGGAGCCGGGCTACGCCCGCGCTCCATCGACGTCCTGCTGGTCCGCGCGGCCCGACGCGAGGCAGCCGTCACGGAGGTCTGGGACCTGCTGCTCGATGTCGGCGAGGCGATGCGCGGGCTCGACGCGAAGGTCCTGGCCGTCCGTGAGCGCCTTGGACCGGGCTGGAACGTCGAGGGGCTGCTGGTGGTGCGGGCCACGCGCCGCAACCGGGCTCTGGTAACGCAGCTGCGTCGGCTCTTTGCGGCCCACTACCCGGCGTCATCGGTCCGCTGGCTGCAGGCCCTCGGGCGGCCGGATACGGCCATGCCCGCCGGCCCGGGGTTCACCTGGTCGTCCAGCACCGGTGACCGCATGTTCCCCGCGCGGCTCGGGTGAGGATGCTCCGCCGCCCACCGACGATCGGCGATGGCGGAGGCGGCCACTGCGACTCCCAGGATGGCGACGATCACCACGAGCGACGCGACGACGGGTATCTTCCAGACATCGGCGACGAGGATCTTCGCGCCCGCGAAGACGAGGAGCGCGGCCAGCCCCTGCTTGAGATACACGAACCGGTCGATGATCCCGGCCAGCAGGAAGTACAGCGACCGGAGGCCCAGGATCGCGAACGCGTTCGAGCTGAACACGAGGAACGGGTCCGTCGTGACGGCGAAGATCGCCGGGATCGAGTCGATCGCGAACATGACGTCGGTTGTCTCGACAACGACCAGCACCGCGAACAGCGGCGTGGCCACCAGCTTGCCGCCGTGTCGCGTGAACAGCCGCTGTCCGTCGTAGTCGTCGGCGATCGGGATCACCCGCCGGACCAGGCGCAGCACGAGATTCCGCTCCGGGTGCACCGCATGGACCTTCGCGCGCCACATCCGCACGCCGGTCAGCAACAGCAGCAGGCCAAAGCCGTAGATGAGGACGTGGAATGCGTCCAGCAGGGTCGTGCCAGCGGCGATGAAGATCGCCCGGAACGCGATGGCCCCGAGCACGCCCCAGAACAGCACGCGGTGCTGGTACCGTGCCGGGACGGCGAAGTACGAGAACAGCATCGCGAACAGGAACACGTTGTCCATCGAGAGCGACTTCTCGATGAGGTAGCCGGCGAGGTACTCGCTTCCGGCCTGCGTTCCCCGCCAGGCGAACACGAAGCCCCCGAAGGCGAGCCCGAGGCCGATCCAGACGGCACTCCAGGCTGCCGCCTCGCGCAGCGAGACCTCGTGCGCATCGCGGTGGAACACGAACAGGTCGAGCGC
Source organism: uncultured Chloroflexia bacterium (assembly GCA_963835335.1). Lineage (GTDB taxonomy): Bacteria > Chloroflexota > Limnocylindria > Limnocylindrales > CSP1-4 > CAIXZV01. Next base: position 6,420 of record CAWIFB010000056.1, on the reverse strand, counting down.
AAGCATGCCTGCCACGACCACGCCGAGCACGATCCAGGTGAACAGATCCGATGGCAACGGACGAAGACCTCCAAGGCTGAACATCAGCCCGATGGTCTTCCCCGGCCGACGCCTCGCGGGTCGGCTGGCGGAGGCGGGTCCTCTCGGACCGGGATGACGCCGGCGCCTTGGTGGGGTACTCCCCGTCGGATGCTTGAAGCCTACGGCATCTGTACGATGCCCGCCGGCGACGCGGCGACACGGCCGGATGGGCTGGTCTCGTGTTCCCGGGCCGTCCGCCATTCGATCGTTGAGGGGTGATGCGCTATCATCGCCCGGCCCTTAGCGGGCACTTTCGGTCGGGGCGTGGCGCAGCTTGGTAGCGCGCATCGTTCGGGACGATGAGGTCGGAGGTTCAAATCCTCTCGCCCCGACCAGATCACAGACACTCCGAAGCCGGACCACCGCGGTCCGGCTCCTCTTCGTGCCGGGCAGCCGGGCGTCGTCCAGGCATGATGGCGACGAGACGCGCGGCCAGCAAGGGCACGGTGTGTCACCGGGTGTACAGCCGACGAGCTGGTCGCGCACCCGGTTCGCGACTTGCGCGACTGTCCGCTGGTCGTGCGCGTTGTCCGATCTACCACGTGCGTGGTATCGTGAAAACCATGAAGACGACCATCGACAAGGCAGGACGCCTCGTCATTCCGCGCCAACTCAGGGACCGGATCGGGCTCGCCGGCGGCGGCGACGTGGAACTCGAGCTGGACGGGGCTGCGATTCGGATCGAGCCGGTCGGCGGCAGCGGCCTGCGCGAGGACCGCGGCCTGCTCCTCATCCCGGCCTCCGGAACGCCACTGACCATTGCGGCCGTGCGAGAGATGATCGACGCCGACCGGCATGGACGCTGAGCCGGACGAGGTCCTGCTGCTCGACGCGAGCGCGGCGGTCGCCCTCGTCGTCGAGGACCACGAGGCACATACAGCGACTCTCGAGGCCGTCCGCGGCCGTCGCCTGGGCCTCGCGGGCCACGCCTGGTTTGAGACCTACTCGGTTCTCACGCGCCTGCCCGGCGGACGACGCCGGTCGCCGGCCGACGTTGCCGCCCTGCTCGCCCACGACTTCCCGGCGACGGCGTTCCTCGCTGACGAGGCCGCAGCCGCGCTCGGTCCCGAGCTCGCCCGCCTGAGCATCTCGGGTGGCGCCGTCTACGACGCGCTCGTCGGCGCGGCCGCCCGTCAGCATGGCCGATCGCTCGCGTCCGGCGATGTGCGGGCGCGACCCGTCTACGAGGCCCTCGGCGTGCGCGTCCTGCTGATCGGCTGAGCGTCGCCGGGCCGCACCCGGCAGCGCAGCCGCGACGACTCCGGGACCTCATCGCCGGTCGTGGAGGTATGTCTCCTCTTGCCCCGACCATGAACAGCCGTTCCACCTCACCGCGACGTGTTCATCGAGCTCGGCAGCCGGCGGATCCATGTGAGACCCGAGCGGGCGTGCCGGTTGTTTCCGGGGTCTGCGCCACACCCGGGCAGCGCAGAGCGGCGAATTGGCGGTCGCCCTGCTCAGGCATCGTGATGCTATTATGCGCAGATGACGAAGGTGCGCACGACCCTGACGATCGACCCCGAGGTGCTGCGGGCCGTGAAGGTTCGAGCGGCCCGCCTGGGCAAGGGCGACAGCGACGTGATCGAGGAAGCCCTTCGCCGGGACCTCGGGCTCGACCTGCTCGACCGGCTGTGGGCGGCCAACGACCTCGACGAGGCCGACGCCCTGGCGCTGGCCACCGAGGCCCAGCACCGCACCCGCGGCTGACCGCCGGGTGCGCGCCGTCCTGGATGCCAACGTCCTGATCTCGGCGGTTCTCTCACCGCGCGGAACGCCCGCGCGTCTCCTGCTCGCGTGGCAGGCAGGAGCGTTCGACCTCGTCGTCTCCCCGTCGCTGCTGGCCGAGCTGCGGCGCGCGCTTGCCTACCCGAAGCTCGAGCGCCTCGTCACGTCCGCGGATGCGGACGCGTTCGTGGCCTGGATCGGTCGCTCGGCGCTCCTTGCCGCGGATCCTGATGGGGAGCCACCCGTCCGCGCTGTCGACCCGGCGGACGACTACCTGCTCGCCCTCGCGGCGGCTGAACGGGCCGTGCTCGTCTCGGGCGACGCTCACCTCACGGTGCTGGCAGACCGGTTCCCAGTCCGGACGCCGGCGGCGTTCCTGGCGTCACTGGAGGCGTAGCGCCGGCCGCACTGATCGAAATCGTCGTCGCTACTCCTCTCGCCCCGACCAGATTCCTCCAACTGCCGCGATTCGTGCTCGGGATAGCGGCGCGGAGGCGCTTCAGGCCGGTCCTAGCTTGCACCGCCGGCACCTGAACGTCCCCGAGGTCTTGCTCCGAGCCCCCCGATCCAGCGCTCCCGTGATTGCCATAAGCCCTGCCATCGCGTAAAGTGCGATGATGCTGACACGCGATCAGGTCAATGCGCTGAACCCCTGGTGGACCGATCCGGACTGGCAATCGGCCGACGACCTGCACCTCGCCGCCGCCGAGGCCGCACCGTTCCGCTGGGATCCCCGCCCGTTCGACCCCGAGGACCTCGCCTCGGGCGCTGTGTTCACCCTCCGGGGCCTGCGCCAGAGCGGCAAGACGACCCTTGCCAAGCGCCTGATTGCCGAGCGGGTCGCTGCGGGTCACGCCCGCCGGACCTGCTTCCTCACGCTCCAGACCATCGAGACGGCCGACGAGCTGCACGAGGCGATCGAGCTCGTGCTCCGCCTCTGGCCCGACGAGCCGGGTGGCTGGCTGTTTGTCCTCGACGAATTGACGTTCGTACGCGATTGGGCGCGGCCGATCGTCTACCTGCGCGAGCACGACCGCACGTTCCGGGCGGCGACGGTGCTGCTCACCGGGTCCTCCGCGTACGACCTCGCCGCCTCAGCGGACCTGCTCCACGGCCGGCGTGGAAGATGGCATCGTCCATTGGACCGGCTGCACATGCCGATGAGCTTCCGCGATTACGTGGCCGCCCGGAACCCGGCTGCGCTGCCCGGAGCTCGGCCAGCCCTGGCGGACCTCCTCTCGCCCGATGGACGCGCGCTCGTCGAGACGGCGAGCCTGCGCACGGCCGAGCTCGACCAGTACCTCGGCGAGTACGTCCGCTGCGGCGGTCTGCCGGCGCCAGTGACCGACATGCTCCTCGACGGACGCGTCGCGGACGGCACCATAACCGAGCTCTGGCGCGGGCTCTCGGCCGACGCCCGGCGCCTGTCGCGAAGTGACCTCACGCTGCGCAAGCTGCTGGCGCGGACCGTGGTCGCGCTCTCGTCGATGACTGACGCGGGGACGCTGGCGCACGAGCTCGACGTCAGCCGCCCGACCGCGGGCGCCTATGTCGACCTGCTCGCGGCATCGTTCGCCCTGATCGCCCTCTACCAGCGCGACGCCAAGCGCCAGGATGGGCCGGCCCTGCGCCGGCCGCGCAAGCTCTACCTCGGCGACCCGGCGTTGGCGGCGATCCCGGGCGTGCTCGGCGGTCCGGCGCCCGCCGAGGGAGCGCTCGTGGAGAACGCGATCGCGATCGCGTTCCTCCGCGCGGACCGGGCAGCGCTCGAGGGCTTCGCGCACCCCGATCACCTGTACTACTGGCGTAGCGCCGATGGCCGGGAGGTGGACTTCCTGGTCACCGAGCCCGCACTCGTCGCGGTCGAATTCGAAGTACGCCGCGCATCGCACCGGCAAGGACTACGAGAGCATGACCAAGGCGTTCGGACAGGGGATCATGGTGAGCCGGCGGGACGTGGAGCTCGACCGCGACATCTTGACGGTGCCGGCGGGCGTGCTTCTGGCCCTGCTCGGATGAAGGCGACCTCGCGATGACCCGCACCTGGTTGTCGATCCGTGTGGACCTCGTTGAGGGTGGCGTGGAGCGCCTGTGGCCGCGACCTGGCCGGATCCTTGCGGCGGCCAGGAGCCACAGCTTCGCCGCCCTTGCCACCGCGGTCGATGACGCCTTCGCCCGCTGGGATCGCGCCCACCTCCATGAGTTCCACCTCGCCGATGGCACGCGGCTCACGACGCCGTATGGCGACGAAGACGAGCTCGGCCCCTCGCTCGACGACCGGCGAACGAAGCTCTCGCGCCTGCGCCCTGGCGAGCAGTTCCTCTACATCTTCGATCTGGGCGACGCCTGGACCCACCTGTGCACCGTCGGACCAGAGCGCATCGATCCCGAGGCGGAGCTCGGCGTCGAGCCCGCCGTCCCGCTCGCGTATTGGGGCTGGGGCGCGATCCCGGACCAGTACGGCCGTCGCTGGGACGGCGACGACGGGGAGGGTCGGATGCCCCGCGATCCCCGCGGCACGGACCTGCCGCCGCTGCGTCCGGGCTGGGGGCCGGCGCGGCGTCCATGAACGCCGTCCCGTCCGGGCCGTTGCCTGCAGCGAGGATCGTGGTGAGCAAGCTCGGCAGCCTGCTCGATCGCGATCGCGTGCTCGCCCTCGCAGGCGATCGCCTCCTCGATCGTGGCCAGCGGTATGCGGCCGAAGGTCGCGTGCGCGCCATCTACGAGGACGACTCGGCCATCGCCGGGACCGTCTCGGGAACCCATGACTACGAGGTCCGGATCTGGGTCGAAGGCGACGCACTCTGATGATCCGGCTCGACCGCCAGCATGACTTCCCACCGTATCTCGCCGCTGTCCGCACGGCGCATGGACGGAAGCGCAACTTCACGAAGCTGCTCGACAAGGCGCGATGGGGACGACCCGGGCACGGACCGCGGGCCCGCCGGCGAGGTCACTCGAGTGGGACGCGCGAACGAGATCCGGTCAGGCAATGGAGCGGTCGCGTCGCCACTGCCCCGAACCGGTGAGAGCGATCTTCAGCGGCCAGGAGACCGGGGACATTGGGGTCGGTTCTAGCGTCGTCGCGACTCCTCTCGCCCCGACCAGAACATCCGTTCGACGGATCCGCGCTCACGGCGCTATCTATGCGCGTCGTCCCGAGTCTGGAGCCGCACTGAACGCGTCAGGTTGACGGGCTGTGCGAGGGAAGGCCGTTCGCGGCCCTACGTCACGGCGACGACCACGTTGCCCCGCTTGTGCCCGTTGTCGACGTACCGATGCGCCTTGACGATGTCGTCCAGGGCAAAGGTGCGGTCGATGACGGGTCTGACCTCACCCTTCGTGGCCAACTCCCCGAGCAGCACCAGGTCCTCGCGACGAAGCTTCGGCCTCCCGTCGTCGACCGAGACGCAGGCTCCGCCGGGAGTCAGCACCTGCCGACATCGTCGGAGCGCAACGGCGCTCTTCCGCTTCCCCACGGCGTCGAAGATCAGGTCGTATCGCGTTGCCCCGTCCGTGAAGTCCTCGCAGGTGTAGTCAATCACCGCGGTCGCGCCGAGCGACGCCACGAGGTCCACGTTCGACGTGCTACACACGCCCGTCACCTCCGCACCGAGGTGCCGAGCAAGTTGCACGGCGGATGTGCCCACCGCACCCGAGGCCCCGAACACGAGGACCCGTTGTCCCGCCCGAACGCCCGCCTTCCGCAGGAAGGAGAGCGCGAGCAGGCCGCCGTACGGAATGGCCGCGGCTTCGTCGGCGGTGAGGGTGGCCGGTCGCGTCGCCAGGAGTCCGTCTTCGGGCCAGCACACAAACTGCGCATACGTTCCGAAGCGGCGCTGATCGAAGCCGAATACCGGCTGGCCAACTTCGAGTGACGTGGCGTCCGGTCCGACCGAGTCCACCTCCCCTGAGAGCAGCATGCCGAGCACGGGTTGCCTGGGTGCGTTCCAGCCGAGTGCGAGTCGCGCCATGATCCGGTAGGCGGGGCTCAGATTGAGCCCCCGGACGTAGCAGTCGCTCGACGTCACGGCGGTTGCCAGGATGCGGATGCGCACCTCGTTCTTCCGAGGAACGGGAGTCGGGATCTCCTCGAGCCGGAGAACGTCCGGCGGACCGTACCGCGTGCAGACGGCGGCCTTCATGCCTGAGCCCCCTCGGCCTGCGGATCCGCAGGCCGCTTCCCAGCCGGCAGGCCTGCTTCGGAGTCGACGACCTTCACGCCCTTGACGAGGAGCCACAGGGCCAGCCCGAACTCGGCGAGGAAGCTCACGACGAGCCCGGGGTAGTGGATCGCAGGGTAGTCCGGCAGGAGCAGGGCCTGGAGGAACCAGACCAGGACGGCGATTCCGTCGAGCACCAGGAGGACGCCCAGAAACCGGGGAAGGTACCCGGACTTGTAGACCAGGTAGCCGAGCGGGAACAGCCACGTGCCGAAGAACAGCTGCGCCGTGACCCAGCCCGCCTTGTAGACGTTGATGGACAGGTACGCCAGCCCCTCCAACTGTGCCGCCGAGAAGGCCTGCATGTGGCTGGCCCCGTCTCCCTGCAGCAGTGCGGAGACCAGCGACAACATGCTCGCGCCCTGGATGGCGACGCCAACCGCGTTGAGCA
>CAWIFB010000055.1:0-8152 GCA_963835335.1 uncultured Chloroflexia bacterium | reverse complement strand
CATTCCACAGGCGTCGTGCCTCGTCATAGCGCGGGTCGGCGGGCAGGATCACCTCGCCCCTGAACGACCGGCGAAGCTGGTCGAGGTCGCGACCCCGGATCCGCGGGGACCAGGCGGGCATCGTCAGCTCCAGGGCGACGCCAGCTGGGTCAGCAGCTCGCGATTCGGCAGCACGTCGGCCTGGAGCGTCGCCGCCGCCACGTCGTGCGCATCCAGCGGCAGCTCCCTGAGGACGAGGCTGCGTCCCTGGGCGATCCCGGTGGCCTTGTAGAACGCGACGGTCCGGTTGAAGCCATGGCGCCAGAACCCGCAGTCGCTCGCGAGAACCAGCATCAAGTCGGTGGTGGCCGTGAACATCGGACGTTGCCTCCTGTCGAGATCCGCCGCGCGGTGCGACCGCGGTCAGAGGCGAGTCTACGGACCTGCTGGAAGCCTGGTCCGACGACGTCGCAGGCGTCGTCTCCGGTGTGGCATTCATGCGGGAATGGATATGTGACCGAGGGAGCGGCTGAACGGGTCGAATTGCCGATGCACCAGCGCTCGAGGATCCTGTCTACTGCGCATCGGACCGACTTGCGCGATGCCCCGAGCGCACCGGAATTTCCGGCGTCGCGGCTGCGTATCCGTGAGGGCCCGGCCGTTACAGGTGGGTGGAGGGCAGCGATGACGACCACGCTTGGTCCGATGAGGACTACGGAGCCCCGCGCGACAACCGCGCCGGCGTCGAGGCCCCAGGAGCCGCTGGCGATCCACACAGCCGGCCTCGTCAAGGCGTATGGACGACGCCGGGCGCTCGACGGCCTTGACCTCGCCGTCCCCCGGGGCGTCGTCTACGGCTTCCTCGGCCCAAACGGCGCGGGCAAGACCACGACGATGCGCATCCTGGCGGGTCTCATCTCTGCCGATGAGGGCACAGTGGAGCTGTTCGGCGAGCGCGTGGGCTGGCTTGATCGCGGTCCGCGAGCCCGCATCGGGGCGCTCATCGAGGCGCCAGCGTTCTACCCGTACCTGTCCGGAAAGGACAACCTGCGGGTCCTGGCCGGGCTCGGTCCCGCACCTGCACCTGGGCGGATCGATGCGGTGCTCGCCCAAGTCGGTCTCGTCGACCGCGCTGGCGACCGCTACGAGACCTACTCGTTGGGCATGCGCCAGCGGCTCGGCATCGCCGGCGCGCTGCTCAACGACCCGCCGCTGCTGCTGCTGGACGAGCCGGCCAACGGGCTCGATCCATCGGGCATCGTCGAGATGCGCGAGCTGCTCCGATCCCTCGCGGCCGACGGCAAGACCGTGTTCGTGTCATCGCACATCCTGCCCGAGATCCAGCTGATGGCCGACGAGGTCGCGATCATCGCCGCCGGCCGGCTCGTGCGCGCCGGCCGGCTGGACACGCTGCTCGCGGCGTCAGGCGAGATCCGGATCCGCGTTGCACCCGATGACGTTGACCGCGCGACGACCATCCTCGGCGGGCTGGCCCCCGTCGTCCGTTCCAACGGCCACGGCCCAGGCTGGCTGGTCGCATCGGCTGCCCTGGACCGCGCTGCCGAGCTGAACCGGGCGCTCGTGGCCAAAGGGATCGGCGTGACCGGGCTCGAAACAGGGAGCGACCTCGAGGCACTGTTCCTGTCACTGACGGAGGGCTGAGGCGATGCGCATCCTATCGGCGACGCTGCTCAAGCTCGTCCGGCGGCCCGCCAGCTGGCGGACGATCGCGGTCATGGCCGTGTTTCTCGCGATGATCTACATCGCCGTCGGGGCGACGGCGAAGGCCCTCCCGGCTGGCGACCAGCGCACCGCCATGGAGCGGATCATCATCTTCCCCGAGGCGTACCGCTCCCTCGCCTCGATGCTGGTCACGTTCACCGGCCTCGCAGCCGCGGCCTACGCGGGGACCATCGCCGGATCCGAGTGGAGCTGGGGAGCGTTCCGCGTCGCGGTCAGCCGGGGCGAGTCGAGGGTCGGCTACGTGCTGTGGACGTTCGTCGCGCTTGCGGTCGCCCTCGCGGTCGGCGTGGCTGCTCCTGTTCGCGCTCGGGGTCGTGCTCGTGCTCGTGGCGGGCGTGATCGCCGGCTTCGCCGCCGGCGATGCGACAGGCTCGTTCGGTACGCTGGCTGCGCTCTTGGCCGCCGGCTGGTGGGCGATCGCGATGCAGGCAGCGATCGGCTTCGCGGCAGGGTTCATCACCCGGAGCCAGGTTGCCGGCATCGCGGCCGTGGTGGCACTCACGCTCAGCGAGCAGTTCGCCGCCATGCTCCTCCCACCGGACCTCACGCGCCTGGCGCCGCTCGGGGCAGGCAGCGATCTGCTGGTCCACGTGACCGATGGGGCAGCCCTCGAGGCGGCCAGTGCGGTCGGGCTCATCGGGCTCTACCTCCTCGTCGCGGTTGGCCTGGCTGGATTCCTTGCGCGACGGACCGAGATCATCTGACCCCGACCCAGCGACTATCCGCGCTTCGCCAACGACGCCAGCCACGCATCCCGCTCGAGCGGGCTGGGGCCGGAGCGTTCGCGCGTCGGCGGGTTGTCCCCGACGGGCTGGTAGCCACCGGGTCGCGTCTCCAGGATCCCCTCCCCCATCGACAGGCCGGGCAGCCGGCTCTGGAGGGTCCGGACGCTCGAGACCGGCATGACGGCATCGACCCTGGACACGTCGTTCGCCGAGAACTGGCCGCGCACGCGGCCGCCGAGCCTGCCGAGCATCGCGAGCACGCCGGGAGCTGTCGATGCGGGCATCTCGAGCGCGACATCCGCGAGCGGTTCGCAGACCCAGGTCCCGGCGCGATCGAGCGCGGTCGCAAGCACCAGCTGGGTGAGCCGCCGATAGTCGGCGGGGGACGTCACCGGTGACATGTACCCGCTGTCGGTCATCGTCACCCGGCAGTCGGTCACCTGCCAGCCGGCCCGGCCCTCTGCGAGCGCTTCGCGGACGTACGCGTCCATCTGCCCCACGAAGGTCTCGACCCGGTGGAACAGGTACAGCGGAACGAGCCGCGGCTCGACCGTCGAGCGGAACTCGATCCCGGAGCCGGGTGGCCCGGGTTCGATCCGGAGAGCAAGCGTGGCCGGGAATGGGTTGGTGCTCAGCGGCGAGCTCCGACCCGTGATGTTGGTGTGCGTCTCCGCATGGATGACCTCCTCGGCCTCTCCGATGCCCGCCGGCCGCTCGATGCACACGGTCGTCGTCTCGCGGAAGCCGGCCGCGATGCCGTAGTCGCGCAGGAGCGTCGCGCCGATGACCTCCTTCTGGACCTCGCCGTAGAGCGAGACCGAGATCTCGTGCCGGTGGTCGTCCTGGCGGACGTCGATCAGCGGATCCTGGTCCGCGAGCTGCGCCAGGGCCGCGCGGAGGCTGCCGGACTGCTCCGGCCGGATCGGGTACACGACGGCCTCCAGCGCCGGCCGCGGAAAGCGCGCGGTGACCGCCTCGCCCGGCGGCGGCTCCCCGATCGCATCGCCCACGCGAACCGTTCCCAGCCCGCGGACCGCAGCCATCTCCCCTGCCACGAGCACGTCGCGGCGCGGGGCACCCGTCGGCGCGAACACCTTGATCGAGCTCGGCTTCGCTTCTTCCTCGCCCCCGACCCGGACCCGTGTGCGCGGTCGAAGCGTGCCCGCGAACAGGCGGACGTAGGCAACACGCTCGCCCGACGCGCTGCGCTCGATCTTGAACACGCGGCCCGAGACGGGCGCCTCCGCGTCGCCGCCACCGCCAGACAGGAGCCCCTCGACGCCGTCGAACAGGGTATCGATCCCCACCCCCAGCACCGCCGAACCGAAGTACACCGGGTGGATGTGGCCCTGCTGCGTCTGCTCGGCAAGCTGCTCCCGCAGGCGGGACGGCGAGAACGTGGCCTCGTCTCGCACGTACGCGTGGAGGATGGACTCGTCGTGCTCCGCGAGGACCTCCGCCAGCCTGGTCTGGTGGTTGCGGTCGTCCGGCGCGTACGGCGCGACCGTGGGGTCGCGGCGGCCGGCATCACGGACGACACCCATCGGCACCATTCCGGGCGATAGCCGCCGTTTCATGGCTTCGACCACGCGCTCCGGATCCGCCCCGGCCCGGTCGATCTTGTTGACGAAGATCAGGGTCGGGACGTGGAGGCGCTGGAGCGCCCGGAACAGCAGCGGGGTCTGCGGCTGGACGCCCTCGACCGCCGACACGACGAGCACCGCGCCATCGAGCACGCCCAGGACGCGCTCGACCTCCGCGATGAAGTCGGGGTGGCCGGGGGTGTCAACCAGGTTGACCGCAAGGTCGCCCAGGAGAACCGAGGCGACCGCGGACCGGATCGTGATGCCGCGCTCGCGCTCGAGGTCGAGCGAGTCGGTCTGGGTCGTGCCGGCGTCGACGCTGCCGGTGCGATCGATGGCGCCGGCCGTGAACAGCAGGCGCTCGGTGAGGGTGGTCTTACCGGCGTCGACGTGCGCGAGGATGCCGAGGTTGAGCGTGCGCATGGGACCTCATGCCTTCCGAGGAGGTGATCACCTTCTGGCTGGACATGGGTGCTCCCATCTCGCTCCTTTCCTGCACTACATCGCTGCGGTTGTCCTGCCCCGACTTTCGCACCCCGCGTCAAGCGGGAGCACCCGATCCCCCACCTGCCGCGACTCACCAGGTGCATCAAGGGCGACACCAGCGTGGCGGATCGGGGCCTCAAGGGGCCCTTGTGGCCCCGAAGACCCCTGGCCAGCCGCTCGCGTGACGCGCCGGGTGAGTCGGCACGGAGCAAGGTTTGGCGGCCTGCCGGCACGGAGCAAGGTTTGGCGGCCTGCCGGAACGGCAGCGGCAGCCGATCTGCCGGCACGGCAGCAGCTGAGCCGGCCAGGACGAGGATGGCGCCTCGATCGCCGCGCAGCGCTCGCTGTGCGCGCGCGCGTCCGGCGTCCGCAGCCGCCTACGCGCGCGGGTCCAGAGCCCCCAGGCGCTCGGTCAGGCGCAGGTTCTCGCGATAGTCGATCGGCACCTCGACCAGCGCCGGGCCGTCCACCGCCAGGGCATCGCCAAGGCACACGGCCAGGTCTGCCGACGAGTCCGGCCGGAACGCCGGCATCCCGAATGAGCGTGCGAGGGCCACGAAGTCCGGGTTGCCGAACGTCACCCCGAACCGCCGACCGAACTCGTTGCGCTGCTTCCAGTCGATCAGGCCGTAGCCGTCGTCGCGCCATACGACGACCGTGACCTTCGCCCGCAGCCGCACGGCCGTCTCGAGCTCCTGGACGTTCATCAGCAGCCCCCCATCGCCGCACAGGGCAACGACCCGCCGATCCGGGTGCACCAGCGATGCCGCGATCGCCCCCGGCAGCGCAATCCCCATCGACGCAAAGCCGTTGCTGATGATCACGGTGTTGGGCTCGTATGCCTGGTACAGCCGCGCGACCCAGATCTTGTGGGCGCCGACGTCCGAGACGACGATGTCATGCGGACCCAGCGCGCGGCGCAGGTCGAGGATCGCCTTCTGGGGCTTCACCACCGTCGCATCGTCATGTTCGAACGTGCCAAGCTCCTGGAGCAGCTGCTGACGCAGGTCGGCGTTGATCAGCGTCTCCTGCGACGCATGGCGCTCGGCGCCGCTTCGTCCGTTGATGCCCTGGGGCTCGACCGCCTCGAGCAGTCTCCGGAGCGACCCCTCGATGTCGCCGATCAGCTCCACCGCCGGCCGGTACGAGGCGTCGACCTCGGCAGGCTGGGTGTCGATGTGGAGGATCTGCTTGGTGCCGTCCGGGTTCCAGCGCGAGGGTCCGTACTCGACGAGGTCGTAGCCGACGCAGATCACGAGGTCCGCGCGATCGAACCCGGACAGCACGTGATCGCGCGCCTGGAGGCCCACGGCCATCAGCGACAGGTGGGACCGATCGTCCATCGCACCCTTGCCCATGAATGTCTCGGCGACCGGCACGTGCAGGGTGTCTGCGAAGGCCCGCAGGGCATCGGATGCGCGGCGGCGCAGGACACCGTTCCCGGCCAGGACGATCGGGCGGGACGAGGATGCGATGAACGCCGCAGCGTGGGCGATCGCCTCATCGGTCGGCTCCGGGAAGTAGGCACGCGATGGTGCGAGGGGCTGGAGCGCCGGATCCACGCGCGATGCCGCGATGTCCTCCGGGATCTCGATGTGGGTGGGGCCTGGCTTCTCGAGGCGGGCCACCCGGAACGCCCTCGCGATGGTCTCGGGGATCGCGTCGGCGCGTCCGATCCGGGTGGTCCACTTGGTCACCGGCTCCAGCATCCGGGGGATGTCCACCAGCTGGTGCGACTCCTTGTGGAGCTTGTCCGACCCGGTCTGGCCCGTGATCGCGACCATGGGCGCGTGATCCAGGTATGCGTCGGCGATCCCGGTGACGAGGTTCGTGGCTCCGGGCCCCAGGGTGGCCATGGCGACGGCGCATTGCCCGGTCAGCCGCCCGTAGACGTCCGCCATGAACGCGGCCCCCTGCTCGTGCCGGGTGGTGACGTGGCGCACGCGCTGGTCGTCGGCGAGGGCGTCGAGGATGTCCATCGTCTCCTCGCCGGGCACCGAGAACACCCACTCGCACCCCTCGGCCGCGAGGCAGTCGACGAGGAGGCGCGATGCGGTGGGGCGCGCGTCGGGTGTCACGGGTTCAGTCTAGGGCCAGCCCGCCGGGACCAGCGGTACCATCGTGGCGCCGGGCGACCGGTGCCGTTTCAGGAGTCACCAGGCGTGAGCGTCGTCCATCGTCCCAAGAACCAGCTGATCCTCATCGCCGGCCTGGTGTGGTGCGCGGCGGGCGCGATGGTCTGCGTGATCGGCCTGCCGCTCGAAGTCACCCTCGCGCCGGAGCACCTCGTCCTGTTGCCCCTGGCAGGGCTGATCTTCCTCGCGTTCTACTTCCTCGTGTTCTCACGCCTGGTGCGAAAGCACACTGGCCGGATCCGGGCACGGGAGGAGGATCGCCTCCCGTTCTGGTACTTCTTCAATGCCTCGTCCTGGGCCGTGATGGGCGTGATGATGGGCGGCGGCATGGCGCTCCGCCTCTCGCACCTGATGCCGGACTGGATGATCGCGTTCTTCTACAGCGGGCTGGGCGTCGCCCTGTTCCTGTGCGGGGTTCGCTTCCTCGGCATCTTTGCCCGTGGGGAGGTGCCGGAGCTCGCCCCCGAGCGGCGCTCAGAGGTTTAGCGGCCCTGGTGCCAAGCACGGTCGGCCCCGCTTCAGGGCGGTGGGACCCCCTGGTCCCGCAGGAAGTCCTCGACCGCACCGAAGAACCGGTCTGGGCACTCGAGCCAGGGGAGGTGCCCGCAGCGCTCGATAATCTCGAGGCGTGCGTCCGTCGCCGTGAAGGCAGCTTGCGTTGCCGTCGCCCATTCGACGCCGAACGGGTCGTCCTCACCCATGAGCACGAGAACGGCCCCTGCATACCTGCTGATGCCGTCGAGGAGGTCGAAATCTGACAGCACCTGTCCGGTCAGGTCGCCCGCCTTGGGGAACAGCTCCACCAGCTCCAGCGTGCCGGCAGGGAGCGGGGCGGCCGGGTCCGAGAGGTACACCGGCAGGATGGCGCGCAGCTGCTCGGTCGGATCCTCGGGCAAGTCCGCTGCGAGCACGCCCCGCCGCGTCAGGTCCCGCTGCCGTGCCTCGAAGCGCGCAACCCCCGGTCCCAGCTCCCGGGCGTGGGGCGGCACGCCACCGATCAGCAGCAGCGACGCGACGCGGTCCGGGGTGCGACAGGCATGGTCCATTGCCGGAACCGACCCCCAGGAATGACCGAGGAGGTGGATCCGACCAACGGCCACGGCATCGAGGACCGCGGTCAGGTCCCGCGCCTGGGCGTCGAGGTCGTAGTCGGCCGGATCGTCACTGTCGAACGGGCTCTCGCCCACGCCACGCTGGTCGTAGCTGATCACGCGTAGCCGCCGGCCGGCGAGTCGTTCGAGGTCCGCCATGTACCGGCCGGAGAGGCCGGGCCCACCATGGATCAGGACGAGCGTGTCGGCCGCGGCCTCGCCACCCACGGAACGTACATGGATCGAGGCGCCGTCGACGCTGATCCGCATGCTGATGGGGTTTGCCACCTTCGCGATCAGGGCTCGATGTCGTACGGCTGGGTCTTCAACGCGCTCGTCGCCTCTCTCGCCACCGACGGACCCTCGGCGAGGATACAACCGCGCGCAATGCCACCGCGTGCGGCAGGGCC
>CAWIFB010000054.1:0-40912 GCA_963835335.1 uncultured Chloroflexia bacterium | reverse complement strand
TCAGCGCATCGTGAGGGCCATCACCGCCTTCTGCGCATGGAGCCGGTTCTCGGCCTCGTCGTAGACGACGGAGTGCGGGCCGTCGATGACCGCATCCGCGACCTCCACGTTGCGGTCCGCGGGCAGCGGGTGCATGTAGATCGCGTCCTCGGCGGCCATCGCGATCCGCCGCTCGTCGGTGATCCAGTCCGTGTACCGCTTCGCGGTCGCGGCGCCCTCCTCCTCGGACGTCGCGGTCAGCAGCGCGCCCCAGCTCTTGGCGTACACGATGTCCGCGCCGCGCATCCCGGCGTCGAAGTCGTCCATGAGCTCGAACGAGCCGCCCGATCGCCGGGCGTTCTCGGCCGCCTGGTCCATGTGCTCCTGCGGCAGCCGGAACTCCGGCGGATGGACCAGCCGGACGTGCATCCCGTAGCGGGTCGTGAGCAGGGACAGGTCCGACGGGCACGCTGATCGGCTTCTGGTACGACGCCGCGTAGGCCCACGACTGATGTCGATCGTGCGGCCCCGCGGATCGCCCTTCTTCTCCATCATCGTCATCAGGTCGGCCAGCGACTGGTGCGGGTGGAACAGGTCGCACTGCATGTTGAGGACCGGGACGCGGGAGGCGGCCGCCACGTCGCGGAGGTACTCGGTTGCCGATGCCCCAGTCCACGTTGCGGATCGCGATCCCGTCGTTGTAGCGGCCCAGGATCTCGCCGATCTCCGTGGGCGTGTCGCCGTGGGCGATCTGGGTGGTCCGGCTCTCGATGAATTGGGCGTGGCCGCCCAGCTGCGCCATGCCGGCCTCGAATGAGGCGCGGGTGCGGGTGGACGAGAAGAAGAACAGCATCGCGAGGACGCGGTCCCGGAGCAGCGGGTGCGGGATCCCCAGGGCCCGCTCCCGCTTGAGCTGGAGCGCGACGTCGAGGACGGTGTCGATCTCGTCGCGGGTCCACTCCTGGAGGCTGATCAGGTCGCGGCCGCGGAGGTCCGTCTGCATGGCCGCGGCCCTCTACTCGGCCGCGCCGAGGACGAGCGCCAGCATGCCCATCTTGAGCGCGACGCCGTTGAACGCCTCGGCCCAGTAGCGCTGGTGGCGGGTCTCGTCGACGTCGGGCAGGCAGCTCGTCCATCCGGGGCAGCGAGTGGAGGATGATCGAGGACCGCTTGGCCTTGTCGCGCAGCAGCTCGCGCGTGATGCAGTACTCGGGCGGGGTGAGCCCGACCTTGTCGCCGCGCTCGACGCGCGAGGCGGTGTAGTCGGCCTGGACGACCGGCTCCATGTAGATGATGTCCGCCTGGTCGACCACGTCGCGGACGTCGCCCGCCTCCTCGTAGTCGACGTTGAGCAGGTCGATCTCCGCCTTGAACTCGGGCAGCAGGCTCATGTCCGGCGGCCCGACGACGATCGCCTTGGCGTCGAACTGCGACAGCGCGTACAGGATCGAGTGCATCGTCCGCATCCGCATGTCGCCGACCAGGAGGTAGGTCAGCCCGTCGAGGGTGCCCTTCTCGTGGAGGATCGTGTACAGGTCGGTCAGCACCTGGGTCGGGTGCTCGCCCCAGCCGTCGCCGCAGTTGATGACCGGGACGGACGCCCACTTGGCCGCCTCCGCGGGCGCGCCCTGCTGGAAGTGGCGGATCGCGATGACGTCCGCGTAGTACTCCAGCATGTGGAACGTGTCCTTGATCGACTCCTGGTAGAAGTCGCCGGCGCGGGTCATCTTCGCGTCCGAGAAGCCGAGGACCTGGCCGCCCAGGCGGTGCATCGCGGCCTCGTGCGACAGGCGCGTCCGGGTGCTCGGCTGGTAGAAGGCGGTCAGCAGGGTCTTGCTCTTGAGCAGGTCCGTGTTGCGCCGGTCGCGGGCGAACGGCCGCAGGTCGTCGGCGACCTGGAAGACCCGGAAGAACTCGTCCCGGCTGAAGTCCTTGAGGGACAGGATGTCGCGGCCGAGGAAGCTTCTCATGGCGTGCTCCGATGCGATGACATGACCGATATGGAGGACGCAGGCGCCGATCGGGACGCGAGGCTGGCGCGGGACCCCGGGTTGGTGGTGGACGCTCGATCTGGTGCGGACGCTCGATGGGTGATGGACGCTCGATCGGTTGGGGACGCTCGATCGGGCACCGATGCCCGACTGGCGGCAGACGCTCGATGGCCGGCGGACGCGGGCCGAACGTGGATGGGGTGGGCGTCGCCCCGGCGGACGCCGCTCATCACGATGGCGACCGACTCGTCCGGGCGGAGGTCGCCGTCCAGGGCGAGCGCGAGCAGCCCGGCCAGGCCGGCGGAACCCGTCTCGTCGGCGCGGATCCCGGTGAGGTCGCGGGCCAGGGCGTTGGCCGCGATCAGGGGTGCCTCGTCGACGACGACGGCGCGCCCGCCGGTGGCGAGCATCGTGCGCACGACCGCGAGCCAGTCGTAGGTCTCGTCGTCGAGGATGCCGTGGGCGACGCTCCGCGGCTCGACCTCCCACGGCCACATGTACCGCGACCGGTGGTGCGCGGCGGCGGCGATGATGCCGTCGAGGGCCTCCGGAGCGACCACCGTTCCCGGTACGAGGCCCAGCTCGGCACGCAGCCGCCAGAGCGCTCGCGCGAGGGGCCATCCGCCCCGGGTCTGGACGGCGTCCAGGCGCGGCACCGCATCGATCACGCCCAGCGCGGCGGCGTCCGCGAACCCCAGCGCGATCCCCGAGGCGAGCGCGCCGCCGCCCACCTGGACCACGATCCGGTCGACCGAGCCACCCGATGCGCGGACGCCATCGATGATCTCCCACGCGAGCGTCGCGCCGCCCTCGATCGCCAGCCCATTGTCCGGGCCCTGGCAGGTGAACGGGATGGCGCCCGCCGCGATGGCGTCCTGGAGCCGGAGGTACGAGGGATCACCCGCCTCGCCCGGCTGCCGCGGGCACACGACCACGCTCGACCCGAGCGTCCGCAGCTGGTCCACCACGCCGGCATCCGCGCTGTCGGGGACGAACACCCGCAGCTCGCGCCCGCCGGCCCGTGCGACGACCGCCGCCGCGAGCGCCGCGTTGCCACAGCTCGCGATGGCCAGCGGGAGCGATGGGTCGAGCCCGGCGACTCCTTCGGCGACCCGGAGCTCCAGCAGCACCCCG
Organism: uncultured Chloroflexia bacterium; assembly: GCA_963835335.1. GTDB lineage: Bacteria > Chloroflexota > Limnocylindria > Limnocylindrales > CSP1-4 > CAIXZV01. Next base: position 37,808 of record CAWIFB010000054.1, on the reverse strand, counting down.
AACAGGTGGCGGGCCTTGTGCGATCCGGACACGTTGCCGGTCTCGTCCTTGACCCACACCGAGCCCCGGGTACCCAGCCCCGCGGCATCGGCGAGCCCGCGGGCCAGCGTCAGCGGCGTCGTCCGGAAGCCATGACCAGCGACGGTTGCCACGGCATCGTCCAGCTCTTGCACGAGGTCCACGTAGCGCGCGTCCGACCAGCCCGCGGACCGGGCCACGTGATAGGCGTGGAACAGCGCGCGGTACCGGACGAACGGGTTGGGATCCGCATCGCTCGGGGCCTTCAGGCGGGTGAGGTCGAGGGTCCTGACCAGGACGTGGTCGATGTCGTCGCCGGACCGGCGCGCCGGGCATCGCGGCGTAAACGGCCGGTTCGCGGGCGCCACGGTCCCGCACCCGGCACAGACCAGCGTGGCCGCCACCGCCCGTGGCTCGTGCGCCTCCGGGCGCGGGGTCCGGGGAGCGGCGCTCATTCGCGGCTCACGCCGACCCGGTCGTTGAACTCGCCGATCAGCTCGTCCCAGCGCTCGACGATGCCGCGGGTCGCGGCCCAGAACGCGGGCTCGCGGCGCTCCTCGAACTCGTCGATCGGGACGCCCTGCTGCTCCACCCAGGTGTAGTAGCCGAGGTTGAAGATGCGGTCGCGGTCGGCGCGCGTCGCCTCGAGCACGTGGTCCTCGGCGGCGGCCTGGAGGTACGCGCCGAACACCTCGCCGGCGGCGACCGCGTCGAAGCCGTCGGGGAAGTCGCGGGCGATGATCCGGTCGCGCTCCGTGGCGTACATCGCGGCGCCATCCGTGGCGACCGTGAGGATCACGTCGTCCGGCCCCAGGTGCTGGTGCTTCGCGACCTTGATCGCGGCCAGGACGTTGCAGATCGAGGACACGCCCAGCGAGCCGAGCGCCCCGACGAGCGCCTCCGGGACGCCCCGGCGCCGGACGAGGTACTCGCGCCCGACGGGGGTGTTGAACAGGACCAGCAGGTCGTCGGTCGCCCGGTCCGTGACGGCGACCACGAGGTCCGTGGCCATCACGTTGTGGATCAGCGGGATGTGCTTGTCGCCGATGCCCTGGATGTTGTGCTCGCCGAAGCCGTTGGACAGCATCGTGGGGCACTCGAGCGCCTCGACCGCGACCGTCCGGGACCCGAACCGCTCCTTGAGGTAGTCACCCGCGCCGATGGTCCCGGCGGACCCCGTGGCGGACACGAACGCGGCGATCCGGGCGCCCGGTCGCACGGCCTCGACCGTCTCGAACACCCGCTCCAGGGCGCGGCCCGTGAACGCGTAGTGGGCGACGTGGTTCCCGAACTCGCTGAACTGGTTGAAGATCACCGTGTCCGGCTCCGCGTCGAGCTCGGCGCAGCGGTCGTAGATCTCCTTGACGTTGGACTCGGTGCCCGGCGTCCGGATGACGTCGGCCGGGTCCGCGACCCATCGCTCCAGCCACTCGAACCGCTCGCGGCTCATGCCCTCGGGCAGGACCGCCACGCCACGACAGCCCATGATCCGGCTGATCGCGACCCCGCCGCGGCAGTAGTTGCCGGTCGACGGCCAGACCGCGCGCTGCGTGGTGGGATCGAACTGGCCGGTCACGATCCGCGGCGCGAGGCATCCGTAGGCCGCGATGACCTTGTGCGAGTGGATCATCGGGAACCGGTCGCCGAGCGCGATGACGATCGGCGCCTCGACTCCGGTCAGCTCGCGCGGCAGGACGAGATGGTCGGGGACCGGCGTGCGATCAGCGCGAGAGGCGTCGTTGAACCAGTGGACCCGGAACAGGTTGCGCGGATCCGCGGCGTCGGGGTCCACGCCGGCGAGCCGGTCGCGCGTCGTTTCGGGGATGCGGTCGGGGTCGGCAAGCTCCGCGAACGTGGGCAGGACGACTCCCAGCGAACGGCACCGATCGACGGCGCGGTCGAGCACGGCCTCGTCCACGATCTCCCGCTCCAGCCCCAGACGGCGCATCACGACCTCCAGCACGAAGATATCCCGGCGATCCCGGCTCACGCGGGGCCGCTCGGGCGACGGCTCGGGCCCGGACGTCCGCGGGGTCGGGACACATGGCACGCGCGGGACCGGCAGCCCGCTGCCTACGATTCGGGATCGGTGGGTCTCGCGCCTAGGGCCAGACGGTCCAGCCGAGACCGGCCGCGGGACGGGTCGAATGGACTTCACGCTCAACGGCCGACCGGTGACCGTCCAGCCGGGGGCCGCGGAATCGCTGCTCGGCGTCCTGCGGGGTTCGTGCGGCCTGCGATCGATGAAGGACGGCTGCGCGCCCGAGGGTTCCTGCGGCGCGTGCACCGTCATCGTCGATGGCCATGCGGTCGTGTCCTGTGCCCAGCCGGCGACCCGCGTGGCCGGGCGGACGGTCGAGACGCTGGAAGGGCTGCCGACGGCGACCCGCGAAGCCTTCGCCGACGCCTTTGTCGCGACCGGCGCCTCGCAGTGCGGATACTGCTCGCCCGGGATCGTGATGAAGGCGGAGGCGCTGCTCCGCCGCGACCCGGCGCCCGCTCGGGACGCCATCGCGCGGGCGCTGGCCGGGAACCTGTGCCGGTGCACGGGGTACGCCCCGATCCTGGACGCGATCGAGCGGGTCGCGGCGGTGCGCCGCGGCGAGGCGGCCACCGGAGATGCCCGACGCGATGGCCTCGCCCGGTACGAGGGCCGGGCGCTGGCCCTGGGCGAGCTGCCGTTCACGGGGGACCTGGTCGCGCCCGCGATGCTCGAGGGTGCGCTGCGCTTCGCGGACGTCCCGCGGGCACTGGTTCGCCGCATCGACACCTCGCGGGCGGCGGCCCACCCGGGCGTCGTCGCGGTGGTGACGGCCGCGGACGTGCCGGGTCGCCGGCAGCAGGGCCTGATCGTCCCCGACTGGCCGCTGTTCGTGGCCGAGGGCGAGACGGTGCGCTACGTGGGGGACGTGCTGGCCGCGGTCGCCGCGGAGACGCGCGAGGCGGCGCGCGAGGCGGCGGCCCTGATCGATGTCGAGCTGGAGCCGCTGCCGCCGGTCACCGACCCGTTCGATGCGCTCGCCGACGGCGCCCCGCAGGTCCACGCGGGCGGCAACCTCGTCGAGCGCTCCGTCGTGCGCCGGGGAGACGCGGATGCCGCGCTGGCGTCCGCTGCCCACGTCGCGTCGGCGTCGTTCCGGACCCAGTCGATCGAGCACGCGTTCCTCGAGCCCGAGGCGAGCCTGGCCGTGCCGCGCGGCGCCGCCGGGCCGGACGGGGTCGCGATCACCGGCCCGGCCGTCCACGTCTGGTCCGAGGGCCAGGGTGCCTGGGAGGATCGCCGCCAGATCGCCTCGTTCCTGGCGCTCCCCGAGCCCGAGGTCCTCGTCACCCAGGTTGCGACCGGCGGCGGGTTCGGCGGCAAGGAGGACCTCAACGTCCAGGGCCAGGCGGCCCTGCTCGCGCTCCGGACGGGCCGCCCGGTGATGCTCCGGCTCACCCGGCGCGAGAGCATGCGGTTCCACGTCAAGCGCCACCCGATGTGGCTCGACTACACCGCGGGCTGCGACGCGGACGGGCACCTGGTCGCCGTCCGGGCGCGGATCGTCGGCGACAACGGGGCGTACGCGAGCGTCGGCGGCAAGGTCCTGGAGCGCGCCGCCGGCCACGCCTGCGGGCCGTACCGCGTGCCCAACGTGGACGTCGAGGCGCGCGCCGTCTACACCAACAACCCGCCGTCGGGCGCGATGCGCGGGTTCGGGGTCAACCAGGCGGCCTTCGCGCTGGAGGGCGTGCTGGACATGCTCGCCGAGCAGGCGGGCATCGACCGCTGGGAGATCCGGTGGCGCAACGCGCTGGACGTCGGCGACCGGTTCGGAACGGGCCAGCGGCTGGGACCCGGCGTGGGGATCAAGGCGACGCTGCTCGCCGTCCGTGACGCGTACCGCGAGGCCCGGTACGCGGGGATCGCGTGCGGCGCCAAGAACACGGGCATCGGCAACGGCCTCGTCGAGCGCGGGCGCGCCGTGCTCCGGCCGGAGGCCGACGGCACGCTGACGCTGTTCCACTCCTGGACCGAGATGGGGCAGGGCTGCCACACGGTGTTCCGCCAGCTCGCCGCGGAGGAGCTGGGCCTCGCCGCGGAGTGGATCCGGGTCGTGGTCGACACGTCGCACGAGCTCGACACCGGCGAGACGACGGCGTCGCGGGCGACCATGCTCGGTGGCCGGGCGGTCCTCCGGGCGTGCGCCGTGCTGCGCGAGGCGCTGGGTCCCGTCGCGTTCGCGGGCGGCCCGTCGCGGCTCCGTGCGGCGCTGGCCTCGCTCGCGGGGCACGAGTTCCCGGGCGAGGTGGTGGTGGACTGGACGACGCCGCTCGGCGCGGACACGGACGAGCCCGTCACGCACTTCGCCTACGGCTGGGCGACCCAGGTCGTGACGCTCGACGACGAGGGCCGGATCGAGCGGGTGATCGCGGCCCACGACGTGGGCAAGGCGCTCAACCCGACGCTCCTCCGCGGCCAGGTCGAGGGCGCCGTGCACATGGGCCTGGGCATGGCGCTGACCGAGGAGTTCCGGGTCAGCGGCGGTATCCCGGAGACGGACACCCTCAAGTCGCTGGGGATCATCCCGGCCGCGACGATGCCGCCCGTGGACACGATCCTGGTCGAGGTCCCGCAGCCCGAGGGCCCGCACGGGGCCAAGGGGGTGGGGGAGGCGGCCCTGGTGCCGACCGCGGCCGCCGTGGCCGGCGCGCTCCACGCGTTCGACGGCATCCGCCGCACCCGGCTTCCGATGCGCGACACGGCCGCGGCCCGGGCGCTGCTGCCCAGGCTTGCCCGCGCGGCGGCGACGAAGGCGGCGGCAGCGTCCGCCGCGACAACGGCGCTCGCGACGGCGCCCGAATCGGCAGCCGAATCGGCGCCCGACGATCCCGAGCGCTCGGCCAACGCCCCATCTCCGACAGGGAGGACCCAGCCATGACCCTCGTCCTCGGCGGCGGCCTCGTCGTGACCTCCATCGATCCCGTGATCGTCGAGCATGCCGACATCGTCGTCGACGGCGGCCGTGTCACCTCCGTTGGCGCGCCCGCCGCGGACCTCCCGGCGGAGGCCGGCCGGCTCGACTGCACCGGCTGCATCGTGATCCCCGGCAACGTGTGCGCGCACACCCACCTGTACTCGGCGCTCGCGCGGGGCATGCCGTACGCCCTCGAGCCGCCGCGCGACTTCGTCGAGATCCTGCGCCGCGTGTGGTGGCGGCTCGACCGCGGCCTGGACGAGGCGTCGGTGCGTGCGTCGGCGCTGGTCGGCGGGATGGAGGCGCTGCTGTCGGGGACGACGACCGTCATCGACCACCACGCGTCGCCCAACGCGATCGACGGCTCGCTCGACGTGATCGCCGAGGCGCTCGGGGAGCTGGGGATCCGGAGCGTGCTCGCGTACGAGGTGACCGACCGCGACGGACCGGAGCGCGCAACGGCGGGCATCCGCGAGAACCGGCGATTCGCTGGTCGTGTCGCGTCGGGGGAGACCCCGCTCGCGCGCTCGATGACCGGCGCCCACGCCTCGTTCACGTTGTCCGATGCGACGCTCGAAGCGTGCGCCGAGGCGTCGGCAGATGCCGGCAACGGCCTCCACATCCACGTGGCCGAGGATCTTGCGGACCAGGAGGATTGCCGGGCACGGTTCGGGATGCCGGTGGTGGATCGGCTGGCCCGCGCGGGCGCCCTCGATGCGCGGACGCTCATCGCGCACGCGGTCCACGTCGACGAAGCCGAGGCGGAGCAGATCCGCGACGCGGGCGCCACGGTCGTCCACAACGCCCGCTCGAACATGAACAACGCCGTGGGCCGTGCACCGCTCGGGCGGCTGGGCGAGCGCGTGGCCCTGGGCACCGACGGCATCGGCGGGGACATGTTCGAGGAGTCCCGGACCGCGTACTTCCGGGCTCGCGCGGACGGCATCACCGGCGATCCGCGCTGGGCGCTCGCGAGGCTTGCGGAGGGTGCTCGGCGTCGCCGGCCGGCTGTTCGACGAGCCGCTGCTGGGCCGGATCGAGCCCGGCGCGCCCGCCGACCTGGTCGTGCTCGACCACGAGGCACCGGCGCCGGTCGATGCCCGCTCGTTCCCGGGGCACTGGATGTTCGGGCTGTCGTCCCGGCACGTTCGCGACGTCCTCGTCAACGGCGACATCGTGGTCCGCGACCGGCAGCTGCAGCTGTTCGGCCAGGACTGGGTCACGGCGCTCGCGTGCGGCGAGGCCGGCCGGCTGTGGAAGCGGCTCGAGACCATCGGGGAGCACCCGTTCGACCCGCGCCTGGTGACGACCCGATGACCCGCGCGCTCGCCGGCTCGGGAGCCAGGGCCACGGCCGGGACGCCTCCGCTCGACCTCACGGCCGCCGTCGAGGTCGACCTGTCCGTCGAGGTGTGCGGGATCCGGTTTGCGAACCCCGTCCTGCCCGCTGCCGGGCCGCCCGTCCGTGACGGCGAGGCGATCCTTGCATGCGCGGCGGGCGGCGCGGGCGGCCTGGTGGCCAAGACGATCTCGCGCCGCGCCGCCGATGTCCCGACGCCCAACATGGCCGAGATCGCGCATGGCTTCCTCAACACGGAGCTGTGGTCCGAGCTCGCCCCGGAGCAGTGGCTGGAGCGAGAGCTGCCCCTGGCGCGGACCGCCGGCATGCCGCTGATCGTGAGCCTCGGCTACTCGGCGGAGGACATCGCCTGGCTGGCGCCGCGCGTCCGCCCGTTCGCCGATGCGCTGGAGCTGTCGACCCACTACATCGGCGAGGACCCGGCGCCCATGATCGACGCGATCCGGGCGGCCAAGGACGCCGTGGACATCCCGGTGTTCGTCAAGCTCAGCCCGCTGGGCCGCGAGATGGCGCGCGCCGCGGAGCATGCCGCCCGGGCCGGTGCGGACGCGATCGTGGCCATCAACTCGTTCGGGCCGTGCCTGGGCATCGACATCGAGACCGGGCGGCCGCGGATGGGCGGCGGCGACGGGTACGGCTGGCTGTCCGGGCCGGCGCTCAAGCCGCTCGCCGTGCGCTGCGTGTACGACGTGGCCCGGGCGGTGGACCTGCCGATCATCGGCTGCGGCGGCGTCAGCCGCGGGACCGACGTCATCGAGATGGCGATGGCCGGGGCCTCGGCGGTCCAGGTGTGCACGGCCGCGATCCTGCGCGGTCACGGGGTGTTCGGGAAGATCGCCCGGGAGACGGGCGCGTGGCTGGCGGCGCACGGGTACACGCGGCTGGACGAGATCCGCGGGATGGCCCAGCAGGCGCCGGTCCCGGACCACGTGCCAGGCCCGCCGATCGTGGATGTCGACCTGTGCAACGGCTGCGCGCTGTGCGAGGGTTCGTGCGTCTACGACGCGATCCACGTCGTGGGCGGCAAGGCGGAGCTGGACGAGGAACGGTGCGAGAAGTGCGGCCTGTGCCTGACGCGCTGCCGGCCCGGGGCCCTGATGTGGGCGCCGGCGGCCTCCGCGCCGGCATAGGATTCCGTCCCGGCGTTCGACGGAACCGCGCGGGCGAGGGCTCGCGTCTGGGATCCGTACGGCCCGCCACGGTGGCGGGCCGCCGCATGAGAGGATCTTCGGGTGTCATCCCATCGTTCACGCATCGTCATCGCGGCCCTGGTGGCCGCCTTCACCCTGGCCGGCTGCGCCACCACCCGGGTCTCGAGCCCGCGAGACTGGACGCAGACGGCCGAGACCACCGCCGGCGAGACCGTCACGGTGAACGTGCACGACACCAGCGGACGGATCGACAACGCCGAGGTCGACCCGGCCGGCGTCGGCACCTTCGAGGGGGTCGCCAATCCGGCGGGACAGCCCAAGGTCCTGCTCGTGCCGTGGGTCGGCGGTGCCTGTGATCAGACGACGGCGATCGACATCGCGGCAGCCGGGTCGGGCCTGTCGATCGCCATCCGCACGACTGTCGCCCCCGGCGACTGCGACGCCATCGGGGTCGGGCATGTGCTCCGGCTGACCGGGCTCGAGGACCTGCCGGCATCGCTGGTCACGGTGACCATCCCGACGCCGACGAGCGGCTGAGACCTGCCACGTGTCCGCGCTCGACGACGCCCCGATGGTCCACGTCGATGATCGGGCGACGTGGCGCGCCTGGCTCGAGGCGAACCACGCGACCGCGCCGCGGCGTCTGGCTCGTGACCTGGCGTCGCCCGCTCCGGCCGCCAGGGCCTCGACTACGAGGCGGCGATCGAGGAGGCGCTGTGCTTCGGCTGGGTCGACAGCACGGCCGGCCGCGTCGATGACGACCGCGGCAAGCTCTACTTCGCCCCGCGCAAGCCGCGCAGCGGCTGGGCGGCGACCAACAAGGTGCGCGTCGCGCGGCTGATCGCGAGCGGGCATGATGGCGCCGGCCGGGCTGGCCGCGATCGAGCGGGCCAAGGCCAACGGCTCCTGGGACGTTGCTCGATTCCGTCGAGCGGATGGAGGTTCCGGACGATCTCGCCGCTCGCCTGGAGGCGGAACCCCTTGCCGCCGCGAACTTCGCCGCCTTCCCACCCTCGGCCCGGAAGCAGATGCTGCCTGGGTCACCTCGCGCGGCGGTTCGACCCGAGACCCGGGCCGCGCGGATCGCGAAGATCGCGTCCGCGGCGGCCCAGAACAGGCGTGCGGTGGGCTGACGCCAGGGTCGGCGCCCACCGCACGAGACTGGCGGCCTACTTGATCATCGCGCCGCGTGGCGTCGACCACGTACCACTTGCTGGCGAGGCCCTGCCCGTTCGTCTGACCGGGTGCGGTATCGCCCGCGAAGTAGTACAGCGGCATGCCGTGGAACGTGACCTGTGTCGAGCCATCGGTCCGCGCCGTCGTGCCGAAGTCCGCCGCGGTCAGGCCCGCGCCCAGCTGGGGTGCGGCGTCGGACGTGAGCGCCGGCCAGTTGTCGGCACACGAGTCGTAGCAGGTGGACGTGCCGTCCGTGTCCGGGGTGAACACGTACAGCGTCCGGCCCGGCCCCATCGGCGAGGATGTCGCCCAGGGGCGTCGTCGTGACCGCGATCGACACGGCTGCCGGTGCCTCGGACGCCGCGGGTGCCTGGGACGCGTCGCCGGAGCCGTACCGGCCGCCGCCGGCCGACGGTGCCTCGCTGGCGGCGGGTGCCTCGCTGGCGGCCGGCGCGGTGGTTGGGGCGGTGGTCGCCGCACCGCCACTGCTGCACGCGGCAAGCGCCACGCCGAGGATGAGGATGGGGGCCGTCGCACGGAGAAGGCGCATTCAGGATCTCCTGTTCATGGGCTATGGACAGGGATCTCTACGCGCGGTCTTCGCCGTCGGTTTCAGGGCCGTGATGTGGCGAGGCGTCAGCCGGTGAATGTTCGTCGTCAGGCGGTGGCGGGCGCCGCCGCGTCCAGCGGGACAGCCTCGGCGTCCAGTGCCCGCGCGAGCCGGAACGCCCACAGCGGGTACCCCGCGTAGAACATGGCGAGAATGCCCAGCCGGGTCCCTCCAGGGAGGATGCCGTGCCGCTGGGCAATCCGGCCAGTGAGGATGAACCACACGCCGAGCACCAGGAACGCAACGGTGACGGGCCCGATCTGTTCCTCGAACGTCAGGCCGCCGCTGACGAGGGCGAGCTGCAGCGCCGAGATCGCGCCCACGGATCCGACACCCACCACGAGCAGGGCGTCGCCGCCTCGACCGGCATGCGGCCGGATCCGGCGATGCAGGGCCAGCATCCCGGGCAGCGCGATGGGCATCGTGACGACGCCGGACACGTCGTTGATCCAGCCCACGGTCATGCCGAGGCTGCGAGCCCCGGCCGCGAACGCCGCGTACATCGCGACCAGGAACACCAGCCCGATCGCGCCGATCACGCCGCTCAACCGGAGGGCGGACGCGGCGAAGCGAGCGTCGAGGAGCGGGTTGCGAGCCTGGGACGCCATGGTGGTGATTCCTCCTTCCGTCGAGTTGTCAGGTCCAGCCGGCGAGCAGGGCGATCCCGATGAGCAGGGTGGGCAGGTAGAGCACGGCGGGGATGGTGTCGCCGGTCACGAGCTGCACGCCGAGGGCGATGGCGGCGATCACGGCCGCCAGCCCGGCGACCGGCACCGCGACCCCTCCGGCAAGGGCGAGGACGAGACCGAGCACCACGAGCGACACGGCGGTCACGACGACGTACATGGCGAACACGCCGCCGGTGGCGGCGCCCAGCAGCTGTTCCGCGGTGTCGGGGGGTGAATCGATGAGGCCCAGGTCGTGGAGCGTGGGCGTCGTTCGTGCCCGCATCGCGAGCACGGTGCACCACAGCACGCCCCCAAACGCGTACGCGATCCACGCGGCCGTCAGCCAGGCCGAACGACCCGCGTCACCGGCGAGGGCGCCCGCCAGGACCGCCAGCCCGCCGGCCGTGACGATGGTCGCGAACGCGAACCCGACGTTGAGCATCCACCACGCGCGCCGATGGGCGGCGACGACCGAGACGTGGCCCTCCCGGCTCATCGACCAGATGGTGAGGAACGGCGGATACGCGACCGGGATCATGCCGATGATCGGGCCGGCCACCAGCAGGATGCCCGCGATCGTGACGGCGTCAGTCATGGAACGATCCCTCGAGCCGCTCGAGAAGCCAGGTGCCGACGTGGCGGGAGGGCGTTGGGGCGTCGATGACATCGATGCGCCAGTCGTCGCCGAACCGGCGCTCGACCTCGCCGTCGACGATGCCCGGGAACGCCCGCGACGGACCGCCGAAGCTGAACCGCGGCAGGACCTCGGGGTTCCCCGCGAAGGCGAACAGGAACAGCCGGGACCCGGGCCTGGCCAGCCCGGTCACGTACCGCGCCATCATCTCCCGCCCGGGATCCGGCAGGTCGTCGAACGTCCCGTAATCCACGAGCAGGTCGAACGGTCCGTCCACGCCGGGGACGCGACCCGCCGTGAGATCGCCGGCGACGAATCGGAGCCTGTCGGACCCGAGTCCACGCCCGCCCGCGGCGGCACGCGCCTTGCGCAGGGCCACCGGCGAGAAGTCGATCCCGGTCACGTCGAACCCCGCTTCCGCCAGCTCCAGGGACACGTTGCCGGATCCACAGCCGAGATCGACCGCCCGGGCGGCCTTCTCCCCGGGGCGACGCAGGGACTCCGGCGAGCAGCGCCCGTCCGCGACGAGCGCCCGGAGCTCGACCCGGTCGGCACCCTCCCACGGCGCGCCGAACCGGTACATGAGGTTGTAGGCCCGGCGGCCGACGGTGACCATCACCGGGCCTCGGCGGCGGCCGGTGCGGGACCGGCGGCCGGCTCGTGTGCGGCGGGCACCTCCGCGCGTCGGGTCGTCCACGCAGCGCGGGTGGTCACGACCCCCACCGCGAGCACCGCGAACCCGTTGAGCGGGTGCAGCGCCGCCACGGCCGGGTAGTCGGTGCGCACGGCGATCAGCACCGACTGGAGCGCGAACAGGGCCAGGAGCAGAACACCGAGCCCGATGATCCGCCGCGGGGCGCCGCCCACGAGCGCCAGCACCAGGACGACCAGCGTCAGCCAGCCGAACGTGTAGCCGAACTCGCGGTGGGTGATGAACGCCTTCGGGTCGTCGAACACGCCCAGGCCGGCGAGGAACACCTGGACGACGGCGCAGGCGACGAACAGCCCGGCGGCCACCGGCAGCGCGCGGCGGGCCCAGGAGCGGATCATGGCGGGTCTCCTTCAGGCGGGAGCTGGCTGGCGGCCGCTACGCGTTTGCGAGCGCCGCGAACAGCGCGCCGAACAGCTGGTCACCGTAGATGTCGACGAAGTGGTCGATGCCCTTGCCATCCGACGAATGGCCGTTCTTCTGCCAGCCACTCGCGTCCTCGAGCAGGGTCTTGTCGGAGCGGAAGGTGAAGCTGTCGGGCACGCCCCAGGACGAGGCGAGCGCGGTCGCGTAGTCGACCTGGGCCTCGGTCAGATCCGGCAGGCCGACCTGCTCGGTGGTCTCGAACAGCTCGTGGAGGGTCAGCGTCACCCACCGCCCGGATGCGGTGGCGTGCAGGTTCCCGGTGTCGGAGCGATTGACCACGATGCATTCGTGGGCCGCGACCGTGGCGAGCGGGATGATGCTGATGGCAAGGGCGAGGGCGATGCTCCTGAGGACGCGCATCGGTGTCTGACCTCCAATCGGGTGCGACCGGACGCTCGGCCGTTCACCTCTCGCCAACCCTGCGGGGGGCGCGTCCCGGCGGTCATGGGACCGGTGTCCCGATCCGCGTCGCTCAGGTTCGGCGCTCGACCTCAGGTTCGGCGCCCGCGCTCGCCCCCCATGCCCGCCTCGCGCGCCCGCACGATCGCCTCCGAACGGTCGCGGACCTGGAGCTTGGAGAACACGTTCGAGATGTGGTTGCGCACCGTCTTCGGCGACAGCACGAGGCTCGCGGTGATCTCCGCGTTGGAGTGGCCGCGGGCAACCAGGTCCAGGATCTCCCGCTCGCGGTCGGTGAGCTCGGGGAAGGCAACGGCGTCCACGCCCGGCGATGGTCGTGCGAAGTACGCCATCAGCCGCCGGGCGACGCCCGGGCCGAAGATCGCCTCGCCGGACGCGACCGCGCGAACGGCCCGCAGCAGCTCGCCCCGCTGGGCGCCCTTGAGCAGGTAGCCCCGCGCACCGGCGCGAACCGCGGCGAACACCGTCTCGTCGTCGTCGTGCATCGTGAGCACCAGCACCGCGACGTGCGGGGAGCGGTCGACGATCCGCCGGGTCGCCTCCACGCCGTCGAGCCCGGGCATGTTGACGTCCATCAGCACGACGTCCGGCACCAGGGCCGCCGACGCATCGACCGCCGCCGCTCCCGTGCTCACCTCGCTCACGACGGCGAGATCGCCGGCGGTCTCCAGCAGCGCCCGCAGGCCGGCGCGGAACGCGGCATGGTCGTCGGCGATGAGCACGCGGATGGGGACGCCGGGCTCGGTCATGACCCGGAAGGATGCCCGATCGGGATGCGCGCCACCACCCGCGTCCCGCCGCCCGGCCGCGCTTCGACGACCGCGTCGCCGCCGAGCTCGGCCGCCCGCTCGCGCATCGACTCGAGGCCCGTCCCGGGGTGCCGCCCGGCCTCGCGGGCCGAGGCCGTCGTCCAGCACCTCGACGAGCACCTGGCGACCGACCTCGATCCGGACCCGGCAGATCGACGCCTGCGCATGGCGGACGGTGTTGGTCATGGCCTCGACCGCGATCCGGAACGCGGCGACCTCGACTGCGGCAGGCAGGTCCGGCAGCTCGGCCGGGATGCTCTCGACCTCGATCCGCGGCCCTCGCGGTGCAGCCACGCCGGCGGCGCCCGGATCATCGAGTCGAGCCGCCTGCTGGCGGATCGCGCCGACCAGGCCGAGATCGTCGAGCGCCGGAGGGCGAAGGCCGTCGACCAGCCGCCGGACGTCGGCGAGCGCTGCCTGGACCTCGGCGGTGAGCGCGGTCAACTGGCGGCGCGCGGCCCCGGCGTCCTCGTCCAGCATCGCGGCCGACGCCTCCGCCCGCATGCCGATCGCCGCCAGCGCCGGACCCAGGCCGTCGTGGAGATCGCGCCGGAGTCGCCGGCGCTCCTCCTCGCGCGCGACCACCAGCCGTTCGCGAGAGCCGGCCAGCGCGTCCCGCAGCCGGAGCGCGTGGACGGCCGCCCCGGCCTGGCGCGCGAGGTCCTGGAGGAACGCGAGCTCGTCGGGCCGGAAGCCCTGCTCGCCGCTGCGAACGCCCAGGACCAGCCGCCCGACCGGCTCGCCGCCATGGACCAGTGCCACCTCATCGGCCGCCCGGCCAGGCTGCCCGTGCTCCGCGACGACCATCGTCCGCCCGACCTCGTCCGCCACCTCGACGGCAACGTAGGGCAGCCGGAGGGCGTCCGCGACCGTCTCCGCGATCGCCGGGAACGCGAGCTCCGGGTCGGCCGCCAGCTCCAGCCGCATGCCGAGCCGGCGGATGGCCACGAGCGGATCGTCGCGCTGGCCGTAGAGCAGGCGGTTTGCCGCGCGCTGCAGGACGTCGCGCAGGGGGAGTGCCACCAGCGCGGCGATCCCCGTCGACAGCAGCGAGGCGCCGAACGTCGTGCCGGTTCCGAGGATCGTCGTGATCGCGGTCGCGGCGACGACGTACGTGGCCAGCACGCCGGCGGTCAGGCCGCCGTAGACCAGGGTGCGGTTGATGGCGGCATCGATGTCGAACAGCCGGTTGCGCAGGATGCCCGCGGCGATTCCCACGGGCAGCGGCAGGGAGACGATGCCGATCGCGGCATCCGGGATCAGCGGGTGGCGGACCAGCAGCACGGGGAGCATGAACAGCCCGAGGCCGAGAATCGCGCTTGCGAGGCCGCCCAGCGTCGCCCACCGGATGCGGTCGCGCTCGGTGGGCTCCGTCGTCCGGCCGTAGCTGCGGGCGAACAGCGCGATCGCGACGACGAGCGCGGGTACCACCACGACCACCTGGGTCACCGGCCAGGTCCCGATCCAGTCGAGCGTCGTCGGGGAGGTCGCCGCGGTCGCGACGGTCGCGATCCCGTAGGCGCCCAGCGCCACGACGTACGCAAGCGGGACGATGCTCGCGTGACGACGCACGATCGGCAGCGGCCGGGGGAAGACGAGCGCGAGGTGGACCCCGGCCGGCCACAGCACCATGTACAGCGGCCCGGTCACCAGGGCATGGAACACGAACGGCCCGCCCTGGACGACGTCGCTGACCGTGATCCCGAGGAACCACGGCAGGCTGCTGCCCGCCGCGCCGCACGCCGCGATCATCAGCGCCGTGGCGGCGGGCTCGTCGGGCCGGCGCGCGAACACGAACGCCGCCACGCCCGCAACCGCGATCGAGAACAGCAGGACGCTCCAGCCCGCGAGCAGCGTGGCGCCGACGCTGGGTGGCGCCCAGGCGACGTCCGCCACCGCCGACACGCCGCCGCGCTCGATCGCGTAGCTCGCCCCTGCCGACGGCACCGCGTGTGCGGCCAGCGGCTGCATCGCGTCGCTCGCCCACGACTCGAGCGGGCGCCCGTCGACCGCGGTCACCAGGTCGCCATCCTCGAGCCCGGGCGCCGCACGATCGATCGGCTCGATCCGGATCCCGCGCGCGGTCCAGCCGTCGCCGTAGAAGGCAACGCGCGCACCATCGGATGGCGTCGCGATCCGGACGCCGACGAACAGCAGCCCCGCGCCCAGCGATGCCGCCAGCGCCAGCCACGTCGCCGCCAGGCGGATCCGGCTCCTTCCGTGCACGACGCCCTCCCGTGACGCCCCCGTGCCGCCCCAACCGGTGGCCCAGTCTAGAGGTCCGACGCGCCGACGACCACCGTGCATCGCGTGTTCTGTCGCGTCCTTGTCCGGCGTGCGAGACTCCGCGTATGAGTGATCCTGCGCCCCCCGACAACGCCACCCAGGTCGCGCGCCTCGCCGCCGCGCGCCGAGCCTTCGCCAACCTGCGGCCCCGCGTGGTCGCCGGTGGTCCATGGGCCCTCGCCGAGGACTTCGGGGTCGGACCCGAGGCCTCCTGGGGACCGCGCGAGGTCCTCGCCCACACGGCCGAGATGCTGCCGTTCTGGCTGGGCCAGTACGAGCGGATCATCGAGGCGGGGCTTGAGCCGGGCAGCAACCCTGTCCCGTTTGGGCGTACCGCCGACAACGCGCTCAGGCTCGGCATCCTCGAGCACGATCGGGTGCTGCCGCTGCGCGAGCTGTTCGACCGGATCGATGCCGGCATCGAGCGCTGGGAGCGACGGCTGTCGGCCCCGGTCGCGCAACCCGGCGAGGACCAGGCTGTCGGGCTGCATCCGCGAGATGGCGTGGTGCCCGCGACCTTCGTGCGGGACCGCTTCATCGTGCGCCACCTGGACGACCATATCGCGCAGCTCGAGGAGATCCTCGCGCGCGGCTCCTGAGGCCCGGTCGGGCGTCGGCTCTCGGCGCGCCGCGCCCCTCGGCACTCTCGGCACTCTCGCTACCCTCGCCACCCGTCGGCCCATGCCATTTGCCCGTCATGCGGGCGTTCGCCACCGCGGCGCTCGTCGGCGGCGGCCCGGGCGCGCCGCTGGCGGGTCGACGTACGACAGATGCCCATCCCATGGGCGCCGGTCATACGAAGTGGGCCAAGTAGGCGAGCCCTTGGCGTGCCGAGGCCCAAGCCCGTTGGCGAGTGCTCGCAGGGTGGGCAATTGTCAGGGGGAGCGGGATCAGGAGGCGGGACGGTTGTCCCGTGCCGGCACTGCAGCGTGCGCGCGCTGTCACGGAGTCGAAAGGTCGGGCCCGGCAGGATCGGGCCATGACCACGAACGACCAGCGCGCCGAGGCTCGGTCCCGGGCCGGCGGGCGCCTTCGCAGGATGACCATCGTGACCGCGATCCTGGGCGTCGCCGCGACCGGCGGGCTCGGCTGGGCCGCGGCGCTCACGTACAACGGCGCAGTGACGCAGGCAGATCTCGCGGCCGCGGTCGTCACGACCACGACACCCGACGCCGCAGCCACCCCGCCCGCCGCGACATCGGGCTCCACATCGGCCGCCGCAGCGACCGCCCCGCCCACCGTGACCAGCACCGCCGGGCCCGCCCACGCCTCCACCGGCGGCTCCTGAGCGACGCCGAGGTGACCCAGCGGTGATCGAACAGGCCGACTGGCGGGCGCTCGGCACGGGCGTCCGCCTGCTGGTGCTTGACGGCGATCTCGGCGCGGCGCGGGTGGCGGTCGAGCGGGTGCTCGATGACGTCGATCGCGCGTACAGCCGGTTCCGCGAGGACAGCGAGCTGATGGCGATCAACGCTGCGGCGGGCCGCACGACCCGGGTGAGCCCGCTGCTGGCGCGCGCGCTGACCGGCGCCATCGACGCCGCCCGCCGCTCGACCGGCGCTGTCGACCCCACGGTCGGCCGGGCGATGCGCGTCATCGGCTACGACCTCGACTTCGACCAGCTCGCCGGCTCCAGCCGCCCGCTCGAGCTGCGCGTCGCACCGGTCCCCGGCTGGTCCGCGATCTGGTTCGATCCGCGCTCCAGGGAGCTGCGCGTACCCATCGGCGTGGAGCTCGATCTCGGCGCGACCGGCAAGGGCCTGGCCGCCGACCTGGCCGCAGACGCCGCGCTGACGGCTGCCGGTCCCGGTGCCGGTGTCCTCGTCAGCCTCGGCGGCGACATGACGGCCGCGGGCCGGACGCCCGACGGTGGCTGGCGGATCCTCGTGGCCGAGGACAGCAGCACCCCGTCGGACGGTGCCGGCGAGGTCGTCGCGATCCAGGGCGGCGCCATCGCCACCTCGAGCACGACCGTCCGCCGCTGGCAGTCGAGCGACGGCGTCACCGTCCACCACATCGTCGACCCGCGGACCGGCCTGGCCGCCGTCACCCCCTGGCGGACGGCGACCGTCGTGGCCGCGACGTGCGAGATCGCCAACGGCGCATCGACCGCCGCGATCGTGCTGGGCGACGACGCTCCGGCCTGGCTCGTCGCGACGGGGCTGCCCGCGCGGCTGGTCGCCAACGACGGGCGGGTGGTCCGGCTCGGCGGCTGGCCGGCGCCGGATGCCGGTGGTGAGGAAGCGGCAACCGCCCGCGACGGCGACGCGACACCGGCTCCACCGAATCCCGAGGCCTTGCCCGCGTCGTAACCGGACCGAAAGGTGCCGGCACGGACACTCTCCCGGTGATCTTCCCCGGCGCGGGCCCGACACCCCCGGACCCGCGCCCCTCCCCGGAGCGATGTCCAGATGTTCGACCAGGTCCTGTGGTTCGCGACGCGAGGCGCCGGCGCCGTGTCGCTGCTCATGTTCACGGCGGCGACCTGCCTGGGTCTCGTGACGGTGGTCCGGTTCCAGGCCGCCGGCTGGCCGCGGTTCTTCAACTACGAGATGCACCGGCGGGTGTCGCTGCTGTCGATCGTGTTCCTCGCGGTCCACATCCTGACGGCGGTGTTCGACCCGTTCACGAGCCTTGGCATCGGCGCGGCGCTGGTCCCGCTCGCATCGACCTACCGGCCCGTCCCGGTCGCCCTCGGGGTCATCGCGATGTACCTGTTCGTCGCCCTGATCGTGAGCAGCCTGCTGCGCACGCACATCGGCCAGCGCACATGGCGCGCGATCCACTGGACGAGCTACGCGATGTGGCCGCTCGCACTGCTCCACGGGTTCACCGCCGGCAGCGACGCCTCGGCGCCGTGGATGCTGGCGATCGACCTGGCGTGCCTCGCGGCGGTCGCGGGCAGCCTGGCCTGGCGGGTCGCCGTCGAGCCGCCCCGCGCGCGCCTTGCCGACGTGGTCGCGGCGTCCTCCTGGCAGGCGACCACCAACCGCAGCGCCCGATGACCGCCCGATTGCTCGCGGGACCGCCGCTGTCCGCCGGCCCGGAGTCGCTCGCGGACCACACGCGGCGCCTCGGCCGCCTGCCCGGACCCGAGGACGGGCTCGATGCGGTGCCGCTCCTCGACGCTGCCGGCCTGCTCGGCCGGGGCGGTGCCGGCTTCCCGGTCGCCCGCAAGTGGACCACCGTCGCCGGTCGCGCCGGCGGCGGCGCGGTCGTCCTGGCCAATGGCGCCGAGGGCGAGCCGCTGAGCTCCAAGGATCGGGTCCTGATGAGCACCCGGCCGCACCTCGTCCTCGATGGAGCCGAGCTCGCGGCCCGTGTCGTCGGTGCCGACCAGATCGTCCTGTACGTCGGGGCCGAGCACATCGCCGCGCGCACGGCGCTGCGACGCGCGCTCGACGAGCGCCTGGCGGATGTCTCGCGGATCCGCTCGCGGATCCCGGTCGAGATCGTCGCGGCCCCGGCGGGCTATGTCTCGGGTGAGGAGTCGGCGGCCGTCCACTTCGTCAACGAGGGCGATGCCCGTCCCACCTCGACGCCGCCGCGACCGTTCGAGCGCGGGATCGACGGGCTGCCGACCCTCGTCCAGAACGTGGAGAGCCTCGCCCACGCCGCGCTGATCGCCCGGTTCGGCGACGGCTGGTACCGCGAGGCCGGTCGCGGCCCGACGCGGGGCACCGCGCTGGTGACGATCGGCGGCGCACCGCGGCCCGGCGTCACCGAGATCGAGATCGGAACCACGCTGGCGGAGGTCGCCCAGCGCGCCGGCCTCCAGGCGACCGGCGGTCCGGTTCTGCAGGGCGGGTACTTCGGCGGCTGGGTGGCGGGCAGCGATGCGTGGCAGGTGCCGCTCGACCCGCCCGAGCTTCGGGCGACCGGCGCCTCGTTCGGCTGCGGCATCGTGTGGTTCCTCGGCGATGACGACTGCGGGGTCCGCGCATCGGCCCGGATCCTCGACTACATGGCCGGTGAGAGCGCCGCCCAGTGCGGACCCTGCGTGTTCGGCCTCCGGGCGATCGCGGATGCGACGGCGCGGCTGGCCACGGGACGTCCCCGCGGCGATGACCTGCGCCGGCTCGCCGGCTGGACCGAGACCCTGGCCGGGCGCGGCGCATGCCGGCACCCGGACGGTGCGGTCGGCCTGCTGCGAAGCGCGCTCGGAGTGTTCGACACCGACTTCGCCTCGCACCAGCGCGGCCGTGGCTGCGTGGCCGGGCAACAGGCGTGGAGGGCCGCATGACGACAATCGGCGGCGCCGGCCAGCCCGTCATCGCCGTCGACCGGATCGCGTGCGACGGGTACGGCTCCTGCGCGGAGCTGCTCCCGGAGATGATCGCGCTCGACGAATGGGGCTACCCGATCCTGCGTCCCGGCCCCGTCCCGCCGAGCCTCATGGAGCACGCCCGGATGGCCGTCGACACCTGCCCGGTCCTTGCGCTGCGCCTCGCCGTTCCCGCCCGTGCCACCATTGCTCCCGCCGGACGAGGCCCGGCAGGCGGCAGGTAGGCAGGCAGCCAGGGAGGGCGATCGGGTGCGCGTGCTGGTGGCGGAGGACGACGAAGGGCTGCGCGATGTGCTCGTGCTCGGCCTGTCCGACGCCGGCTACCACGTGGACGCCGTCGAACGCGGCGACGATGCGATCGACTACCTGGGCTGGTACGACTACGACGTCGCGGTCGTCGACTGGCGGATGCCCGGAGCCGAGGGCATCGATGTCGTGGCCTGGGCCCGCCGGAAGCAGCGCCCGACGGCGATCATCATGCTCACCGCCCGCGACACGCCTGCCGACCGGATCCGCGGCCTCGACACCGGCGCCGACGACTACCTCGTCAAGCCCTTCGACTTCGGGGAGCTGCTCGCCCGCGTCCGTGCCCTCCAGCGCCGCCCGCGCGGGGTCGATGCCCCCGTCCTGGGGGCCGGCCGCCTGAGCCTCGATCCGGTCACCCGCGTCGTGACCGTCGATGGCCGGGAGCGCGCCCTGACCAGCACCGAGTACCGGATCCTGGAGCTCCTGATGCGGCGTGCGCCAGCCGTCGTCGACCGCAAGGCGATCGCCGAGCACGCCTGGGCCGACGAGACGGAGCCGCTGGGATCCAACGCGATCGACGTCCAGATGAGCCGGCTGCGCGCCAAGCTGTCGGACGCGGACCTGCGGATCGTGACCGTGCGCGGTGCGGGGTACCGGCTGGACGCCGGATGACGATGTCGCTCGTGCCGGCGGTCCGCCGCCAGTCGATCCGGGTCGCGCTGAGCGCCACCGCGATCGTCGCGGTCGCGTACATCGTCGTCGCGGCCGGGGTGGTCGCGTTCGCCACGCGCGACCTGACGACGCAGATCGACCAGCGACTGACCGAATCCTTCCGGCGCCTGCCCCCGGACGCGGATCGCCCGCCCGACAGCCCCTACGATCCGGGTCGTGACCCGTCGCGACCGCTCGGGCTGCCGTTGCTGGTGTGGACCGTCCAGCAGGACGGTCGCGTGCTCGCCAGCGAGTCGACGCCGGCGTTGCCCGTCGCCCTGGCGACCGTGAGCTCGCCCGTGACGGCGACCATCGACGGCACCGAGGTGCGGATCGCCGGTGCCGCGGTGGGGGACGACTACGTGGTGGTGGCGCAGGCGATGGACATCGTGTCCGATGCCCAGCGCACGATCATCCTGGGCGAGCTGCTGATCGCGCCGCTGCTGCTGGCGGCCGTGTTCCTGGGCGCGGTGCTGATCGGGCGTCGCGTCGCGGAGCCGATCGAGGCGGCCCGCCGGCGCCAGCTCGAGTTCACCGCCGACGCCTCACACGAGCTCCGGACGCCGCTGTCGGTGATCGAGGCGCATACGTCGCTCGCCCTGACGCAGCCACGCGACGCGGCCTGGTACCAGACGGCGTTCGTGCGCGTGGACCGCGAGTCCAAGCGGATGCGCCGGCTGCTCGAGGACATGCTGTGGCTGGCGCGGTTCGATGCGGCGCACGTGACGCCGGTGTCGGAGCCGGTCGATCTCGGCGTCATCGCGACCCAGGCCGCGGACCGGTTCGCCGCCGTGGCCGAGACGCGCCGGCTCGAGCTGGGTGTCCACGTGCCGTCATCAGGCGCCGTCATCGCGGCGGCGCCGGACCTCATCGACCGCCTCGTCGGCGTGCTCCTCGACAATGCGTGCAAGTACGCGCCGGAGGGCGGCAGGGTCGATGTCACGGTCGCGCTCGAGGGTGCACGGGCGATGCTCACAGTCGATGATTCGGGGCCCGGCATCCCGCCCGAGGATCGCCAGCGGGTGTTCGACCGGTTCCATCGAGCCGTGGCGACCGCGACCGGTGCCGACGGCGCGGGCCTGGGCCTGGCGATCGGCGATGCGATCGTGCGGGCGACCGGCGGGCGCTGGACGGTCGCGTCCTCACCCAACGGCGGCGCGCGGTTCTCGGTGAGCTGGAGCCGCGCCTCGCTCGGCTGAAGGCGCAGCGCCACCGCCGTCGACGGCGCCTCCTTCGGGCCGACGTCCGTAACCGGACCGAAAGGATCCACGCCCGAGACTTCGGGCCATGGACACCTTTCGACATTCCGCCCGCCGTCGCTACGACGCCCTGACCCGGCTCCGGACGCTCACCACCGGGATCGCCGTGACCGGGGTCGCCGCGACGGTGGGGTTCGGCTTCGCGGCCGCCGGCGGGTACCGCGGCACCGCGGATCAGCAGTCGGCGGGCAGCTCCACCACCGACCCGGGCACGACCGTCGCGCCGCAGCAGCAGGTGGTTCCCTTCGACCAGCAGCAGAACGGCGGGTTCCAGCCGTTCCAGGACGGCAACGGCTTCCAGGCGCCGACCCGCACGCGCGGCTCGGGGCACGCGTCCACCGGCGGCTCCTGATGACTGCCATACCGGAGCCGGTCATGACCTCGATCGCACCGCCCAGGGCCGAGCCCCGCCCCGCGGGCCCCCTGGCCACCGTTCGCGAGATCGCGCGCAGCCGTTCGCGCGACGCCGCCTGGGTGCTCCCGGCGACGGCCGGCGTGCTTCTGGCCGCGACGCTGCTGTACGTCGTCAACCTGACCGTGAGCGGCTACGCCAACGTCTACTACTCGGGTGCCGCCTGGGCCGCTTCACAGAGCTGGTCCGCGTGGTTCTTCGGCTCGATCGACCCGGCCAACTTCATCACCCTGGACAAGCCACCGCTGGCCACCATGGTCATGGGGTTGTCGGTCCGGCTGTTCGGGCTGAGCCCGGCATCGATCCTGCTGCCCGAGGCGCTGATGGGCATCGCGACCGTGGCCCTGCTGATGGCCACCGTCCGTCGCACGTTCGGCGCGGCCGCCTCGATCATCGCGGGGCTGGTCATGGCCCTCACCCCGGCCGCGGTCCTGATCTTCCGCTTCAACAACCCCGACGCGCTGCTGACGTTCCTGCTCGTGGGCGCGGCATACACGTTCATCCGGGCGCTCGAGACCGACCGGCTGCGCTGGGTCGCGCTGGCCGGCGTCCTGGTCGGGCTCGCGTTCGAGACCAAGCTGCTCCAGGCCTACCTGGTCCTGCCGGCGTTCGCGATCACGTGGGCGATCGCCGCCCCGGGCTCGATCCGCCGCCGGGTCGCCGGTCTCACCGTCGCGGCCGTGGCCGTGATCGCGAGCAGCGCCTGGTGGGTGGCCGCGATCGAGCTGATCCCCGCGGCATCCCGGCCCTACATCGGCGGCAGCACCAACAACTCGGCGCTCGACCTGGTGCTCGGCTACGACGGCCTGGGCCGGATCTTCGGCCAGGGCGGTGGCGGCGCGGCCGTGGCCGGTGGTGGCGGCGCCCCGGGAGGTGGAGCCGTGCCGGCTGGCGGCGGCGGTGGCTTCTCGGGCACGCCCGGCATCCTGCGGCTGTTCAACGCCGAGCTCGGCGGCCAGATCGCGTGGCTCCTGCCGCTCTCGCTGGTGGGGCTGGTGAGCGGTCTCGTTGCGCGGCTCCGCGCCCGTCGGACCGATCTGGCGCGCGCCGCGTGGCTGATGTGGGGCCTGTGGCTGCTCGTCCACATCGTCGTGTTCAGCTTCATGTCGGGGATCATCCACAGCTACTACGTCGTGGTCATGGCCCCGGCCGTCGGCGCCCTCGTGGGCGGCGGCGTGGTCGAGCTGTGGCGCGCTCGCGCGAGGTTCGCCTGGGCGGGCGCGGTCCTCGGCCTGTCGATCCTCGGGTCGGCCGTCGTCGCGTGGATGCTGCTCGACCGGACGCCGTCGTTCGCGCCGGGGCTGGGGCTGGCGGTGGTCGCCGTCGCGGCGATCGTGCTGCCGGCTCTCGCGCTTCGGGCTCGACCCGGCCGCGCACGCGTCCAGCTGGCGGCGGCCGTCCTGGGCCTGGGCGTGCTGCTCGCCGGGCCGGCCGCCTACGCCGTCGACACGATGGCGACCGCCTATTCCGGCGGCGATCCCTCCGCGGGACCGCAGTCGGCGAGCACGGATCGTGGGCCCGGAGGCGCCGGAGCCCCGGGCGGCATCGGCGGGCCACTGGCAAACGGCCGGCCACTGGCGAACGGGGGACCCCTGGCGAATGGGGGCACGGGCCAGCCGCCCGCCGGGACGCGCGGCACGCCGCCGAGCTCCGCCCAGGGCAGCACGGGCGGGATCGCCGGCGGACCGGGCGGTGGCGGCGAGCTCGGCGCGGCCGTCACCGACTACCTGGTTGCCAACCAGGGCTCGGCCACGTGGATCGTCGCCGTGTCCGGTGCGACCAGCGCCGGCCAGGTCGAGATCGCCACGGGCAAGCCGGTGATGGCGATGGGCGGCTTCAACGGTGGCGACAACGCCCCGACCCTCGAGCAGCTGCAGTCGCTGGTCGCCGGCGGCGAGCTGCGGTTTGTCGCCGTCGGCAGCGGTGGCGGCGCCCCGGGTGGGGCGTCATCCTCGAGCATCTCGAGCTGGGTATCGTCCGCGTGCACGGCGGTCACGATCGACGGCTCGGCGACGTCCGTCTACGACTGCGCGGGTGCCGTCACGGGGTAGATCACCCGGCGTTCGCGTGGTCCGCCCGCCCGCTCCCCGCACCCGGGGAGCGGGCGGGCTTCTGCGTCTGGTCGGCGCGATGTGTCTGTTGCGCTCCCCCGGCGCCCTCCCCCGGCAGGCGCTCCGGCCCCCGCTCGTGACTGCCAGACACGCTCTCGCCGTATGAACCGGCGATCGCCCCGGGACGAGCCG
Organism: uncultured Chloroflexia bacterium; assembly: GCA_963835335.1. Lineage (GTDB taxonomy): Bacteria > Chloroflexota > Limnocylindria > Limnocylindrales > CSP1-4 > CAIXZV01. The sequence goes on along the minus strand of CAWIFB010000054.1, from coordinate 13,428 downwards.
CGCGCCACACTCGGGATGTCTGCCAGGCACGAGATATGCGTCGAACGGAGTTCAGCCCTCCCACGTGCCTTCGCTGAGGCCGATCTCCGTGTCTCCCGGGCACACCGGGCCGCTGAACGGCGGGATCCTCGACCCTTCAACCCGTTTCACGTGTCTCCGAGGCACGCCTTGCGATGGGCACGCCTCGCGATGGCATGCGTCGCAATGGCACGCGTCGCGATGGCACGCCTCGCGATGGGCACGTGTCGCGATGGGCACGTGTCGCGATGGGCACGCGTCGCGATGGCACGCCTCGCGAGGGGCGCGTGTCTCCCGGGCACGCGCCGCGACGCCATGCCGGCCGTGGACGGGCGCATCGACCATCGTCGGCCCGAACGCACGAACCCGCCACGTCGGCGTGCGACGCAGCGGGTTCGGGGGTGACGCCGTATGAGACCTGCCCCGGAGAGGGGCGGAGATGCTAGGCGGCGAACTCGCGGAGCTTGCGGCTCCGGGACGGGTGGCGCAGCTTGCGCAGCGCCTGGACTTCGATCTGGCGGATCCGCTCGCGGGTGAGGCCGAACTCGCGGCCGACCTCCTCGAGCGTCCGGGCATGCCCGTCGTCGAGGCCGAAGCGGAGGCGGAGGACGCGCTGCTCGCGGCCGTCGAGGCTGTTGAGCACGTGCTCGATCTGCTCGCGGCGCATCCGATCGGACACGACATCGAGCGGGGAGACCGCGTCCTCGTCCGGGATCAGCTCGCCCAGCTCGGCATCGCCCTCATCGCCGACCGGCGACTGGAGCGACACGGGCTCGCGCCCCAGCTTGCGGATCTCCTCGACGCGAGTCGGCGTCATCGCCGGCGTCTCGTCGGGAAGGGCCGCAGCGATCTCGGCGTTGGTCGGCTCGCGGCCCAGCTGGGTCGAGAGCTCGCGCACGACACGAGCGACCCGGCCCATGGTCTCGACCATGTGCACCGGGATGCGGATCGTCCGCGACTGGTCCGCAAGGCCGCGCTGGATCGCCTGGCGGATCCACCACGTCGCGTACGTCGAGAACTTGAAGCCTCGCTCGTACTCGAACTTGTCGACCGCGCGGATCAGACCCGCGTTGCCTTCCTGGACGAGGTCCAGCAGGCCCATGCCCGCCTGGTTGATGTACTTGCGGGCGATCGACACGACCAGCCGCAGGTTGGCCGACGTCAGGTGGTCCCGCGACTGCTTCGCGAGGGCCTTGAGCGTCAGGACCATCTCCGCGACGGTGTCCTCGTCGAGGCCGGCCTCGAGGTAGCGACGGATCGCCGGGTAGGCGACCTCGTCCCGAGACCAGTTGCGCACGGCGTGCAGCGCCGCGCTCGCGCGAAGCTCCACGTTCGGACGGCCGAGCTCACCCTCGATCCAGTTGAGGAGGTCGAGGAAGGACTCGGGGTCGAGGCGCTCGTTGTAGACGGAGCGGAGATCCTGGGCGCGAACGAGGCGCTCCTTGAGGGAGTCCGTCTCGGCCTTCTTGAGGGCGTCGGGCAGGTCGAACGACGGCGCCGTGACCAGCAGGTCCATTGCGTCGTCCGAGCTGAGCGCGGCCTGCACGATGCGGTGCGCCTCGGCCTCGAAGGGCAGGAAGTAGCGGCGGTCCTTGCGGCGGCCCGTGGGCTCGGTCCCGTGCAGCGTCCATTCGTGGATCGCCAGGATCGCCTTCCACGGCTCCGCGTCGATCTGCGCACCGAGCTCCATGCCCTTGGCGAGGATGACCTCCTCCTCCGCGGTGAGCAGCGGCACGCGACCGATCTCGCGCAGGTACAGCCGCACCGAGTCGTCGGTGTCGAGCACCTCGGCCGCGACCGGCTCGGGCTCCGCCTCTTCGTCGGCGGCGGGCTTGGCGGCCGCAGCCTCGGGCTTGGTCGCGACGACCTCGGAGTCCAGCACCTCCGCCTCGAGCTCGAGCAGCTCGGGATCGAGCGCGACGGCCGCTGCCGCGAGCTCAGCTTCGTTGTCGATGACTGGGGTTGAAGGGGTTCTGGTCTGGGTCACATTGCTCCTGGTGTCAGGCACCGCACCACGCCGCGCAACTGCCTGTGGATCTCGCCGTTCAATCGCCGGGCCCGAAGGCCGAAACCGTGCGTCCAATCCACGCCAGCGGACACACGTGAGGGCGTGTCAAGTCTTGACACGCCTTGGATTAGAAGTCTAGGCCATTCTCCTGTCGCTGACAACCCCCCAAGTCAATACCCGCCGGGGGTATTTTCGCGACCGGCCGCCGGGGGGATCCGGCGGCCACCTGGGGGATTCCGTCGCGGAAGGATGTGCTGACGACGCGGCACTGTCATGACGCGTCGTCATGTTGGATCCCGGGCTCCGGAGCGGGTCTCACAACCGTGCGACCGATCGACGCCGCGGGCAGACCTCGTACGATCACGCGGATGCGCCATGCTTGAGATCTCGGCCGTGACCGCGCGCCGCTATGTCATGGGCAGGCAGGGCCTGTGGCCGGGCCGCCGCTGGCAGGGCCTCGAGGGCGCCGCGTCGGCGATGCGGACGATGGAGCACCTCCAGCTCGATCCGCTGGTCGTCGTCGCCCGGGCGCACGACCTCATGCTCGCCAGCCGGGTCGTCGATTACGAGATCGACGACTGGGCCCGGCTCACCTATGACCAGCGCCGGTTCTTCGAGTGGGGTGGCTGGCTGGCGGTACGACCGATGGACGAGCTGCCGTGGTGGCGGGTCCTGATGCGGCGCGAGGGCGGCCAGGGGCAGATGGCGCAGATCGCCCGCGAGCACCCGGACGCGATCGAGGAGATGCGCAGGATCCTCCGCTCCGGGCGCGAGGTCACCAACCGCGACTTCGAGATGCGCGACCGGACGCGCGTCGAGAGCTACCGCGGCCGGAAGGACAGCGCACTGGCGCTCCACTACCTGTGGCGCACGGGCGAGGCGATGGTCAGCCGGCGCGAGCGGTTCGAGCGCGTGTACGCGATCACCGAGGCCATCGCGCCGCCCGAGGCGCTGCGCGACGTCCCGGCGGAGGAGGCCGACGACGTGCTCCTGCGCAAGGAGGTCGCGGCGGACGGCCTGGCCCGGCTCACCGGCGTCAACTGGTTCCTGCGGCGCGACGTGCCCAAGGGCGAGCTCGAGGCCCGGCAGCAGCGCTGGATCGACGCGAACCTCGCGATCGAGGTCAGGGTGGAGGGCTGGCGGACGACCCGTCTGGCGGTCGCGACGGATGCCCCCGTGCTCGCCGAGCTCGAGGCGGGACGCGTGCCGGCGGCATGGGCGCCGATCGACACCACGACCGACGTCGAGGCCGTGTTCCTGTCGCCGCTCGACCCGGTCTCGGCGCGTGGTCGTGCCAGGCCGCTGTTCGGGTTCGACTACAGCTGGGAGGTGTACGTGCCGGCGGCGAAGCGCCGCTTCGGCTACTACGTGCTCCCGATCCTGTGGGGCGACCGGCTGGTCGGACGGTTCGATCCCAAGCTGGACCGCGCCGCCGGTACGCTCCGGATCCTCGGCATGTGGCTCGAGGATCCGGCTCTGGCGGCGGACGCGGCATTCGTCGAGGCGCTGGCCATGGGCATGCAGCGGTTCCTCCGCCTCCTCGGCGCACGTCGGATCGATGTTGCCGCCGTGCCACAGGTTGCCCTGCGGAAGCGACTTCGCGCCGTCAAGGCGTAGGCCCGCTCAGCCACGCCCAGGGGTGAGCCGGCGGACCGGGCCCGAGGGGTCCGGCCCGGTCCGCCGGGAGCGGAGGGGTGTTCAGTCGGTGGCGTTGGCGCAGTGCTCGCCGCCCTCGCCCTGGCCGTTGCCGGGCGTGCCGACGGGCGGCAGGGGAAGGCCCTGCGGGCTGTGCGCGAGGAGCGCCTCCTTGGCCATCCCGTTGTCGTTGGACGGGCTCCCCGCCGCATCCGCGTGGCAGGCGGTGGCCGGCAGCCCGACGTGGTGGAAGGCGAGCGCAGAGCCCGGCAGGGCGAGTGCGAGGGCAAGTCCGACGCTGAACGCGAGTCGCTTCATCCAGGTCCTCCAGCTGCGTCGTTCCCCCGGCGGGCTTGGATACGTCGCTCCCGCGGACGCGGTTTCAGCGAGCAATGAGGGAGGGTCAGACGGCGCGCGCGCCGGCCGTCGGGCCACTCGCCAGCCGCCAGGCGACGACTCCCGCCCAGACCTGCCACAGCGACGGGATCGCGATATACAGCCGCTCGAGCAGGCCCAGCCAGGGCGTGAGCGGCCCGTCCACCGTGGCCGGCACGAGCGCGGTGGCAAGCAGGACCAGGCCCGCGGCGGCGAGTGTCGCGCGGGCCGCGCGGTCCCATCGCGGGTCACGTCGCATGACGAGGCCGAGGGCAACCAGCGTCAGCGGCATCGTGATCGCGTACAGGTAGAAGTCGAGCAGGTGGATGGAGCCGATCGTGGTCGTCGGCACACCCACGGGATCGGTCGGCAGCAGGGCAAACCCGATCGCGATCGCGGCCTGCACCAGCAGCAGGCCCCGCACGAGCGCCCGCTGGCGCGCCGTCCGGCCCAGCACGCTCGACAGCCCGAACGCCCACGCCGCGCCGAGGATCCCGCTGATCGCGAACGCCACGCTCTGCAGCCAGCCCAGGGGCGCCGTCGCGAGCAGGCTGATCGACTGTGCGATCGGGTCGTAGCCGGGCCAGCCCGCGATGACGACGACGCTGAGCGCCCACGAGATGACCGGCGCCGCGATCCCGGCAACGATCGAGGCGCGCAGCGCGCCGCTGTTCGTAATGATCCGGTTCGCGCTCATCCGGCCGGCCGTCATTCGGGCACGGTCACGGCGACGCGGATCCCGCTGATCACGCGTCCGCGAGCGTCGCGAGCGTGTCCATGTCGGGGACGGTCAGGTCCGGCGCGGCCTCGGCAGGCGGCGTGGCCCCGCTTCCCGGCCGATCGTGACGGCGATCGACCCACACCGAGGTGAGCCCCAGCTGTTTCGCGGGCACGTGGTCGTGGAACAGGCTCTGCGCAACGTGGAGGATCCGGCTCCGGGGGCGGTCGATCCGCTCGAACGCGAGCTCGAAGTTGCGATGGTCGGGCTTGTAGCTGCCGGCCTGCTGCGCCGTGATCACGAAGTCGAACACATCGCCCAGCCGGCGGTTCGAGGCCGCGAACAGGTCGTCGTCGCAGTTCGTGATCACCGCGAGCGTGAACCGACGATGCAGCCGGGCGAGCGAATCCGCCGAATCGGGAAAGGCGGGCCAGTCGGCGACGGATCCGCCGAACGCGGCGATCTCGTCCGCGGTGGGCTCGACCCCCAGCTCGTGGCACACGGCCGCCATGCCGCGCGACAGGACCTCCCGGTAGCGAACGTAGGGGCCGCGCTCGATCTCGGCCTCATGGACCGCGTACCGGCCGAGGAGGTCCTCGTCGCCGGCCGTGACCCCGTGCGCGTCGAGCGCGGCCCGCAGCGCGGACAGGATCCCGGCCTCCCAGTCGATGAGCGTGCCGTAGCAGTCGAAGGTCAGGACGTCGAAGCGGCTGAAGTCGATCACGACCCAGATCCCGTCTCGAGCAGGGCGTTGAGGGCGACGACCGCCGTGACCCGGTAGCTGATCGCGAACGGCGTCCTGGCTCGTGCGATCACCTGGACCTGGATCCAGCAGACGGCCGCGTTGCGCGGGTCCGCGACCAGGCCGGCCCGGCAGTCGAGGACATGGTGGGGCTCGTCCATCGAACCCTGGATCGCGACGCTGGACACCACCAGCGCGTCGTTGAGCGGATCCGGGCGGTAGGGAAGGCTGTCGGGGAGGAAGAACGGGCGGTCGATCACGGCCGTCTGCGCGAGCGTGATCGACCCGAAGCCGGTGACCTGCGGGCGCCCGCCGAACCACACCGTGCCGGTGTACTCGGTGCGCCGCCGCTGGGTGCCCGCCACCGCGTCGGTGACCAGGGTGTCGATCCGCGGCTGGGGCAGGACCTCGATCGCGATGTCGGCCATACGTGCCTCCTGTCACCGTGCATTGTGGAGCAGGTGCGGGCGCGGAGGCAGCGGATGCCGCCCCCGAACGCTCAGGGCCGGAGGCCGTGGCCGCGCGGCGCGATCCCGGCAACCTGCGCCGGCAGGCAGCCCAGGAATGGTGCCCGGCCGAACAGCGCGGCGGCCGTCGCCTCCAGGGTCGGCGGCAGGATGCCGTAGGCCGCAACGTGGACATCGGCGCTGGGGTAGGCGGCGATGTCCCACGGTGTCCGGAGCGCCAGCGTCACGACCGGCGGTGCGGAGCCCGCTTCGCCACCGTCCGCCCGGGCGTCTCGGACCGCCGCGAGGAGCGCCTCGACAAGCCGCACCTGGGCGGGATCGGAGGTCGCCGCGATCGTCCCGACGACAACGGCGCCCGCCCCGGCGGCGCGTGCCGCGGCGCCCGCGATCTCATCGTCCGTTGGCGGGTGCGAGGTGACGATCTCCTCGACATCGGGCCACCACGTGCGCAGCGCCGATGCCAGCCCGGGCACGACGGTGGCTGAGGTGTCAGCCGGCGTCAGGTCTCGCGGACGAGGCATCACGGCGAGGATCCGTGCGCCCGCAGGCAGCCGCAGGGGGAGCATCGCGCGGTCGTCGCGGACCAGCGTGACCGAGCGTGCCGCGACCTCGCGGGCGAGCGCACGGTGGGCCGCCGATCCCACGACTGCCAGGTCGGGCGACGGCGCGTCCCGCAGGCGGCGGCGAAGCTCGTCGAGTCGCGAGGCCGCGCCGCGAAGCTCGGTGTCGTCGAAGATCCCGGTCTGAGCTGCCTGCTTGACCGCCCGCTCGATCCGATCGAGCTGCGCGCTGTCCGGGGCGCACAGCAGCAGATCCACCCCGGCTCGCATCGCGGCGACGACTGCCTCGCCCTGTGCATCGCCCTGGGGCATCGCACGCATGTCCAGTGCGTCCGTGATCGTGAGCCCGCGGAACCCGAGCTCGTCCCGCACCAGGTCCTGCATCACCGCTCTGGACATCGTCGCGGGCAGCGCGGGGTCGCCGGTGATCGAAGGCAGCGCGACGTGCGCGGACATGACGAGGTCGACGCCCGCCTCGATCGCCGCCCGAAAGGGCACCAGCTCGACCCGGTCCAGCCGGGCGCGATCATGGCGCAGGACCGGCAGGCCATGGTGGCTGTCCTGTGTCGCCTCGCCGAGCCCGGGCAGGTGCTTCGCGGTCACCGCGACGCCCGCGGCCCGCATCCCGCGGACCGTCGCCGCCACCAATGCACCGACCTCGACCGGATCGTCGCCAAACGAGCGGATCCCGAGCCCGATGTTGGCCGGGTTGGTCGCGAGGTCGCAGACCGGCGCGTACACCAGGTTGACGCCCATCGCGAGCAGCTCTGTCACCGGTCGCGCGCCCCACCGCTTCGGCCAGCGCCGCGTCGCCGGTCGCGCCCAGGGCCATCGCCCCGGGAAACGGCGTCGGGCCGTCGCCCAGCCCCAGGAGCTGGCCGCCCTCCTGGTCGGCGGCGACCAGGAGCGGCCGCTGCGTCCCGACCGCGGCGCCGAACCCCCCGGCGCGCGCCGCCGCCTGCGCCGCGTCGACGAGCGCGCGCACCTGTTCCGGGCGCTCGACGTTGCGGTACCGGAACAGCGTGATCCCCGCCGCGGGCGCGGTTCGCAGGCGTCGTTCCGCCTCGATCGACAGCGCGCGTGCCGTCGAACGCCAGCATCAGGCGGTCGCGGACGTCGGGCGTGCCGCGCGCCCGTGCGAGTCCGGCGCGCCGCTCGCGAGGTCACCCCTTGACGGCCCCCGCCAGGCCGCGCACGAAGTACCGCTGGGCGACGACGAAGAACAGCAGGATCGGGATCACCGTCATCGTCACGCCCGCGGCGATCGACCGGAAGTCGGCGGAGAAGAACCCCTGCAGCGCGGCCAGGCCGACCGGCAGCGTCATCCCGTCGCGGGTGTGGAGCATCAGCGACGGCCACAGGAAGTCGTTCCAGGATGTGACGAACGTGAAGATCGCGACCGCGGCCAGCGACGGGCGCACGATCGGCAGCAGGATCTGCCACCAGATCCGCCACTCGCCGGCGCCGTCCGTCCGAGCGGCGTCGATCAGGTCGTTGGGCACGCCCCGGAACGCCTGGCGGAGCAGGAACACGTTGAACGCGCTGACCAGCGCCGGGAAGATCAGCGCCGGCAGCGTGTCGTAGTAGTGGAACACGTTGACCGCCAGCACGAAGCTCGGGATGTAGGTGAGCTGGGCGGGCACGATCAGCGTTGCCAGCAGCGCCCAGAACACGACCTCGCGGCCACGGAAGCGCATCTTGGCCAGCGGATAGGCGGCCATCGATGACACGAGCACGTTGAGCAGGCTGGTCGTGACCGACACGATGACGCTGTTGACGAAGAACCGTGGCACGGGGAGGTTGTCCAGGACCCGGGCGTAGTTGTCGAGCGTGGGGGACGAGGGCAGGAACTGCGGGGGCACCGAGCTGACCGGGTCCAGCGGGCCCTTGAGCGACGTCAGCAGCATCCACGTGAACGGGAACACCGTGATGACTGCGATCGCGACAAGCACCACGTACCAGCCTGCACTGGCGGCGGCGCGGCGCAGCCTGGGGGCAGTTCGGGCGCGAGCGCGTACGTGGACACGAGCAGTCCCGGGCGCCGTGGCACTCATCGTTCGTCCTCGCCGCGGTCGAGCAGGCGCACGTTGACGACCGAGAACACGAGCGTGATCGCGAGCAACGAGATCGCGATGGCGGACGCATACCCGGCGTGGTTGAGCTGGAAGGCCTGCTTCCACAGGTAGAACACGATCGTGGTCCCGCTGTCGAGGATCCCCCCGGTCCGGTTGGTCAGGACGTAGATCTCGTCGAACACCTTGAGCGCAGCCAGGCTGGAGATGACCGCGACGAACACGATCTGCGGTCGCAGCCCGGGCAGGCTGACATAGCGGTGCTTCTGGATGTCACTGCAGCCGTCGATCCGGGCCGCGTCGTACAGCTCCTCGGGAATGTTCTGGAGCCCCGCCAGGAAGATGACCGAGTAGTACCCGACGCCGGCCCAGATCGTGAGCAGCATCGCGATCGGCAGCACCAGCGACGGCGTTGCCAGCCACTGGACGGGCTCCGAGATGAGGCCCAGCGACAGCAGCGCACTATTGATGAAGCCGTTGCGGTCGAACAGCCAGGTCCACGACAGCCCGATCGCGATGCTGCCGCTGACCGCGGGCACGAAGTACAGGGCCCGGAAGATGTGGATCCCGCGCATCGCGCGGTTGACGACGATCGCCAGCATGATCGAGAGCACGATCAGGATCGGCGTCACGATGAGGTACACGAGCGAGTGGGTGAGCGCGAGCCAGAATGTCGGATCGCTGACGAGCTTCTCGTAGTTCGCAAGGCCGACCGGCACGGGCGGCCGGACGATGTCGTAGTCGGTGAAGCTGAACCAGACGACCGCCACGATCGGGTAGATGACGAAGATTCCCAGCAGCACCAGCGCCGGGGCGAGGAACAGGTAGGGCGTCGCGGTGAGTCGTCTCATCGTCAATCCGGGACCATGCGGCCCCGGCCGGCGAAGCCGGACCGGGGCCTCGGTCGTGGAAGCTACTTGATCAGCGCGTTGGCCTGCTTGACGGCGTTGGACAGCGCTTCCTGCGGCGCCACGCCGTTGAACACGGCCGACTCGATTGCCTTGAGCACGATGTCGTTGACATCGGCCTTGCTGGGGATCGTGGGCACGATGTCTGCGTATGTCGAGATGATGCTCTTTGCCAGCGGCCGGGCGCTGTCCTCGACGGTCGACGGCGTGGAGGCGAAGAACGGGTCGTCGTACGCTGCAGGGCTCGACGGATAGACCGCGACCAGCTTGCTGAACTCGACCATGCTCCGCGGGTTCGTGAAGAACTGCGCGAGCGCCATGGACGCGTTGGGGAACTGGGTGTCCTTCTTGACGGAGATCGACATCAGGCCCTTGCCGGCGACGCCGCTCTTGCCGAGCGGTGTCTGGACCATGGCCAGGTTGCCGTACAGCGTCGCGTTCTGATCCTTCACCGTTCGGGCCAGGTTGGGGCCGGTTGCATAGAAGGCCGCGTTGCCCGCAGCGAAGGCGTTGAGCCCGACGCGGTCGTCGTTGGTCGTGAGCACCGTGTTGTCCACGGTTCCGGCCTTGACCATGTCGATGTACATCTGGAGCCAGGCGACGCCTTCGGGTGAGTCGAACGTGAACGCCTTGCCGTCATCGCTGATGACCTTGACATTCCCCTCGTAGACCATCTGGGCGAGCAGGTCGGACACCGTCAGCCGGATGTCGCACAGGGTGCCGGTCTTGTCCTTGATCGTCTGGCACAGCTGCGGCAGGCCGTCGATGGTCTTGGGGAAGTCGGCGACCGACAGGCCGGCGCCCTCCTCGTAGATCTTCTTGTTGACTAGCTCGACGTTGAGGCCCTGGTACCACGGGAACTGGTAGTTGACCCCGTCGATCAGCTGCTCCTTCCACAGGCCCGGGAAGTAGATGTCCTTCACCGCCTGGGGGACCGCGGTGTCGAGCGGCAGCAACAGGTCCTTGCCCGCGTACTCGCTGACCCAGCCTTCGCTGACCGAGAGATTGATGACATCAGGTGCGTTGCCCGCGGCGAACGCGTTGTTGAGGTCGTCCTTGAAGGTTGCCTGGTGATCCTCCCAGTTGACCTTGACGCCCGGATAGGTGCCCTCGAAGCGGGTGATCGTGTCCTTGATGTACTGGTCGAAGGTGGGCGAAAGATAGAACGTCCAGAACGTGATCTCGGCGTTTGCCTCGACGTTCGGGATGACCGCCTCCGCCGGATCGACGGCGAGCGGCGCGGCGCTTTCGGGTGCGGCGCTTTCGGGTGCGGCGCTCCCCGGGGCTGCCGAGGCAGCCTGGCTCGCAGGCGCCTGGGACGCCGGCGACGGTGTCGTCGTCGAGCTCCCGCACGCGGCAAGGCCGATGACGGCCGCCAGTCCGACGGCGAGCATGGTTCGTGATCTCACCTGGGTCTCCTCCTCAAGTCGTTGGTGGGCCACCGGCCGGCCGGATCGTGACGCGAGCGGTCGACGGTCGGGTGGTCTGGGTCGGGCGCATTGGGGTCTCGCGTGCGATCACCTCCTCAGGTCGCGCTGGAACCGGGGGCGGCGGCCGGTGCGGCAGCATCAGGGCGGGTCGCCGAAGCCGCGACCCGGATGCCCCACCCGGGTGCGCGGGTGTCGGACAGCGCGGAGCGGGCCAGGATGACGCCGCCCCAGCCGCCGGCGTCGGCATCGGGCGGGAGCAGGTGGATGACGTCGGGTGGCAGCGCCTCCCGGGCAAGCTCGGACGCGCGACGCAGCTCGTCCAGGCCGCGTTCGACGGGGTCCAGGAAGATCCGCCCCGCGGTGGTCACGCCACCGCCCAGGACCACCCTCGGCACGTCGTAGGCCATCACCAGCTCGTGGACGGCGCGAGCAACGAACCGCCCGGCGCTGTCCGCGATCCGGACCGCCAGCTCGTCGCCCGACGCAGCGCCGCGGTAGACGTCGATCGCGGTCACCGGCTGCGGACCGACGAGCGTGGTCGCGGCACCCGTGTCGCGAGCGGCCTGGAACCGGGCTGCCACGCCGCGACCCGATGCGAGCGCCTCGAGGCAGCCGTGCAGCCCGCACATGCAGGCCGGTCCGTCCGGCTCCATCACCACGTGGCCGATCTCGCCGGCGAGCCCGCGCGGTCCCCGGTGGAGCCGTCCGTCGAGGACGACGCCGGCCGAGATCCCGGTCCCGATGCTGAGATAGGCAAGGTCGACCCCGTCGCCGGCCACGCCTCGGGCGTACAGGCCGGCGGCCGCGGCGCGGACGTCGTTCTCGAGCCCCACCGGAACCCCGTAGCGGGCCACGAGCAGGGGTCCGAGCGGCAGGTCGCGCCAGCCCAGGTTGACCGCGAGCGTCACGCTGCCCGCCTCCGGATCCACCCGACCGGGGACCCCGAGCCCGATGGCGAGCAGGTCCGCCGGGCCACGCCCTGCGCGCGCGAGCGTCATATCGAGGGCATGCGAGATCCGCTGGGCCGCATCGCTCGCGCCGCCAACCTCGGTCGGGATCGTCTGGCGGGCAACCAGCGTCAGCGCCTCGTCGGCGAGGACGACCGCGATCTTGCTGCCGCCGACATCGATTCCCGCGAGGAGTGACCGGGTCATCGGGCCGGCACCAGGCCGAGCTCGCGCGCCATCAGCAGCGCGCTCGCGCCGAGCAGGACCACGTCCTCGGGTGTGCCCCCGATCTCGATTTGCGTGTCGCGCGTCAGCAGCGCGAACGACCGCCGGGCGGCCTCGTCTCGGACCGCCTCGATCCACGCGTCGCCGAGAGTGGTGACCGTCCCGAGCAGTGCGATCTCGTGGATGTCAAGCGTCCCGATCAGGGCTGCGATGGCACCGCCGAGCCACCGGCCCGCGGCGACCACGATCCGGCGCGCGGTCTCGTCGCCGTCCTCGACCGCGGCCCGTACGTCGGCGATCGTCAGCTCTCCCGAGCGGCCTCGCCGCATCCCGAGCGGGCCGTCCGGCGCGTCGAGCGCCGCCTGCGTGGCCTGGTCGAGGATCGCGCGCGAGCTGGCGACCGTCTCGAGGCACCCGAAGCGGCCGCACCGGCATTCGGCGCCGTCGTCGACGACCGTGATATGCCCGATCTCACCGGCCCCGAAGCCGTCGCCCTGGAACAGCTCGCCCCCCAGCACGATGCCGGCACCGACGCCGTTCCCGATCTTGATCGCGACGAGGTTCGGTGATCGGCGCTCGAGGTCGAACAGGTGCTCGCCCATCGCGGCTGCACGCGAGTCATTGGCGATCATCGTCGGCAGGCCCGTCTGGTCGTGGAGGATCCGGCTCAGCGGCAGGTCCTGCCAGTCCAGGTTGACCGCCCATCGGATGGTCCCGCCGTCGGTGTCGATGAGCCCCGGGGTTCCGACACCGATTCCCAGCAGGCCGTTGGCGGGCGCCGCCTCGACCAGCTCGTCAACCAGCCGGTGGAGCGCGGCGAGGGCAGCTGCACCGTCACGACCTTCGACGGGCACGGATCGCCGGTGGTGGATCGTGCCCCGGAGGTCGACGAGCGCACCGACGAACGCCTGCTCGCCCAGGTCCAGGGCCAGGACCAGGCGCGCATCGGCCACAACCTGGACGAGGATCGGGGCCTTGCCGCCGATCGACGGCCCACGCCCGACCTCCTCCACCAGCCCGCCATCGATCAGTCCGGTGACGATCTCGCTGACCGAGGTCCGGGTGAGGTGGGTGCGCCGCGCAATCTCCGCCCGGCTGATCGGCCCGAGATCGTAGATCCCGCGCAGGACGATGCCTTCGTTGATGGCCCGCGTCTGCTGGTGGGTGGCCTTGGTCGAGAGTCGCATCGGTCCCCGGAAGCTCCCTGCAGTCGGCGCCTGACAATGCCAAGTGAGTTGACAAAGTCGATCCTACCGCACTTTGTCAAGTCACAGGACAAAGACCCGCGGAGACGCATCGAGGCCGGTTCCACCGTTCCCGGCC
>CAWIFB010000053.1:0-6051 GCA_963835335.1 uncultured Chloroflexia bacterium | reverse complement strand
GAGGCGGTGGCGTAGACACAACGGCGGGCTCCCGACGTTTCAACCACCATCGGGGACAACCGCCGCCGGACCTACGAACGCCCGTCTTCGGGCTTCTGCCACACGGACACGTGCTTCGTGCTCTCGCTGGTGAAGGCGCGTCGATCCCAGTCTCCCCAGCGATGGACGGGCCGCATTCCGGCGAGTCGCGCCATGAGGTCGAGCTCGGCGGGCCACACGAAGCGGAACGGGGGTGAGGTCCGATGGACGCGCCCGTCCGCCAGGAAGCTGATGTGGTGGGACCACTGGCGTTGCGTGGCGATGTCGTACTCGTCGATCCCGACGTGCGTGCCGCTGTGATCGAAGACCACGTACCGCTCGCCTACCGGGAGTCGTCGAAGCGCGGGGATCGGCAGCTCGACGAGGAACTGGCCCCCGGGCGCGAGATGCCTCACTGCGTTCCGGAAGCAATCGATCTGTGCGTCCTGGGTCGTGAGGTTCATCAGGGAGTTGAAGACGAGGAAGACCAGGCGGAACGAACCAGCCCCCGGCGCCTCCGCCGTCGCCATGTCGCCGATGACAATCGGGAGCGACCCCTCGTCACCTCCGGGCTTGGCCCGCAACCGGGCAACCATCGCCGTCGAAAGCTCGATCCCGGCCACCGCCAGCCCTCGCCCGGCGAGCGGCAGTCCGACCCTGCCGGTGCCGATCGCGAACTCGAGCACTGGCCCGCCGGCGGCGAGCTCATCGAGCAGGTCGAGCTGCGGGTTGAGGATGTCGGGCTGGGAGATCTCCGAGGCGTCCTCGTCATATGTTGCGGCGACGTCCTCGCCGAACCAGTTGATCCTGTCCATCGCACGACTCTACTGGCTCGGCCGTCCTGCTGGAGGTCCACGTGACTTGGACTATCCGGCTGGCACAAGCCGCCGCCCCTCGATACACTCCGCCAATCGATCGCCAGGAGCCCCGAACCATGCGCCCGTCCGCCAGCCCCATCGCCATCTGGGCAGGGATCATCGTCCTCTACTTCGTGTGGGGATCGACGTACCTGGGGATCCGGGTGGCCGTCGATACCATTCCGCCGTTCGTGATGGGGTTCCTCCGGTTCGTCCCGGCGGGACTGCTGCTCGCGGGTGCGATCGCGGTCCGCCACCGGGCGACGATCCACCGCCCCAGCCCCCGCGAGATCCTCGACACCTCGATCGTCGGCGGTTTGCTGATGCTGGGCGGGATGGGCCTCGTGGCCTGGGGCGAGCAGACCGTGGCATCGGGGATCGCGGCGCTGCTGATCGGCCTGCTGCCGATGTGGCTCGCGATCTTCGCGTGGGTGTTCTTCCGCGATCGCCTGCCGTTCGCGGTCGTCGTGGGGATCGTGACCGGCGTGGCGGGCGTGGCGATCCTTGCCTGGCCGACGGACGGTGTCGCCACGCTCGACCCGGCCGGCCTGGCCGCCCTGATCGTGTCGCCGATGTGCTGGGCGCTGGGCTCGCTGTACTCCGCGCGCCGGGCGGTGCTCCCGGCTCCGGCGCTGTTCGCGACCGGCCTCGAGATGGTGACCGGCGGGCTGATCCTGCTGATCGCGGCGATCGTGACCGGCGAGGTGGCGACCTTCGATCCCGCCGCCGTGTCCGCCGAGAGCTGGATCGGCGTCGTGTACCTGCTGGTGGTCGGCAGCCTCGTCGGCTTCACGACGTTCTCATGGCTGCTGACCGTCGCGCCGCTGTCCAGGATCGCGACCTACGCGTACGTCAACCCGATCGTGGCCGTGTTCCTGGGCTGGCTGATCCTGGGCGAGCCGCTGAGCACGCGCACCGGGATCGCAGCTGTCGTGATCGTGGCCGCCGTCGCGCTGATCGTCACGGCGCGCGGCCGCGCGACCAGCCGCGAGACCCACGATCCGGCGGAGGTGCTCGTGCCGGAGGCGGAACCGGTCGTGGAGACGCACGCCGCCGCGACGGAGTCGCGCGTCGCCGCCGCGGAGCCGGCCGGCCCCGGCTGACCACGGGCGGCGCCTTGGATCCGGCGCCGTGCCGATCCGGCGCCGCGACGGAGTCGCGCCGCGGAGCCGGCCTGCCCCGGCTGACCCCGGGCCTGCGGCCCGGATTCGGCGCCGTGCCGATCCGGCGCCGCGTGGACCCGGCCGGCGCCGCCGTCAGGCCGTCGGGCGCTCGAACCCCTGCGCCGGCCACGGCTCGCAGCGGAGCGGCCGGTCCTCGCGGTATCCCAGGGCGTAGTCGGCCTGGATCAGCGTGTGGAGCTGGCTGGTGCCCTCGTAGATGACCGCCGCCTTGGCGTTGCGCAGGTAGCGCTCCACCGGGAACTCGTTGGAGTAGCCGTTGGCGCCGTGGACCTGGATCGCGTCCAGCGCGCACTGCACCGAGTGGTCCGTCGCGTGCCACTTCGCGAGCGACGTCTCGCGCGTGTTGCGCAGGCCCTGGTTCTTGAGCCACGCGGCACGCCACACCAGCATCCGGCCCATGTCGATCCCGCGGACCATGTTGGCGATCATCTGCTTGACCAGCTGGTGGCGGCCGATCTCCTGGCCGAACGTCTCGCGCTCGTGCGCGTAGCGCAGCGACGCATCGAGGCACGCCTGCGCCAGCCCGACGGCACCGGCAGCTACCGTGAACCGCCCCTGGTCGATCGCGCTCATCGCGACCACGAAGCCCTCGCCCTCCTCGCCGATCCGATTCTCGATCGGGACGCGGACGTCCTCGAAGTCGATGAGGCCGGTGTTGCCGGCCCGGATCCCCATCTTGCCGTGGAGCGTGCCGGTGGTGAGCCCCGCCATCCCGCGCTCGACCACGAACGCGGTCACGCCCTTGTGGTGCTTCGCCCGGTCGACGGTCGCGAACACGAGGAACTGGTCCGCGATGTCGGCGAGCGAGATCCAGATCTTGTGGCCGTTGAGGACGTAGCTGTCGCCGTCGCGACGTGCCGTGGTCGTCAGGCTGCCCGCGTCGGTGCCCACGCCCGGCTCGGTCAGCGCGAACGTCGCGATCTTCTCGCCCTTCGCCTGGGGCACCAGCCAGCGCTGGCGCTGCTGCTCCGTTCCCCACTGGAGGAGGGTCAGGCTGTTGAGGCCGACGTGGACGCTCTGGATGACGCGGAACGCCGTATCGGCCCGCTCCAGCTCCTCGCACAGCAGCGCGAAGCTCACGTAGTCCATCCCCGAGCCGCCGTACTGCTCCGGGACCGGCGCGCCCAGGAACCCGAGCTCCGCCATCTTCGCGAACACCTCGCGATGGACCTCGCCCTGCTCGTCCCACACGCGGATGTAGGGCAGGATCTCGGCCTCGACGAACGCGCGGGCGACGTCGCGGACGAGGCGGTTCTCGTCGGTCAGGGTGAAGTCGATCACGGTCGGGAGGGCCTCGGTGCGGGCGCGGCAGGTCTGGCGCCAGGGGCAGCGGACTAGCCGCCATGCTACCGCTGGGCACAGGCGGCAGCGAGCAGCCGGGCGGCCTCGACCGCGATCCGCTCGTCGGCGCGCGCGAGGTACACCACGACCGCACGGTCAGGCATGCCACCACCGACCCGGTTGGCCGCCAGCGGTTCGATGCGCAGCCCGAGCTTCGCCGCGGCGATGGTCAGCATCCGGCCCGTCAGCCCCGGGACCAGCACGTCGATGACCACGTGCCCGCCTGCCTCGCCGGGCCGCGCCCGCAATCGACCGGCGGATCGCAGCGCCAGCTCGCGTTCGAAGGCCCGTCGGCGCGCGGCATACGCCGCGCGCATTCGGCGGAGATGCCGCAGGTAGGCGCCCTGTTCGATGAACCGACCCAGTGCCCGCTGGTCAACGGCGCCGGGAGGTCGTGCTCCGGCCTCGAGCGCGGCGAGGAGTGCGCCCCGATGCACGTCGGGAACCACGACGTAGCCGGTCCGGAGGCCCGGGAACAGCACCTTGCTGAACGTGTTGACGTAGACGACGCGCCCTTCCTCCCCAAGCCCCTGGAGCGTCGGCAGCGGGTCGCCTTCGTAACGGAGCTCGCTCTCGCAGTCGTCCTCGACGATCACGCATCGGGCACGCCTGGCCCAGTCGAGCAGCGCGAGGCGGCGAGCCAGGGAGAGGCGCCCGCCGGCCGGGTACTGCCAGCTGGGCGTGACGAACAGGACATCGGCGCGGTCCGGCAGCACCGACGGATCGATCCCGCCGTCGTCGACCGGCACGGCCACCAGCTCCGCGCCTGCGCTTGCCAGGCTCCGGCGCAGCTGCGTCCCGCCGGGGTCCTCGACCACGCAGCGGCGCCCCGGGCCCAGCCAGGTGCGGGCGACGGCCGAGAATGCCGCGGTCGCACCCGCGGTCACGGCGATCTGGTCGGGTCTCGCCCGCACGCCGCGGTGGACGGCCAGGAACGGTGCGAGGGCGCGCCGCAGCACGGGATCGCCCAGGCCGCCGAAGTACGACACCACGCCACCCTCGGGCTCCTCGGCGAGCTCCCGCCACGCGCGGCTGAGCCGACGACCCCAGGCAGGGATGTCGATGACGCCGAGGGAGAATCCCTCGGGACCGAGGTCGATCGGATCGCCGGGGATCGGATCGTCCATCGTGACGGGCGCGCGCGGCGCCCATTCGACCGGCGTCGGAAGATCAGCATCCGTCGCATGGCGGGCGCCGGCGGCGCTGCCGAACCCGCGGTCGGGCAGGTCGGCCGCGACGAGGGTTCCGCGGCGGGGGCGTGCCTCGAGATATCCCTCGGCCACCAGCTGATCGTACGCGGTCGCCACCGTGATCCGCGCCACGCCAAGCTCCGCGGCCAGCGTGCGCGTACCCGGCAGGGGCATCCCAGCGGCGAGGCGCCCGGAGGCAACGGCAGCACGGATCCGCGTCTCCAGACGCCGGTGGAGGGCACCGCCGCCTTCGCCCAGCGGCGCACCCAGCGCGTCGGAGCTGCCGCCATAACTGGCCCTATCAGATCCGTCGTTGCTGGCCCTTGCGATCGATCCAGCCATCTTCTTGAGTATGCCCCATGACATCCCGCCGCTCACCGCGCCCTGCTCCGTCCCTGGTCGCCGTCCTCGCCTGCCTCGTGGCCGCCGCCTGCGGCGCGCCCGGGTCAGCGACGACCACGCAACCAGCCGCCGCCTCGGCAACCCCCGCCCCTCCCCCCGCGAGCGCGGCTGCATCGCCCGCACCGCACGCGACCGCGACGCCCGGCCCGACCGAGTCCGCGGTTGCCGCGCCCCTCGGCGATCATCTGGTCGCGACGATCACGACCGAGCCGCATCCATGCGCCATGGCCGTCGCCGGCGGTGCAGTGTGGATCACGAGCTTCATCGGCATCGTGGACCGCGTCGACCCGGTCACCAATGCGGTCACGGATCATGTCGACGTCGGAGGTCAGGCGTGCGGGATCGCCGCCGACGCCGACGGAATGCTGTGGATCGCGGACCTCACCGGTCGCGTGGTCGAGCTGGATCCGGTGAGCAAGTCGGTCACGCATGTGATCAGTGACGTCGGCCCGAACCTGTGGGACCTCAAGGCGGGTGACGGCGCGGTCTGGGTCGCGGACCGAAGTGCGAAGGAGCTGCTGCGGATCGACACCGCCACCGCAACCATCGTCGGCAGGACCCAGATCGGGCCATCGGGCGCAGGGCTCGCCGTCCTGCCAGGCGGTGTCTGGGTTGCGGATGACATCGACGGAATGCTTCGCAAGGTTGATCCCGCGACCGGCACGGTGGTTGCGACCGCGAATGTCGGCGGCGGACCGACCTGGTTCTCGGACGACGGCGCGTCGCATCTCCTCATCGGGGAACGCCTGGACGGCCGCGTGGTGGCGATCGATCCGGCGACCGGCGCCGCCGGCGTCACCATCGACGGGTGGGCGCAGCCGCTGGATGGGACCGTGGTCGACGGCGATGCGTGGATCCCGGACGGTGCGGCAGCAGCGGTCCGCGTGGTCGACGCCTCCAGCGGAGCATCGGTGGCGACGTGGTCGCTTCCCGGCACGAAGCAACCGTTCGTGGCGGAGCCCGCGTTCGGCGACGTATGGGTCCTCGACTACGGGGCGGCGGCGGTCTGGCGGATCCATCCCTGAGGCCGCCTGGCACGTGACGAAGTCCGGACGGGGC
>CAWIFB010000052.1:0-26735 GCA_963835335.1 uncultured Chloroflexia bacterium | reverse complement strand
TTCGGCCGGTTCGGAGGTGGCCGGTTCGCGAACGGGGAATGCGGCGTTGCCGGGCTCGCCGGATTTGGTCCCGGCGTGCTCGCCGGCGGGCTCGGCTCGGGTTCAGGATCGGCCGCGGCCGGATCATCGATTGGAGAGGTCACCTGGTGATGCTAGGCCGCATCGGATATCCGCGCCTCGAACCTGCCGGCTAGCGCGTCTCGGTCACCTTGCGCAGGCCCCGCGGCCGTTCGGGATCGAGGCCGCGCGCGAGCGCGAGGTGCATCGCGTGGAGCTGCGCGGGCACGATCGCGGCGATCGGGTTCAGCCACTCGGGGAGGCCGCCGGGAACGGCCATTGCCCAGCGCCCGATCGACCGGGCCTCGGCGTCGTCGGACAGCACGAGCACGTCCGCCTCGAGATCGCGGACGAGCGCTCGCAGCGGCGTGACCAGGGCGTCCCGGGCCGGGCCCGACGAGACGCTCGCGAACACCGCGTCGCCCGGTGCCAGGAGGGCGACCGGACCGTGCGCGAAGTCGGCGGCGCTGTACGGATCGGCCCACAGCTGGGCGATCTCCTTGAGCTTCAGGCTCCACTCGCGGGCCGTCGCATATCCGAACCCGCGGCCGAGCACGACGGCCCGGGCGAGACCGGCCTGGTCTGCCGCGATCCTCGACGCGTCCGGCTCCACCTCGAGCGCACCGGCGATGGCCTGCGGGACGAGCTCGAGCTGGCCCCGTGCCGGCCCCGGGTCGCCGTCGAGCGCCGCCGACAGCATCGCCACCGCCAGCAGCTCCGCGGTGTACGTCTTGGTCGCCGCGATCGAGCGCTCCTCGCCCGCGCCCAGGTCGAGGACGTGGGCGGCGGCCGCGGCCAGCGGCGAGCCCGGGACGTTGGTGATCGCGAGGGTGAGCGCCCCCTGCTGCCGGGCGGCCGCAACGACGCCGACCACGTCCGGCGACTGTCCCGACTGGCTGACGCCGATCACGAGCGCATCGCGGTAGCTCGGCGACACGCCGTACAGCGTCGCCAGCGAGGGCGCGGCGAGCGCGACGGGCAGCCCGTTGCGCGCCCCGAGGACGTACTGGGCGAACACCGCGGCATGGTCTGACGTGCCGCGCGCCGCGATCACGACCAGCCCGGCCTCGCGCCGGCGCAGCTCCGCGGCAACGGCATCCACGACGGGCGCGGCCGAACGGAGCAGCCGTGCTGCGACCTCGGGCTGCTGGCGGATCTCGTCGCGCAGGCGGCCCGCGGCTGGGGTGGAAGGGTTGGTCACCTGCCCATTGTCGCGGAACCCGGGGCGCGAGGGGGGTTCCCAGCGAGTGGCCGGCAGCAGGATACTCACGCCATGCGGCGAGTCGAGGCCGAGGCGCTCGTTGGCGCTTCGCGCGAGGAGGTCTGGCAGCTCTACGACGACATCGCCGGCACGCCCCGCTGGGTGCCGTTCGTGGTCGACGTCGTGTACGTGTCCGGCCCCGCCCGGGTCGGGACGGTCTACCGCGAGCGGACACGGCTGGCCGGCGTGCTCGACACGGGACAGTGGGAGATCGTGGAGCACCGCCGTCCCGTCCGCCAGGTGCACGTCTCGTCGGACAAGGGTCTCGACAGCACGCTGATCATCACCTTCGACGCGCGGGGCACGGGCACCTGGGTGACCCAGGTCGCCGAGCTGCGCTCGCGGCTGTGGGGTCCGCTCGGCTGGCTCCACGAGGCGATCGCCAGCATCCCCGCGGGACACGGGGTGCGTGGTGCGGTGGCCGGCGCCAAGCGGGTGTTCGAGGGCGATCCGCCCCGCTGAGCGGTCATGCAGCCCGAGGGCGATCAACAGGCAGCCCGTGAAGCGGTCAGGGCACCTCGATCTCGCGCACGACGGCGAGGTGCCGGCCGGGTCCGGCCCCGTCGCGGGTCACGTGGTACTCGATCTCCCGGGGCGACCCGTCATGGAACCGGAACCGCAGCGTGGCATGCAGGGTTCCCTCCGACCGAAGGACCGCCCACATGCCCAGCACGTCGTCCGATGCCGAGACGTCACCCGGGTTCGCAAACGCCTCGACCGGCTGTCCTCGAAGCACCTCCGCCGGCGCCTCGACGATCTCGGTCAGCGACGTGGACACCTCCACGAACCGCCGCTCGTCGTCGATGATCGCCCACGCATGGCCCGGCTCCTCCCACCAGCGATGTCCCGGTACGACGCTGCCGAAGCGGTACACGTACCACACGGTCTCGGCCACGCCCGGATCGGCGAGCGAGTTCCGCGGCCGGACGACCGCCGCCGGATATCGCTCGCGCAATCGCCACTGGAGGTCGTGTGGCTCGATGGGCTTGAGCCGGCGCGCTCGCGTCCCCTTCGTCGCCGTCGCCTGCAGATGGGCGAACGCCTCCGCGACATGCCGCCGGAACGCGATGTCCTCGGCGGGGAAGATCTGGAAGCGCGGGGTCGGGTCAGCGGGCACGGGGTACCGATCCGGACGGGTGTGGGTCCTGCGACATGGTCCATCGGCGACGCCCCGGCGTCACTGCGCAATGTGCCCTATTCGCGCCGGTCGCTCCCCTGCGCGCCCGGCGTGCGTCCAGGAATCGGAAACGGACCGCCTTGCGAACAGGATTTCCGACTCCGCCGCCGCCCGGCATCCCGCCGGAGGGTCGACGCGCCATCGGATTTGGTCCGAATGTTGGCGGTCCGTTTGATGCGCCCAACGTAGCCCTGGCCGTGGCGGCGGGGCACCGGCCAGAGGTCAGGGCCGGGGACGGACGAAGGTCAGGGAACCACCCGGCCACCCGGCCTGATTCATGGCTCGCCGGTGCTTCGCGATACCCTTGCAGCGATGCTCGCCGCCGACCGCCACCTGCCGCTCGACGGCACCCGCAACCTCCGCGACGTCGGCGGCTACCCTGCGGCAAACGGCCGCATGACCCGCTGGCGAACGCTGCTCCGGTCCGACGAGCTGACGACGCTCCCGGATCGCACGCGCCGGGAGCTGCTCGACCTCGGTGTCCGCCAGGTCATCGACCTGCGCTGGCCGGAGGAGCTCGAGCGATCCCCGAATGCGTTCCTGCGCTCCCCCGTCGTCCGGTACCGGAGCGTGCCGCTGCTCGCCGACGATCCCACCCCGCACGCGGGTCTCGCCGGCATGTACCGCCACGTGTTCGACGCCCGGGCGCCCCAGCTGGCCGAGGTGGTCAGGGCGCTGCTCGAGGACGAGGGCCTGCCCGCGATCATCGGCTGCGCCGCCGGCAAGGACCGGACCGGCGTCACGATCGCGCTGCTGCTCGACCTGGCCGGCGTCCCGACGGACGTCATCGTCGAGGACTACGCGCTGTCGGCCGGGTACTTCGCGTCGCCGGTGGCACACGTGGCGCTCGATGACTGGCGGCACCACCCGCTCGTGGTCGACAGCCCGCCCGAGTTCATGGCCAGCGCCCTCGAGCACCTCGACCGCGTGCACGGTGGTGCGCGGGCGCTGCTGCGCCGCCAGCGGATTGCCGAGGCCGACATCGACCGCCTGGTCGATCTCCTGACCGAGCCGACCGCGGCCTGACCCGCACCCCTGCTCGGCCACCGCCGCGACGCCGCGCTCGTCAACATTCGAGGAGCACGCAGCAACGCGCGGGTTCGCGCTGGTGCGAACACCGATCGGCGTTGGCCTTCGCCGTCCGTCGTGACGGCAAGGTCCTCGAGCGCGACGATGTCGAGAAGCTCCCCGAAGCGGACCGGCTCGAGCTGGCCAAGGCGAGCGCAGAGCTCGAGGGCGAGCTGGGCGAGCTGATCCAGCGGACGTTCCCGTCCTGGGAGCGCGAGACGCGGGCGGCGATCCGGGGAACGGGCGAGGCGGTCACCCGACGCGCCGTCGGCCACCTGATCCACGAGATCCGCCGGGAGCACGGGGATCACCCGGTGATCCTCGACCACCTCGACGCGATGGAGGCCGACATCGTCGGCAACGCCGAGGAGTTCCTGGCGGCCGCCCAGCCACGCGAGGCATTCGTCGTCTCCTCGCCGCCCGTCTCGAGGACGGGGCGGTGTTCCGCCGCTACCAGGTCAACCTCCTCGTGGACCACGGCGACACGACGGGGCCCCCGTCGTGTTACGAGGACCATGCCGACCCAGCCGAACCTGCTCGGCACGGGTCGAGCACACGCGCCCAGCTCGGCGCCCTGGTCACTGACTTCACGCTCATCCGCGCCGGGCGCGCTCCATCGCGCCAACGGCGGCTACCTCGTGCTCGACGCACGACGCCTGCTCACCCAGCCGCTCGCCTGGGAAGCGCTCAAGCGCGCGCTCCGTGCGCGACGCAGATCCGGATCGAGTCGCTGGGCAGATCGCCTCGGCCTGTCGCACGGTGTCGCTCGAGCCCGAGCCGATCCCGCTCGACGCCAAGGTCGTGCTCATCGGCGACCGGCTGCATCTACTACCTGCTCTCCGAGCACGATCCCGACTTCCTGCGAGCTCTTCAAGGTCGCAGGTGGACTTCGAGGAGGAGGTCGCCGCGCCTGCCGGACAGCGAGCTGCGGTTTGCCCGCCTGTTCGGCACGATCGCAAGCGCGGGGCGGGCTCCGACCGCTCGATCGCCGCGGCCGCCGCGGCGCTGGTCGAGCACGCGCTCGCGATTGACGGGCGACGCGCGAGCGAGCTCTCCACGCACCTGCGCAGCCTCACGGACCTGCTTCGCGAGGCCGACGACCACGCGCGCCGCGCCGGGCGGCGACCTGGTCGCGCGCGAGGACGTCGCAGGCGCGATCGCAGCGCAGCGGCGGCGCGCGACCGGATCCGCGAGCGATTCCTCGAGGAGATCGAGCGCGGCACGATCCTGCGTGATCGACACCGAGCGGCGAGCTGGTCGGGTCAGGTCAACGGCCTGTCGGTCGTCTCGCTGGGCGAGGTTTCGTTTCGGCCGGCCAACGCGGATCACCGCGCGCGTGCGCCTGGGCGACGGCGAGGTCGTCGACATCGAGCGCGAGGTGCAGCTCGGCGGGCCGATCCACAGCAAGGGCGTCCTCATCCTGGCCGGGCTTCCTCGGCGGCCGCGTACGCCGCCGACCGTCCGCTGAGCGCTCCGCGCCAGCCTCGTCTTCGAGCAGTCCTACGGCGGCGTCGAGGGGCCGCCACCTGACCGCCCGGCGATCTCGCGGGCGCATCGTGCACCGGCCGTCCAGGAAGCCTACGATTCCCGCATGGGCCGTGTCGGCGCCTCTCTCGAGCTCCCCCATCCTCCCGAGCGCGTGTTCGACGTGGCCACGCGGATCGAGGACCTGCCGCGCTGGCTGCCCGAGGTCATCGAGGCGGAGCTCATCGATGCCCCGCTGGCCCCAGGAAGCCGGGTCCGGCTCAAGCTGTCCGCCGCGGCGGCCGGGGTCGAGGTCACCGGCACCGTCCGGCAGCTGCGTGCCCCGTCGATCCTCGCCATCGGTGGATCCGGCGGGCCGCTGACCGTCGAGGTCCGAACCAGGCTGCAGGCGGTCGGCGAGGGATCCACGCGGATCTCGCTCGAGATCGACCTGACGGCGTCGCCGCTGCTGGGGTTCGTCGCCCGCGAGGCCGAGCGCCGGATCAACGCGGAGCTGCCGGCCTCGCTGCAGCGGTTCCGGGTGCTGCTCGAGGCCGACCCCACGGCCTGAGCGCCCGGTGCACGTCCGTCCCGGGGTGGACGATCAGCGGGCCGGGTCAGGCCGCGGCCGATGCGTCGCCGTAACCGGGAACCGTCACCTCGATCAGCGGGCTGTGCGCGACCATCACGTCCAGGTCCGTGCGCTTCCAGTTGCGCGCGACGCCCGGTCAGCAGGGCGCGACGTTCGTCCGGATCCGTGATCACCCGGGCGGTGGCCTCGACGTCGGCCTGGGCAAGCTCGCCCTTGAGATGGAGCGTGATCCGCGGGTTCGCGGCCACGTTGCGCAGCCACGCTCGCACGCTGCCCGGGCGGGGCATGCCGCTGATGACGATGCGGCCGTCGAGGTTGTGCATGAAGATCTCGATCCGACGCGGCTGGCCGGTGCGGCGGCCGGTGGTCGTGAGGTCGATGACCTGGTTGTGGTCGAGTGCGTTGCGCACGAGCTGGTCCATGGGTGCTCCGGGTGCCGTCGGCGCGACGGCTGGCGTGCTTTGTAGTTGCATGTGCAACGATACTCCGCGGGGGTCGGGGACACAAGCCGGGACCTCCGGCGGCACGGGGACCGGTTGCGCGGCCCTACACTCGCTCCGATGCTGCGCACCGTGACCGCGACCCGATACGTGACCCCGCTGCGCGAGGGCGGGTCGGTTCCCGCGCTCGTCGAAGCCGATGACGACGGCCTGTACGTCACCAAGCTGCTTGGCGCGGGCCACGGGCGCAAGGCGCTGGTCGCGGAGCTGATCGTGGGCGAGATCGGCCGCCACCTCGGGCTGCCCGTCCCCGACCTCGTCCTGGTCGAGCTGGACGCCGCGCTCTCGAAGGCAGAGCCGGACCAGGAGATCCGCGAGATGCTGGCGAGGTCGGCCGGGACGAACTTCGGGCTCGACTTCCTGCCCGGTGCGCTGGCGTTCGCGCCGCGCATCGAGCCCGCGCCCGAGCCTGACCTCGCGGCCGCCGTCGTGTGGCTCGACGCGCTCACGACGAACGTCGATCGCACGCCGCGCAACCCCAACCTCATCGTGTGGCACCGGCGGCTCCACCTCATCGACCACGGATCCGCGCTGTACATCCACCACACCTGGCGCGACCCGGACGAGCACGCCCGCCGCCCGTTCGAGGCGATCCGTGACCACGTGCTGCTGCCGTTCGCGGGATCGATCGTCGAGGCGGACGAGCGCCTCGCCCGGCAGCTCGATGCCGCCACGCTGGACCGGATCGCCGCGTCGATCCCCGACGACTGGCTGCGCCCGGAGGAGGGGCTCCCGGACGCCGATGCGCACCGTCGGGCCTACGTGCGCTACCTGCTTGCTCGCCTGGCCGGGCCGCGGGCATTCGTCGAGGAGGCCGAACGTGCCCGAGCTGCCTGACATGGCGCCGGCCGACGCCCGTGCGCCCGGAGACGCCGCCGGCCGAAGCCCGTTCGAGTACGCGATCGTGCGCGTCGTGCCGCGCGTGGAGCGGGGCGAGGCGTTCAACGCCGGGATCGTGCTCGCGTCGCGGGTCCATCGATTCCTGGCCGCGAAGGTGCTGCTGGACGAGGCCGTGCTGGTCGCGCTCGCCCCCGACTGCGACCCCGAGATCGTCCGCGCGCACCTCGATGCGATCGTGCGGATCGCCGCCGGCGATCCGGAGGCGGGACCGATCGCCGCCCTGTCGGCCCCCGAGCGGTTCCACTGGCTGGCCTCGCCGTCGTCCACGATCATCCAGCCGTCGGACGTGCACACGGGCCTGACGTCGGACCCCGCAGCAACGCTCGAGCACCTGTACCGGACGCTGGTCCAGCGCTAATTGAAGTTCCCCGGTGAAGATGAGACTGGCTGCCGAGCCCTCAGGGGAGGGTGCGGTCCTCGCCCAGCCCCTGCCGGAATCCGACGGCATCGAGGCGAACCGTTGCGCTGGCCGGAAGTCGCAGGTCAGAGGTGGCCGCAGGCTAGCCCCCAGTGGGAGTCGGCGACGAGGGAGCGGTCAAGCGCTGGATGATGTGCGCCGGCAGATCAGACAGCCAGGGCTCGGCCTTCGTGGGCACCGAGTACTCGAGCCCGGTTACGTGGAACGCGTACCAGCCCGTGGTGTCGGCCCCGGCGGTCACGAAGACGACGATGCTGTCGAAGGGGTACAGACGGTCGCAGATGACCGGCGACGGCGCACAGGAGTCGTCCGCGACGATCCGAGTGGCGGTGGCGAGCTCGGACTCATTGCCGACGCGCGCCAACGCAATCGCCTGCTCGCACGCGGCGACGCCGAGTCGCCCGCAGTCCACCGCCGGGTCGGACGACGGCGCGGCGCTGGCCGGCGGCGCCGGCGCAACGGACACGCTTGGCCCCACTGACGGGACTGGCGAGTCCAGCGGCACGAAGCCGACGCCCGGCACCATGTGCCCTACGAGCGTCGTCAGGTCGTCCGCGTAGACGGGCTGAGGCGCGTCCTGCGGAGGGTTTGACGGCGTCCCGGGGACGGGGTCGAAGGGCCCGATGAGGTACTGCTTGGGAACGTAGCCGGCGATCGTCACGCCATCCCGGGCCCAGGCTGAGACGAAGTCGGGGACCAGCGCCGGGTAGATCGGGCCGCCCTCCGGCGGGCTTGCGTTGGCCGGGATCGGACCCTTGGTCGGCTTCCGCCAGGCGACCGCCTCGACGGTGAGCGTGGTCTCGCAGTCGCTGCACAGGCTTGGTCCGCTCGACCCTCCGGTGAACGTTTCGACGCGGACGACGGTAAGCGCGCCGGAGGTCCGGACGAAGCCAGGCGCAACCGTCATGCCGTTCAGCGCGAATTGCGGACCTGATCCCGCGGCACCCGCGAGCTTCCACCACTCCCCGCACGGCGTGGTGGACGGAACGTTCGTTTCCGGGCAGGGGTCCGAGCCAAGCACGAGCGTCCCACCGGCGAGGAACGAACCCGACGAGGCGCTCCGCGCAGTGATCTGGTCGGCACGAAGGACCGGTTCGCCATCGATCGAGACCGGCAGCCCATCCGACCCGATCTGGCTCGCACCCGGACCCGCCGGTGTCGCGGGCAGGAGCCGCGGCCCGATGACGAAGGCGGCCACGACCGCCACGACCGCCAGGGCGACGCCGACCGGCAGCCGACGGCCGGACGGCCGCGGTGCCGGGCGCGGGAGAAACGGGAAATCACGCTCGGCCCGATCCAGCTCGGCGACCAGGTAGTCGCGCAGGCGGGGGTCGACCGACGTGCTGGACGGCAGGTCAGTCATCGTGGAGGTCCTCTCGTAGCCGGGCGAGGCCCGTCTTCAGCTGGCTCTTGATCGTGTTCTCGCTCACGCCCAGCGCCCGGGCGGTCTCCGGCACGGACAGGCCGGCGAGGTGGTGCAGGGCGATCGCGGCCCGAATGCGTCGCGGCAGCCTCGCCAACCCGTCCCGGACGTCGATTCGCTGGGCGGCATCACTGCCTGTTGTCGGCACCTCGCGGACATGACCGTCGAGACTGACGAGCCGACGGAGCCGACGGACGACCCGGAACGCCTCGCGAGCCTGGACTCGAAGGAGCCATGCACGGAGGGCCCGCGGGTCGCGCAGCCCATCGAGATGTCGGAGGGCTATCTCGAATGTCGTCTGAACGAGGTCCTGGGCTTCTTCGTCGTCCAGGGTGATCACGCGCGCTGCGGCCAAGAGCACAGGCCCGTGCGTGTACAGCTCCTCGACCAGGGCGTCTCGGGTGCGCGCCTCCCCGGGGGCAAGTTCGGTCACCTGCGCTGTGTCCATCCACCCTCTATTCCTGGCTGCTCGATAACCAAGAGGATGCAGCACGACGAACCGGGTGAGGGGGCAGCCCGGAGGCATGGCCCAAACGCCCGAGATCAATCACGCCCCACTTGCGCCCGGGAGGCAGAGCGCCTTCTTGGTCGTCCCCCACTAGCCTTTACAATCGATCTGCTACACGGCCGGGGTGCCCGTCAGCTATTCGCCTCGGAGCTGCGCCGATCTGCGCGAGCGCGACAGCGCCGTCGGCCCGTGCCCTCCGCGGCGGGCGACGGTGGGGACATCGAGCCACCCCTCGAGCACTGCGCGGGTGCCGAGCTCGGCCCGCGACTCGATGCCCAGGCGCTCGAATATCCGCCGGAGGTGGCCCTCCACGCTCTTTGTCGCGATTGACAGCGCCACGCCGATCTCGTCGTTCGTTCGGCCCTCGACGACGTACCGAACGATTTCCTGCTCACGGGTCGTGAGCGTCGGATCGACTGCCGCAAGATTGCGTTCCCCGCCCGAGACCTCACGGGCGGCCGCCTTCCGGATCGCGGCCACGAGCTCCGGCATCGGCGCCGTCTTGAGCACGAGCGCCGCAGCGCCGAGGCGATAGGCCGCTGCCGCGTACTCGACTTGCGCGAACGCGGTGAGCACCACGACGGCCGGCCGCCGCCCGGCATCCCCATGGCGCTCCAGGAGCTGGAAACCGGTCTCCTGCCCGAGGCGGATGTCGAGGAGCAGCACGTCCACGAGAGCGGGGTCGAGGAGCGGCTCGGCGAGGTCGAGCGACGCCGCCGTGCCTGCGATCTCGATCCCCGGGTACTCGCGGAGCAGCGCCGCCATGCCGTCGCGGACCACGGGGTGGTCGTCCACGATCGCCACGCGGATTGGGCGGGGCTCGGCCGTCATGTCCCCGTGGCCCGCGCGCCCTCGATCGCTTGGCTCGCAGCCGCGCCGGCCCAGACGACACGGACCCGCGTCCCGCCGTCGGGCCGGTCGGCGACCGCCAGCTCGGCCCCGAGCTTCGCCGCGCGCTGCGCCATGGTGAGGAACCCGAGGTGGCCGGGGCTGGCCGGCCTCGAGAGGGCGGCCTCGCCGACGCCAGAACCGCTGTCGTCGACCTCGAGCTCAGCCGAGCCAGGCTCGGCGCGGAGACGGACCGTGATCGGCGGGCGGCCGTGCTTGATGGCGTTGGCGACGGCCTCCTGTGCGATGCGGTAGAGCCCGAGCTCGACGTCGTACGGCAGCCGCTGCCCTCCGTCGTGGCGGAGATCGATGTCGATCCCCGATGCCGCCCGCACCTCGCCGACGAGCGCCTCAAGCGCGGCCGTGAGCCCGAGGTCGTGGATGACGGGCAGGCGGAGGTCGGCGCAGATCGCCCGCAGCCGGTCGATCGCGCCGCGCAGCGTCGCGGCGGCGTCGTCCTCGCCATCTCGGTCCAGTCGGTGGACCAGCATCGCGAGGTCCTGGATCACCTCGTCGTGGATGTCCGCGGCGATCCTCGCGCGCTCCGACTCGCCCTCGTCCACCACCAGGCCGCGGTCGCGCGCCTCCCGGGCGGCCTCGCGGGCGACGGGCAGGACAGCGACGGCCCGGGTGATCCCGACGACGGCGACCCAGACGACAAGCGGCTGGAGGAACGGCGTGCTCGTGAGCGCCGCGAGCGGGGCAATTGCGACCGCCGGCAGCGTCGCGAGGACGGCCGTGTCCCCGGCGCGTACCACCGAGGCGAGCCGGCTCGAACCGGTCGGGTGACCGGCGTCGCGCCGGAGCTGCGCCGCGAGGACGAGCGCAGGCACGAGCAGCACCGCCGAGGCGAGGGCCCAGCGCACGATGGACACGTCGCCGCGCTCTATACCCACGACGGCCGCCAGCGCGCCGACGAGGGCGGCGGCCAGGGCGAGGACCGTCGAGCCCAGCATCGCCCGGCGGCGCGCCCGGGGCGTGGCGATGAGCTGGGCGAAGGCCGCGGCGGCAACGAGGACGGCAGCGGCAACGAGCACGCTCGTCAGCACGACAAGGGGCGGGATCAGCGTCAGGTACGCGGGCAGCAGGAACAGCGGCGAGGCCGCGGCGGCGAGGAGCGGCGCCTCGATGCCGAGGGCCGGCCTTCGGGCGAATCTGCGGTAGCCGAGCCACAGGACGCCTGCGAGGCAGAGCAGGCCGGCCGCGATGACCGCCAACGCGCTCGCATAGAGTCGTTGGATGGCCCACCAGGGCTCCCAGGTCTGCGACCCGAGGTTCCGCTGGAGTGATGACGTCAGCTCGCCCGGCTTGGCCATGAAGATCAACCCCGGCACCATCGCGGCGGCGGCCTGCTGGGCCTCCACCGCTCCGGGCGGGGTGTAGACCTGCTCGCCGAGCCCGACCCCGATCACGGCCCGTTCCACGCTCAGGACGATGAACCCGGGCTCCACGCCCTCGTGCCAGGCGAGGCCGCCGGGACGAACGGAGCCGACCACCAGCGTCTGCCCGCCGGCGTCATCGTGCGAGAACCGATACGTGAACCCGGGATCCACGACGCCGGCCGCGTACGCCGCTATGCCCGCGATCGCCGAGGCGGCGAGGATCGCCAGCGCCAGCAGGGTGAGGCGTAGCTGCTTCATGTCATGGACGCTAGCATCGCGGCGACCGACTGAAACGACGGGAAAACCCGCCGGCAGTTCGCGCACGCCACTCGAGGACGCGACCGGGCGACGCGATGCGCAGGCGACGACGAGGTTGGACGGGGTTAGACGCCCGACCGTCTACGCCTCGCTCGGCAGCCCGCGCAGGTAGCGGCCGAAGCCCGGGATGCTGAACTCGTACGGGCCGTACGGTCGTTGCTGGAACACCAGCCCCGCCTTCATGAGGTCCTCACGGACCCGGTTGACGTTCACCTTGGTGGGCATCAGCCTGGCGGCGTCAGCCAGCCGGACCCCGTCCTCGCCGGTTGCCGCCCTTGCCATCGCCACCAGGAACGCCTGCTCGGTCGGGCTCACGAGCTGGAAGCGCGGCCGGTAGAACTGCTCCTGGAGCTGGAGCTCGTAGAGGCCCCGGACGCGCTCGACGTCGTCCCTCGAGATGGGATTGCCGGATCGCGGCCACACGGCGTCACCGAGCTGGTGGATGAACTCCGGATACCCGGCCGTCATCGCGTACCCCGCCGCGAGCGCCTCGGTCGTGAAGGCCCCGGATCCCATGGCGGCGATGCCGTCGAACGCCTCCGTGGTCTCGGCCTCGGTGAACCGGTCCAGCCGCTGGTAGTTGAACCGCTCCGCGAAGCCCCCGGCCTGGTGGCACAGGACCTGCGTCTGGGGCAGCCCGGCGGCCACCATCGTGATCGGGACGCCCTGGGCCATCACCTCCTCGAGCGCCGAGACCAGGGCATGCAGCGCCGCGGCCGGGAGGAACTGGAGCTCGTCGACGAACAGGACGGCGCGGAACTCCGGAGCGATCACCTCGCCCAGCGACACCAGCACGCGCGTGAGGTCCTGCGTCAGGCCGCGCTCTCGCTCCGCCCTGGTGCCGCCGACCGAGACGGAGATCCCGGCGAACCCGAGTGACACGCTGAACGCCTTGAACCGGTCGAATGCCCTGCGCACCCGGGACGACGGGCCCTCGGCCGCCAGGATCTGCGCCTCGATCTGCTCGATGGCGTCGCCGAAGGTGACGCGCAGGTTCTCGTCGTAGGTCATCTTCCGGCGCACACCGACCAGCCAGCCGCGCTCTACCACCAGCTCGGTGAGGTGGAACAGCAGCGCCGACTTGCCGACCCCGCGCACGCCGTGGACGACGAGCGGGGGCGCGCTGTTGTCGGTCTCCCACTTCTCGACCAGGCGCCGGATGAAGTGCTCCTCGATCAGCTGCTGGCGACCGGCGAAGTAGCGGGGCCGGGGCGATCCCGGGGCGAACGGGTTGGTTCCCTTGGGCGATGCCATGCGCTGCGTCCCTACGTCGGGGGCGACGCGGTCCCGGGCCCGGTCGCGTCGATCGCCGATGCCGGTCGCGGATCAGCCTGCCCGCCGGGCGCGCGATCCTGGCGCCGGCGGAACGACCAGGCGATGGCGATCGTGATCAGCATGAACGTGAGCGACACGGTGTTGGTGATCATGACCGGACCGTTGCCGATCGAGATGCCGTAGCCCAGCCAGAGCACGAACCCGGGCGTCAGCAGCCCCAGGTAGCCAAGCGAGACGTCGCGGCTGGACCCGGTCTGGAACATCCGCCGGATCTGCATCGTGGGCGCCAGGCCCATCACGAGGCCCCACGCGGTTGCGGCGATCGCAAGGACGTCCTCGATCGACATCAGGCCTTTGCCTGGGCGCGCAGCTCTGCCTTGCGGGCCCGCTTGCCGGCCTGGTACTCGGCCAGCGCCTCCGGCGAGTCCACGTCACCCAGCGTCGGGTGCGACGGGACGACGTCGTCCCAGCCGGCGGGCTTGATCCCGTAGCGCTTGCCCAGCAGCGCGACGATCGTGCCGGCCTTCATCTCGCCGATCCCCGGCAGCGCGATCAGCCGCGCGTGGAGGTCGCGAGCGTCCGAGGCCTCGGACCAGACCCGGCTCGCGTCGCCCCCATACCCGTTCGCGATCGCGGCGCACAGGTCGCGCACCCGCTTGGCCATGTTGCCCGGGAAGCGGTGCAGCGCCGGCGGGGTGCGGAAGGCGGCATCGAGCGCCTCGGGGTCCATGGTCGCGATCGTCGCGGCGTCGAGCGACCCGATCCGGCGGCGGAGCTCGTATGGCCCGGCGAACGCCTTCTGGACGGTGACCTGCTGGTCGAGCGCAAAGCCGATGAGCAGGGCGAGCGGGTCGGTTGCGAGCAGCGCGTCGGCGTCGGCGTTGCCGGTGAACGGGAGGTGGTCGGGCGGGACGGGGAGGCTCATGGGCCCATCGTACGGTGTCGCGGGCGCGCGGGCGACCGGTCCGGATCGCAGGATGCCGGGCGTCCGCCTGGCCGCCGATCCGGGCGCGCCGGCGCTCGAGCTAGGCGGCTTCGGCCTCCTGCGGCATCGTCGTGAGGCGGCGCCGGCCGGCTGACCCGGCCTCGGGGGACCGCGCGCCCGCCCGTGCGGTGCGTCGTCCCGCGACCGAGACCACGATCCGGTACGTGAGCAGGAAGCCGACGATCGCCGCCGACCCGAGGTACAGCGCCTGCGCCCAGCCCGCCCCGCTGTCGGTCCCCGACGCGATGCCGTGGACCGTCGCGCCGGCGAACGCGAGGAAGGTCAGGTAGTGGAGCGTCCGCCAGGCACGCTGCCCGATGTGGCGGCGGACGTAGAAGCTGGCCGTGACGATCGCCATCAGGTACAGCGCGACCTGCCCGATGCCGACGGCCAGCGGCGCGTGCGGCGACAGTCCCGGGACGAGGATCTGCGCCAGCGAGAACGGGATCGTCCGGTCGAGGCCCAGCAGCACCCCGTGGATCCCCGCCAGCCCGAGCCCGATCGCCGCCAGGTCCTGGTGGAGCGAGAAGCTGATCGGCCGGTGGGCGATCGCGTCGAGCAGCTTCGTGGACAGCAGCAGCCCGTACACGACGGATCCGGTGATCGCCAGGTAGGCGAGGAAGCCGAACAGCCGCTCGAACAGCCACGGCAGGCTGGCGCTGTTGGTCTCGACCACGGTGGCGATCCCTCGCATGGCACCCGGTCCGGTGGCCCCGGCGACGATCCCCACGGCGACCGCGGCCAGGCCCCACCGGGTCGAGCCCGGTCCGCGGGTCAAGCCCGCGGTACCTCACGCCAGCCATCGGACCATCCCCGGGGTTGCGCGAAGGTCGCCATCGTCGGTCAGCAGCAGCAGGCCGCGGACGCCGGGCTGGTCGAGCGCGGCGAACGCGCCGGCGCTGCCGCGGATCACCGCGACCTTGGCCCAGGCCTCGGCCTCGCGCGCGGTCGCGGCGAGCACCGTGGCCTGCACCACGTCGGTGTCGGCGGGGCGAAGGTTCCGCGGATCGATGAGGTGGTGCGCCCGCCGGCTGCCGTGCATCCAGTCGGTGGACGCTGGTGCCGGAGGTCGCGACGCCCATCTCGGTCGTCGCGTCCCTGTCCGCCTGCAGGTCGAGGACCGCCAGCGTGTGGCCCGGCGTCCGCGGATCCGCGATGCCGACCGGCCAGTGATCGCCGGGCGCGACGCGAACGGCGATGTCGCCGTCGCCGTCGACCATCGCGGACCGGGCCGGGGCGAGCGCAAGGGCGCGATCGGCGAGCCAGCCCTTGGCGACGCCGTCGAGGTCGAACCGGACGCCCGGCTCGCGGCGGACGACGGCGCCACGCGCACGCCGGTCGAGCGACCACCGACGCGATGCCGGGGTCTGGCGGCCGCCGCCGAGGTCGTCCGGATCGCGCCCCGTCTCGGCCGCCAGCCGCGCATCGAGGAGCGACGCATCGACCAGCCCGTCGGTCAGGCCCTCGGCCCGGCGTGCCCAGTCGAGGACGGCGGTCAGCGTGGGGCTGATCGAAACCAGCGACCCGGGCGCGTCGTTGAGGCGGCTCAGCTCCGAGGTCGTCGTGAACCGGGTCAGGCGATCGGCCCACGCGGCCAGGCGATCGAGGATGCGGGCTCCGGCGGCCGCCAGCCGAGCCGGGTCGCCGCGGTCGATGAGGTGGACCGAGACACGCCCGCCCATCATCGGCGCCGCGGCGGAGACCGGCTCGATCGTGGTCGGCACCGTGGCGACGGCGCTCATCACGGGGTTCCCGATTGTCGCGTCGTGGTCACGACTGTGACGCGCGGGGTCGGCGTCGGCGGGATCACGACCGATGCCTGGGGCGGCGCCGTCTGGCCCGGCTTGAGCATCACCACGCGCGTGACGTGGATCACGGACGGGCCGGGTGTGGCCGGGTCGCTCACGGCCGCAACGTCGGCGACCGAGATGGGGGCCGGCGTGACCGACGGCAGCAGCGCGCTGGCGATCGCCGATGCCGAGGCGATCCCCGCCAGCCCGACGAGGAGCCGGAGCGGGTTGGCGTCGGGCTTCGCGCGCACCGTTCGCTCCCCGGGGACGGCCCGCGGCAGCCGGGCGGGGGGCATGGGTCGAGGCGTCTGCGGCTCGGGCAGCGGTCGAGGCGTCTGCGGCTCGGGCATCAGTCGTCGCCCCCGCGCTCGTGCTCTCCCTCGTCGTCGCCCTGGCGCGATGCTGTCGCCGGCTGGGTGACCGTGACCTCCTGGGGCGCCACGGGTGGTGCGACATAGACCAGGTCGACCTGGAACGTCGGCCCGGGGGCGGGAATATCGGCCGTTGCGGCGGCCGGGACGACGGGCTGGACGGCCGCCGGAGCGGCCCCGGGCGCGACACCCGCGACCACGAGGCCGACGGCAAGGGTCAGGGCGGCGACGAGCGAGCCGGCGAAGAGCGCAACTCGATGGATCATGACGGAAAGACCTCCGGGAGGTGGCGGTGACGTCCTCCGAGGATCGCCGCTCACGGCGCACCGAGCCGTGAGGCCCGGATGAGAATGCCCACAGACAAGGCCTCCGGCCCTCGACCAACCGCCGTTCGGCCCGCACAATGCCGGCGATGCGAGTCCTGGTGGTCGAAGACGAGCCGAAGATGGCGGCCCTCATCAAGCGCGTCCTCGTGGCCGAGCGCCACGTGGTCGACGTGGCTCCCGATGGGGTCAGCGCGATGGCGCTCGCCGAGACCGGGCCGCACGACGTCGTGATCCTCGACCGGATGCTCCCGGACATCGACGGGTTCACCGTGCTCCGGCTGCTGCGCGCCAAGGGCATCGAGACGCCCGTCCTCATGCTCACCGCGCTGGGGTCGGTGGACGACCGCGTGGCCGGCCTCGACGCCGGCGCCGACGACTACCTCGCGAAGCCGTTCGCGTTCTCGGAGCTGCTCGCCCGCATCCGCGCCCTCGCGCGCCGGCCCGCAACTCCGGCCGACATCCGCCTGGCGGCCGGCGACCTTGCGCTGGACGAGCTCCGGCACGTCGCGCTGGTGGGCGACCGGACGGTCGACCTGTCAGCCCGCGAGTTCGCGCTGCTGGGCTTCTTCATCCGCCACGCCGGCCAGGTCGTCACCCGCCAGCAGATCCTCGACCAGGTCTGGGGCGCGGAGCCGGACGTCTACTCCAACGTCGTCGACCTGTACGTGTCGTACCTGCGCAAGAAGCTGGGCGAGCTCGATCGCGCCGACCGGCTGCGAACGGTGCGGGGCGTGGGCTACACGCTGCGGGCCGCGGACTGACCAGGGTGCCGATCAGCCCCACGGACCGGCTGCTGCGCGCCACGCGTCGGCGGCTGTTCGTGGTCACCCTCACCCTGCTCACGCTGCTCGTGGTGGGGGTCGGGGCGGCGACGGCCGTGATGGGGCTCAACGCGCTTGACACGGACGTGGATCGGGCGCTGCGCGCGGCCGTCGACGCGACCGCGGCAACGCTGTCCGGCGAGCTGCCGTCGAGCGACGAGGGCGGTGAGCCGGACGAGCAGCAGCCGGCCGCGGCGGACACCGTGCTGCTGGTTCTCGACGCCGAACGGCGCAGTGGTCCAGAACCGCACCGGCAGTGCGCTGCCCGGGCTTCCCAATGCCGATGTGCTGCCCGCGGCCAAGGCCGCAGGCGAGGACCTGCGAACGATCCGCGCGGGAAGCCACAACCTGCGACTGCTGACGGTGCCGCTGACGCACGATGGTGCGCTGGTCGGTTTCGTCCAGGGCGGCTTCATCCTCGACCTCCACGACAGCCAGTCGGACAGCCTCGTGCTCGCGGTGATCACCGTGGGCGCGATGGGGCTCGTCGCGGCGGCGCTGATCACGCTGCTGGTCACCGGGCGCGCCCTGGCGCCGATCCGGCACGGCTTCGAGGCCCAGCGCCGGTTCGTCGCCGACGCCTCGCACGAGCTGCGGACCCCCGCGGCCCTGATCCGCGCCAACGCCGAGGTCCTCGAGCGCGAGCGCCTGGTCGCGGAGGACGGGGCACCGCTCCTGTCCGACGTCATCGCCGAAGCCGATCGCCTGGGCGGCCTGGTGGGTGAGCTGCTCCAGCTGGCCGCCTGGGACGAGACGCGCACCACGCTGTCGCCCGCCTCGCTGGACGTCGCGGCGCTGGCGGCCGAGGTCGTTCGCGGCGCAGGCGCGCTCGCTGCCGAGCGCGGGGTCCGGCTCGAGCTCGAGGCCCCCCAGCAGGTACCCGCGACCGCCGACCGGGGGCGGCTCGTCCAGCTGCTCCTGATCCTGATCGACAACGCGATCGACCATTCCCCCGCCGACCACGCCGTCGGCGTCCGGGTCACCGGCGACGGCCGCAGCGCGATCGTCGAGGTGATGGACGACGGCCCCGGCATCCCCCAAGCCGAGCTGGAGCGGATCTTCGAGCCGTTCAAGCGCCTCACGGGCACGACCCGCCACGGCTCGGGCGGCACGGGCCTTGGCCTCGCGATCGCCCGCCGGATCGTCGACGCGCACGGCGGGTCGATCCGCGCCTCGTCTCCTCCCGGTGGCGGCGCCCGGTTCACCGTCGTGCTGCCGGCTGAGGGATCTCACAAGGTCGCCACAGGCTGACCACACGACCATCGACGACGCTCGCCGCGGTGACCCGCCAGGGTTCGTCTCGAGGAGATCCGTCATGGCCTACGTCATCGCCGCTCCGTGCGTCGACCACTCCGACCAGGCATGCGTGGACGTGTGCCCCGTCGACTGTATCTGGGGCGATCTCACCGTCGACCGCAAGATGTACATCGATCCCGAGGGATGCATCGACTGCGGCTCGTGCGAGACCGCGTGCCCCAACGGCGCGATCATCGCCGCGAATCAGTTGCCGGCTGACCTGGCCGACTTCGCATGGGTCGATGCAACCTGGTTCTCGGATCCGGCCGCCGCGCGCTCCGTGGTGGATGAGCTCGTGCCGGCGGCGTGAGCGGGTAGTCGACCTCGCGCGCCGCCAGGCTCCCGTTCAGGCGGCGCCCTCGGCCAGCTCCTCCACACGCCGGGGCGTGTTGAGCATGGCCGGCAGCCCGACAGCTGCCGCGAACACGGCCAGCGCCAGGATCAGGCCGCCGGACCCGACGAACAGCGCGGTCGCGTTGACATCGATCAGCGCTCCGGCGATCCCGATCGAGAGCGGCGTGATCCCGAACGACATCAGCATCACCAGGCTCATGACCCGGCCGACCAGCGCCCCGTCCACCCGGGCCTGGAGCCACGACACCGCGACGATGTTGACGTAGCCGATGGCCACGCCCATCACGGCCAGCGCGATCACGACGCCCGGCAACCAGGGCAGCAACCCCACCGCAGCCATGGCCATCCCCGAGATGGCGACCGTGATGACCACGATCCCGCCCAGGCGGTCCAGTCGCGCGCTGCCCGCAGCCAGCGTACCGGCCAGGGCGCCCGCGGCCCAACCGGCCTCCATCAGTCCAAGCCCCAGCGCGCCGGCGTCGAACCGCTGGCTTGCGAGCCACGGCGCGCCGACCGCTCCGGGACCGCTGAGCGCGAAGTTGAGCACGAACGAGGTCAGCATCACGAGCCGGATGGCCGGGTCTGCCGCGACGTAGCGCAGGCCGCCCATCAGCGCCGCGCGGAACGTCTCGGGCGGCTCCGGCGCCGGCGTCGGCGGTGCGTCGGCCCCGGACATGGCCGGTCCCGTGGTGGCGGCGCGCGCGGCGGTCGAGATGAGGGCCACGAACATCGCCGCCACCGCGAACGACACGGCATCGACGGCGAACGCCGCGCTGGTGCCGGCAATCGCGATCAGGACGCCGGCCGCGGGCGGTCCCACGATCGCCGACAGCTGGAGCGTGCCCTGGAGCAGGGCGTTCGCCGACGGCAACCGCTCGGGCCCGACCGTTCGCGGCAGGAACGCCTGCTGCGCCGGCATGTACAGGGCGTCCGCGGCGCCGAACAGGACGCCGAGGACGGCAAGCACGGGGATCGACGCGGCGCCGACAGCCGCGAGCACGGCGATCACGCCCACGATCCCGCCGCGGGCGAGGTGTGCCGCCAGCATCAGGCCGCGCGCGGGGCGGCGATCCGCGAGCACGCCCAGTGGGACGATGAGCAGCGCCCGGGGCACGCCGACGGCGATCAGCACCGTCCCGAGCGCGAGACCGGATCCGGTGAGCGAGATGACCAGCCAGGACAGTGCGATCAGGTGAAACTGGTCCCCGACCACGGACACGGCCTCGCTGGCCCACAGCAGGCGGAAGTCACGAACCGCGAGGGCGCGCAACACCGGCATCCGGCGCGCGCCGGCCAGGGCGCTCATTCGAGCACGATCAGCACGCTGTCACCGTCATCGTCGACCTCGATGACGGGACCGCGGATGCCGGAGCCGAGAGCGTGGCGGACGCGCGCGACCTGGTCGCCCGACAGGCCCGGGACTCGATCCAGGGCAAAGCGTCCGACCGCGATCGGCAGGCGCAGGTTCACGACCGACCGGCCGCGCTCCCGGACCTCGATCCGGAGCGTGGTGGCGCCCGGGGTGCCCGCCGGCGGCGTCCCGGACCGAGATCCGGGCGGTGGATTGGGCCCGAACCCGCCGGGCGGCTCCGATTGGCCCGCACGAGTCGGACGGTCGGCCTCGAGGGCGGTCAGGATCGGGCCCGCCTCGTCTGCCGTGAGACGGCCTTCGGCGACCAGGCGCAGCACCTGCTCCAGCGCATCAGCATCCATCAGAACGATCCCTCGTCGTGCCGCGGTCCGGCATCCTCGAGCGCCGCGAGCCGGCTCGACGCCGTCTCGATGTCGAGGTCACCGCGCTCCAGGGCGCGCAGGATGTCGAGCCGGGCCGCCTCCTGGCGATCCGTCCCGGCCCCCGATCCGGCCGTCGGGTCGACCGTCGACTGGCGCGCATCGCCGCGGACCAGGTTGGGTGCCGCGGTCGCCTCGGCGACGACCAAGCCCGGATCGACCGGGGCACCGTCCGTCGAGACCGGGTCGGCCGGGGTTGTCGTGGCGGATGCCGGCGTTCGCGTGGTAGCGGGCGCCGGCTCCGGCGCCGCGGGGCCATCCCGCAACCGGACGTCGCCCGACATCGTCCGCACGCTGACGCGCACGTGCCCGTCGCCGACGATGATCGTCCGCCGCCCACGGCCCCCTTCCGCGCGGTGCTTGACCGTGGACCGGACGTCGCCGGTCAGCGTCTGGGCCTCGAGGCGCACCTCGCTGCCGGTTGCCAGCTGGACGTCGCCACTGACCGCGTTGACCCGGTGCTCCGATCCGGGTGCCAGCGCGCCGACAACGTCCACGTCACCGCTGGTCGTCGATACCCGAAGCCCGAGGAGCTCCGGCGCCCGGATGCGGACGTCACCGGACACGGACACGACCGAGACCTCGATGCTGGCCGCGCTGTCGACCGTGATGTCCCCGGACATCGATTCCGCGGCCACGGCGCCGCCCTCGATCCGGAGACGGAGGTCGCCCGACGCGGACGCCCATTGGCTGGCTCCCTCGATCCCGGTTGCATCGACATCGCCGCTCAGCGTCCGGACGTTGACGCGCGCCGTGCGAGGGACCTCGATGTCCAGGTCGGCGGTGCGACGGGTGGAGATGCGCAGCGGGCCCAGCTGGAAGTCGGCGCCGGCGTCCCTGATCCGGATGCCATCGGGGTACGGCTCGATGACGACATGGTCGTCGACGGCCTCGCCGCCCCGGGTGCGCACGACGACGCGGGCGGAATCCGCCCCGCGCAGGCGCAGCTCGTTCGAGGTGAGCGTGATCTCGACGCTGCCGCCAGGTGCCAGCGGCAGCTCACGGATCGCGCGATCGGTGCTCGTCGTCTCGGTCACGATCCGGTCCCTCCGAGCGCCCGGATCGCCGCCGCGGCTTCCTCGGCGCTCAGCTCGTGGCGCGACAGGCGCTCGAGGATCTCGCGCCGTCCGACGGCGGGGTCGTCCCCGTCCTGCGCCGCGCCCTCGGCTGCCGGCGAGGGATCGGCCTCGTCGCGCGGCCCGAAGCCCAGCGCCCTGACCAGCGCCTCGACGCGGGCCCGCACGGTCGGGTAGCTGATGCTCAGCTCGCGCTCCATGTCCCGCAGGTTGCCGCGACTGCGGAGGAAGCTCTCCAGCAGCGATGTCTGCTCGCGGTTCAGGTGGCCGAACCGGCCGACACCGAACTCGCCCTCGATCGTGGTGCCGCATTCGCCGCAGCGCAGGCGGGTGACGCTCAACTCGTGCGTGCAGACGGGACAGGTGGCGATGACGTCGTGTGCCATGGTTGGTCTCGACCTCGTTGCTGGGTTCGCGTGACGGGCTGCTGGTTCGGGTGGCGGCCGGCTGGATCGCCGGTCAGGCGAGCCGGCTCCAGCGTCCCTGGGACCAGGTGCCGTCACCGGCGATCCGGTCCATGGGCCGGGTGTAGAGCTCCGGGCCGGCGAGCGGGGTGGCATTCCCCTCCGCGGACGCGGGTGCCGCCGACGCCAGGATCCAGGTTGCCAGCCGCCCGAGCAGGCCGGTGCGGCGCTGCCCGTGCAGGTTGATGGTCGTCGTCATGTTGGTTCCGAACACTTGGTGGTCCCTCCGCGACCGCAAATCCGGCCGCTCTCTGTCGTATATCTCGTTGTGCTTCGCTATTTCTAATACCTGCTTTCTCTTTTGTCAAGCCGTGATTCTCTAAAGTTGTTCACATGACCCAGATCGTGCAGAGTTGGCCCGTGTCGGCAGCACGGATGCCATCGCTGGCATGCGGAGGCCCCGGGCTTGTATCGTGGGCGGCGTTGCGAACGCGGGAACCGGTGACACACGCACGGGGAGACGATGTGACGGACACGAGCGGCGTGGCCCTCGCCACGCAGGGGCTCGCCAAGCGCTACGGCCCGCGGGTCGCCCTTGACGGCCTCGACCTCCGGGTGCCGACGGGCGTCGTCTACGGGTTCCTGGGACCCAACGGCGCAGGCAAGACGACCACGATGCGGATCCTCACCGGCCTGATCCACGCGGACGCGGGCCAGGTCGAGCTGCTGGGTCGTCCGTACCGCCGGCGCGACCGCCAGCGGCTGTTCGAGATCGGGTCGCTGATCGAGTCTCCGTCGTTCTACCCGTTCCTGTCCGGACGGGAGAACCTGCGCTCGCTGGCTGCCGCGGGCGCTCCCGTCCCGCGGACGCGGATCGACGAGCTGCTGACCCTGGTCAACCTGCGCGACCGCGCGGGCGACAAGGTCTCCGGGTACTCGCTGGGCATGAAGCAGCGGCTCGGGATCGCGGGTGCGCTCCTGAGCGACCCGAAGCTGCTGCTGCTCGATGAGCCGGCGAACGGCCTCGACCCCGCCGGGATCGTCGGCATGCGGGACACGCTCCGCGGGCTCGCGGCGGCCGGCAAGACGGTGTTCGTGTCCAGCCACATCCTGTCCGAGGTCCAGGTGCTGGCCGACGTGGTCGGGATCATCGCCCGCGGCCGGCTCGTGCGCGAGGGAACGATCGAGACCCTGCTGCGCGAGGAGGGTGCGGTCCGCATCCGCGTCGGCGTGGACGAGGTGGCCGCCGCGGCACCCGTCCTCGAGCGCATCGCCGGCGAGGGAGCCGTCGAGCTGGAGGTCGGCCCGGAGACTGG
Organism: uncultured Chloroflexia bacterium; assembly: GCA_963835335.1. Taxonomy (GTDB): domain Bacteria; phylum Chloroflexota; class Limnocylindria; order Limnocylindrales; family CSP1-4; genus CAIXZV01. The sequence continues at coordinate 2,974 of CAWIFB010000052.1, read as the reverse complement.
CTGGCTGGGGATCCGGATCGATCCCGACCGGTCTGCAGAGCTCAACCGCGCGCTCGCGGACGCAGGTGTGTACGCATCACGGATCGAAGGTGGGACCACGCTCGAATCGCTGTTCCTGGAGCTGACCGGGTCCGGACCCGATCTCGGGGCCGGTGCCGGCGGATCATCGCAGCCGCCGGTCACCTGGGCGTCGGATCCGGGCGCCAAGCCCGAGCCCACCGGGTGGTCGTCGTGAGGCTGTACCGGTCCAACCTGCGCAAGCTCCTCCGGCGCCCGGCGACCTGGGTGACGTTCCTGCTGCTGGCCGGGCTGCTGGTCCTGATCTTCGTTGCGGTCGGGGCGACCGCGGGACAGGTCGACGATCCGGAGGCGCGGGCCCAGTCGAAGCTGCTGGTGACCTTCCCGGGCGCCTACCGGTTCATCCTGTCGTTCATCCTCGGGCTGGGCGGGCTGCTTGCGGTCACCTACGGCGGCGCGGTCGCGGGCTCGGAGTGGTCGTGGGGCACGCTCAAGGCCGCCGTCGCGCGCGGTGAAAGCCGCACGCGGTACACCCTGGTGGGGTACGCCGGCGTGGTCACGTTCGCGATCCTGGGGATCGTCGCGGCGTTCGGGGTGGGGATCATCGCGGCGGCGCTGGGCGCCACCGCGGCCGGCGTCCCGCTCGACGGCATGGGTGACAGCGCCGAGCTCGGGACGCTGCCCGAGCTGTTCCTCCGCGGCGCGCTGGGGATCGGCATGAATGTCGCGCTCGGGTATGCCATCGCCACCATCGCACGCAGCCAGCTGGCCGGCATCGGGGTCGGCATCGGGCTCTACTTCGGCGAGCAGTTCGCGGGCATCTTCCTGCGCGAGTGGGTCCGCTGGCTGCCGTTCGACGCGGCGAGCGCGCTGATCTCGACGGGCAGCCTGGGCGTGGAGGGCGGTCAGGCAACGGGAACGCCGCCGCTGGACGCGAACACGGCCGTGATCGTCGTCATTGCGTGGCTGGTCGGAGCGCTCCTCGTGTCGTCCCTGTGGACGGAGCGGGCGGAGATCAGCGGGTAGGCCAGGGCCGGGCGTCCGGGACCACCACCGTCAACCCGGGTTTCGCCTCGCGATCGGCGCCACGCGAGCACCCGTCACGCGGGCGAGGTCCGTTGCCGCGAGCTCGATCTCGAGGCCGCGCCGCCCGGCCGACACGTGGATCGCGGGCTGGTCCATCGCGGAGGCATCCAGCGCCACCGGCAGCCGTCGCCGGGTCCCCAGCGGGCTGATCCCGCCCAGGACGTAGCCGGTGGCCCTCTCGGCATCGGCAGCCGTCACGACCGATGCCCGTCGCCCGCCGAGCGCCTCGGCGACAGCCTTGAGGTCGACCTCGGAATCCGCGGGCACGACCGCCAGCGACAGCCGCTCGTCGACGGCAACGACGATCGTCTTGAACACCTGCCCGGGATCGATGCCCAGTGCCTCGACCGCCTCGAGCGCATACCCAGGGCCACCCGCCTGGAGCGCCGACCGGGGATCGTGCGCATATTCATGCACCCGATACGGGATCCCGGCCCGCCGGGCGGCGTCCGTCGCGCGCGTCTCGTGTGCGCCCATGCCCGGCATTGTCGGGTATGCTCGGCCCCGTCCGGCGGCCGTAGCCGCCCTGGCTCACCCGCGAGGGCGCCGCGCCGGGCCACGCACGCACGCACGAACGCCACCCGCCGCCCAGCGGGCGCCACCGGAGAACACGAGCCGCCTTGCAATTCGAAGAGCTGGGACTCTCCGACAGCCTCCTGCGCACGGTCGCCGAGGAAGGCTACGCGGAGCCGACACCGGTCCAGGAGCGAGCCATCCCCCTCGTCCTGGCCGGCCGTGACGTCCTTGCGGCCGCCCAGACCGGCACCGGCAAGACGGCGGCGTTCGCCCTGCCGATCCTCGACCGGCTCAAGGGCCACGTCAACGCGTCGTTCTCACCCGCGCGCCATCCCGTCCGCTGCCTCGTGATCACGCCGACCCGCGAGCTCGCGGTCCAGGTCGCGGAGTCGGTGAAGACCTACAGCCGCCACGTCCCGCTCCGGTCGGCGGTCGTCTACGGCGGCGTGCCGCTCGATCCCCAGATCAAGGAGCTCCGCGCCGGCGTCGAGATCCTGGTCGCCACCCCGGGCCGCCTGCTGGACCTGGTCGGGCAGCGCGCAGCCAATCTCGCCCAGGTCGAGATCCTCGTGCTCGACGAGGCCGACCGGATGCTGGACATGGGCTTCATGCCCGACATCCGCCGCATCCTCGACCTGGTCGTGGCGCGCAAGCAGACCCTGATGTTCTCGGCGACCTTCTCGGATGACATCAAGCGCCTCGCGGGGTCGATCCTCAACGATCCCGAGACGATCGAGGTGTCGCGGCACGGGACGGCGGCGGAGACGGTCCGCCAGATGGTCTACCCCGTCGACCGCGACCGCAAGGAGGAGCTGCTCGCCCACCTCATCGTCGAGGGCGACTGGCGCCAGGTCCTCGTGTTCACGCGGACCAAGATCGCCGCGTCAAGGCTCGCATCGTGGCTGGACCGCCACGGCGTGGAAGCCACGGCGATCCACTCCGACCGCGCGCAATCGGACAGGACCAAGGCGCTCGAGGCGTTCAAGGTCGGTGAGGTCCGGGTCCTCGTCGCGACCGATGTCGCCGCCCGCGGCCTGGACATCGAGGACCTGCCCCACGTCGTCAACTTCGAGCTGCCGTGGAACCCGGAGGACTACGTCCATCGCGTCGGGCGGACCGGTCGGGCCGGATTGACGGGCGACGCGATCAGCCTCGTGTGCATCGACGAGGCGGACCTGTTGCGCGGGGTCCAGCGGCTGCTCCAGCGCGCGATCCCGTGGACCGTCGAGGAAGGCTTCGTGCCGCATCGCGACGTGGAGGCGCAGCCGCTGCGCGCGCCGCGCGGCGCCGGCGGCCCGTCAAGCGGTGGCCGCGGTCGCGGCGGATCGTCGGGTGGAGAACGCGGCGGACGCCG
>CAWIFB010000051.1:0-25864 GCA_963835335.1 uncultured Chloroflexia bacterium | reverse complement strand
CCGATCGTCCTCCGCGGCGCGACGACCGCCCTTCGCGCGGGAGCACCGAGCTGACCCCTGCCGAGATGGCCCAGCTGTCCACGGCCCGTGGCTCGCTCGCGATGGAGCGGGCCGAGCTGGAGGCCGCGGAGGCAACCCCCGAAGCGCTGGCTGCCGGGCGAGAGATCCTCGAGACCCTCATGGCACACCTCGGCTTCGAGGGTGTGAGCGTCGAGATCCGCGAGGGAGAGACCAGCCGGCTCAACGTCGTCGGGGACGGCGCGGACCGGGAGGCGCTCGGGTCGCTGATCGGGCGCAAGGGCGAGCGCCTGTCGGCGCTCCAGCACCTCGTGAACCTGATGCTCTCGCGGCGCACGGGTCAATGGACCCGGGTCCTGGTCGATGTCGAGGACTACCGGGGACGGCGCGAGCGACAGCTGGCAGAGCTGGCCCAGCGCGCCGCCGAGCGTGTCCTCGAAACGGGCAAGATGCTCCAGCTGGAGCCGATGCCCGCGCTCGAGCGACGCTGGGTCCACCTCGCGCTGCGCGATCACGAGGGCGTCGGGACCCAGTCGATCGGCGAGGAGCCGAACCGCCGGGTCGTGGTCCTTCCCCGCAACGCCTGACCAGCGGCGCGCCCCGGACCCGGCCCGACGGTCGCCGGCCCGCCGTGGCCGAATGGGGGGTGGACGCCGCGCCATGACTGCCGCACGATCGCGATTCCTCGCGATCTTCGCGTCCACTTGCTAGGATCCGCCGCACCAATGACGATCGAGCCCGAGATCCCGCCCGCCGCACCGTCCGCCACGCCGCCCGCGCCCCGGCGCAGGTCGCGCTGGGTCCGATTCGGCCTGGCGTTCCTGCTCGGCGTCGCCCTCGTTGCAGGCGTCGGTGGCGGCGCGCTCTTCGCATACGGCCAGCAGTACGCCGGGCGCATCCTGCCGGGCGTCCACGTCGGCGACGTGGACCTCTCGGGCCTCTCGGTGCCGGCTGCGCGCGCAGTGCTTGCCGACCGATACGCCACCCTGAGCAACGGGCGCGTGGATGTCCTCGGTCCCGACGGCGATGTGACCATCGGATATGCGGAGATCGGGCGACAGGCCGACGTGGACGGCATGCTGGCGGCCGCCATCGCGGCGGGCCGGCGCGGAGAGGCGTTCGCGGACCTGATCGGCGTGCCGCAGGCGGCGCTGCACGGGATCCAGCTCGAGCCGGCCGTCACGTATGACCGGCAGAAGCTGGCCGATGCGATCGCGTCGCTGGCCAGGACGATCGATGTCGCCCCGGTCAACGCGTCCGTGACCACGAACCCCGATGGGACGTTCACGTTGTCCCCGGCCCGGGACGGCCGGATGGTCGACCAGGCGACGCTGCTCGCGGACATTGAGGCCCAGATCGCGCGTGCGGACGCCTCGGCTGAGACGCATGCCCAGGCGTCGATCGTCACGCGCACACCCGACATCAGCACCGCCGCCGCCACCGCCGCGCAGGCCGCCGGGGAGCGCATGGCGGCGGACCTCGTGCTGACCCGCGGCAAGGAACACTGGACGATCCCGTCCGCCGAGCTGCAGAAGCTCGTGTCCTACTCGGTGGGCGCGGACGGGCAGCTCACGCCCACCCTCGACGTGTCGGGGATCGACCCGCTGCTGGACGTCGTCGCCAAGGACGTCGACCAGGCACCGACGAGCGCCACCTTCAAGCTCAGCGGCAGCAAGGTCATCGTCGGGTCGGACAGCGCCGAGGGCCGCCAGATGGACCTCGCGGCGACCCGGGCCCTCGTCGTCGACGCGTTGATGGCGCGCGAGTCCGGCCAGCCTGACCCGGTCGTCCAGCCGGTGGTCTCGGTCACCGAGCCCGCCCTGACCACCGACCAGGCCGAGGCGCTGGCTCCCAGGATGAAGGAGCTCGGGCGACACAAGACGTACTTCCCGGTCTACGTGAACAACGGCTTCGGGGCCAACATCTGGATCCCGGCCAAGCTCATCAACGGCTACGTCGTCGAGCCCGGCGCGACTTTCGACTTCTGGGACGCCGTCGGCGAGGTCACGCGCGAGAAGGGGTACAAGGACGGCGGCGCCATCATCAACGGCAAGACCGAGCCCCAGGGCGCCCTGGCGGGCGGCATCTGCTCCTGCTCGACGACGCTGTTCAATGCCGCGCTCAAGTCGGGCATGAAGATGGACGCCCGGCGCAACCACTACTACTACATCTCGCGCTACCCGCTGGGGCTCGATGCCACCGTGTTCATCTCGGCCTCGGGCTCGAAGCAGACCATGAGCTTCACCAACGACACGCCGTACCCGGTGCTCATCCGCGGCATCAACACCCGGATCGGCAACAGCGGCTACGTGACGTTCGTGCTGTACAGCGTCCCGACCGGCCGGACGGTCCACATCGACCCCGCCATCGTGAAGAACGTCCGTCCGGCGAAGGACACGATCGAGTACACGAGCAGCCTGCGCAAGGGAACCTCGAAGCGCGTGGAATACCCGACGGACGGCAAGGATGTCTGGCGCACGGTCACCGTCAAGGACGCGGCCGGGAAGGTCATCCGCCAGACGACGTACTACTCGCACTACTCGACCGTCAACGGCGTGCTGATGGTCGGCACCGGTGGGAGTGCGCCGGCGCCCAGCCCCACCGCGACGCCGAAGCCGGCCAGCCCGACGCCCACGCCGGCGCCCAGCAGCCCCGCACCAACGGCAGCGCCCGCCGCGTCCCCCGCGCCCTGAGCCAAACCCCCGCCGTGGCGCACGCCCTCCGGCCGTGGTGGGCGACGGCCGCGATCTACCAGGTCTACCCGCGATCCTTCCAGGACACGAACGGCGACGGCATCGGTGACCTGCCGGGCATCACCTCCCGCCTGGGCTACCTTGCCTGGCTGGGCGTCGACGTCGTCTGGATCTCGCCGGTATTCCGCTCGCCGATGCGCGACTTCGGGTACGACGTGTCCGACTACCGCGACGTGGATCCGCTGTTCGGGACGCTCGCCGATCTCGATGGGCTCGTGGCCGAGGCGCATCGCCTCGGGCTCCGCGTCGTGCTCGACTTCGTGCCCAACCACACCTCCTCGGATCATCCCTGGTTCCGCGCGGCCCGAGCGGCCCGCCTGGCGCCCACCCGCGACTGGTACGTGTGGCGGGCTCCCGCGGCGGACGGTGGACCGCCCAACGACCTGCTCGCCCAGTTCGGCGGACCGGCGTGGACGCTGGACGAGGCTAGCGGCGAGTACTGGTATCACTCGTTCCTGCCCGAGCAGCCGGACCTCGACTGGCGCAACCCGAGCGTGCGAGCGGCCATGCTGGACGTGCTCCGGTTCTGGTTCGGGCGCGGGATCGACGGGTTCCGGATCGACGTCCTGTGGATGATCGCCAAGGACGACTGGCCGTGGCGTGATGGACCGGCCGGCCCAGGACCCGCGACTGGGCACGGCGACCCGCGCAATGCGCTCGGGCATGGCGACGGCCCGGCCATCGGGGAGTATCTGCGCGAGCTGCGCGAGGTCGCCGACGCGTCCGGCGAGCGGCTGCTCATCGGCGAGCTCTATCTGCCCCCCGGGCAGCTCGTGCGCTACTACGGCGACGACGGCCGGGGCGTCCAGCTGCCGTTCAACTTCGCGCTCGTCTCGGTCGAGTGGAACGCGACCGCGATCGCGGCGACGATCGCCGAGTACGAGGCTGCGCTGCCCGAGGGCGCGTGGCCGAGCTGGGTGCTCGGCAACCACGACCAGCCGCGGATCGCCAGCCGCGTCGGGTTCCGACAGGCCCGTGTGGCGGCGATGCTGCTGCTCACCCTGCGGGGCACGCCGACCCTCTACTACGGTGATGAGCTGGGGCTGGCGGACGTCCCCATTCCGCCGGAGCGCGTGGTCGACGTGGCCGGCCGTGATCCGCAGCGGTCACCGATGCCGTGGGACACGGAGCCGGGCGCCGGCTTCACGACGGGGACGCCATGGCTTCCGATGGCCGCCGACGCCCTCGCCCTGAATGTCGCCACGCAAGCCCTGGACGATCGGTCGATGCTCGCCCTCCATCGCCGTCTGCTGGCGCTTCGCCGCGACGAGGCGGCGCTCCGGGAGGGGGCGTGGATGCGCCGCCCCGCGCCGGACGGCGTGCTCGCCTACGACCGCATCCTCGGCCGGGCGCGGGTCCGGATCGTGCTCAACCTCACGGGTGATCCGGTGCGTGTGCCCGCGGCCGGTTCCTGGGCCGTGCTGCTGTCGACAGCCCTCGATCGCGACGGGGACGCCGTCGTGGACGCGCTGCTCCTCCGCGGCGACGAGGGCGTCGTCCTGTCGTCCGGCGTGACCCGGGCGAGGCGGTGATGGACGCAGGGCTGCTCGCCCGCGGGCTGGCGATCGGCTTCGCGATCGCGGCGTCGCTGGGCCCCGTCGGCCTGCTCGTGATCCGGCGCACGATCGACCGCGGCTGGGCGCACGGACTGGTCTCGGGGCTGGGCGTCGCGACCGCCGATGCGACCTACGGAGCCGTCGCGGCGTTCGGCCTGACGGCCGTGACCGAGCTCCTGGTCGGGATCGACCGGCCGCTCGGGATCATCGGCGGCGTGGTCCTGCTGGTCCTCGCCGTCCGGGCGCTCCGCGCGGCACCCGCGGTGGCCGCCCATCGCGAGGTCACCGAGCGCGGCCGGCTGGGGCATCCGGCAGCCGCGTGGGCCTCGATGGTCGGCCTCACGCTGACGAATCCCGCCACGATCCTGGCGTTCGCGGCGCTGTTCGCGAGCATCGGAGCCGGCAGCAGCGGCATCGCCGGCGCTGGCAGCGTCGTGATCGGCGTGTTCCTGGGCTCGGCCGGGTGGTGGCTGCTCCTCACCGGGCTCGTCGCCGGCCTGCGTGCCCGGCTGACACCGGGAGTGATCCGCGGGCTCACCGTGGCGTCGGGGATCATCATCGGTGCCTTCGGCGTCGTCGCGATCGGGTTCGGCATCGCGGGCTGATCAGGCGTCCGGCAGGGGCCGGGCCCTACGGCGCGACCCGCGGCGCGACCTGCGGCCCGCACCTCCCCTACGATCGTTGCGTGCGATCCCGCATCCCGCTGCCCACGGCCGCCCTGTTCGACTGGGACGGCACGATCATCGATACGATGCCGCTGATCTACCGCGCCAACGTCGCCGTGCTGCGCGAGATCGGCATCAGCATGGACCGGACCTGGTTCCGGGAGCGGTACACGCCGGACTGGCGCAGCTCGTATCGCGAGCTGGGCATCCCCGAGCACCTCTGGGACGAGGTCGCGGCACGCTGGGCGGTCGAGATGCAGCGGGGCCGTCCGCGGGCGCTGCCGTGGGCCCGCGGCGCCATCCGCAGGCTCCGGCGCCGGGGCGTGCGGCTCGGGCTCGTCACCGCCTCGACGCGCGGCGTCGTCGAGCCGAACATCGCGAGGCTCGGCCTCGAGGGCGTGTTCGAGACCGCCCGCTACTCGGATGACGTGAAGCACTCCAAGCCACACCCGGAAGCGCTGCTCAGCGCGCTCGACGAGCTGGGCGTGCGTGCCGCCGAGGCGGTCTACGTCGGCGATACGACGGTCGACCTCGAGATGGCGGCGGCCGCAGGGACGCCGTTCATCGCCGTCGGCGCCACGACCAGCCCGGAGGCGTTCCGGGCCGCCGGGGCGCCGCGCGTGTGGCGCGGGGTGGGCGCGTGGGCAGACGCGCTGCTCGACTCGGATGGATCGAGGACGGCGGGTCACACTGATCGGTGATTCGTGCCTTCCGGCACGGCCGCGGGGCGGAGGGCCTGCCTAGGATCGGGTGGTGACCCGTCTTGTCGCGAGCCTCGGCGCGCTCGCCCAGCGTCTGCTGCTCGCTCTGACCCTGGGTGGCCTGCTGCTGGGTATCGGGCTCGCGTTGTCCGGTCACGAGCAGCTGGCCCACGCCGCATGGACCATTCCCGCGGTCGTGGTCGGCCTGTGGCTGGCCGGGTCCATCGTGCGCGACCTGCTGCGGCGCGAGGCCGGCGTCGACGTCATCGCCGTGCTCGCCATCGGCGGCGCGATCCTGTTCGGCGAGTCGCTGGCGGCCGCGGTGATCGCCGTGATGCTGGCCACGGGCGACTGGCTGGAGCGGTTCGCGGCCGGACGCGCCCATCGCGAGCTGTCCGCGCTCGTGTCGCGCGCGCCGAGGACCGTCCATCGCCACGAGGGGGGCGAGATCATCGACCGGCCCATCGGCGACGTCGCGGTCGGAGACCGGATCCTGGTCAAGCCGGGCGAGGTCGTCCCCGTCGACGGGTCGGTGGCGGGCGAGACCGCCGTGCTCGACGAATCCGCTCTCACGGGCGAGGCCAGGCTTGCCACGCGCGAACCGGGATCCGTCGTCAGCTCGGGCACGGTGAACGCGGGTGCGCCGTTCGACCTGGTCGCGATCGCGACTGCGGAGCGCAGCACGTACGCCGGGATCGTGCGCCTGGTCGAGGCAGCCCAGTCGTCGAAGGCGCCGTTCGTCCGCCTCGCCGACCGCTACGCGCTCCTGTTCGTGCCCCTGACGCTGGGGATCGCCGGGTTCGCGTGGCTCGTGTCCGGAGACCCGGTGCGGGCGCTCGCCGTGCTCGTCGTGGCCACGCCGTGTCCGCTGCTGCTCGCCGTGCCGATCGCGATCGTCGCCGGGATCAGCCGGGCGGCGAGGCGCGGGATCATCGTGAAGGGGGGCGGCGCGCTCGAGACGATCGCGCGAGCCCGGGTGCTCCTGTTCGACAAGACCGGCACCCTGACCGCCGGGCGTCCGCACCTCGCCGATGTCGTCGCGGCGCCCGGGCGGACGCCGGACGAGATCCTGGGGCTGGCCGCGTCGCTGGAGCAGGTGTCACCGCACGTCCTGGCTGCGTCCATCGTGAGCGGCGCCCGCGAGCGCGGCGTCGCACTGCGGCTTCCCGAGCGAGTGACCGAGGTACCCGGCCGCGGGATCAGCGGCATGATCGGCGGGTCGGCGGTGGTCGTGGGCACGCTGGAGCTCACGACCCCCGATGCGGCGCTTGCCCCCTGGGCGCGCGACGTCCGCCGGCGGGTGAGCCTCGAGGGGGCGACCAGCGTGTACGTGTCGGTCGACGGCGAGCTCCTCGGTGCGCTCGTGCTCGACGATCCGATCCGGCCCGAGACGCCTCGCGTGATCCGCTCGCTGCGGCGTGCCGGCGTGCGCCGGACCGTCATGGTGACCGGCGATCACTACGGCGTCGCGGACATGGTGGCGGCGGCCATCGGCGTGGACGCCGTGCTCGCCGAACGGTCACCGGCCGAGAAGGTGGACGCCGTCGCCGAGGAGCGGGCCGAGGCGAACGGCGTGCTGGTCATGGTCGGCGACGGGATCAACGACGCTCCGGCGCTCGCCGCCGCCGATGTCGGCGTCGCGATGGGCGCCCGGGGCGCGACGGCAAGCTCCGAGGCCGCCGACATCGTGATCACGGTCGACCGGCTGGACCGCCTTCCGGAAGCCATCCGCATCGCCCGACGCTCGCGGATGATCGCCGTCCAGAGCGTCGCGGTGGGCATGGGCATGTCGATCGTCGCGATGCTGGTCGCGACGACCGGTGCCCTGCCCCCGGTCGCCGGCGCGCTGCTCCAGGAGGCGATCGACGTGATCGTCATCGTCAACGCGCTGCGGGCGCTGACCGGAGGGCTGGAGCGCGTCCCGCAGATCCCGGGCTGGACGGAGCTCGGCTCGCGGCTGCACGCCGAGCACCGGGATCTCGCCCCGTCGATCTTGCGGATCCGGGCGCTTGCCGACCGGCTGGGTTCCATGCCTGCCGCGGCGGCGCGCGAGGAGCTCGAGCAGCTCCGGGTGTTCCTGCTCGAGACCCTGGTGCCGCACGAGGAGCGCGAGGATCGGGACGTGTTCCCGCTGCTCGCTCTCGCGATCGGCAGCGACGATGTCACGGCCGCGCTGCACCGGACCCACACCGAGATCTTCCACCTGATCCGGTTCACCGACCGGCTGGTCCGCGAGGTGTCGGACGAGGGTCCGGGGCCGGAGGACCTGACCGACCTCAGGCGGGTGCTCTACGGCCTGGATGCGATCCTGCGCCTGCACATGGCCCAGGAGGAAGAGCTGTATACCGCACTGGGCGACGAGCACCCGGCGGCCGCACGGCCGCTGCCCCAGGGCGCGCCGGGCGCGTAGCAGGTCAGGCTCCGCCCGCCGCCGCGGCGTCGCGGATCGCGTAGCTGGTCAGGCTCCCCCCGACGCCGCGGCGTCGCGGATCGCGCAGGTCAGCCGATGGGTGCGCAGCGCGTCCTGGTAGGTGCTGAACAGCTGCGTCCGGTCTCCGGTCCGGATCGCCTCGATGAACGCGCGGTCCTCGTCGCGGAACGGGTCGTTGCCGGTCGGGACGTACCGGGTCGCGGTCACGCCCCGGAGGCGGCTGCCGGTGAACCCGTCAGTCGCCGTCACCGCCTTGGACAGGCCGTCCTCGTATGTCACACCCTGCTGGCGGATCGTGATCGCGAGGCCGTCGCAGAACAGGCGCAGCTCCTGGGCGCTGGTGCCGCCCAGGATGCACGTCGCCGTGAACACCCCGGTCTGGCCGGCGTCGTAGCGCAGCAGCGCCGCGCTCACATCCGCGACATCCGTCCCGGGACGCGCATCGTGCTCGTGTCGGTCGGCGGTCGATGCGATCACCGAAGCCTCGCCGAGCAGGCGCCTCGACAGATCGACGAGGTGCGTGGCCTGCTCGACCATCTGGCCGCCGCCCGCCGCCTCGTTCCGCCACCAGGCGACATCCGGCATGGTGTCGTGCCACTGCCCCGTCACCATCCGCGCAGGGTTGGTTGCGAGGATCTGGTCGACCTCGCGCAGCGTGTCCATCGCCCGCCAGTGATACGCGACCCCGGCGATGACCCCCGCGTCGTCGATCGCCTGGGCGATCCGGACCGGCGTTTCGAGGTCGGCTGCGAGCGGCTTCTCCGTGAACAGGTGGATCCCCCGCTCCAGCAGCGCGAGCTCGAGGGCGCCGTGCTGGTTGGGTGGTACGCACACCCACACCGCCTCCGGCCGCTCATGGTCCAGCATCGCCTCGAGGTGGTCGTACGGCCGGCCGCCGAACCGTCGCGTGGCGATCCCGGCTTGTTCCATCCGGCGTCCCACGACGCCGACCAGCTCCACGTCCGGCTCGGTGCTCAGTACCTCGAGGTGTCGCTGGGCGATGAACCCGGGCCCCACCACGGCGACCCGCAGGCGATCAGTCACGTTCGACCTCCTCCGCTGCTGGGTCAGAGCCTACGGTGTTCATGGCGCCACGGCGCGGACACGCTGCGCACCCGCGATCGAGGGCGCACCATCGCGCAATGCGTGATCCGGCCGGTTTCCGTCCCCTCCGCGGCGAGCTGTTCGCGGCGATCGCCGCCACGGGGTTTGGCTCCGCGTACGTCGCCACGGCGCTCGCCCTCCGATCGTTCTCCCCGATCGCGGTCGCGTTCTACCGGAGCGTGGTGGCGCTCCTGGCCCTGGTCGTGCTGCTGTCGATCCTCCGGTGGTCCCCGCGGATGGTCACGCGCGCCGGAGCTGCCGGGTCGGCGATACCGGGCACCGGCCACCGCCTCGCGCGCCTGCTCCTGATCGCGGTCTTCGGCGGCCCGATCTTCCTCGCATCGATGAACCTGGCCGTGTCCCATGTCGGTGCGACCATCGCGTCCTTCGTCGCCGGGCTGTACGCCATCCTCGCGGCGACGCTGGCGCCGCTGCTGCTGCCCGAGCGGCTCACGCGCCGCGTGCTCGCGGGGCTCCTTCTCGCGCTCGCGGGTACGGCCCTGCTCGCCGAGCTCGACCCAGCCTCCGCCGATCGTGCCGGTCTGGCCTGGGGGCTGCTGGCCGCGGTCTCGTTCGCGCTGTACCTCCTGCTCGGGCGGCGCTGGTCGCGATCGGACGGGCTCGAGGGATCCACGATCGCCTTCGCGACGCTTGCCGTGAGCGCGCTCGCGCTCGGGACGCTCGTCCTGGTCGGCGACCCGGCGTCGCTCGTGCCGGCGCGGCTCGATGTCGTCCCGGCGTTGGCGATCGGCTGGCTCGCCGTGGTCGCCGTTGGCGGCCAGCTGCTCACGGTCGCGAGCGTCCGACTCGTGCCCGCCGCGCGGACGGCCTCGTTCCTCCTGCTCAACCCGATCACGGCCACGATCCTTGCCGCGCTGCTCGTGGGTGAGCGACCGTCGCCGCCGCAGCTTTTCGGCGGCGGTCTCGTCCTGGCCGGGATCGCGGCGGCGACGATACCGCTCCCGGACCGGACCGGCCGCGCGGACGCGATCGCCAGGGACAAGAGCGGGACTGGGGCGGCTTAAGGGAGCGGGCCGCCCGACCGATTGAACCCGGCCGATCGACCGACCATACCGGGTGACCCGGCCCGCCCAGACCGGGCCATCGGGCGCTTGGCGCCGTGCCGCGTCACGCGGGATCCTGCGGCAGCGGCCGGCCCGCGCGTCGTCGCCCTCATCCCGCTCCGAGGATCACATGGACGCCACCCACCTCATCGCGCTCTGGCTCCACGCGCTGGCTATGGTCGTGGTGCTGGGGTACTACGGGATCCTGTCCCGGATCGTGCTTCCCGTGCTCGCGCGCTCGCTCGACGGGCCAGCCCTCGCCCGGATCGTGCCGGCCATCGAGCGTCGCGCGTTGCCGATCCTGCTGGCCGGGGTCGTCCTGTTCATCGTCACCGGCATCTACCTCCTGGTCAGGGACGGGCGATATGCGGGCGTCGGCTCGTTCGCGTCCACGTGGTCCACGCTGATGCTGATCAAGCACCTGGTCGTCGTGGCCATGGTCGCGCTGGCCATCGGGGTCGACCGGCTTGCCGCGGGGCTGGCCGAGACGAGCGACATCGGTCGCGGACGGACGCTCGAGCTCCTGACCCTGGCGATGGACGGGATGGCGGCCCTCGGGATCCTGGTGCTCCTGTTGACGGCGGCGGCGCAGCTCAGCTGACCTCGAGACCTCGCCGCCCGCGCCCTTACGTGGCGCGCTCGCGCACGATCCGTCCGAGCTCGAGGTTGCGCACCGCTCCCAGCGCCGGGATCTGCGACAGCAGCCCTGTGACGACGATCGCGGCCGCGGTCAGCAGCAGCGTCGTCGGGCGGACCTCGAGGTCGAACCGGAACATGTCCGACGAGAACGAGGTCATGAACAGGGCCGACACCAGGTATCCGATCAGCAGGCCCGGCACGAGGCCGATCGCCGTCAGCAGCAGGTTCTCGCCCGTGATCAGCCGCGAGATCGTGCGGCTGGGCATGCCCAGCGTCCGCAGCACGGCGATCTCGGTCGCCCGCTCCGAGATGCTGGCCACGAGCGTGTTGTAGATCAGGGCGAACGCGAGGATGCCGCCCAGGACCACCATCACGCCGATGAACACGTAGAACAGGCCGAGGAACTGGTTCATCAGGTCGAACAGCGCGTGGTTGTCGATCACCGCCGCGACCCCGTCGAGCGACCGCAGCCGTGATGCGACGGCATCGGCATCGGCGCCGGGCGCATAGCGCACGTACGCCACGTTCTCGAGCGCCGCGGATCCGGCCGCCGCCGGTCCGATGAGGCCAGAGACATAAGGCAGCGACGCGTACACCGGCGTGCCCAGCGGCTCGTTCACAAACCCGGCGACCGACGCGTCCACCGCGAAGGCCCCGCTGCCGGCGGCGCTCTCGCCCGCGAGCAGCGCCCGCGTGGCGAGGCTCAGGCGGACCGTGTCACCCACGTTCACCTGGAGCCGGTCGCGAAGCGCGGACCCCAGGAGGACGCCCTGCGACGGCAGTGAGACCTCGTGCCAGCTCGAATCGAAGAACCCGTGCATGGTGGTTCCCGGCTCGAGCGCGGTCAGCTGGGTCAGGTAGGTCCCCGAGCTCGAGGCGACGGCGACGCTCCACTCGGCTCCGGGCTCCACGGCAGCCACGCCGTCGACCGCCGCGATCGCCGACAGCTCCGATTGCCCGACGGGCGAGATCGGGTAGACCGACGCGTCCTGCCGGATGATGTCCACGAACTGGCGGTGCATCAGGATGTCGATCGTGTCGATCATCCCCCACGAGGCCAGGATCAGCGTGGACGCCATCACCACGCCGCCGATGGTGGCGAGGCTGCGTCGTGGATGGCGCCCGATGCCGCGCAGGGCGACCCGCCAGCGAACGGGCATGCGATGGAGCGGCGGGATCAGGCGCTCGGCGAGGCTCTCGTGTCCCTGCCCCATCGGGACGCTCCCGCGCATCGCCTCGGCGGGTCGCAGCGCGGTCGCCCGGCGGGCGGGCAGGTAGGCGGCCGCCACGGCGGCCAGCATCCCGATCGCGACGCCCTCGAGCACGGTGGTCAGGCGGACGTCGGTGACCCGGCTGGGGATGCCCAGCTCGCCCGTGTACAGCGTGCTGATCACGCCCGCCAGCAGCGCACCCAGGAGGGCGCCGATGACCGACCCGACGATGCCGACGGCGAGCCCGAAGCTGGTGTAGTGGACGATGATCGTCCGCCGGTCCATGCCGTTGGCGCGCAGTGTGCCGATGATCGCGCGCTGAGAGGCGATCATCCGGCCGAGCAGCACGAACGTGGCGAACGCCGCCGCGCCGAGGAACATCATCGGAAACGCGAGCGACAGCTCGCCGAACCCGCTGACGTCCTCCTGGAGCGCGGCGTTCGATGGCTGCTCGGCCTTGGTCATGACGTCCAGCGCGCCCGCGTTGCGCATCGCCGCGCTCGCGGGCTCCGTCGCGTCGGCGGCCTTGTCCGCTGGGATGTAGGCAAGCGCCTGGCCGTGGACCGTGTCCGGCGCGAGGCCCGCGACCAGCGGTTCGGGCGCGAAGATCACGCCGAAGTCGCTGGGCAGGACGAACACTTCCTGGCGGCTCCTGGCCGGCCAGATGTACTCCGGCGAGAAGACGATGCCCAGGACCTGGAGCTGCTGCCAGCCCGACGCGCCCAGGATCTCGATCGAATCACCCGGCACCAGCTGGAAGTGGTCGGCCATGTGCTTCTCGACCAGGACGCCGTTGGGCACCGACGGATCGAGCCGCCCGCCATCGAGCACCAGGACGTTGTCCACGGGGGCCTCGCTGCCGTCGGCGGGCAGCCCGATGGCTCGTCCGAGCAGCTGGTGATCGCCCACGCGGATGGGCGTGTCCGAAACGGACCGGGTCCCTGTCGCCTCGACACCCGGGACCGCCGCGGCTGCCTGCGCAACGGCAGCCGGATCCCCGGCGACGGCGGTGACAGCCGCAAAGTGGTTCTCTGCGTACAGCTGCTCGTACGAGGCGGTCAGGTTCAGGAACGCGTCGTACGAGGCGCCGAACAGGGCGACGCCGAGGACGACCGTCACGACGACGGCGAGGAACGGGCCGCGGCGCGCCCGGATCTCCCGGACCATCGAGCGCCGGAGGAGCCTCACCAGGTCACCTCCTCGGGACGAACCGGGCTCGCCTGGAGGGTGTCGTCCACGATCTCGCCGGAGCGCAGCCGGAGGACGCGGTCGGCCATCGTGGCGATGATCGAGTTGTGGGTGGCCAGGATCACAGTCCGGCCGTCGGTCCGGGCCAGCCGGTGGATCACGCCCAGGACCGAGCGACCGACATCCGCGTCGAGCGACCCGGTGGGCTCGTCGCACAGCAGGATCTGGGGCGACTTGACGAGCGCCCGGGCGATCGCGACGCGCTGCTGCTCCCCGCCGGAGAGCGCGCTCGCGAAGTGATCCACGCGATCCCTCAACCCGACCGCGTCGAGGGCGGCGCGGGCGTCCGCCTCGCCCTTTCCGACCAGCTCGGCGACGAGCGCCACGTTCTCGACGGCGGTCAGGGTCGGGACGAGGTTGAAGAACTGGAAGATGAAGCCCACGTCCTCGCGCCGATAGGTGGTGAGCGCCTCGTCGTCGAGGCCGCCGAGGTCGCGGTCGCCGACCGTGACCCGGCCGTCGGTCGCCGTCTCGATCCCGCCCGCGATGTTCATCAGCGTCGTCTTGCCGGAGCCGCTTGGACCGAGCACGACGACGAACTGGCCGGCCTCGATCTGCAGGTCCACGCCGCGGAGCGCGTGCACCGCGACCTGGCCCGCCCCGAACGTCTTCGACACGCCCTCGAACCGGACCGTGGCCCCGTCATGCCCGTTGCGCGCGGGGGGCGCCGCGTCTGCCTCGGTGCGTGGTCGGGTATGAACGGCGTCCTCGGTCATGGCGTGCCTCCTTGGGCGAGATCCGTGCGCTCCGGGTGCGGGGTGGTCTCGGGTGTTGCGCCGTTCGCCGGTGCCGGGTCTGTCAGGCGAAGGAGGACGTCGCGGAAGCCGTCGATATCGGTCGCCGGATCGATGATCCGGTGGAACAGGAGGCCGTCGAGCGCGGCCGCCACGAGCACGCCGGTGGCCTCCGGCAGGCCGGCCGGTGACTCGCCTGCGGCGGTCGCAATGCGGACGCGCTCGGCCACCAGGGCACGGAACTTGCGGACGCCACCCGCCATGGCCTCGGCGAGCTCTGGGTCCCGCATCGCCCGGACCATCGCCTCGATCAGCAGGCTGGAGGCGGGGGATCGAGGGTCGAACCGGCCGACGGCGTCGACCGCGCCCGCAAGCCCGCTGCCCAGAGATGCCCCGTTGGCGAACGGTCGCGCGGCCTGTCCGATCTCTTCGTCCATCGCGGACGTGACGGCGCCGCGGAGCAGGGCATCCATCGATCCGAAGTGGTAATGGACCAGCGCCGGGTTGACACCGGCGCGCGTCGCGACGGCGCGCGTCGTGACGGCGTCCCAGCCGAGCTCGGCGACGAGCTCGACGGCAGCTCGTGAGATCTTTCGACGCGTCGCATCACCGCGTCCCCGTCGCGTGCCGCGATCGATATTGGTCATTCGCCCAATATCGTAGCACCCGCGGTTCCGTCTCGGCCCGGTCAGCCCGGGACGGCGCGTTCGGCCTCGACCTCGAGCGCCCGTCACCTCGACCGGACCTGCTGGCGTGGTGGCCGGCGCGACCGGGCGGTGTCAGCAGTCGAACGCGAACCAGCACAGCTCGTTGCGCAGTCGCTGGTCGTCGAGCACGAGGTCCCGGATCTCGCGGGGCAGCTGCGCGCGCTGCCAGCGACACTCGCGGCGGCCGGCCTCCTCGCGCTCCCCGTCATCGGCGGCCGCACGGGCGGTCCTGACTGCGTAGGCGGCGGCACCAAGCTCGTGGGCCGCCACATGGCCCACCGCCGCAGCCTGGCCGGCAGCGTAGGCGGCGTGCCGCGCCGGCCCGCGCAGGTCCCTGGCCGCGGCGTTGGCGTGGCCGGCCGCCGTGCGGGCCTTCGCCCACGGGATCTCACCACGTGCCCAGGCGCGCCCCAGGTCGATCGCCCGGCGAGGCCGGTCGTCCTCCGGCCGTGCCTGCGCGAAGTGGTGCAGCACGTGCTCCGCGCAGTCGGCCGCCCAGGCCGCGAGCAGGCGGTGGTCCCCGTCATCGAGGCTGCCACCGCGACGCACGGTGATGAACCTCGGATCGCGGACCTTGGGCAGGATCACCGGTGTGCCGACCTCGGGTACGACCGCCCGCGATGGTGATGTCGGCGGCCAGGAGCCGCCAGGCGACACTCAGGGCCACAACACCATGCGGGGCGCGCGCGGCGCCGCCGGATGGCCGCCGCCGCACGGCGGCATGCGGGAGAAGTGGTGGAGATGGGGGAGAGTCGAACTCCCCGTCCAGAACCCTTCGCCAGGACCCACTACGAGCGTGTCCGATGATTTTCGTCAGCCGGTCGGACGCCCATCGGCAGGCTTCCGTCCGGCCCAGTCACGTGTCCCTAGATCGGGCTTGACTCCGGACTACGTGACGCTCGTCCGGGCTGCACCTTCGCTGAGTGACGCTTCCACGGCCCGCGAAGGGGAGGCCGCTTCCACGCTCACCTTACCGCCTAAGCGGCGAGGGCGAGAGCAGGCTGCTTGTTGGCAGTTACTTCGTTTTGCCGCCGGTTTAACGAGGCCTGACGGCACCTCGGCTCGCGTTCCCTGGCAGCCAAGCCCTGTCGAGACCACGCATCCCCACGGGACCGAACCACCGTTCGGGGGGCGAATGGTAGCACCAGGCAGGGCAGGCGTCGGGCGTCGCGCCGAGCCGCCGGCACGACGCCACGGCCCGGGCGCCCGCTTCGCCGGCCGGTGGCAGCTACCCGCCGGCCGGTGGCAGGGCTACCCGCCGGACTTCGCAGGGTCGGTGATCCGGCCCAGGAACAGCACGGCGCCCGTGTCGACGTCCCGGAGCGCGAACAGGAACGGGTGGTCGACCGTCAGCGTGACCACGTCGGACGGCGCCGCGGTCTCCCGCATGACGACGGCCGTGGCGGCGGCTGCCTCGGTCCCCTTCTCATCGACGTCGATGTTCGCCTGGTGGATCACCGCGGAGATGAGCAGCCGCTCCTGGGTCGTCATCCCGGAGAAGTCCGCGGCGTCGGTGAACGCCGTGGGCATGCCGAGGGCGGCGAGGACGGGACCCAGCTCCACGCGCGACTCCGCCCCGTACTTCGGCAGGCCGAGGATCACCTCGTGGCTGTCCAGGCCGCTCACGATCGCCGACAGGTCCTGGTCATCGAGGCTCCCTTCGAACGCGGCCATGTCGTCCGGGACGATCACCAGCATCGCCAGCTTGCCGCCGACGTACGGGAGCTGGACCGCTCGCCATCCGTCGCCCTGGGCATAGGGCAGCTCGCCGCCACCGTGCATCATCGGCACGTCGACCGTCGTGCCGTCGGGTCGGGTGAACGGTGCGGTCGAGGTCGCCTCCTCCGCGAACGGCGTCACCCAGGCGGCCTTGAGGTAGATCGCGTTGACGAGGACGAGCCGCGTCATCACGTCGATGTCGCCCTGTGAGAGGAGCTCCGTGATCCGCTGCTCGGTCTGGTCCGAGACCCAGCCGTTGATGAGCTGCCGTGCCGCCTCACTGGCCGCCACGTAGTCCACGAGGCGCAGCCCGGCGCCGAAGCGCCCAGCCAGCGCGTCCAGGTACGGTTGCTCGAGCGCGAGCCCGCGCTGGGCGAACGGCGCGTTGACGATTCGCAGCGTCACGTCACGCTGCGTCCCCGACAGGTCGGGGAACTGCCCGGTTCTCGCATTGAGCGCCGAGTCGAGGCTCGCGAGCCACGCGGCATGCGCATCGGTGCCCAGGTCGTGGAGCACGGCGTCCATCTCGGCCGCGGTCTGGCCGCGAGCGCCTGCCCGCGCCATCGACAGGGCGAGCGCGATGCTCGCCGGCGAGATCACGAGGTTGCCGGGCGCGTCCGCCGCGATTCGCGCATACAGGGCGAGGCCAAACGCATTGACGGCGGATCCGGCGCGTGCCGCGTCGTCCGCCGTTCCTGAGATATGGGCGACGTTGGCCGCGGCGAGCTCGATCCCGTCGCTCCCCGTCGCGCCTGCCCCGCATCCTGCCGCCAGCGTCATTGCCAGCAACCCCGCCATGAGACGTTTCATGTGCCTGCCTCGCTCGTCCGGACGCCCACTCGTCGGACGGCCGTCGACCGTATTCGGTTCCCGACGCGACGCTACCATCGCGGGATGCGCCTGATCCCCTGGGAGGAGGAGCGCCTCCAGATCTTCACCGCGGCGGAGCTCGCCCGGCGCCGCCGCGCCGCGGGTCTCCCGCTCAACCATCCCGAGGCGGTGGCGATCATCTGTGACGCGATGCTCGAGGCCGCGCGCGCCGGGATGGGCTATCCGGAGGTGGAGGCGGCCGGCCGGTCCGCCGTCGAGCCGGAGGACGTGCTCGATGGCGTGCGGGAGATCCTGGACGAGGTCCGGCTCGAGGTCCTGTTCGGCGACGGGTCCCGCGTGATCGCCATCGTGGACCCGCTGGGACGTGGTCAGCCGCCGGATCCACTCGGACCGGGGGCCCTCGTCATCGGCGATCCCGCCGACGTCGAGATCAACGCTGCCCGCGATGCGATCGAGCTCGCGGTGACCAGCCGCTCCCGGCGGCGGATCCGCGTCTCGTCCCACTACCCGTTCCACCGCGTCAACTCCCGGCTGGCATTCGACCGCGATGTCGCGCGCGGGTTCCGGCTCGACCTGCCCGCGGGCGGCTACGTCGGCTGGGAGCCCGGGGAGACGAAGACCGTCCGCCTGGTCCGGTATGCCGGGGAGGCCGGCCGGTGACCAGGCTCTCGGCGCAGGAGTACCGGGCCCGGTACGGCCCGACGACGGGCGACCGGGTCCGCCTCGGCGACACGAACCTGTGGATCCGCGTCGAGGACGACCGCACCGCGCGAGGCGACGAGCCGGTCTGGGGCTACGCCCGGAACCTCCGCTCGAGAATGGCGCAGTCCGACGCGGCCGCTGGCCCGTCGGAGCTCGACATCCTGCTTACGGGGGCGCTTGTCGTCGATCCCACGCTGGGCGTGATCAAGGCCGACATCGGGATCAAGGATGGCCGGATCGCCGGCATCGGGAGATCCGGCAGCCCGGAGATCAGCGACGGCATCGACCTGGTGATCGGGCCGCACACCAAGGCGTACATGGCGTACGGCCTGATCGCGACGCCGGGAGCCGTCGACACGCACGTCCACACCATCGGGCCCGAGCTCCTGCCACCCGCGCTGTCAGCAGGGGTCACGACCCTGATCACCGCCGGGTTCGAGGAGCCGCCATGGGCGATGGAGCGCACGCTCGCAGCGCTCGAGGGCTGGCCGCTCAACATCGGGCTCCAGGCCGGTGCCCGCGCCGCGGAGGACGGCCACCTGGATGCGCTCGTCGAGGCGGGCGCGCTCGGGTTCAAGATCCACGAGGACAATGGGGCGTACCCGGAGCTGATCGACCACGTCCTGCGCTACGCCGACGCCCGGGACCTCACCGTCAGCCTGCACACGGACGGGCTCCATGAGTCGGCCGAGCTCGAGGACACCGTGGCGGCGATCGCCGGTCGCACGGTCCACGCGTACCACGTCGAAGGCTCCGGCGGCGGTCACGTGCCGGACCTGCTGGGCCTGGTGCGGGAGCCGTCGATCATCTGCTCATCGACCACGCCCACGCTGCCGTTCGGCGTGCACACGGCCGTCGAGCACGTGCCGATGACGATGCTCAACCACGGCCTGTCGTGGGGCGTCCCCGGTGACCTCGAGCTGGTTCTCGAGCGCGTGATCGAGGCGCGGATGGCCGCCGAGGGACCGCTCCACGAGCTGGGCGCCATCGCGATCATCAACTCCGACTCGCAGGGGATGGGCCGGATCGGCGAGACGGTCCGGCGCACGGTCCAGCTGGCGCACGTGATGAAGGCGTGGCGGCGATCACAAGCCGCGGACGGCGTCCCCGGCCTGCCCGCCGACCCCGGGCTCACGGATCCCGATGACCTCGACGACACGGCCCGCGTCCTGCGCTACCTGGCCAAGCTGACGATCGACCCGTCGATCACCCACGGCGTTGCCGATCATGTCGGGTCGCTGCGGCCGGGACGCATGGCCGACATCGTGCTGTGGAAGCCCGCGTTCTTCGGCGTCAAGCCGGAGTGGGTGTTCAAGGGTGGGTTCCCTGCCTGGGGACCGCTGGGCGATGGAAACGCGTCGCTCGAGCGCGCCGAGCCGACGCGCTACCGGCCCGACTGGGGTGGCACGTCCGGCACCGCACCGCTGCTCGCGGCGACCTTCGTGGCCCATGATATGGACTATGGTCCGCTTAGAAGCCGCCTGGCGACCCGTCGCGCGCTGATTCCTGTCCGCGGCGTGCGGAATCTGACGCGCGGTGATCTCTGGGCGAACCGGGCGAGCGTCCCGGTGGACATCGACGTCCGCAGCGGGGAGGTCTCGCTGGCCGGACACCGGCTCGCGGTGGATCCGGTGGCCGAGGTGCCGCTCAGCCGTCGCTACCTGCTGCGCTGACGCCTCACCACAGGTCGCCGACCGTGAACCCGTCGGGGAACGGGTCGGAGGGATCCACGACGTAGCTCGCAAACCCGGTGATCCATGCGGTGCCCGTGATGGACGGCACGACCGCCGCGCGCCCGCCGGCCTGCGTCTCCTCCTCGAGGCGACCCGTGAACACCGTGTCCAGGATCCCCTCGTGGCGGAAATCCTCGCCGATCCCGAGGCGACCCTTCGCGTGGAGCACCGCCATCTTTGCGCAGGTCCCCGTTCCGCACGGGGACCGGTCGATGACGCCGGTCCAGGTCGAGGGTCTCGACCAGTCGACCGCGCCCGTCGATACCGTCGTCACGTTTCGCCACGAGTTCCGCGGGTCATGGGGTGGTCCCGAGAGCTGCCCGATTGTGATCCCGGCAAACCCCGGCTGGTCGGGATGGACCACGGGCAGCTGCTCGGCCGCCGCCGCCTTGATCATCTCGGTGACCCGGGTGATGTCCCGGCCCTCATCGGGCACCAGCCGGAACCCCAGCGCTTCGGCATCGGCGATCACGTAGAACATGCCGCCGTAGGCGACGTCGACGGTGACCGTGCCCAGCTGGGGTACCTCGACCGGCGTGTCGAGGTGGGTGGCGAATGCCGGGACGTTGCGGAAGGTGACCCCCGTGACCTTGCCGTTGGCGCACGTCGCCCGGATGCGGATGAGCCCCGCCGGTGCCTCCAGCGTGACCTCGGTGAGCGGCTCGTGCATCGGCAGCATCCCGGTCTCGAGCAGGACCGTGGCCACGCAGATCGTGTTGGTGCCGGACATCCCCGGGTACTCGACCTGCTCCATGATCACGTACCCCGCGTCCGCCTCCGGGTGGGTGGCCGGCAAAATCACGTTCGCGCACAGCGCCGGGTATCCGCGCGGCTCGCGCAGCATCAGCCGGCGCAACCCGTCGCCGTGCTCGGCCAGGTGCCGCATCTTGTCGAACATGGTGGCGCCGGGGACGTCCAGCACGCCGCCCACGATCACCCGGCCCGGTTCGCCCGCCGCGTGTGCGTCGACCGCCTGGATCATCCGCGCCAGCCGCATGTTCCTGCCTCCTGCCTCGATCAGGCGCCGTTCGTCGCCGTGCCTAGCGCCGTCGCGCCTCGGACACCGCCCGCTCGGTGTCGCGCTTGGCGTCGCGTTCCTGGATCTCGCGCCTGCGGTCCCAGGTCTGCTTGCCGCGCGCCAGCCCAAGCTCGACCTTGGCCCGCCCCTGGTCCGTGATGTACAGCCGGAGGGGCACCAGGGTCAGGCCCTTCGCCTTGGTCTTGCCCAGGAGCTCGTCGATCTCGTCGCGGTGGAGGAGCAGCTTGCGCGAGCGCTTGGGCTCGTGGTTGAAGCGGACGTCGGCCGATTCCCACGGGGCGATGTGCAGGCCCACGATCCAGGCCTCGCCCCGGTCGATGCGCGCGTAGGCATCCGCGAGGCTCACCCTGTGGGCGCGGATGCTCTTGATCTCCGTTCCTCGCAGGACGATCCCGGCCTCGAACGTCTCCTCGACGCTGTACTCGTGTCGCGCTCGACGGTTCTGGGCGATCGTGTCGCCCATGGTGTGCTCCTCTCGTTCTGGCGGGATGCCCGCGCCGGCCCGGACCCGTTGGCTCCGCTGCGCATCACTGTGCCACGGGCCGGGCGCCGCGGCGTCCGGCGGCGGACGCACGAACGCCGGTCCGCACGCGGACCGGCGTTCGAATTGCTACCGACCACCCGTCGGGATCGACTCTAGGCGCCGATCTCCGCCGAGGTGGTGCAGCAACTACTACTGTCGATCACTGCACATCACCTCCTTTCGTTCTCGGGCACCGTACCCGATCACCGCGAGCAGTGCAAGCGCTCACCGTCACCGCGTCACCGCTCACCGCTCGGCGCTCGGCACACAGCGCTCGGGTCACGGACCGGTGCCGGCCCCCGCCCCGACGGCACCGGCACCGACGCCGAGAATCTCGAGCGCCGCATCCAGATCCGGATCGTCACCCGGTCGCGCGGGTGCGGCCGTCACCACGACATCGGGCTCGATGCCCGCGCCGTGCACCCAGGTCCTGTTCGGGGTCAGCCACTTCGCGATCGTCAGCCGGAAGCCGCCGTTGTCACCCTCGAGCTGCGTCCACTGCTGGACCGTCCCCTTGCCGAAGGTCTTGCTGCCCACGAGCGTGGCCCTGCCCCGGTCGTGGAGCGCCCCGGCGACGATCTCCGACGCCGAGGCGGATCCCCCGTCCACGAGCACGACGAGCCGGATCGACGGATCCGTTGCGGCGCCGCCTGGGAGTGCGACGGTCTCGGTCAGTGTCCCCGACGCGTCCTCCTGCCAGAAGATCGTGCCGTCCGCCAGGAACTGGCTTGCGATGTCGCGCGCCGCGGTGATGAACCCGCCCGGGTTGCCGCGCAGGTCGAGGATCAGGCGCGTCCGCCCGGCTGCGACGTCCCCGGCCACGACCTGGTCGAACTGCTGCGCGGCATGGTCCGAGAACCCTGACAGCCGGATGTAACCGACGCTGCCGTTGGCGAGGGTCTTCGATTCGACCTCCTGCTGGACGATCACGGCGCGGACGATGGTGACCTCGAACGCCGGCTCGACGCCGCGGGCGATCGTGAGCGTGACCTTCGTGTCCCGGGGTCCCCGCACGCGATCCCGCGCCTGGTCGACGGTCAGCCCGTCGAGCGAGGTCCCGTCGATCTTGTCGACGACATCGCCGGCCAGCAGCCCCGCCTCTTCGGCGGGTGACCCGGCGAGGGGCTCGACGATGGCCAGCCGGCAGTCGGGTCCCAGGATGGTGCATGACGTGGTCGCGCCGGTGCTGTCCACGGTCCCGATCGTTGCCCCGATCCCCTCGAACTCGCCCGAGATGTCGCGCAGCGATCCCTTGAACTCGTCGGACGTGAGGTACTGGGAGTAGGGATCACCCAGCGCGGTGATCATCCCCTTGATCGCGCCCTCGATGACCGACTTGCGGTCGACAGGCCCGCCGGCATAGCGCTCGGTGACGGCGCGGTACGTGTCCCAGAACGGCTGGAACGCCTGGGCCTCGTCCGCCGGCGTCCCCGGCGTGAGCGCGTACTGGCGACCCAGCGTCCAGCCCGAGACGAACAGCGCCGAGCCCGCGACGATCGCGATCAGGGCGATCGCGATCAGGGCGGCATTCGAGCGACGCGGGGCCTGGATCACAGGCGCCCCGGCGAGCGCGGGCGGCGCCGGGTCATGGGCTGCCACGGGGGCATCGGGCGCCGCGGTCTCGTCGGGCGAATCGGGAGTCGGGAGGGCGCCCGCGGGAACGGGCTCTGGTTCGGGGGCGGGCTGGTCCATTGGCATTGGAGATCTCGATCGGCCTGCGGGAGGAACGTGCGTCCAGCGTACCTCCGGTCCCGGGAACGGTCCCCGGACCCCGTCAGCGGATGAGGTACGTCCGGACCGACACCCAGGATCCGAGCACGCCCAGCCCGAGGCCGGTCGCGAGCACGATCAGCGCGGTGTCCCGGGCGAGCGAACCGAGCCGCAGCGGCAGGACGTTGAAGAACCCGACCATGGCCTCCGACATCGGCTCTGAGCCGGCCGCCAGCAGCCCCAGCGTGATCAACGCGCCGAGCAGCCCCACGAGGGCGCCCTCGAACACGAACGGCCAGCGGATGAACGCGTCGGAGGCGCCGACCAGCCGCATGATCTCGATCTCCTCGGCCCGCGCCACGACGGCAAGCCGGATCGTGTTGACGATGATGAACAGCACGATCAGCCCGACAACGGCGACCATGACCACGCCCGCGGTCCGGACGAACCCGGTCACGGTCGTCACCCGGTCCACCAGCGCGTCGATGTTGAGGACGTTGCGCACGATCGGCTCGTTCTCGGGTTGCAGGGCGTCGCTGACGACCTGGAGGTCCGACGGCCGGCGCAGCTTGACGTTGACGCTCGCGTACAGCGGGTTGGACTCGAGATACTTCGTCAGGTCGTCCCGGCCCTGGGCCGCCTGCGCCTCCTGGAAGCGTCGGAGCGCCTCGTCGCGCGAGATGAACTCGACCGAGGCCACCTCCGGCATCGCATCGAGCCGGCCGACCAGCTCGTCCACCTGCGCCTGGGTGGACGTCGTCTGGACGTAGGCGACCACCTCGACCTTGTCCTCGACGAAGCCGAGGCTGGCCAGCAGGACGTTCTGGAGGATGAAGAACCCCGACAGCAGCAGGAGCATCAGCACCATCGTCAGGGTGGCCGCGAGGCTCATCAGGGCGTTGCGCCAGAATCCCTGCCAGGCCCGGCGCAGCGAGAACGCGACGAAGGTGAACACGGTCAGTCTTCGCGGTGGTAGGCCGCGCCGGCCTCGTCGCGGATGACCCGGCCGTCCTCGAGCGCAATCACGCGCTTGCGCAGGGCAGTGACGATCTCGGCGTCATGGGTCGCCATCAGGATCGTGACCCCGAGCTCATTGATCCGGAGCAGGAGCTGGATGATCTCCCAGCTGATCACGGGGTCCAGGTTGCCCGTCGGCTCGTCCGCGATGATGATCCGCGGGTCGTGGACCAGCGCTCGGGCGATGGCCGTCCGCTGCTGCTCGCCGCCGGACAGCTGGGTCGGATACTGGGCCGCCTGAGCGGTCAGCCCGACCAGCGCCAGGACGCGGTCAACCGCCGGCCGGATCCGCCGGCCGGGCGTGCCCGTGACCTCGAGCGCGAACGCGACGTTCTCCCAGACGGTCTTGCGCGGCAGCAGCTTGAAGTCCTGGAACACGGTGCCGATCTTGCGGCGGACCCGGGGCACCATCCGGCGCGGGATCCGGGCCAGGTCGTCCCCGTCCACGACCACGACCCCGTGGGTCGCCAGCTCGTCGCGGATCAGCAGCTTCATGAGCGTCGACTTGCCCGCCCCGGACGGGCCGACGAGGAACACGAAGTCGCCCTCGGGAACGACGAGGTCGACGTCGCGCAGCGCCTCCTTGCCGTTGGGGTAGCGCATCGTGACGTCGTGCAGCACGACGACGGCCTGGTCCGACCGGACGGCGGCCGTCCGGCCGGTCAGCCGGTCGAACAGGGATGCGGGCGCGGTCGTGGGTTCGGTCGGCGGGGCGACGGTCATCAGATTGCTCGGTGACGGATGGTCGAGGCGAAGGCCGGCGCCCAGGCCTGGTGATCAACTCCGTCCGCGGGCACGATCGGGAGAGCCACGTCCCGCGAGGCTAGCAGCAAGTCCCGGCCCCGGCAAACGTGCTGCCGGGCCCAGCCGTCGACGGAGCGAGGCAGGGCATCGATGGGCTGTCTCTGCTAGACGATCGCCAGGGATATGGGGATGTACCGCCCGAACGGATGGTCCGGCGATGACCAGCAGATCAGGGCGGGCAGGCTGTCGAACCGGAGCCCCGCGTCGAGCAGCGCGCGCATCGCGAGGTCCGCCGTTCCCGGCACCCACATCGCCGCCGGTCCAAGCACCGGTGTGCTCCGGATCGCGACGCCGATCAGCGCCGGATGGAGCTCCGGGTCGAGCGCTGCGACGGGTCCCATCCGGCCACCGCCGGATCCGTAGGCGTAGCCGAGCGGCCGCCCGCCGCGCTCACGGACGAGGAACCCGGATCGCCCCTCGCGGCGGAGGTATGCATGATCGGCGGCGTGGGTCGTGCCGATGATCTCGGTATCGAGCCCGTCCACGATCTCGGCCAGGCGGCGGTGGCCGTCGGGCTCGCCGACGACCAGGTCCTCGAACGGGACCGCCTCGAGGGTTCGTGGCAGCGTGGGGACCGCGGTCCACCGACGGACCTCGCCGAGCAGCCTCCAGACCGGGATGCGGGGGACCATGCCCCGGCGCGCATACAGCCCGTTCGAGATCGGCTGGCCGGCATCGGTGCACATCCCCCAGCGGCGGATCCCCGTCCCGTAGGGCTCGTCCGGGCCGGGAACGGCCGGACCGCCCGGGTCGACGTCGAGGCCTGCCTGGGCCCGGTCCATGAGCGCACCACCCAGGCCCCGCGACTGGGCGCGTGGATCGACGAACAGCATTGCGAGGAACCACAGATCGCCGCGAACCGACGCGGCCGAGAACCCGACCACCCGATCGAGAGCGCCGCCCGTCACGCCGCCTTCCGCAGCCGGCACCGTGGCCACCCAGAAGCGCTCGGGAT
>CAWIFB010000050.1:0-29872 GCA_963835335.1 uncultured Chloroflexia bacterium | reverse complement strand
GATCCGCTCGACCCGCGAGCGCGACGCCGGACCGCCCGTTCGCGGCGACCGCGGAACCGCTGTCCGCGGCGGAGCCTGCGGCATCGGCGATCCCCGAGCCCCAGCCGTTCGAGCTGCATCCGCCCGAGACCATCACCGGCTCCGCGCTTGCGCACGACCGCCCCGCTGCCGTGGCCGATGCGCGCGAGCGGGGGCACCTTCGACCCGAACGGGCCGTCGCCGCGGCCCCCGCGTCATCGGATCGTGCCGGTCAGGTTGAGGCGCCGGGCATGCCGGCAGCCGGGCCCGATGCCCGTCCGACCTGCACGGTCGCCCAGCTGCGCCGGTTCATCAAGAGCCGGACCTGGGTGCCGATGCACGAGCTGCGACGCCGGTTCGGGATCAACGGCGTCGAGGATGACGTCACGCCCATCCGGGTCGGCGGCGAGCGCCTGTACATCGGCCTCCCGGCGCCCGAGGGCCGGCTGATGGCCGAGCTGCTGTCCGGTGGCGACGTCGGGTACGAGCTGTCGCTGGACCCGTGCACGCCGGTGGTCGTCGGCGTCTACCCGATGCGCCCGGTGCCCCGGTCCTAGCCGGCCGCGGCCGGCCGGCCCCGGGCCCCTCCGCGGCGCCAGGCCAGGTGCCTGCCCGTCCCGGTGCATCGGCGCACCATGTGGTCGGGAATCGTGCACGAATTTCGTGTCGCCGAACTTGACACCGGCCCCCGTGTCTGACACCGTTGGGGGCCATTCGGCCCATCGCCGAGGGGACGTTCGTACTACCTCGGTCGCGCTCGCAACCAAGGTCCGGGGGACGGGCACTTAGCAACCATCCGCCGCGCCATCGGCGACCCACGGGAGACCAGGTTGACTCGACCTTACGTGAAGCGGCTGGCGGCCGCTTCGATCTCATTCGCATTGCTGTCGCTCTCCTTGATCGCGACACCGGCGCTGGCCGGCAACACCCGGTCGATCGACGTATCCATCTCGAACCAGACGCCGACGCATGCCGGCGGCAAGAGCCAAGTGTTCGTCACGGTGCACAACGGCGGGGGCCAGACGATCAACCACGCCAGCCTGCTGGGCGGCGCCGCGGCCGACAACGCCGCGGTCAACTGCCTGTTCCCGCCGCCCGGCCTGACGACAACGACCTGTGGCCAACCCGGGAACACAGCGCAGCACAGCCTCGCGGACGGGCTGACGTTCGCTGGCGTCTTCTCCCATGAGGCAGACTGCTCGGGCTGGACCAGCACAAGCCTGAGCTGCGACCTCGGTACGCTCGCGGCGGATCAAGCCAAGTCTGTGGAGATCATCTTCGCGACGGACACGTCGGCAGCGTCATTCGCCTATTGGCTCGGGGCTTACACGGCCGAGTCGAACTCGACGGGTTCGAACCAGGACAATTTCTACGCCACGGGCACGATCGCGACGACCGAGCCGTCGTGCACGGCGAACACGGACGCGAGCTACTTCCTGGAGAACGACGCGATCAGCCTGTCGACGGCCGACTGCGGCACGACGTTCGGCAAGGTGACGTCCGCCGTCGCGCCTGGCTTCCGAGGGCCCGGCACCCTGTCGATCACGGACGCGTTGACATGCCCGGTCGCGTACCCCAACTGCTACGGCTCGCTGGTCGAGGCCGAGATCCTTGACCACACCGCAGATTCGGTCTCCGGCGGCATCCTGTGGGATATCAAGTGGTACGGCACGAACAAGCTCAGCGGCGTGATCCACTACCACAGCGACTACGACCCGAGCGATCCGATGACGTACGACGTGATCACGTTCAAGAAGCAGGACCAGTGCAACGCGAAACTGCTCACCGATTGCTGGACGATGACTGCCGCCTCCAAGAACAACGCCTCGCCCTTGACCTTCGAAGCGTGGTTCCGCACCCCGGACAACGGCAAGGGCGGCGGGTTCTTCTAGATCAACTGATCGTCTGCAGCAACGGGGTCAAGCATCGCGCGCGTTCGCGCGGCTGACACCGCGTCTCCCTTCCGTTCGTACAGCCTCAGGGCCTCCCGCAAGGGGGGCCCTGCTGATTCCCGATCTCCGAGGGCACGCAGGGCCAAGCTGCGGTCGACGAGCACGTCTGCCTGAAGGATCACATCGGCGGTCTCGTCCGACAGTCTCAGAGCCTCGTCCAACTCCCGCATCGCCGCATCACGATCACCCTGCCGCGCAGCCAGTCCGCCGCGCACCGAGCGCAGGAGGGTCTGAGCATCAGTGTCGTCCGGGTCCGCGATCTCCTCTACCACGCGGCAAGCGGCGGCTGCACCCTCAACGTCGCCAGCCAGCAGCCGGACCCGGGCCAGCACCGCCACGATCGAGCATCGGTAGTAGCGTTCGCCGATGGCCGCGAGATCGCCGTCGTCGCGGGTGAGCTCATTCTCGGCAGCGGCGAGGTCGCCCGCCAGCACCTCGACGCGAGCGGAGGCGAGCGACGTATACATTGCGCTGATGCTTGGACCAAGGTCTCGGAGGAGCCGCTGGCCGCGCCGATACAGCTCCCGGCCCCGCTCGAACTGCCCCTGCATTGCCTGAAGCTGGGCGAGGCCGAGCGAGATGCTCGCCTCGGCCTTCCGATCGCCCTCAATGCTCCGCAAGTACGACTCGATCCGATCGATCAGCTCCGATACGGGCACGGCGCTGTAGACGGCCTGATTCGCGTACCCTGAAGCTCCGCGGGCTATGAGCCTCTTGTCGCCCGCAAGCCGGGCATGCTCGATCAAGCGATCGGCGGCCGCGACGACATCGTCGTACTGACCCGCCTTCGACCTCAGCATCGCCCTTGCCCTCCACGCGCGTGCAAGGCCAGGGTCGTCCCGATGCTGCTCCAGCAAGCGGGTGAGCTCCTCGGCAACCTGGTGGGGGTCTCCCTCAAGGTTCACCTGGTCCGGCGCATAGACGCCGAGGATCAGCTGCCCGACGCGGGCGCGGGCCAGCAGCCGGTCGTCCGCCAGTGACCGGGCGCCGGCGATCGCGGCCTCCACCGTGGCAACCGCCGCGGCGATGTCGCCGTGCTCCTGCTGAGCCTCCGCAAGATCGGTCAGCAGCTCGACCCGGATGGGCTCTGCCTCGGGCAGCAGCACCGCCGCGCGCGAGAGAAGGTCAGATGCCGCCGCCATGTCGGTGCGAGCCAGCGCCCGGCGACCCGCCGCGCCGAGCTTGTCCGCAGCTCGGCGACCGACGGCCAGTGCCCGGTCATCGGCCGGGCCCAGCTCGGTCCGATAGCGGTAGGCCTGTTCCAGGTGGTAGCCCAGGATCTCCTCGAACTCGGTCTCGCGGCCACGCTCGCGGTTGATCGGCTCGGCCCAGTCGACGAACCGCTCGTGGAGTGCGGCCCGCGTGCGCTTGAGCAGGCTGCCGTAGGTCGTGTCCTTGATGACGTTGTGCCCGAAGCGGTAGACGTCGGCGTCGCCGCTCGAGACCCGGACGAGCTGCTTGGACTCGAGCGACTCGAGCTGCGCGGGGACGATGGTTCGCGTCTCCTCGTCGACCAGCTCCATGAGGGCCTCGCCGGGGAACGAGTAGCCGATGACCGATGCCGGCTCGATCACCGATCGCTCGTCCGAGCCCAGCGCGTCCAGGCGGGCCGCCACCAGCGCCTGGACCGTCGGCGG
Source organism: uncultured Chloroflexia bacterium (assembly GCA_963835335.1). Classification (GTDB taxonomy): domain Bacteria; phylum Chloroflexota; class Limnocylindria; order Limnocylindrales; family CSP1-4; genus CAIXZV01. The sequence continues at coordinate 26,265 of CAWIFB010000050.1, read as the reverse complement.
GATGGCGATGTGGTCGGACGTCGTGGTCGCGATCCAGCGCTCGTCCTCGCGACGGATCGCGCCCGTCTCGACGAGCATCGAGGTGATCTGCTCGACGTACAGCGGATTGCCCTCGGCCGCTGCGACGATGCGGGCGCGGACGCTGTCATCGAGACCCGTTAGCCGGTCCTCGATGATGGAGCCGGCCTCGCTCGCGGACAGGGGTGCCAGCGTGATCTGCTCGGCCGCGTGCGCCTCGGACCAGTCCGCGTGCGTCTCGCGCAGCTCGTGCCGGGCGGTCGTGAGCAGCAGGATCGAGGACCGGACCGAGGCCTCGATGAGGTGGTCGACCAGCTCCAGGAACGCGGGCGCCGCGACATGAATGTCATCCACGATGGCTACCAGCGGCTGCCGTCGCCCCAGCGCCTCGAGCAGCTTGCGGATGCCCCAGAACAGTTCGGGCAGCTGGAACTGGGCGTCGGACAGGCCGATGGCCGCCGCCACGCGCCCGGCGATGTCGGCCGGGTCGTCCGCGGGATCGATCTCCTCGGCCACCAGCGATGCCATCTTGGCGATGGCATCGGCCGCGTCGTCGTCATCGGAGATCGCGGCGGCGCTGCGCACGATCTCGCCGATCGGCCAGAAGGTGATGCCGTCGCCATATGGAAGGCATCGTCCGCGGACGACGTGCGCCTGCTCCGAGATCGCGGTCGAGAATTCCCGGATGAGGCGCGACTTGCCGACGCCCGCATCGCCCAGGACGGTGAGCAGCCGGCAGGCACGGTGACCCTCGGCATCGAGCAGGGCATCGCGCAGGCGCGCCATCTCTGCCTGGCGACCGACAAACGGCGTTGCAGGCGCGCGGCGCTCGGCCGGCCGCTGCTGGACGCTCAGCAGCCGGTACGCGGGCACGGGTTCGGCCTTGCCCTTGAGCGTGAGCGGAGCGATGGGGTCCACCACGACCTGGTCGCGCGCGAGCCGGTACGTCAGGTCGCCCAGGATGATCTCCTGTGCGCCGGCGGCCTGCTCGAGCCTGGCCGCCGTATTGACCGCGTCACCGGTCACCAGCCGCTGCCCGAGGGACGCATCGCCCGCGATCACCTCGCCCGTGTTGACGCCGATGTGATTGCGCAGCTCGAGCCCCCACCGAGCGCGGAAGTCATCGTTGAGGGCCGGCAGGGCCGCCTGCATGTCGGCCGCGGCGCGGACGGCACGAACGGCATCGTCCTCGTGCCGCACGGGCAGCCCGAACACCGCCATGACCGCATCGCCGATGAACTTCTCGACCGTTCCTCCGTGTCGCTCGAGCGCCTCCCGCATCGCGTCGAAGTACCGGGTCATGACGTCGCGCAGCGCCTCGGCACCGGGCGGGAGGCCGTCGGCCGTGGTCGGTTTGGGGTCCGCGAAGACGAGCGTGACCGTCTTCCGGCTCTCCCTCGCGGGCGCGACCAGGGCGAGTTGGGTTCTGCACATCCCGCAGTTGCGAAAGTCCTCCGGGTTCTCCTCACCACACGCCGGACACAGCCGCATTCCGGCTGCTGCGCTGTCCGCGCCCGCATGGCCCGCCTGGGGTCTGGGCGCGACGGAGACCAGCCGGAAGGTCGGGATCGAGACGCCCATGCCCTTCGGGGTCACCGGCCCCAGGGCCTCGATCTCGACGGACTTCCGGACGATGTCGTACGTGGACTCGGCCAGCAGGACCTCGAGCGGCGGCGCGTTCTGCTCCATCGCCGAGGAGATCTTCATCGTGTCCCCGGTCAGGACGTGCTGGCCGAGGGACGCCTCCCCGAACACGACCTCGCCGGTGGCGATCCCGGTGCGGACGACGAGCCGGACGCCCCACGTGGCATCGAGGCGGTCATTGAGGCTGGCCAAGACCTGCTGGCTCTCGGCCGCCGCCTCGACCGCCCGGAGCGCGTCGTCCTCGTGCTGGACCGGGAGACCGAACACCGCGACGATCGCGTCGCCGATGATCTTCTCTATCGTGCCGCCATGCGACTCGAACACGAGCCGCATCTCGTCGAAGTAGAGGGTCAGGACCTCGCGCAGCGACTCCGGGTCGAGTCGCTCGCCTAGCGCGGTCGATCCCTTGAGATCCGAGTTGACCACCGTCGCAAAGCGCCGGATCTCGGCGGCGGAGCTGTCCGGGCTCAGCCGGGTTCCGCAATGGCCACACAGGGGATAGCGCGAGGGTGTGTGCCCTCCGCAGGTTGGGCAGAGGCGCGTCTCCACGCGCACGAGTCTACCCGCGGCGGGCCGCGGATGATCGGGTTGCGCCGACGGCGTAGCCGGGACGGTGAGCTGGCGGCGGTCAGCTCTCTGAGTACGCCTTGGGCAGCGACTCGACCGTCGGTACCTTCGTCCGCAGGTCGCGCAGGGCGGCCTGGTCCATCGAGGCGAGGCGCGGCAGGTCGGGCTGGTTTGTGCGCAGCAGCCGCTCGGTCAGCGTCGACAGCAGCAGCTTGTTCACCTCGGGCACGTCCATGACGCCGCGGAGGGCATCCGCGGGGACCTCCATGAGCGTGCTCGGCCGTGAGGCCACCACGTCCGCCGTCCGCGGGCTGCCGGTCAGCGCCGCGATCTCGCCAAAGAAGTCACCTTCGCCCATCGTGGACAGGCCGCGGTAGCCGCCTTCGGCGTCGGGGATGCCTGCGGCGGCCTCGCCCTTGAGGATGAAGTACGCGGTGTTCGCCTGCTCGCCGGTGGTCACCAGCCGGGCGTCCTCAGGCACCTCGCGGATGACCGCGTCCTTGACGAACGCGGCTCGCTGCGCGGCGTTCAGCAGGCTGAACGTGGCCAGGCGGCCGACCAGGCGATCGAAGTCCGCGAGCGTCGCGGGCCGCGCGACGACGTCGCGCGTTGCCCGGGCTGCGCGCAGCGCGGACAGGCCGCGACGCCACTCGGCCGCCGGCCGCCCGACGCCCGGTGCGACCAGCGACGCGATGCCGACGCCGAGCGTCACGAGCGCGACGAAGCCGAGGAGCACCCGCACGTTCAGGACGTCGGCCAGCCCGGCGCATGCCATCCCGGCGAGGAAGATCACGTCGCGCATGACGAACAGGCCCGAGAACACGCGGCCGCGCATCTCGCGCGGCGTGTTGCGCTGGAGCAGGGTCTGGCGGGCAACCGACGCGGGTGAGTTGAAGAACCCGCTGACCATGACCCACACGATCGCGATCCCGATCACGGGCGAGATGGCATAGAACAGGCTTGCGATGCCCATGCCAGCGGATCCGACGAACACCCACAGCCCGGTCTGGAGCCGGGCGCTGTAGCGGGCCATGAACAGGCTGCCCAGCACGAAGCCAACCGAGGTGAGGCCCTCCTGGATCCCGTACTCGAACTCGGTCGCGTGCAGCTCCCGGATCGCCATCGGCAGCAGCAGCACGTTCCACAGCCCGAACACGAAGAAGATGGGCGCCCCCAGCAGGAACAGCGAGCGCAGCATGGGCGTGCGGGCGATGGCCAGGACCCCGGACCTGAGGTTGGTGATGACCACGCCGATCGAGGTCTCCTCCTCGACCTCGACCTTCGAGCGGACCCGGAGCAGCCAGATGCAGCCGGCCGAGAACACGAACGTGAGCGCGTCGATCCAGAACGCCCAGTTGATGTTGAACGCCGATGCCAGCAGGCCCGCGCCGGCGAACCCGATGGCGGTCGATCCGAACGAGGCGATCGAGAGATAGGCGTTGGCCGCGGCCAGCTCCTCGTCGCTCGCGATCTCGGGGATGATGCTCTCGTAGGCGGGGTCGAAGAACTGCTTGACGCCAGCGTTGACCAGGAGCGCGACGAACAGCAGCGAGACGTCGAGCCCGATCAGGAACGGGATCGAGGCGACGATCACCGCCTGTCCGAGGTTGCTCGCCAGCATGATCGTGCGCCGGTCGTAGCGATCCACGAACACGCCGGCGATCAGTCCCACGACCAGGCTGGGCACGGCCGTGACCATCAGCGTGACTCCGACCAGGAAGGCGGAGCCGGTCTTGTCGTAGACGTAGATCGCGGCGGCAAGGTCGGTCAGCGACGAGCCGGCGGTGGAGACCAGCTGCGCGATCCACATCAGCCGGAAGTCGCGCTTTCTGAACACCGCCGTCGGGGAGATGGGCTGGGTGGCCTGCATGGCCTCGCTCATGACCTGTCCCCGCCCCGATTCCCGGTCGTGTGCCGCATGGTTCGTGTCCCTCCGGCCAGCGCGCCTGTCTCTGCGGCAACGGGTGACAGAGCCGGGGCGTCTGGGCTGGCGGAGAGTGTACGGTCCGTGGACGCTCAGCGCTGCAGGTTCACGCCCTCGAGCGCCAGCAGCTCGCGCTTGAGTGCGAGCGCCGCCTCGACGCCGCCCCAGGCCGCTGCGCCGTAGCCGCCGAGCGTGCCGTCGCCCGCGATCACGCGATGGCAGGGGATCAGCAGCCCGACCGGATTGCGGCCCACCGCGCCACCGACGGCCCGCGCGGCGCCGCGGCGGCCGATCCGGCGCGCGACCTCCCCATAGCTCGCGACCTGGCCGCGCGGGATGGCACGCACCGCCGCCAGGACGAGCCGGTCCCATTCCGGGCGGTCCGAGATGTCGACGGCGACGGCATCCAGCGGGACCTCGTCGCCCGTCATGGCCCGACCGATCAGGTCGATCGCCACCTCCGCGTGGTTCCGGGCCGCCCCCGCGGGGGCGCCATCGAGCGGCTGCGGCGTGCCCAGCCGGCGTCGCAGCAGCCCGGCCTCGAAGTCGTCCACGCTCGAGAGCATCGACACGGCGACGACGCCCCGAGGTCCGGCGGCGATCCGGACCGGGCCCCACGGACCGTCGACCACGGCGGCCACCAGCCCGGTGTCGCCCGGAGGGCGGCGGCGATTGCGCGGCGGCGTCATCCGGAAATGGTTGCACGTCACGGCGGGATGGGGCACACTGCGCCGACCATGTTGCGCACCACCGTCAGCTTCGACGCCAAGAAGAAGCTCTGGCGGCCCCGCCGGAAGGCTCGGGCCCTGGGGCTCTGACGGCGCGCGAGCGACGATCATCGGGGCCTCCGGGACCGGAGGCGCCGAGGGGCCGCGACACCATGACGGTGCCGCGGCCTTTGTGATTCTCGGACCTCCGGAACCCGCGCCCCAACGCGGAAGGACGTTCGAGCATGCAGCTCCTGATCTTCGGCCCGGGCCGGCTGGGCCGGGCGATCGCCGATGCCGCCACGGCGGCCGGCTGGCCGGCGCCGGTCGTCGTCGGGCGCCCCGGCGCCACCCGTCCCGCGTCGCTGCCGCCGGCCGACGTCACGATCGATGCGTCCGCCGGGGCCGCCGTCGCCCGCAACCTCGCAGACGCGCTGGCGGCCGGGCACCGCTCGTTCGTGCTCGCGGCGACCGGCTGGGACGACGACGTCCAGGCGGTGCGCTCGATCCTGCTGGCGCATGGTGCCGCGGCTGTCGTCGCCCCCAACCTGTCGCTCGGCGCGTGCGCTGTTCCTGCGCCTGGTCGAGGTCGCGGCCGGCTGGTACGCGTCCTCCGGGACGTTCGAGCCATCGATCGTGGAGTGGCACCGGCGGGGCAAGGCAGACCGGCCGTCCGGGACGGCGCGCGCGCTGGCTCGCCGCGTCGCTGCCGCGGATCCGCGCTGGTCGACCGAGCCCGGCGACGATCGCCCGTCCCTCGAGGTGGTCGGGATTCGCGCCGGCGCGGCACCCGGGACGCACCTTGTGACCTTCGACGGCCCGGGCGAGGTCGTCGAGCTCCGCCTCGCGGCGCGCGATCGATCCGCCTACGCGGACGGCGCGCTCGCAGCCGCACGCTGGCTCGTCCGCGAGCCTCGCGACCCCGGCCTCCATCCCTTTGACGATGTCGTCGACGACCTGCTTTCCGCGGCGCCCGCCGCCGTCCACGCCTGAAGCCGGCCAAGAGGAGAACGCCATGACCCGCCCGACCCGACCCACCGCCCATGCCACGACCCGCCTCCAGCCCCGGCTTCGCGGCGCATTCACCGCGCTCGTCACGCCGTACGGCGCCGACGGCCACGTGGACGAGGCCGCCTATCGCCGGCTCGTTGCGTGGCAGGTCATGGCCGGCATCGATGGCATCGTCCCGGTCGGCACGACCGGCGAGGCACCGACGCTGTCTGCCGGCGAGCGGGATCGCCTGATCGAGATCGCCATCGTCACGGTCGCCGAGCGGTCGACACGCCGGGTTCCCGTGATCGCCGGCACCGGCACCAACGACACCCGCGCGACCATCGAGGCCACCCGCCGTGCGGCCGCCCTCGGTGCCGACGCCGCCCTGATCGTCACCCCGTACTACAACCGGCCGGACCAGCGGATGCTCGACGCCCACTTCCGCGCGGTCGCCGACGAGGGCGGGCTGCCAATCGTCGTCTACAACGTGCCGTCGAGGACTGGCTCGAACGTCAACGCCGATACGTTCCTGCGGCTCGCCGAGCACCCACGGGTGATCGCGGTCAAGGAGGCGAGCGGCAATATCGAGCAGATCGCGGTCATCTGCCGCGACCGGCCCCGGGACGTCGCCGTCCTCGCGGGCGACGATGCCGCCACGCTGGCCGTGCTGGCCATGGGCGGCGACGGCGTCGTGTCCGTGGCGAGCAACGAGATCCCGGGCGAGATGGCGGCCCTGGTTCGTGCCGCGCTCGATGCCGACTGGGACGGGGCGCGCGCGATCCACGAGCGCTGGCTGCCGCTGTTCCAGGCCAACTTCCAGGGCGCGCCCAATCCCGTTCCGGCAAAGGCGGCCATGGTCGCGATGGGGCTGCTCGAGCGCGACGACCTGCGAGCACCCCTGCTCCCGCTGGACGACGAGCCGCGCGCGCACCTGGTCGCGCTGCTCAGGTCGCTCGGGCTGGTGGACGGCGGCGGGCGGCAGCCGGTCGCGCGCCCGGGGCGAGGTGCGGCGATCCCTGCGGCGGCCGTCGCATGACCGTGCCCACCGTGCCGGCCGAGGCCGCGCGCTCGATCCTCGACGACCTCGATGCCGGACGGCGCCGCGCCGCGGCCCCGGATCCGTCCGCACCCGGGGGCTGGCGCACGGACCCGGACGTCAGGACCGCGATCCTCGCCTGCTTCGGAGACCGGCGAACCGTCACCTCCACGGCAGGGGCGGGCTTCTCCTTTCGTGATCGGGTGGGCCTGCCGCCGAAGTCACTCCTCGACGGGCCGCACGCGACGGCGGCGCTCGACGCGGGCCGGCCGTGGCGCATCGTGCCCGGCGGGACCAGCGTCCGCGCCGGCGTCTACCTTGGCCCGGGCGTCGTGGTCATGCCGCCATCGTTCGTCAACATCGGGGCCTGGATCGGGGAGGACACGATGGTGGACTCCCACGTGCTCGTCGGCTCGTGCGCCCAGGTCGGCGCCCGCGTCCACCTCGCGGCCGGCGTGTCCATCGGTGGCGTGCTGGAGCCGGCCGGTGCCCGCCCGGTGATCGTCGAGGACGATGCATTCGTCGGGGCGGGCAGCCTGCTCCTGGACGGGGTTCTCGTGGGCGCGGGCGCCGTGATCGCGGCCGGTGTCGTGCTGACCGGGACCAGCCGCGTCTACGACCTCGTCCGGGAGCGCGTGCTGACCGGCACGCCGGACGTCCCGCTGGCCATCCCGCCGCGGGCGGTGGTGGTGTCCGGCTCCCGCGCCGTCGACGGCGCGTTCGCGGCCGGGCACGGCCTGGCCATCTCGGTGGTCCTGCTGGTCAAGGATCGAGATCCCGGCACCGACGCGCGGGTCGCGCTCGAGGACGCGCTCCGATGAGCGCCATCCGGCAGCCCGGACCGCCGCCCGCCCGGCATGCGGAGCCGGTGGTGCGTCGCGGCCGGCCGCCGGCGCGCAACGAGATCCTGCGTGGTGGCCGGCTCGGCGGCCAGGACCCGGCGATGCTCGCCGAGCGGTTCGGGACACCGTTCTACGTCTACGACCTCGACGTCGTCGCGCGCCAGGTGGCCGGCCTTCGATCGGTGCTGCCGGCGTCGTTCGATCTCGCCTATGCGGTCAAGGCCAACCCGAACCGTACCGTCATGCGCCACCTGGCCGGGCTGGCGCTGGGTGCGGACGTCGCGTCGGGTGGTGAGCTGCGGCATGCGCGTCGGGCGGGGTTCGCCGCGGACCGCATCGTGTTCACCGGACCGGGCAAGCGCGACGACGAGCTGGCCGCAGCGGTCGACACCGGCGTCCGCGCGGTGACCGTTGAGTCGCCGGGCGAGCTCCGGCGCCTGTCGCGGATCGCCGAGGGGCTCGGCCGTCGCCAGCCGATCCTGCTCCGCGCTGCCGCCACCGAGTCGGCCCGCCTCGAGCGCGTGCGCCTCGTCGGCGATGACGGCGCGGGCAAGTTCGGGATGGACCCGGCCGACCTGCTGGCCTGCGCCGCGGAGGCGATGGCGTCGCCGTGGCTCGAGGTGCTCGGGCTCCACGCGTTCGGCGCCTCGAACGTGCTCGATGGCTCGGCCGTCGCCACGCACATCGAGGCCACGGTGCGCGCCGCCCGCGACCTGTCCGTGGCGTGCGGGTTCCCGCTCCGGCTCGTCGATGCGGGGGGCGGGCTGGGCGTTCCGTACGAGCCCCATGAGGCGGGTCTCGACCTGGGCGTCGTCGGGTCGCGCCTGGCGGCGCTCGAGGCGAGCATGGCCGCGGATGCTGTCACGCGGGAGGCCCGCGTCCTGCTCGAGCCGGGCCGGTACCTCGTCGCACCGGCGGGCGCCTACGTTGCCAGGGTGGTCGACCGCAAGCTGGTCGGCGGCCACCACGTGGCGATCCTCGATGGCGGGATCCACCATGTCCTGCGCCCGGTGCTGGTGGGCCAGGAGCATCGCGTCCGGGTCCTGACAGGCAGCGCGACGGCCGCGACGGCCGCGGCCGCGACGGCCGCGACCGCGACGAGCCAGCGCGTCCCGGTCACGATCGCGGGACCGCTGTGCTCGGGCCTCGACGTGTTCGCGCAGGCCGCGGTCATGCCGCTGCCCGATCCCGGTGACCTGGTCGCCGTGCTCGACGTCGGGGCATATGGCGCCACGGAGTCGATGCCCTTCTTCCTGTCGCATCCGCTCCCGCCCGAGATCGCCCTGCGTGGCGGCGCGGCCTGGGTCGCGCGCCCGAGGATCGAGCCCGAGACGTGGCTCGCCTGGCAGGGGGATGAGCCCGCCGGTGCAGACGGGCCGCCACCGGCAGGTGACGCGCACCGGGCCGCCAACGGCCGCTGAACCGGCCGCCCCGGGGAGGGGCACAATCGTCCGATGCGGCGCCCCTATGCCATGCGACTCCGGCGGCCGACGTTCCGCGGCCGCCGGACCCCGGTCGCCACAGCCCGGCAGAGCGTCCGTCGGCTGCTGCTGGTCGGCCTCGGCGCCACGCTGATCGGCGCGGTGGTCTGGGTCGGGACCACCCAGACCTTCACCGGCCAGCGTCTCGCGGACCTCATCCTGTACGGGCGGTTCGCGGCGGACCCGGCCGTCACGGGCGCGGCGACCGAAACGCTCGCTGCCGTCGATCTCACCTTCGTGGCGACCGCCGCGCTCGGGCTGCTCACGCTGGCCCTCGCGCGCGGCGGCATCGGGCTTGCGGTCGCAGTGCTCGCGATCCTGGGCGCGTCCAACCTGACCGCGCAGCTGCTCAAGGACGTGCTCGAGCGGCCCGACCTGATCGGGACGGCGAGCTACGCGTACGGCAACAGCTTCCCGAGCGGCACCGTGACCCTCGCGGCGTCGCTCGGGTTCGCGACGATCCTGGTCGCTCCGCGAGCCTGCGGGTCCCCGTCGCCATCGGCGCCACCGTGCTCAGCGCGGCCGTCGGCCTGAGCACGATCACCACCGGCTGGCACCGCCTCGCCGACGTGGTCGGCGGCATCCTGATCTCGCTCGCGTGGGCGGGCGTGGTCACCGCGGTCCTCGTCCGCGCCCAGGGCTGGATGCCACGGCGCTCCTGGGGCAGCGGGTTCGGCGGCGGGGCGACGACGGTCGCCGGCATCCTCGGCTTCATCGCGGTCCTCGCCGGCGCCGTGGGGCTGGGCATCGCGCTGGTCGACCCGGCGCCGCTGGGCGACCTGATCCGTGACCGTGCGACGACACCGGAGTCGTTCATCGGGGCGCTGGCCATCGCCGCGGGAACGGCGGTGATCACGTCGGCGAGCTATGTCTGGGCGATGCGCGGGATCGCGCTGGAGGTGCCCCGATGACCCCGGCCGGATCGTTCGGACCCTCGCTCGGTCCATTCGGCCGGCCATGACGGGCCGAACGGGCCGGCCCGACCGCAAGCACCCCCTGCGATATACTCCCCCTGAGTATCAGATGAGCACGAACACCGCGTCCCTCCCCACCGCGCCCCAGCCGATCGAGATCGTCCTCCCGATCGAGGGGATGACCTGTGCATCGTGCGTCAACCGCATCGAGCGGTTCCTGAACAAGACGCCCGGCGTCGAGCAGGCCGCGGTCAACCTCGCCACCGAGCGCGCGTCCGTGTTCGTGGACCCGGCGCTCGTCGGGCGCGACGAGCTGGTCCGGGCCGTCGAAGCGGCCGGCTACGAGGTCAAGGCAGAGCCGTCCCCGGACGCGGCGGCGGGCACCTCGCTCGAGGCGGAGGTCAGCGCCGACGATCTCGAACGCGAGCGTGCGCAGCGCCAGACGCTGTTCCAGGCGATGGTCGCGATCGCGTCCGCGGCAGTGATCATGGTCCTGATGTTCGCGCCCCAGACGCTGGTGGCGATGGAGGATCTCAACAAGCTGATCCTGTGGCCGGCCACGTTCATCCAGTTCTGGGCCGGTGGCCGGTTCTACCGGGCCGCCTGGCGGGCCGCACGACACGGCGGCGCGACGATGGACACGCTGGTGGCGGTCGGGACCTCGGCGGCCTGGGGGTACTCCGTGTTCGTCACGATGTGGCCCGGGATCATCCATCAGGCCGGCCTGCGCGCCGAGTCCTACTTCGACAGCGCCACGATCATCATCGGCCTGATCCTGCTCGGCAGGTGGCTCGAGCAACGTGCCAAGGGCCGCACGACCGGCGCCATCCGGCGGCTGGTCGGGCTCCAGGCAACGACCGCACGCCGGTTGCGAAACGGCGTCGAGGAGGACGTCGACCTCGCCGTGGTCGTCCCCGGCGACCTGCTGCGCGTGCGCCCGGGCGACAAGGTACCGGTCGATGGCATCGTCGTCGAAGGCACGTCGCCCGTCGACGAGTCGATGCTGACCGGCGAGCCGATCCCGAGGACGAAGGCGACCGGCGATGAGGTCATCGGTGCGACTCTCAACACGACGGGCTCGTTCGTCATGCGCGCCACGCACGTCGGCCGCGACACGGCGCTTGCCCGGATCGTGGAGCTCGTCCAGCGAGCCCAGGGATCGAAGGCCCCGATCCAGCGGCTTGCCGACCGGATCAGCGAGGTGTTCGTGCCCGCGGTGATCGCGGTTGCTGCACTCACGTTCGCGCTGTGGTTCGTGCTCGGTCCCGAGCCGCGGATGACGCTCTCGCTCACCGCGTTCATCGGCGTCGTCGTCATCGCCTGCCCGTGCGCCATGGGCCTCGCGACCCCGACCGCGATCATGGTCGGAACCGGCAAGGGCGCCGAGGCCGGGATCCTCGTCCGCGGCGGCGAGGCGCTCGAGATCGCCGGACGGATCGACACCGTCGTGATGGACAAGACCGGCACGCTGACGCTGGGACGGCCGGCCGTCTCGTCGGTGGTCCACGTGTCGGGTTCGACGGCCGGGTCCGCGCTCACGCCGGACCGCGTGCTCGATCTCGCCGGCTCGCTCGAGACCGGCAGCGAGCATCCGCTGGGCGAGGCGATCGTCCGCAAGGCTCGCGAGACCGAGCTCGGATTCCACAAGGTCGACGGGTTCGAGGCGGTCGTCGGACGCGGCGTCCGCGGAACCGTCGACGGGTCCGCGGTGATCGTCGGCAGCCGGCGGCTGATGGCGGAGGAGGGCATCGACCTGTCGGCCCTGCTCGCACCCGCAGAGGCGGCAGCCGCCGAGGGCGGCACGGTCGTGTACGTCGGGATCGACGGGACGGCAGCCGCGCTGATCGCCGTTTCGGACCCGGTCAAGCCCGAATTGGCGGCGGCCGTCCGCGATCTCCGCGAGGCCGGCATCGACGTCTGGCTGCTCACGGGCGACGCGAGGGTCACGGCCGAGGCCGTCGCACGCCAGGTCGGGATCGCGCCGGACCACGTCATCGCCGAGGTGCTTCCCGAGGACAAGGACGCGACGATCGGGCGCCTCCAGGCCGATGGGCACCGGGTGGCCATGGTCGGCGATGGCATCAACGATGCGCCGGCGCTCGCCCGGGCCGACCTCGGCGTCGCGATCGGCACCGGCGCCGACGTCGCGATCGAGGCATCGGACGTGACGCTCGTGGGCGGGGACCCGCGTCTGGTGGCATCTGCCATCGCCCTGTCGCGAGCCAGCGTCCGGGTGATCCGGCAGAACCTGTTCTGGGCGTTCGCGTACAACGTCGTGCTGATCCCGATCGCGATGGGTGCGCTGTATCCGGCCTTCGGGATCGCGCTCAACCCGGCGATGGCCGCGGGAGCCATGGCCCTGTCGTCGGTCAGCGTGGTGACCAACTCGCTCCGGCTGCGGGGGATCGATGTCCGGCCCGGGCACGTGGCCCAGCTGCGGCGCGGTCCGCTCGGCCTTGCGCGCGATGCCGTGTTCCTGGGTGGCGTCGCCCTGCTCGGCCTGGGCCTCGCCGGCGGGGTGCTGGCCGCCGACCGCGCGATCGATGCGGGCCTGCCCCACGTGGACGTCACCGCGCGCGACATGCGCTTCGTGCCCGCCGACCTGCACGTCACCGCCGGCGAGTGGGTGGTGCTCGAGTTCACCAACCGGGACACCGTCGTCCACGACTGGATGATCGAGGGCGTCGCGAACCTCGACGTCCCGGCGCGCCCTGGCCAGACGTCGCGCCTGCGGTTCGCGCTCGATACACCCGGGACCTATCGGGTCATGTGCTCGATCCCCGGCCACGCCGCGGCGGGGATGGTCGGCACGCTGACCGTCGACCCGAGCTGACGGCGCGCGGCCGGTAGACTCCGGCCGTGACCGATTCCCCGCTCGACCCCGGCCCGCCGGGTCCCGCCGCCCGCATCCGCATCGACGTCCAGCCGGATCCGCGCGACCTGCCCGGCGACTTTCCGCACCGGATGGTCATCGACACCCGGTTCGGTGACACGGATGCGATGGGCCACGTGAACAACGCCCGGTTCCTGACCTACTGCGAATCCGCCCGGATCGCGTACTGGGAGGCCGCGACCGGCGAGCCCGTCGGCCTGCCCACGCACGGTGCCGAGGAGTCCCTGATCCTGGCCGACATCCATGTCGCGTACCGGACGCCGGCCTTCTTCGGCGAGACGCTGACCGTCGAGACGCGGGTAGGGCACATCGGCCGCTCGTCGTTCACGCTGGAGCACCGGATCACCGCAGGCTCGTCCGCGCGCGGCCCGGCACGCCTGGTCGCCACGGCCGAGGCCGTGCAGGTGCTCTATGACTACGCCACTGCCCGCCCGCGGGCAGTCCCCGACGCGACGATCGCCAAGCTCGAGGGGTACGAGGGGCGTTCGCTGCGAGGTTGATTGGCGTGGCGACAGCCGCCGGATCCGCGACCGGCGGTCCGACTCGGCCTCGTCTGGCCGTTCGCGCCACCTACGAACCTCCTTCGTGGTGTCGGACGCTCAGCCAGCGCCGGGGAGCCTTCCCGGCCGCAGGAGAGATGCGCCTGTGCGCGACCGGGCGATGGTAGACACCGCGTACGATGACGGATCGTGGTTGGCGCAGCGTTCGAGATGCGACTGCACCGAGCACGAGGCACGGTCGTCGGTGGCGGCTGGTGGCGCCGTGGCCGGCGACATGACGAAGCAGGATCGTGTTCGGCAGCCGATCCGAGGCGCGCACGTGGCAGCACGATCCAGGATCGTAGATGGCAGAGTCGCGGTGTTTGCGGGCCGGATGGGGCGGAGCGGCCGAGGGAGCGAGGGGCCGTGGGCGTGCAGACCCGACGAGCGACCAGCGCCGCGCGACGACGCAGGTGCGGGTTGTCAGACCTCGAAGCGGCGGAAGATCGCGACGGCGTTCTGGCCGCCGAAGCCGAACCCGTTGACCGCGACCGTGTCCACCTTCGCCTTGCGTGCCACGAGGGGCACGTAGTCGAGGTCGCACGCGGGATCCGGGGTGTGGAGGTTGGCGGTCGGCGAGATGACGCCGTCGCGGATCCCGCCCAGGGCGGCAAGCGCAGAGGCGATCCCGGCGGCGCCGACGAGATGCCCCACCATCGACTTGGGGGAGCTGATCGCGCGCGTTGCCGCCGCCGACCCATACGCGGCCTTGATCGCCGTCGTCTCGGTCGAGTCGTTGAGCGAGGTGGACGTCCCGTGCGCCACGATCCAGTCGATCTCGTCGGGTGCGACGCCCGCGTTGCGCAGCGCATTGGTCATCGCGCGAGCCTGTCCGCGGCCGGATGGATCCGGCGCCGAGATATGGAACGCGTCCGCGGTCAACGCCGCGCCGATGACCTCGGCGATCGGGGTGGCGCCACGCTTGAGCGCGTGCTCGGCGGATTCGACCACCACCACGCCGGCGCCTTCACCCAGCACGAACCCGTCACGAGTGAGGTCGAACGGGCGCGAGGCCGTCTCGGGCGAGTCGTTGCGCTTCGACAGCGCGGTCATGTTCGACAGGGCGGCCACGCCCATGGGCACGATGGGTGCCTCCGACCCACCCGTCAGCACGACGTCGCACTCGCCGGTGGCGATCAGCCGCAGTGCGTCGTTGAAGGCGATGACGGACGTCGCGCAGGCGGCCACCTGGGTCATCACGGGCCCGGTCAGGTGGTACTCCATCGACAGCATGCAGCCGGCCATCGAGCCCGACAGCGCCGGGACCGCGAACGCGGACACGAACCGGGGTCCCTTGGTGTCGTGGACGTGGGTGCCCTCGATGATGGCCTCGATGCCGCCGCCGCCGGTGTTCACGACGACGCCGACCCGGTCGCGCTGCTCGGGCGTCATCGCCGCGAAGTCGATCCCGCTGTCGGCGACGGCCTGCTTGCCGGCGCCCATCGCGAGGTGGATGAAGCGGCTCATCCGGCGCGCCATCTTGGGCTCCATGACCGAAGCCGGGTCGAAGTCGAGCACCTCGGCCGCGATGCGCACCTCGAACTCGCTGGCGTCGAACGACCGGATGAGCCGGGTGCCGGTCACCGCGTTCTGGAGGTTCGACCAGTAGGTCTCGAAGTCGTTGCCGATGGGCATGACCGCTCCGAGACCCGTGACGACGGCTCGGCGCGCGAGGTCAGGGGAGGGCACGGCGCACCTTTCTGGAGGCGAGGGCGACGCTGGGGTTGCGTCGCCCGGATTGTAGCGGGGCGACGATCAGCGCCCGTCCCAGCGCTTGAAGATGATCGCGCCGTTGTGGCCGCCGAGCCCGATGCTGTTCGACAGCGCGTACCGGATCGGCATCGGGGTGGCCTCGGTCGTGACCCACAGGTCCGCCTCGGGATCGAACTCGCGGTAGTTGATCGTCGGCGGCGCGAGCTGCTCGGCCACGGTCATGACCGTGGCGAACGCCTCGAACGCGCCGGCAGCGCCCATCATGTGCCCGGTCATGGACTTGGTCCCGGTCACCGCCAGCGAGCGCCGGTCGCGGGCCGACCGGTCGCCGAACACGGTCCAGATCGCCTCGGCCTCGCGCTTGTCGCCAACCGGGGTCGAGGTGCCGTGCGGGTTGATGACGTCGATCTCGTCGGCGGGGACGCCACGCCGCTCCAGGGCGACCCTCATCGCCCGCGCCGAGCCGGTGCCTCGATCGATCGGCTGGATCATGTCCCAGCCGTCCGCGGCCGACCCGTAGCCCACGACCTCCGCGTAGATCCGGGCGCCGCGGGCCGTCGCGTACTCGAGATCCTCCAGGATCAGCGCGCCCGCGCCCTCGCCCAGCACGAACCCGTCGCGCGACCGGTCGAACGGGCGGCTGACGTCGGTCAGCGGCTCACCCGGACGCGGCGAGCCCAGGCCCCGCATGTTGCCGAAGCCGGCATGGGCGACCTCGAGCAGCGGCATCTCGGTCGAGCCGGCGATCACGGTGTGGACGTCGCCCCGGCGAATGGTCTCGGCGGCCTCGCCGACGCAGTTGGTGCCCGTCGAGCAGGCGGTCACGATGCAGATGTTGTGGCCGATGGCCCCGGTCTCGATCGCGATCATGCCGGAGGTCGAGTCGACCAGGCCGTTGGCGATGAAGGTGGGCGCGACCCGGTCCGGGCCGCGGTCGGCCAGGATCCGCCAGTTGTCGATCATCAGGTTCTGGCCGCCGGCTCCGGAGCCGAACACGACCCCGATGTCCTCGCGGTTGGCGTCGGTGATCTCGAGGCCCGCGTCGGCGATCGCCTGCTTGGCCGCGCTCACGCCGAACCACATCGACGACTCGCTGCGGCGGACGG
Organism: uncultured Chloroflexia bacterium; assembly: GCA_963835335.1. Taxonomy (GTDB): domain Bacteria; phylum Chloroflexota; class Limnocylindria; order Limnocylindrales; family CSP1-4; genus CAIXZV01. The sequence continues at coordinate 9,888 of CAWIFB010000050.1, read as the reverse complement.
CCTTGGGCTCCATCCAGTCGCCGGGGTTGAAGCCCGTCACCTCGCCACCCCAGCGATGGGCATAGGGGGTGAGGTCGAACTTGGTGATCTCGCCCAGGCCCGAGACGCCGTTGACGAGGTTGGACCAGGCGGTGTTCTTGTCATTGCCCACGGGGCTGACGACGCCGAGGCCGGTGACGACGACGCGGCGGGTGAAATCGGGTTGGCGCACGGGTTCCTCTCGGTTGAATTGGTGGGACCGCGGTCAGGCGGTCGGCTCGGTGGCGGCGTCCATCTCCGCCGTGTCGGCGAAGGGGATCGTCAGCCGATCGGCGGATGCCGGGTCGTCGAGGGCGATGACCTCGGCGTCGACGGCGATCCGCTTGATGAGGCCGGTGAGGACGCGCCCGGGCCCGATCTCGATGTAGGTCCTGATCCCGCGCGCCTGCATCGCCTCGACCGCGCCGACCCAGTCGACGCCGGTGGTGAGGTGGTCGACGAGCTCGGCGCGACAGGCGTCGGCGGTCGTGATCAGGTGTGCATCGGCGTTCGCGACGAGCGGGGGCTCGGGGTCGCGGAAGGAGATCCCGGCAAGCACGCCGCGCATGGCATCGGCGGCCTGCGCCATCAGGGGCGAATGTGCGGCGACCGAGACCGGCAGCTCCACGGCGCGCCGTGCGCCGAGGGCCTTCGCGATCGCCAGCGACGCCTCCACCGCGGGCCGCTCCCCGGACACGACGACCTGGCCCGGCGAGTTCCGGTTCGCAACGCCGAACACGCCGTGCGCCGACGCCTGCTCGACGAGCTCGGGCAGGCGGGCGTCGTCGAGCCCGATGATCGCGGCCATCCGCCCTTCGCGCCCCGCGCCCGATGCCTGCATCTGCCGGCCGCGCTCCCGGACCAGCCGGACGGCGTCGGCGAGATCGAGCGCACCGGCAGCGACCAGGGCCGAGTACTGGCCCATCGAGTGGCCCGCCGCGAAGGCGGGGGCCGGCGCATCGATCTCGAGCTCCGCCCAGCGCTCGCGGACGGCGGCCAGGTAGGCGATCGATGCCGCGAGGAGCGCGGGCTGGGCGTTCTCCGTCCGGTTCAGGTCGTCCTCGGGCCCGTCCCAGGCGATCCGGCTGATCGGCTCGCCGAGCGCCTCATCGGCGGCCTCGAACACGGCAGCGGCCGCAGGCGAGGTTTCGGCGAGGGCGCGGCCCATCCCGACGACCTGGCTGCCCTGGCCGGGAAAGACGTAGGCAATCTGGCTCATCGGATCAGAGCGTACGCCGGGTCCGTGGCGACCCGTCGTAAGTCCATGCACGCTTGCAGGATTCTCGGGCCGATCGTACGCTCAGGCGGTGAGATTCAGGTCGTGAGCGAGCCGTCGGACAAGCCAGCCCCGCCGATCCGCGCTCGCCGGTACCGCGTTCGCCCGAGCGATCCCGCCGCCGGCCCGGAGCTGCCCGAGGCGCTCGTCCGGTCGCGCCGGCGCGGGGCCCCCAGCCGGGTCATCGCGCGCGTGTTCGAGGCGGACCTCTCGGCACCGGTCGTCGCGGCCGGCATGCGGATCCAGAACGTCCGCCAGATCTCCGAGCGGGTCGCGATGGGCCGGGCGCTGTGGCGCGAGCTGGTCGTCGGGTTCGCCTACCAGCTGGGCGAGCTCAACCTCGGGTTCACGCAGCTGGCGGCGCTGTACGTGCTGGCCGAGGGCGCGACGACCACGGTCGCCGATCTCGCGGAGGCGATCGGGCGATCGCCATCGGCGACGTCGCGACTGGTGGACGGGCTGGTCAAGCGCCGGCTCGTGGAACGTCGTCGCGAAGAGGACGACGCGAGACTCCGCTCGGTGTGGCTCACGCCGCGCGGCCAGGCGGTGCTGCGCATGGTCGACCGGGCCCGCGCGGAGCAGTTCCTGTCGGCCGTCCGCCCGATGCCGCGCAGCGAGCGCGCGCTGGTGGCCATGGGCGTCGCGGCGCTGGCGACGCATGCGATCTCGCGCCGCGGGCGCCTGGTCCGCGGCGGCGGCTGACGCGGCTGCGCGCGGTCGTGCCGGCGGACCGGGCTTGCCGCCCACGCGGCCCGGTGCCTGCAGCGGCTCGGCCGGGTCCCGCGTGACGGGGAGCACCCGCGGTTGCGATCCCGTGGACAATGGGGCACCGACGCCCTGCCCAGGAGACCGCGATGGAAACGCAGCACATGCTCGAGGCTGACCTCAGGCTTCACCACCGCCATGCCGACGGCTCGTGGGTCGAGCTGGCGGAGGACCGCGAGCACCCGAATCCCGCCGGCCGCGATACCGAGCGGGATTGGCCGACGCGCCGGATCTTCAGGTGCAAGTCGTGTCCGGACACCTTCGCCGTGGTCCCGGTCGACGACCAGCGCTGAGCGAGCGCCCAGCCCCGTCTAGCCGCAGAACGTCGCGACCACGTCGTACAGGACCGGCAGGCCCCAGCGCAGCGCGTCCAGCCCGACGCGTTCGTCGACGCCGTGGAAGCGCTCGAGGAACCGCTCCTCCGGGTCGAGCCGCAGCGGCGAGAACCCGTAGGCCGGAACGCCGAGCCGGACCAGGTGCTTGGCATCGGTCGCGAACGGGGCAAGGGCGGGGACCGGGATCCCATCGGGGTCGTGTGCCCGGATGGTCGCGGCGAGCAGGTCGTACAGCTCGCCATCCGCCGGCGCCTCGACCGGGATCGCGCCGATCGTGTGCTCGACGGTGCACTGCGCGGCGAGGTCGCCGAGTCGCGACATGACCTCCTCGCGCACGTCGCCCTCGGTGGTGCCGGGCAGGGTCCGGCAATCGATCTCGATGACGGCCTCGCCGGGGATCACGTTGTACTTGATCCCGCTGTGGATCACGTCGGGGCTGATCGTGTCGCGCAGCAGCGCGCGCAGCGCCCGCGCGTACATCGGGTCGCACATCGCGCGCAGCGCCGCGTCGCTCCGACGCGGGTCGTCACCGCCGATCGCCGCGACCAGCTGCGCCTCGGACGGCGGCAGCGCGGCGGCGACCTCGTCGAGCAGCCGCCGGACCGCGTCCGTGACGCGCGGCTCCCCGGGCCTCGCGAGCCGCGTCACCGCCTCGGCGGCCATGACGGCAGCATTGTCCTCGCGTGGCATGGAGCCGTGGCCCCAGGTGCCGCGGACCGTGATCCGGTAGACCTCGAACCCCTTCTCGGCGACCTGGATCGGGTAGAAGCGTCGCCCCGCGATGTCCGCCGAGACGCCGCCCGCCTCGTTGAGGGCCGCGACCGCGCGCAGCGTCTCGGGCCGATGGTCGACCAGCCAGCCCGCGCCCTGGTGACCGCCCGCCTCCTCGTCCGGCGTGCACGCGAACAGCACGTCGCGCCGCAGCCCGGGGATGGGATCGGTCGCCGGATCGAGGCCCGCGCCGGTGGCGCGCCGTGCGAGCAGCGTCAGCACGCCGACCTCGAGCGCGACCATCGACTTCATGTCCACGGCGCCCCGGCCCCACAGGTAGCCGTCCGCGATGTCCGCAGCGAACGGGGCATGGGTCCAGCCGTCGGGGTTGGCCGGGACCACGTCGAGGTGCGACAGCAGGAGCAGGGGCTCGCCGCCCGTGCCATCGCCCCGCAGCCTCGCGACGACGATGCCCCGGCCCGGGAACGGCTCGATGATCTCGGGTGCGATGCCCGCGCGACGCAGCTCGTCGGCGATGCGCCGGGCGGCGTCGAGCTCGGGGCCGGGCGGGTCGGGGGGGTTGATCGACGGGATCCGGATCAGGTCCCGGAGGAACGCCAGCAGGGCGGCATGCGCCGCCGACCATCCGGCCTCGCCCACGGCAACCGACGGCAGGGCCGGGGTCACCGGTCAGTACACCGGGACGCCGACCAGGGCGCCGACGACGCCGAGCACGAACCCGAGCGCGACGATCCCCAGCACCATGGCCACCAGGATCCGCAGGTAGCGGCGCTCGCGCTGGAGCGTCTCGCCGATCTCCGGGTCCGTCCCGCCGGCGATGTACGGCTGCTGGAGGCCACGCCTGCGCGCGTGGACATTGCGCTCCGCGTCGTACTGGACCGGGTCCGGCGGCAGCGGGGTCTGCGGCGAGGGGTCGTGCTGAGCGGTGTCGGTCACGGGACCATGATGCCGTTCGCACTCATCGGCTGTCGAACAGCGCCTGCAGGGCCCGCGGATCGCGCGTCGAGGCCATCCCCAGCCGCAGCAGGATCCGCGCCTTCCATGGCTGGAGGTCGTCGGCGGCCAGCCAGCCGCGCGCGACCAGGGCGGGGACCCGCGGGACGCGACCGCTGCCCACGCGCGACGCCTGGCACACCGTGACACCCCGTGCGGCCGCCCGCTCGAGCGCCGCGACCTCACCCGGGGTCGGCGCGCCGGAGCCGGTTCCGGCGCTCACGATGCCCTGCGCACCGGCGGCGACGGCAGCATCGACCAGCGCGCCGTCCGCCCCCTGGTAGGACACCACGATGTCCACCCGCGGCAGCGAGCGCAGATCGGTCGCGGCGAACCGGCCGAGCAGCGCGCTGCCGCGTCCCGGCCGGTGGGCGAGGACGATCCGGCCGTCGCTGTCGGTCCAGCCGAGCGGTCCGGCCGCCCCGTCGCTGAACGCATTGGTCCGCAGCGTGTTCGACTTGGTCACGTCGCGCGCGCCGTGGATCGTGTCGTCGAGGATCACGACGACGCCCAGGCCACGAGCCTCTTCCGAGGCGGCGACGCGGACGGCGTTGGCCAGGTTCAGCTGGCCGTCCCCGGACATCGCCGAGGCCGGTCGCATGGCGCCCGTGACCACGATCGGCGCATCGCCCGCGACCGTGAGATGGAGCAGCCAGGCGGTCTCCTCGAGCGTGTTCGTGCCGTGGGTGATCACGATCCCGTCGGCCTCGCCACGGTCGAGGATGCCGGCCACCAGCGCATGGAGGTCGGCCAGGTCGTCGTCCGTGATCGCATGGGCACGCACGCGCCGGAACTGGACCTCGGTCACCGTGGCGATCGACGCGAGCTCCGGGACGCCGGCGACGAGCGCGCCCGGCTCCAGGCGGCGTCCCGTCTCGAGATAGGCGGCGAGGTCAAGGCGGTCGACGCCCAGCGAGTCGATGGTGCCGCCGGTGGTGATCACGGCGACGCGCGGCAGGGTCATGGCGCCCCCACCGGGGTGGCCTCGGGATGCACCGCCCGCGCTTCCCAGTGCGGCGCCTCGGCCGGGGGCGCGAACGCCGCCACGCGCGAGATCAGGCGCCGCACCCGCAACCCCTCGAGCGGACCCAGCACGTACAGCGGCATCGGCTTGAGCCACACCTCGCTGCCCAGGCTGACGGCATCGGCGCCCGCCCAGAAGTACTCGCGGCAGTCATCGAAGTCGCGGATCCCGCCGTTGGCGATGATCGGCAGCCGGATCCCGGCGTCGCGCAGCTCGGCGACCACGCGCAGCCCGATCGGCTTGACGGCCCGTCCGCTGATCGCGCCGAACCGGTTCTTGAGCCACGGCTCGCCGGTGGCGGGGTCGAGGCGCAGGCCCTTGACGGTGTTGATCGCCGTGATCCCGGCACACCCGGACTGCTCGGCCAGCCGCGCCTGCCACAGGTAGTCCTCGTCGGGCGAGACCTTGAGGATGACCGGGTGCCGGCTCTTCGGCACGGCGCGGTTGAGGCTGTCCTCGAGGATCTCGCCGAACGGGAAGTTGACGTTGTGGCACGAGGCGTTGAGCTCGACCGCGGCGATCTCGCCGGGCTTGGCGCGCTCGTTCACGGTCTCGATCAGGTGCTCGATCTCGTCCGCGCTGAAGCCGCCGACCGAGATGATCCGGTTGAGGTTCGACGTTCGCGCGAAGTACTCCTCGAAGTAGCGCTCGATCCCGATGTTCGACCAGCCGAACGCGTTGAGCCAGCCGGCGTCGACCCTGCGCAGCGCGCGACCGTACAGCCGGAGCATCTCGGGAACGTCGGTGATGCCCCAGTCCTCGCGCAGCGTGAAGTGGCCTTCGCGCGGTCGCAGCGTCATCGTGCGCGTGGTCACGGCGCCGAACCGCTCCAGCGGCACCCACTGCGCGATGGGGGACAGGCCGTACAGGATCAGCCGCCGCTTGGACGCCCCGTACCCGAGCAGGCTCGCCGACGTGACGAGGCGGTTCCGGAGCCGGATCCCGTTGAGGTCGATGGTCACGAGCGAAGTATGCCGGGCGACCGGCGAGCGCGACCGGTCGCCGCCGGGACCCGCTCAGCGGCCGGGTGCGAGCGGTCCGCGGAACGTTAGCTCGTCCGGGATCGGACGGTAGCCGAGCCGTGCGTTGATGGCCCGCATCGGAGCGTTGTCCTCGTCGTTCCCGGTCTCCAGGGCCTCGAGGCCGTGGGCGATGGCCCACGCGATCGTCGCCCGCTTGAGCGCCGATGCCACGCCGCGCCCCCGCCACGCTCGTGCCACCGCCGTCATGTCGTGCCAGGCGACCGTCGTCGAGCCGGGGATGAACATCAGCGATGCCCAGCCCGCGACATCGCCCGTGGCCGAGTCGAGGGCGATCGCGAGGGCATCTGCGGGGATCCCGTCGCGATGGAGGTCGCGAGCGCGGAACTCGTCGAACGTGCCGGCGGCGATGGGTACGTCCGACGTCGGGATGTCGGCATAGGCCTCGAGGGCAACGGCATGGAGCCCGGCCTCGAGGTCGGGCCGCGCGGCGTACGAGGTGAGCTCGAACCCGCTCGGTGGCCGGACGGCCGGCGGCTCGAGCCCGCGCAGGTCGAGCCTGACCATCTTGTCGCGCCCGATGACCTCGAACCCGCGATGTTCGAGGAACGCGACGCCGTCGGTGTGGACCTCGGACACGGACGTCTCCAGCCCCGTCTTGCCCGCCGCGCGCGCGATCCCCGATGCAGCCGCCCACAGCGCGGTCCCCAGCCCCCTGCGCCGTGCCTCCGCACGCACCTGGAGGGTCAGCCAGAACCGCTCGAACGACGGCTCGTGCACGTAGATGCGCCCAACCGACGCCGCTCCGACCGCCTGTCCCGCGAGATACGCGAGGAACCGGACGCCGCCCGGGTAGGTGGCGTCGGCCCAGTGGAGCTCCTCGATCGAGGTCGGTGACTCCGGGGTCACCGCGTTCACGATCGAGGCATACGCCCTGAGCCCGTCCTCGTCGGACGGATCCAGGTTCCGGATCTCGCCGCTCACGCGGTTCTCGCCGCTCACGCCGCGCCGCGACCTCCCGATGCCGCGAGCAGCGGCTCCGCGACCTCCGTGACGAGCGCCGCCAGCCCGTCGGGGGCGGCGGCCGCGGGCAGCCCCAGGATCACGTGGGTCGCACCAGCGCGGACGAACGCGAGCGACGTTTCCAGCGCGGCGCGTCGGGACGCGGCGGTTGCGCCGCACGACAGCTGCGCGGCGAACGTGAATGCGGCCGGATCCCGCCCCGCGGCCTCCAGCGCGCGGGAGACCTCGTCGCGCTTGGCGGCGAAGTACGCGATGTCGCCGGGCCGGTTGCCCGGCATCGGCCACCCCTCGGCGTAGCGGGCGGCAAGCGCGATCCCGCGTCGCTTCTGCCCGCCCAGCCAGATCGGGGGGCCTCCCGGCCGGATCGGACCCGGCTCGTTGGTCGCGAGGTGGAGCGGGAAGGACGGATCGTCGAGCGTGACGCCCGGCGGTGTCCGCGCCTCGTCCGAGAACAGGGCGGTGAGCACGCGCAGCGCGCTCTCGTAGCGGTCGTAGCGCTCCGGAAGCGGCGGCAGCGGGATCCCGAACGCGTCGTGCTCGCCCTCGTGCCAGCCGGCGCCGAGGCCCAGGATGAACCTGCCGCCGGTGACGTTGTCGAGCACGGTCGCGGCCTTGGCCAGCACGGCGGGGTGCCGGAAGGTGTTGGACAGGACGACGATGCCCAGCCACTTGCCGGGAACCCGATGCGCGAGCGCAGCCGCCATCGTGAGCGACTCGAACGCAGGCCCGTTGCGCTCGCGGCTGGCGTCCGAGAGGTGGTCGCTCATCCAGCCTGCGGAGATCACGGGCTGCTCGCCCGCCCGCGCCCACGTCTCGTCGATCCGCGTCCAGTCGAGCCCGGTGGACTCGGTGGCCGAGATCCGGAACCCGACCAGGCCCGGACGGGATGGCGCCGTCACTCAGCGGGCTCGGCGCCCGCGGTCTGCGCCGCGAGCGCCCGGCGCAGCTGCGAGCCGCTGGTGATCGCACCCTCGGACGCCGATGAGACCAGCGCCGCGTACTTGGCCATCGCGCCGGTCGTGTAGCGCGGGGCGGGTGGCGTCCACCGTGCGCGGCGAGCGGCCAGCTCGGCTTCGGGAACCTCGAGGTTCAGCTGCTTCGCGTCGACGTCGACGACGATGGTGTCGCCCTCCTCGACCAGCGCGATCGGACCGCCGACCGCCGCCTCCGGTGCGACGTGCCCGAGCATCAGCCCGTGCGTGCCGCCCGAGAACCGGCCGTCCGTGAGCAGCGCGACGGTCTCGCCCAGGCCCTCGCCGACGAGCGCACCCGTCACGCTCAGCATCTCCTGCATGCCCGGGCCGCCGACAGGCCCCTCGTAGCGGATCACCACGACATCGCCCTCGTGGATCCGCCGCTCGCGGACGGCGGCGAAGCACGCTGTCTCGGAGTCGAACACGCGCGCAGGACCCTTGTGGTAGCGGCGCTCGTGCCCGGCCAGCTTCACGATCGACCCCTCGGGCGCAAGGCTGCCCTTGAGGATGGCGTGGCCGCCTGTCGCCTTGATCGGGGTCTCGATCGGGTGCACGACCTGCTGGCCGGGCGTCTCGACCGCGTCGGCCGCGATCTTCGCGATCGTCCGGCCGTCGACTGTCCGCTCCTCGCCGTGGAGCAGGTCCTTCTTGAGCAGCTCGCGCATCACGATCGCGACCCCGCCCGCCTCGTACATGTCGGCCGCCGCGTACCGGCCGCCCGGCCGCATGTCCGCGATCAACGGCGTCCGATCGGCGACCCGCGAGAAGTCGTCGAGGGTCAGGGCGATCCCGAAGTCCGCGGCGATCGCCGGCAGGTGGAGCGCGGCGTTGGTGCTGCCGCCGGTGGCCGACACCGACGCGATCGCGTTCTCGAGCGCGTTGCGGGTGACGATGTGCGACGGCCGGATGTCGTGGTGGACCAGCGTCATCACCAGCTCGCCGGCCCGCCGGGCGGCCTCCTCCTTCTTCGGGTGCTCGGCCGGGATCCCGTTGAGCCCCGCGGGCGACAGGCCCAGGAACTCCATCACCGTCGACATCGTGTTGGCCGTGAACTGGCCGCCGCAGGCGCCGGCGCCGGGGCATGCCCCGTTCTCCGCCTCGTACAGCTCGTCGAGCGTGATCTTCCCCGCCCGGTAGGCCCCGATCGCCTCGAACACCGTGACCACGTCCGCCGGCTTGCCCTTGTAGGTGCCGGGCATGATCGTGCCGTTGTAGAGGACGAGACCCGGGATGTCGAGCCGGCCGAGCGCCATCGCGCCGGCGGGGATCGTCTTGTCGCAGCCGACCAGGCACACCAGGCCGTCGAACAGGTGGCCCCGCGCGACGAGCTCGATCGAATCCGCGATCACCTCGCGGCTGATGAGCGACGCCTTCATCCCCTCGGTGCCCATCGACACGCCGTCGCTGACGGAGATCGTGTTGAACTCCATGGGCGTGCCGCCTGCGGCCCGGATCCCGGCCTTGACGAACTCCGCCAGCCGGCGCTGGTTGAGGTTGCAGGGCATGGTCTCGATCCAGGTCGTGGCCACGCCGATGATCGGCTGGGCGAGGTCGTCGTCGGTGAACCCGACCGCCTTGAGCATCGCGCGGGCGGCGGCCCGGTCCGGGCCGTCGGTCAGGGCGTGGCTGTGGCGCTTGCCGGGGTCGGTCGGGCGGCCGTAGGGGATCGGTCGGTCGGCGGTCATCGGGTCCTCGCGGGCGTGCATCGGGGTGCCGGTCGTACCGGGCAAGTATGGCGCCGAGGTCGGCCGCGGTGCCGATGCGGGGC
>CAWIFB010000049.1:0-29454 GCA_963835335.1 uncultured Chloroflexia bacterium | reverse complement strand
CCGATGCGCCCACGACGAGCTCGGCACCGGTCGCCAGCAGGGGCCGGGAATCTCCGTCACGCTCACCGGCGGTCGCTCCGGCTCCGGTTCGACGGCGGACGCGGCAGGCGGCCCGTCCGGAGCGGCGGGGACGGCCAGCACGGGGGCCGCGTCGTCGTCGTGGTCGGCCACGTCCGTCCGTGGGGCCTGGGCATCAAAGGCGAAGCCGGTTCGATCGGGGGCCGTGGCGAACGGCGTCTCGACCGGCCACGGATCGGACTGCGTCGCGAACGCGGGTTGCGGTGGTTCGTGAGCGGGTTCGGGCTCGGGCCCGCGCTCGGGCTCTGGCGCTGGTTCCGGCTCCGGCTCTGGTTCCGGCTCCGGCTCGGGCTCGGGCTACGGCTCCGGCTCCGGCTCCGGCTCGGGCTCGGGCTCCGGCTCCGGCTCCGGTTCGCGTTCGGGCGTGGGTTCGGGCTCTGGCTCTGGTTCTGGCTGCAGCTCCGGTTCGAGCAACAGCTCCGGCACCGGCTCCGGCTCCGGCTCGGGCAATGGCTCCGGTTCGGACTCTGGCGCTGGTTCCGGCTCCGGCTCTGGTTCTGGCTCCGGCTCCGGTTCTCCGGCTCCGCCGGTTCGGGCTCGGGCTCCGGTGCCGGCTCTGGTTCGGGCTCGGGCTCGGGCTCGGGCTCGGGTTCGACCTCGGCCTCCGGTTCGGGTCCGCGCTCGTGGCGCCCGACACGGTCGACGATCCGCGACGCGGCGGGCTCGGCCGTCTGGCGTACGAGGTCGGCGACCTCCTGGAGCACCGCCTCGGCAGCTGCGGCCATCTCGCCCGACCGCTCTACCTGCTCCGGCACCGGCTCGGCCACGGCGATCCGCACCGCGCGCACCCTTCTGACCCGCCGGGCATCCGCGTGAACGTCGACCGCCGTCGCGGCGACGTCCGCGGCCGTTCGTTCGATCCTGCGAGCTGCTCTCGCCGCCCGCTTTGCTGCCTTGGCCGCCCGTCGTGCCGCCTTCTCGGCTGCTGCCGCCTCCCGCCGCGCCGCCTTCGCGCGCCGCTTCGCTTCCTTCCGGACGGCCTTCCGCTCGGCCTTGCGCGCTGCCTTCCGGGCGGCCTTCTCCTGCTTCGCGGCGCGGCGGCCAGCCCTGGCTTCGCGCTTCGACATCGCATCGTCAGCAGGCCCATGGACCCGCGCCTCACGAGCGCCTCCCTCGCGCGGCGCCGGCGCACTGGTCGGCGGAACGTCCAGACCACCTGGCGCGCCCGCAAACGGGTCCTCGAGCCCGCTCGCCTCGCCGCTCGGACGCCGGTCGGTCGTGTCGTGATCACCCACGGCACAAGTCTGCCCCACCCGAGCCCACCCTGCGAGGCCGGAGTGATCGCATCACGTGCGTGGGCGATGGATCTTCACGTTCGAGGACGGACCCGGACGCGGGCATCGGGCCGGTGCAGGCCACCGAAGCCAACGGCCGCAGCGTTAACCCGCACTTAACAGTCCGCACATCTGCCGTTGACGGCCGCGCTCGAACGTGAGATCGGCAGAAGCCGTTATCCCGGCGCGTGGCGCCGGCCATCTCACGGAGGAGTCCTAGTGACGCTCACCCCTGCGAGGCGCATCGGCGCAATCGCCCTCGTTGCGACCATATTCGTCGCCGCCTGCGGCAACTCCGGCGCCACCACCGCGCCCACCGGCCAGCCCGCCGCGAGCACGGCGCCCGGATCCTCGAGCGACGCGATGACCGCGCCTGAGCCCGGCACGGCGAGCCTCGTGCTCCAGGGTGCCGGCGCCACCTTCCCGGCGCCGCTGTACCAGGTCTGGTTCGAGAAGTACACGGAGCTGCACGGCAACATCCAGTTCGACTACCAGGCCATCGGCTCCGGCGGCGGGATCAAGGCCATCACCGAGCAGACCGTTGCCTTCGGCGCATCCGACGCGGCGATGAAGGACAGCGAGATCTCCGCCCTCCCGGCCGGCGTCACGCTGCTCCACGTCCCGACCGCGCTGGGCGCCGTCGTGGTGATCTTCAACGTCCCGGGCGTGACGGACCTGAACCTCGACGCCGACGCGGTGGCCGGCATGTTCCTGGGCACGATCACCAACTGGAACGATCCGAAGATCGCGGCGCTCAACCCCGGCGTGACGCTCCCCGACCTCGCGGTCACGGTCGTCCATCGCAGTGACGGCTCGGGCACGACCAATGCGTTCACCGCGTACCTGGACACGGTCAGCCCCGACTGGCACGCCGGACCCGGCGCGGGCAAGGAGGTCGACTGGCCGGTCGGGATCGGCGCCCCGGGCAACGACGGCGTCGCCGGCGGCGTCAAGCAGACCGACGGGACGGTCGGCTATGTCGAGCTCAACTACGCCGCGCAGGCCGGTCTGACATCGGCCAAGGTCAAGAACGCCGACGGCCAGTTCGTCGCCGGGTCGACCGCGGGCGTCACCGCAGCGGCCGAAGCCGCCGCAGCCAGCTTCCCGGCCGACTTCCGTCAGGCGCCGATCATCAACGGTGCGGGCGCCTCGACCTACCCGATCGCGTCGTACACCTACCTGCTGATCCCGGTCGACTGGACGGATGCCGACAAGGCGCAGGCGATGGTCGCCTTCACCTACTGGGCGCTGACCGACGGCCAGGCCGACGAGGACGCGCTGGGCTACGCACCCCTCCCCGCCCCGATCCAGCAGAAGTCGCTCGACGAGCTCCACAAGGTCATGGCCAACGGGTCCGCTGTCTGGCCCTGAGCCACCCCTCGCAGCTCCCTCCTCCGCCGACCGGTCCCGCATCTCGGAGCGGGACCGGTCGGTCCCGTTCGTCGGCATTACCCTTCACGACGTGACCCTTCCCCGCGATTCGAGGATCACCGCATGACGACGCTCCAGGTCCCCGGACGGCGGCTGGCCTCCGGCTCGGGAAAGCTCGCCGACCGCCTGTTCCGCGGTGGGTCGGGCCTCGCGGCGTATGCGGTCATCGGGATCCTCGTCCTGCTGGCGGCGATGCTGACCCTGAGCAGCGCCGAGGCACTCACGCATTTCGGGATCCTGGACTTCATCACGGGCACGACCTGGGATCCGGTCAACAGGATCTTCGGGGCGCTGCCGTACATCGTCGGCACGCTGCTGTCGGCGGCGATCGCGCTGGTCATCGCCACGCCGATCGCCCTGCTCACCGCGATCTACCTCGCGGAGCTCGCACCACGCCGGGTGGCGATCCCGTTGACGTTCCTGGTCGAGCTGATCGCAGCGGTCCCGTCCGTGGTCATCGGCCTGTGGGGCGTGTTCGTCCTGACGCCGTTCCTCAAGGTCACGGTCGAGTCGTTCTTCGTGAGCACCCTGGGCGGCTCGATCAGCATCTTCGAGGGCCCGCCGCTGGGGATCGGGCTGTTCGCCGCCGGCGTGATCCTCGCGATCATGATCCTGCCCACCATCGTGTCCGTCTCCCGCGAGGTCATCACGTCGGTGCCGATGGCCCAGCGCGAGGCGATGTTCGCCCTGGGCGCCACGCGCTGGGAGGTCGTGACCAAGGCGGTCCTGCCGGCGGCCCGGTCGGGCATCGCCGGCGCGGTCATCCTGGGCCTGGGCCGGGCGCTGGGCGAGACGATGGCCGTGACGATGGTCATCGGCAACGCGCAGGACATCCCGACGTCGCTGTTCGACCAGTCGCAGACCATCGCGTCCAAGATCGCGACGACCTTCAACGAGGCGTCGGTCGGGCTCCAGACATCGAGCCTGATCGCGCTCGGCCTGATCCTCCTGGTGCTGACGATCGGGCTCAACATCGTGGCCCGGCTGCTCGTCTGGCGAGTCGCCGGCGCGGTCGGCACGGAGTGACGCGGTGACTGCAGCGTCGCCCGCCGTCCCCGTCCGGGGCGTGCTCACCCGATCGGCGTCCGACCGTCGCCGCAGCCTCGTCGATCGTGCGTTCCGTGCCATCGCCCTGCTGGCGGCGATCAGCGGGATCGTGCCGCTCGTGTTCATCGTCGCGTTCGTCACGATCAACGGCATCGGAGCCCTCAACCTCGACCTGCTGACCAGGCCACCCAAGGCCCTGGGCGTCGGCGGGGGTGCGCTGGCAGCGATCCTGGGCTCGCTCCAGCTGGTCGGCCTGGCCACGCTGCTGGCAGTCCCGTTCGGGATCCTCGCGGGCGTCTACGTCAACGAGTTCAGCGACCGGCGGTCCGCCCGCGTCATCCGGTTCGCGGCCGACGTCCTGGTGGGCGTCCCGTCGATCCTGGTCGGGATCTTCGTGTTCAGCTTCCTGGTGCTGCCGTTCAAGCAGTTCAACGCGTTCGCCGGGGCCGTCGCCCTGGCCGTGATCATGATCCCGGTGATCATGCGCACGACCGAGGAGATCCTCAAGATCGTGCCGGGCACGCTCCGGGAGGCGTCGCTGTCGCTGGGCATCCCGGTGTGGCGGACCGTGCTCTCGGTCGTCATCCCCACCGGGCTGTCCGGGATCCTGACCGGCCTCATGCTGGCCATCGCCCGCGCGATGGGCGAGACTGCTCCCCTGCTGTTCACGGCGCTGGGCAGCCGGCTGGTGAACGTGGGCGACTTCGGGCGGCCGATGGACGCGCTGCCGATCTTCATCTATGTCAACGCCCGGCAGCCGTACGAGGCGCTGAACCAGCAGGCCTGGGGTGCCGCATTCCTGCTGCTGGCATTCGTGCTCGTGATCAACGTCCTGGTGCGGTTCCGCACCTGGGGCCAGCGGGCCGGTTGAGGGAGCCATGACCGTGAACCTGACCACACCGCCGAACCTCGAGCCGTCGCTCGAGCCCGCGCGCGATCCCGCGCTCGAGCCCGCGCTCGAGCCCGCGACCCCCGGGTCGGAGGGTGCGATCGTCCGGCGTGCGGTGCCGCCGGAGCCGGCTGCCGACGCGCTGGCACCGGGTGCCGCCGAGGCGACCAGCGGCCGGATCGAGATCAAGGGCCTGTCCGCGTACTACGGCGCCTTCAGGGCCGTGCGCGACGTCTCGATGACCATCCGGCCGCACGCGGTCACCGCGATCATCGGGCCATCCGGCTGTGGCAAGAGCACGTTCCTGCGAAGCCTCAACCGGATGCACGAGCTGGTCCCCGGAGCCCATATCGAGGGCCAGCTGCTGCTCGACGGCGTCGACCTGTACGACGAGGGCGTGGACCCGGTCCAGCTGCGGCGGGTGATCGGGATGGTGTTCCAGCGGCCGAACCCGTTCCCCACGATGTCGATCTACGACAACGTGGTCGCCGGGCTGCGGCTCACGGGGCGTCACCCCCGGTCAGTGCTCGACGAGACGGTGGAGCGCTGCCTCCGGTCCGCGGCCCTGTGGGACGACGTGAAGGACAAGCTCCGGCAGCCCGGAACGTCGCTGTCGGGCGGCCAGCAGCAACGGCTGTGCATCGCGCGCGCCCTCGCGGTTGACCCGGCCGTGCTGCTGATGGACGAGCCGGCGTCGGCGCTCGACCCCGTCGCCACGCTGCGGATCGAGGAGCTGATGCACGAGCTGCGGGCGAACTACACGATCGTGATCGTGACCCACAACATGCAGCAGGCCGCCCGGGTGAGCGATCAGACGGCGTTCTTCAACATGGGTGACGACCGCGCGGGCTACCTTGTGGAGATGGCGGACACGACCACGATCTTCACCAACCCGGCCGACCGGCTGACCGAGGACTACGTCTCGGGCCGGTTCGGCTGAGACGGGAGGCGACGATGACGGACAACGAGACGCCGACCGCGGCCAGCCTCGAGGCGGAGGTCGCCGCGCTGGCCGAGGCAGCGCGCGACGCGACCGTCCCCCTGCCCGCCGAACCGCGGCACCCGATCCGCTCGACCTACGACCGCGAGATCGGCGAGGTCAAGGACAACGTCCTGCGCATGGGCTCGCTGGTCGAGTCGCAGATCCGCGCGGCGATCGCCGCGCTCATCGCACACGACGCGGATGCGGCGCTGCGGGTGATCATCGACGACCGGCAGATCAACGAGGTCCAGCGCAAGGCGACCGCGATGATCGCGGCCGTGATCGCCACCCAGAACCCGGTCGCGCGCGACCTGCGCTACCTGCTCACGCTGGACCACGTCTCGTACGAGCTCGAGCGGATGGGCGACCACGCCGGCTCGGTCGCCAAGCAGGCGCGCAAGCTCGCCCCATATCCTCCGATGGAGAACTTCGTGGACCTCCCGACCCTCGGCGAGCGCGTGGCCGAGCTGGTGCACGGGATCATCCGCGCGCTGGTCGAGGTCGACGAAGCGCAGGCGCGCGAGGTCGCGAAGCTGGACGACCAGGTCGACAACCTGTACCACGCGATCTTCGACCGGGTGCTCGAGCTGATGCGCGACGATCCGGCGAACGTGGAGCCCGGCACCCGGATCCTGTTCGCCTCCCACTACCTCGAGCGCATCGGGGACCGCGTCACGAACATCGCCGAGGACATCGTGTTCCTGGCCTCCGGCGAGGTCGAGGACCTCAACCCGTGACCCCTGATGCCGGCGTCCACCCGCTGTTCCTGCTCCGCCACGCCCACGCCGGCAACCCCCAGCGCTGGGACGGCGACGACGCGGCCCGTCCCCTCTCGGACAAGGGGCGCGGCCAGGCCGAGCAGCTGGGCCGGCTGCTCGCTGCCATCGACGATCCGCCCGACCTGTTCATCACCTCGCCCAAGGTGCGCGCGGACGAGACGGCACGGATCGTGGCCGCGGCGGTGGGCGCGCCGGTCGTCGAGGACGCGCGCCTGGCCGGCCCGCTGGATGCGTCGATGCTCGAGGACATCCTGCTCGCCGCCGGCCCCGCCGATCGGCCGTGCATCGTCGGCCACGACCCCGATTTCTCGGATCTGCTGGGCGAGCTGGTGGGTCTGCCCGGCCTGCCGATGCGCAAGGGTGCGCTGGCGCGGGTGGACCTGCCCGGCCGCGCGCCCGCGGGTCGAGGGATCCTGCGCTACCTGCTGCCACCGGAGCTGCTGCCGGGCGCGTAGGCCGCGGTTTCGTGACCGTCGCCTCAGCCGCGTGTCCAGCGCCAGCGCATCACGTGGGTCAGCGGTGACCCCGGGCTGACGACATCCGCCTCCCCGTTCAGGGCGTCCGGCGGCCCGCTCTGGGGCTCCACGCAGATCGCGTCCTCCGGCTCCGTGTACACGACCCACCAGGCGCAGCTCGACGACAGCTCGAGCCGCAGATGGCCGGGCCACACGAGCACGGGGTCGCGCCGGATCCCCGTGAACGCATCGTCCCACGGCCCGGGCGTCGGCGGCACTCGCCGGCCGCTGGGCATCCCCTCCGCATCGCGGACCAACATCGCGTCGGCGGCGAAGTCGAGAGCGACCGGGACGTCGCCGGGCTCGAGGACCCGGCGGAACCACGGGTGCCAGCCGATCGTCGCGGGCATCGGCTCCTCGGCGTCGAGGGTCATCGTCGCCTCGAGCCCGTCCTCGTCCAGCGCGAACCGCTGTGTCACGGAGCCCCGGAACGGCCACCTGCCGTCGAGGTCGATCGCGATCGTCGTGGAGTCCACCACGCGCCACGGGCGGTCGTAGGCGACGCCGTGGATGGCGTGGGGCGGCATGCCCAGCGGGAGCTGGTGCTCGCGGCCCGCGAACGAGAACCGGCCATGGCGGACGCGACCCGCCCACGGGGCCATCGGGAACGAGCCCCACTGCATCGGCCCTCGCTCGCGGTCCGTCACCAGGACCTCCCGGCCGGCGACGATCACGGAGCCGAGCCGGCCACCGTCGCGCGCCTCGATGAGCACGCGCGCACCGGCCGCCTCGAGGACGAGGGTGTCCTGTCCCCGGCCACCGCCGCGCACGCCTGCCCGGTTGCTCGTCATGGGCGCGCTCCGATCGTGGCGGCTAGCCTCCGAGCTGGTCGGGCGTGAAGTACCCGCTGTCGACCAGCACCTGCCGGGCGTTGTCCCTGGTCACGCCGGCCACGTCGACCAGGAACGAGGGCACGATCTTGGTCCCGTTGTGCCAGGTCGTCGTGTCGTTGATGTCCACCGTCTCGCCCTTGACCACCTGGTCGACCATCGTGGCGGTCTCGGCCGCGAGCAGCCGCCCGTCCTCGAACACGGTCGAGGTCTGCTCACCCGCGAGGACGGACTGCGCCGACGCGAGCTCCGCATCCCGCCCGGTGACCGCCGGGGCCGGCTGGTCGGCGGTGTAGTAGCCGGCCTGCCTGAGCGACGCGATCAGGGCGCGGCTGATGCCGTCCGACGGTGCCAGCACCGCGTCAAGCCGCTTGCCGGCGTAGTGGGTGGCCAGGATGCCGCCGAGCCGGGTGCCGGCGGTGGCAGGGTCCCAGCCGAGCGTGGCGACCTGCGCCGGGAAGTCCGTCTCGCCGGACTGGACGACGAGCTTGCCGCTGTCGATGAACGGCTGGAGGATCGACATCGCGCCGTCGAACTGGAGCGCGGCCGTGTCATCGTCTGGCGGACCGGCGAACAGCTCGATGTTGAACGGGCCGGCGGCGTTCCTGAGGTCGAGCGCATCGACGATGGACCGTGCCTGGAGCACGCCGGCCTTGAAATCGTCGAAGGTCGCGAAGTAGTCCACGTTGGGCGAGCTCCGGATCAGGCGGGCATAGCTGACGACCCGGATGCCGGCGTCCGAGGCCTGCTGCAGGGTGTCGGTCAGCGTCGTGCCATCGACGGGCGCGATCACGAGGACCTTCGCGCCCTCGGTGATCATGTGCTCGACCTGGGATTGCTGGGTGGCGGGGTCATCCGCGGCGAACTGCAGGTCCGTGGCGTATCCGAGCGCGGCCAGCGCGCTCACGAGGCTGTCGCCATCGGCGGTCCAGCGCGATGACGTGGTGGCCGGCAGCGCGATCCCGACCAGGGGCCCGGTCGCTGGGCTCGCGGATCCGGCCGGTGCCGTCGGGGCGCCCGGAGATGGCGTCGGGGTGGCCGTTCCATCGCCGCACGCAGCGACGACGAGGAGGCCGGCCAGCAGGGCGGCGCGAAGGAGCCTGTTCATCGGATGCACTCGCATGTGATCACCAGTCGCGCGGTGGTGTCGCTTTCATCGCCGATCACGGTACCCGATCATCCCCGACGGCCGGCCTCGCAACGCTCGCGGACGGCGGCTATCGCGCGGCGTCGAGCGCGTCGCCCTCCACGCACGCGGCCGCCACGCCCAGCGCGGCCAGCCGTTCGAAGGCCTCGCGGGTGCGCACCGTCCAGGCGGCCAGCTCGAGCCCGGCCGCGCGAGCCCGCGCCAGCGACGCGGGCGTGATCGCCGTCCAGCGAACGGAGATCGCCCGGCAGCCGAGGTCGACCGCACGGGCGATCGTGGCCGGCTCCAGGTCATCGGCGTTGAGCCAGCGCGTCCAGCCGGGCAGGTGCGCGGCCATGGCCGCCAGCGTCGGGTCCTCGAAGGACGAGATCACGGCCGTGGCGGGGCGCTCGCCTCGTGCCTCGCGCAGGACCGCGGCGGTCGCCGCCCCGTGGTCCGTCCCCTTGAGCTCGACGTCGAGGAACGTCGGGGCCGGGAGCGCGCGCAGCACCGATGCGAGGTCGGGGACGCCGGACGCGCCGAGCTCTGCCGCGGTGAGCTCGTCACCCGCTCCGGACGGTGCTGGACGCGCGCGAGGGTCTCGTCGTGGAGCAGCACCGGGACGCCGTCGCGCGCGATGCGGACGTCGAGCTCGACGCCGTCGCAGCCCGCGATCGCGGTCGCGGCGAGCAGTGCCTCGAGCGTGTTCTCGGGCGCGTGCCGCCAGTCGCCGCGATGGGCCAGGCGGAGCGTCCCGGTCCCCGCGCTCAGGCCGCGGTCGCCCGCGTTCGGGCCCCGGTCCCCCGTGTTCAGGCCCCGGTCCCCCGCCCGATCCCGACGTGCGCGGCGATCCCCAGGTGGTCCGACGGGTAGAGCGTGGGGTCGCCCACGGCGGGCCGGTCGAACACGAGCCGCGCATCGTCCACCTGCACGGCCCCGCGGACCCAGATGTAGTCGAGGCAGCCGGGTTCCCCATCCACGTCCATCGCCGGTGCCCGGAGCCCGGACGGCCACGTGACCGCGGGCTCGGCACCGTGTGCCTCGGCAAAGGCGGACCGGAAGCCCGCAGCCAGCATCCGGGCGTGGGACGGGTCACCCGGGCGCGCGTTGAAGTCGCCGACGACGATCATCGCGTCGTGGGCCGGTGATCCATCCAGCCACGGCAGCAGCGCCTCGACCTGGCGCAGCCGCGACTCGTGGTCGGCGGTCAGGTGGTGGAGATGCGTGACCACGAACACCAGCGTGGCCCCGGCCGGCAGCACGATCCGGACCCGGTGCGCGGCGCGGGTGAGCCCCAGGTCCAGGCGCTCGATGTCGGTGGCGGCGAGCGGCGAGCGCACCAGCAGGCTGTTGCCGTACTCGGGCCGCCCCGCCCAGCCGCGAACGGCCTCGTAGCGGCCCTCGCCCGCCGCGCCGAGCAGCCGGTCCTGCTGCATCGGGTAGACCGCTTCCTGGAGCCCGATCAGGTCCGGCTGGAGCGCCGCCATGTCGGCCAGCAGCAGCGGCAGCCGCTCCTCCCAGCGATCCGCGAGGTTGAGGATGTTGAGCGTGGCGACGAGCAGGCGGTCCATCGGCCCTCCGGGGCGTGCGGCCGGGGTCATCGATCGTGATGTGGCGACTGGAGGTCAGGCGCAGGGCCACCCGTCGGCGCCGGCGCGACCGGCAGGGCGGGGATCGCGAACGCGAACGTGGAGCCACGTCCCTCCTCGGACTCCACCCAGATGCGGCCGCCGTGACGTTCCACGACGTGGCGGGCGATCGCGAGGCCCAGGCCGGTCCCGCCGCCGCGCACGCGGGCCCGGTCGGCCTTGTAGAAGCGCTCGAAGATCCGGGCGGCATCGGCTGCCGAGATCCCGATCCCGTGATCCGTGACCGAGACGATCACGTCGCCGGCGTCCGCGCGGACATCGACGGTGACCATGCCGCCGTCGGGGCTGAACTTGACCGCGTTGTGGACCAGGTTCACGATCACCTGCCCCAGCCGCTCCTCGTCGCCACGGACCGCCGGCGCGGCCGGGTCCACCTCGACGGCCAGCTCCACGCCCTGGCGCTCGGCGAACAGCCGCAGCCGGTCGGTCGAGGCGGTCGCCAGCAGGCCCAGGTCCACATCGTCGGCCAGGCGGATCTCGGTGCCGCCCTCGATCCGCGCCAGGTCGAGCAGCTCGTTGACCATCTGGACCAGGTGGCCCGGTCTCGACCTCGACCTTCGCGATCCGCTCGCGCATGCGTGGCGGGACGTCGGCGCTCTCGGCATCGCGGGCGAGCGTCTCCGCCAGCAGGCTCACGGTGCTCAACGGGGTTCGCAGCTCGTGGCTCAGGTTGTCGATGAACTCGGCCCGGATCTGCTGCAGGCGCCGGAGCTCGGTCACGTCCTCGAGCACGATCCAGGTGCCGCCGTCGAGCGGTCGATGGACCCGGAGGACCACCGTGCGCGGCTCACGCGCGCCGACCCTCGCCTCGCCGGTGGCCGTGCCGCCGTCGGGGACGCCGTCGACCAGCGCCTCGACGCGGGCGTCGAGGAACGTCTCCATCACGGTCCGGCCGATGAGGCGTCCGGGACGGATCTCGAGCAGGTCGTGCGCCCGGGCGCTCGCCCGGTCGACACGCCGGTGTGCGTCGAGGTGGAGCACCCCGACCGGGATCAGGTCGTCGGGCGGTTCCGGTCCCGGTCCGTCGGATGCCGCGCGCCCGGCATCGGCGTCCGCGGGAGCCGCTCGTGAACCGGCGGCCGCAACGAGCTCGTCCATCTCGGCCGCGCGGTTCCGCAGCGCAACCAGCGCCGCGGCGAGCGCGACCGCGAGCCCCGCGACGGCGATGACGAGCACGGCTTCCATCTCGCAACAGGATCGCATGCGGGGCGCCGGGTGCGTGACCCGTCAGCGCGTCCGCGACACTCCGGGGGGCGGCACGGGCCGCGTCGTGCTCTCACCCGTCGCCTCCGCGAACGGCGCCAGCAGCGACGCGTACGCCGCGCGCGGGAACGCATGCCGGAGCGCGACCACGTGACCCAGGCGCGCGAGGAGCCGCCGGCCGCGCGTCGCCGCGGCCGCAGACAGGCCCGCGGCCGGCATCGCCGCCGCCACGTCCCGCGCGGCGAGCACCGCCGAGATCCTGAGCGCCTCGTCCTCATCGGGACGCAGCGCGGCCGGCCACGGGCGGTCGTCGCCGGCAATCCCCTGCGACCGGCGGATCAGGGTGGCGACCTCGGCGGCGGCGAGCATCCCGGCCCTCGCGCGGAGCGCGATCACGTCGGCCCCGTTCGGGCCGTACCGGGGCTGGTCGACGGAGGCTTCCCACGCGCGCAGCAGCCGCTCGCGGGCGCGTCCGCGGAAGGGCTCCGCCAGCATGTCGTCGAGGAACGCCGCCAGCACCACCTCCGCGGCGACGCCCAGCAGGCCCTCGCGCACGCCCGCCTCGAGCCCAGCGCTCGTGCGGGACCCGCGTGGCGAGCAGGGCCTCGGCATCCGCGAAGGCGGCCCGGGCGTCCGGCGCGAGGAAGCGGCGGATCGTGGCCAGGAACGCGATCGGCGGCGGGTCCGACTCGGCAAGCCGGTCCAGCTCATCGCCGGTCAGGCGCTCGACCCGCGCGAGGAACCGCGCCAGGACGGTCGTCGGGTCGCCGCGGAACAGGCTGGGACGCACCGGCGCCCGACGCGGCGGGCGGGCGGCGGGAGGCGACGCGGGCGCCGCGGGCCATGCGGCCCGGCGCGGAGGTCGCCCGTGCCGGACACCGGTCCGGCCGCCGGTCCGGACACCGGTGGCCCCTGGACGCTCACGGTCGTAGCGCGCCCGGAGACCCGGGTCGCTCAGCCAGTCGTGGGCGACGTTGATCCGCTTCGCCCGCTCCAGCGACGCCGCATCCTCGCCCGCGATGTCGGGGTGATGCCGCTTGAGCAGCGCGCGCCAGGCCAGCTCGATCGCCTCGGGCGAGGCATCGACGGCCACCTCGAGCCGGGCGTACAGGTCCTCGTCGGGTATCAGCGGGCGCGGCATCGGGCCGGATCGTCCCGGGCGCCGGCCTCAGGCCGGGGTCGCCGCCTGCCCGGTGAGGAAGGCGGTGACGTCGTCCACGGAGCGGACGGACCGCTCGCCCGTGGCCCGGTTGGTGACCTCGATCCCGCCGGCCGCCAGCGAACGCGGGCTCACGGTCAGGATCCAGGGCATCCCCAGCAGCTCCGCGTCGGTCAGCTTGACGCCCGGCGATTCGTCGCGGTCGTCGTACAGGATCTCGTGGCTCGGACCGGCCGCCGCCGCCGCCGCGTGCAGCGCCTCGGCGACCTCGGTCACCTTCGGCTCCCGGTTCGCGCCCAGGGCGACCAGGTGCGCGGGGTAGGGCGCGACCTCGGCCGGCCAGGCGATCCCCTTGTCGTCGTGGTGTGCCTCGACGATGCAGGCGACGTTGCGCCCGACCCCGATCCCGTACGAGCCCATGACGATGGGATGGGCCTGGCCATCCTCGCCGAGGTACGTCGCGCCGGCGGCGTCCGTGAACTTGGTGCCGAGCTTGAAGATGTTGCCGACCTCGATCCCGTTGCGCAGGATCACGGGCTCGCCGCAGGTCGGGCACGGGTCGCCCTCGCGGGCGTTCGTGATGTCGGCCGTCGTGTCGGGCGTGAAATCGCGCCCGACGTTGACGTTGCGGTAGTGGAACCCCACCCGGTTGGCGCCCGCGACGAGGTTCGGGGAGCGGGCGACGAGCTCGTCGACGACGACCACCGTGCCGTGCGCCCCGATCGGCGACCCGTACCCCGGCTCCATCCCGGCGGCCTGGATCTCCTCGGCGGTCGCCGGCCGGAGCCCGGTGCTGGCGCCCACCGCGTTGGCCAGCTTGGTCTCGTTGACCTCGAGGTCGCCGCGCACGATCGCGGTCACCAGGCGTCCATCGCCGGTCACGAAGAACGCGGCCTTCGCGGTCCGCGATTCGGGGATGTCCAGGAACGCGGCGAGGCTGGCGATGGTCGTGGTCCCGGGGGTCGCAACCTCCTCGAGGGCGAAGGGGCGCCTCGTCGTCAGCCGCCGGGCGGGTGATCCGGGCGACCTGGCGGTTGGCCGCGTAGCCGCATGCCTCGCACAGCACGAGGACGTCCTCGCCGGCCGGGTTGAGGACCATGAACTCGTGCGCCTGGCTGCCACCCATGATCCCGACGTCGCTCGAAACGGCGACCGTCTCGAGCCCCAGCCGCTCGAAGGTGCGCGTATACGCCTCGTACTGCGCCTGATAGCTCACGTCGAGCCCGGCCGCGTCCCGGTCGCAGCTGTAGGCGTCCTTCATCACGAACTCGCGCACCCGGATCAGCCCGGCGCGGGCGCGGGGCTCGTCCCGCCACTTGGTCTGGAAGTGGTAGACCATCATCGGCAGCTGGCGGTACGACCGCACGATCTCGGCCAGCAGGATCCCGACGACCTCCTCGTGGGTCATCGCGAGCACCATGTCCCGCCCGTTGCGGTCCTTGAACCGGGTCAGCTCGGGCCCGATCGCGTCGTAGCGGCCGCTCGCCCGCCAGATGTCGGCGGGGTGGACGACCGGCATCTCCATCTCCTGGCCGCCGATCCGGTCCTGCTCCTCGCGAATGACCTGCTCCACGCGGTCGTTGACGCGCTTGCCCAGCGGCAGCAGCGAGTAGATCCCGGAGCCCAGGGGACGAATGTAGCCCGCCCGGAGCAGCAGCCGGTGCGACGGCATCTCGACGTCGGCGGGATCGTCGCGCAGCGTGGTGAAGAACAGGTTGGAAAGGCGCATGGCGCGAAGGATACCGGCGACGCTCAGGCTGCGGCCATCAATGCCAGCAGCACGCCCCCGGCGACGACGCTCGCGACCTGGCCCGCCGCGTTCGCGCCCATCGCGTGCATCAGCGGGAAGTTCTCGAAGTCCTCCTCCTGGGCAACCCGCTGAACGACGCGTGCCGCCATCGGGAACGCGGAGATCCCGGCCGCGCCGATGAGCGGGTTGAACGTGCCGCCGGACACGGCGTTGAGGCCCTTCGCGAACACGATGCCGGTCGCGGTGTCGAGCGCGAAGGCGATGATCCCGAGGCCCAGGATCGCCAGCGTGCTGGGCTGCAGGAACCGCTCGCCCACCATCGTGGATCCGATCGCGAGCCCGAGGAACAGGGTGACGGTGTTGGCCATCTCGTTCGAGGACGCCTTGGTCAGCCGCTCGACCACGCCCGATTCGCGCATCAGGTTGCCGAGCATCAGCGATCCGACGAGCGGCGTCGCGAACGGGACCAGCGTGCCGACCAGGAGCGTCACCCCGATGGGGAACAGGATCCGCGTCCGGCGGCTCACGCTCCGGCCGCCGTACGGCATCCGGATCCGGCGCTCGGCCGGCGTGGTCAGCGCCCGCATGACCGGGGGCATGATGACCGGGACGAGCGCCATGTAGCTGTAGGCGGCGACGGTGATCGGGCCCAGCAGGTGGGGCGCGAGGAGGCCGCTCACGTAGATCGAGGTGGGGCCGTCGATCGCGCCGATGATGCCGATGGAGGCGGCCTCCTGGCGCGTGAAGCCCAGCAGCAGCGCGATCAGCAGCACGCCGAAGATCCCCAGCTGTCCGGCTGCGCCGAGCAGGATCATGCGCGGGTTGTCGAGCAGCGGGCCGAAGTCGGTCAAGGCGCCGATCCCGATGAAGATGAGCAGGGGGAACAGCTCGTTCTCGATCCCCGCGTCGTACAGGATGGTCAGCAGCCCGTTCTCGCCGATGACCGGTGACAGCGGGAGGTTGGCGAGGATCGCGCCCGACGCGATCGGGACGAGCAGCAGCGGCTCGTACTCCCGGACGATGGCGAGGTACAGCAGGGTGCCGGCCACCGCGAACATCACCACGGACTGCCAGTTGAGCCCGGTGATCCCCGACAGCAGCTGGTCGACCGTGCCGGCGCTCATCCCGGCGAACGCGCGAGCCGCACCAGCGGATCGCCCGGGCCCACGGGCTGGCCAGCCTCCACCACGACCTCGACCACGACCGCGGGGTGCGGGGCGCGGATCGTGTTGCGCATCTTCATCGCCTCGAGGACCAGGATCGGGTCGCCACGACCGAGCGTGGTGCCGGCGACCACGAGCACCTCGAGCACGACGCCGGGCATCGGCGCGGTCAGGACATCCGCCACGCCGGCCGCGGCGCGTGCGGCGTCCGCGCGCCGGGGCCGCGAGGCCGGCCGTGACACCGCGGGCGTCTGCGACGCCGCCGGGCGCGTCCCGTCGGAGAGCACGGTCCCGGGCTCGGCCGGCATCATCCCGGGCGAGACGACGGTCCCCGGCAGATCCTCGTCGGCGTCGAGGGTCGCCTCGAAGGTCTGGTCGCCGACCGAGACCACGAACCGGTCCGCCGCCGTCTCGATCACGTCGATCGTGAAGCTGCGGTTGTCGATCGACACGCTGTAGCGGCGCATGGCTACCTCCGGCGACGCCAGGACTGGCTCTGGCGCGTGCGTCCCGCGGCGACCCAGCGGCTGGCGAACAGGAGGCTGCCGGGCCAGTAGGTACGCATCGCGGGGGCGGCCTGGAGCCGGCGGGTCTCCACGTGACGCAGGATCGCGACCGTGATCGCGGCGAGCAGCGCCGGGTCGAGGTCGCCGGGGACGCCCGACAGCCGCACGGTCCCGGGCGGTCCGGCCGCCGCCGGTCGCGTGGTCCCGGTGCGGTCTGCGCCCGCGCGGGCGTCCCGTGCATCGAGCCGGACCGCAGCCGCGAGCAGCAGCCACAGGACGACGAGCACGCCGAACACGATCCCGATGCCCAGGACCGAGGTCTGGAGCCCGAATGCGAGGTTGTCCATCACCGCTACGCGGGGAACAGGCCGTGCTTCTTGGGCGGGTTCTGCTGGACCTTCGTCCGCAGCAGTTCCAGCGCCCGGATGAGCCGCTGGCGGGTCTCGCGCGGCTCGATCACCTCGTCGATCTGGCCCACGTCCGCGGCGCGGTACGGGTTGAAGAACGCCTCGCGGTAGCCCTTGACGTAGGCCGCCTCGGCTGCCGCGGGATCCTCCGCGTCGCGGACCTCGCGCCGGTACAGCACCCGCACCGCCGCCTCGGCGCCCATCACGGCGATCTGGGCCCCGGGCCATGCGAACGCGATGTCGGTGCGCATCTGGCGCGAGCTCATCGCCACGTACGCGCCACCCATGGCGCGGCGGGTCACGATCGAGATCTTGGGCACCGTGGCCTCGCAGTACGCGTAGATGATCTTGGCGCCGTGCCGGATCACGCCGCGGTATTCCTGGTCCGTGCCGGGCAGGAACCCCGGGCAGTCCACGAACGTGATGACCGGGATGTTGTACACGTCGCAGATCCGGATGAAGCGCGCGATCTTGTCGCTCGAATCGATGTCCAGGACGCCCGCCATCACGGCCGGCTGGTTGGCGACCATGCCCACCGAGAACCCGTCGAGGCGCGCGAAGCCGACGACCGCGTTGGGCGCGAACGCGGGGTGGATCTCGAGGAAGCTGTCGCGGTCGGACACGCGCTCGATGATCTCCCGCACGTCGTACGCCTCGGCCTCGTCACGCGGGATGAGCGCGTTCAGATCCTCGTCCATGCGGTCGGCCGCATCGTACGGGGCCACCTGCGGCGGGTCCTCGTTGTTGTTCTGCGGCAGATAGCCCAGGAGCAGCTTGACGAGCTCCAGCGCCTGGTGCTCCGTGCCCGCAACGAGGTGGGCGACCCCGCTTCGCGCATCGTGGACGTCCGGTCCGCCCAGCGTCTCGATCGAGACCTGCTCGCCGGTGACCGCCTCCACGACATCCGGGCCGGTGAGGAACATCGAGCTCGTGCCGCCGACCATGACCACGAAGTCCGTGAGCGCGGGCGAGTACACGGCGCCCCCCGCGCACGGTCCGAGGATCAGCGAGATCTGGGGGATGACCCCGGACGCCAGGACGTTGCGCACGAAGACCTCGCCGTAGGCGGCCAGGCTGCCGACGCCCTCCTGGATCCGCGCTCCCCCCGAGTCGTTGAGCCCGATGAGCGGAACCCCGCTCTCGAGGGCGAGGTCCTGGATCCGGCTGATCTTGTTCGCCTGGACCTTCGAGAACGAGCCGCCCAGCACCGTGAAGTCCTGGGCGAACACGGCCACCCGCCGTCCGTTGATCTTGCCGAAGCCGGCCACCACCCCGTCCCCGGGGTATCGCTGGTCGGCGAGGCCGAACTCGATCTCGTCGTGGGTCGCGAGGGCGCCCATCTCCTGAAACGAGCCGTCGTCGAGGAGCAGGGCGAGGCGCTCGCGGGCCGTCAGCTTGCCCCGGGCGTGCTGGGCCGCGACGCGTTCCGGCCCGCCGCCTTCCAGGGCGCGGGTCCGCATCGTGCGGAGCGTCGCGAGGTCGTCGGTCACGCATCGAAGGGTGGGCGCACCCGGTGGCGCGGGACACGGCCGGATGGCCCGCGCTCGCGTCCTGCTTGGCCTTCGCGGCACGGGGCGGACCCGTGCCGTCGGGGGTCCGGTCAGCCCGCCACCGACGCGCGGCGACCGGCCGCCGGTCCCTCGTCGGCGCCGTCCCTCGTCCGCGCCCCTTCCCTCGTCGGCGCCGTCCCTCGTCCGCGCCCCTTCCCTCGTCCGGGCCGACTCACGCGGCGCATCAAATCGGCGCCCCGGCCCACGGGTTGCGGCCCGGTACGGCTGCTCCAGACCCGGATCCTCCAGACTGGCGTCGTTCTTGACGCACCCGCCGAGTCACGGCCGGTGGGACGCTGGCAATTCACGCACGAGAAGGAACCCGGTCGCCTGCGCGGCCGGCCTGGACGCTCTCGAGCACACCGAAGAGCGGCACCTCATCGCCTGGTCGACAGCCGAGTCGGCATGGCCGCACGATGCCCTGTCACGATCAACGCGGGTACAACGGCGCGTGAACAGGGCCCCCGCTCGGCCGATATGCTTGATGTCCCCGGTACCAGCCCACGGCCCGGCCGACCCGTCCCCCGAGGACCATCCGATCGAAACGCTGAACCTGATGCTGATCGCCGTGCTCGTGCTGGCGGTCGTGTTCGACTACATCAACGGCTTCCACGACACCGCGAACGCCATCGCGACATCCGTGGCGACTCGTGCGCTGCGCCCCCAGTACGCCCTGCTGATGGCCACCGCGTTCAACTTCATCGGCGCGTTCGCGGGCACCGCGGTGGCCAAGACGATCGGTGCCGGCCTCGTCGACGAGCAGACCACGACCCAGGTCGTGGTCGCGTCCGCGCTCATCGGTGCCATCGCCTGGAACCTCATCACGTGGCTGCTGGGCCTGCCGAGCTCGAGCAGCCACGCCCTGATCGGCGGCCTGCTGGGAGCGACGGCCACGGCGGTGGGCACCGGCTCGTTCAAGCT
Organism: uncultured Chloroflexia bacterium; assembly: GCA_963835335.1. Lineage (GTDB taxonomy): Bacteria > Chloroflexota > Limnocylindria > Limnocylindrales > CSP1-4 > CAIXZV01. The sequence continues at coordinate 10,195 of CAWIFB010000049.1, read as the reverse complement.
CGAGGGGATCTTCAGCAAGGTGGTGGTCCCGCTGATCACGTCCCCGATCGCGGGCTTCGTCATGGCCCTGGTCCTGATGGTCGCGCTCACGTGGACCTTCCGGGGAGCGGCGCGCAAGCCGCTGGGGACCGCGTTCCGGCGATTACAGGTGTTCTCCGCCGGCTACATGGCGTTCGCGCACGGCTCCAACGACGCGCAGAAGACGATGGGCATCATCACGCTCGCGCTGTTCTCGGCCGGGGTCATCCCGACCAACGACGTGCCGGCCTGGGTGATCGTGGTCGCGGCGTCGGCGATCTCGCTGGGCACGGCCATCGGCGGCTGGCGGATCATGCACACGATGGGACAGCGCGTGGTCCAGCTCGAGCCGATCCACGGGTTCGCCGCCGAGACGACCGCGGCGACCGTCCTGCTGGTCACCGCCCACCTCGGCATGCCCGTGTCGACCACGCACGTGATCTCGAGCGCGATCATGGGCGTCGGTGCCAGCCGCGGTGTCCGCGCCGTGCGCTGGGGCGTCGCGCGCCGGATCCTGGTCGCCTGGGTGCTCACGATCCCCGCCGCGGCGCTCGTCGGCGGCCTGACCTGGGTCGTCCTCAACGCGATCGGGCTCCGATGACCACCATCCGCTCGACCCCCATCTCACCCCAGCCCGCCACCGGAGGCCCGCGATGGTCCGCCTGATCCCACGCGACGAGAAGTTCTTCGAGCTGTTCATCAGGGACGGCGAGAACCTGCTCGAGGCCGCGCGCAAGCTCGAGGAGATGGTCGCGTCATACGACCGGCTTGACGAGCGCATTGCCGAGATCCAGGCGCTGGAGAAGCGCGGCGACGAGATCGACGACGAGCTCGCCGGCCGCCTCGAACGGAGCTTCATCACCCCGTTCGATCGCGAGGACATCCACGCGCTCGGGGTCCTGCTCGACGACGTCGTCGACGGCATCCAGGCGGCCGCGGAGACGTTCACGATCTACCGAATCACGGAGCCCGACGATGCGGCCAGACAGCTGGTCGGCATCCTCACCGCCCAGGCGGTCCAGCTGGTCGAGGCGCTTCACAAGCTCGAGCGCGGCAAGGACATCGGGCGCCACCTGGCCATCGTCCACGACCTCGAGCACCAGGCGGACGGGCTGTCGAGGTCGGCCATCGGACGGCTGTTCCACGGCCAGCTTGACCCGCTCGAGGTGATCAAGCTTCGCGACCTGTACCGGACGCTGGAGGAGACGATCGACGCGGCCGAGGACGCGGCCGAGGTCATCGAGCGGATCCTCGCCAAGAGCTGAGCCGCACGGGACGCGGGCCGGCCTGGGGGTGCCGCCGGGTCTGTCGCCGGCTGCCGGTCTGGCCGGGCCGGCGGGTCAGTCGTGGACCGCCGGTCAGGCGGGGCCGGCGGGTCCGTCGTCCGAGGGCGGGTCGTCCTCGTCCACGACCTCGTCCTCATCCTCGGACCGGGGGCCCATCGACGCCGACTTGGCACGCTCCATCCGGACATCCCGGGACGCGGACGAGCGCATGCCCGCGTGCGGGTGCCGGCCCTCGGCGTCGATCACGTGCATCACCGCGTTGATCAGCGCCAGGTGGGTGAACGCCTGCGGGAAGTTGCCAAGCTGGCGGCCGGTCTCCGCGTCGATCTCCTCGCCGTACAGGTCGAGCGGGCTGGCCAGCGACAGCAGCCGCTCGCACAGGCGCCGGCCGCGGGCGATCTCCCCGATCTGCACGAGCGCGGACACGAGCCAGAACGAGCAGATCGTGAAGCTGCCCTCCTCGCCGGACAGGCCGTCGTCGGTGTGCTCGGTGCGGTAGCGCAGCACCAGCCCGTCCTCGGTCAGCTCGTCCGCGATGGCGAGCACCGTTCGGCGGATCCGTTCGTCATCGGCGGGCAGGAACCGGACCAGGGGCAGCAGCAGCAGCGACGCGTCCAGCGCCGTCGTGTCGTAGTGCTGGGTGAACACGCCGCGCGCATCGACGGCATTGGCCAGGACGTCCGCCCGGATCTCGTCGGCCGCCGCCTGCCAGCGCGTCGCGATCTCCGGCTCGCCGCGCAGGTGCGCGAGCCGGACACCACGATCCGCCGCGACCCAGCACATCACCTTGGACGAGGTGAAGTGCCTCGGCTCGCCGCGCACCTCCCAGATCCCGCGATCCGGCTCCCGCCAGTGCGTGATGGCCGCCTCGACGAGCCCGCTCAGGATGGGCCACATGCGATCGTCGAGCCGGTCGCGTGACGTCGTGTGCAGGTAGAACGAGTCGAGGATCGCGCCCCACACGTCGTGCTGCTGCTGCCCGTACGCCGCGTTGCCGATGCGCACCGGGCGTGACCGCTCGTAGCCGGAGAGGTGGTCGAGCGTCTGCTCGGTGAGCGTCCGCTCGCCGCCGACGCCGTACATGACCTGGATGCTGCCGTCCGTGCCGGCCATGTCGGCAAGGAAGTAGAAGAAGTCGTTCGCCTCCCAGTCGAAGCCGAGCGTGTACAGGCCCCACAGGGCGAAGGTCGAGTCGCGGACCCAGCTGTAGCGATAGTCCCAGTTGCGCTCGCCGCCGGGCGTCTCGGGCAGCGACGTCGTCGCGGCCGCCGCGATCGCGCCCGTGGGCGCGTAGGCCAGGCCCTTGAGCGTCAGCGCCGAGCGCTGGAGGTGCGAGCGCCAGGGATGGTCCGGGAACCGGCCGCGGGCCAGCCAGTGCTGCCAGTGGTGCGCGGTCCAGGTCAGCCGCCCGATCCCCTCTTCGACCGTGCGCGGCGGCCGGCCGGCGCCCCACGACAGCGCCGCGAAGCGCGTCTCGCCCTCCTTGATCAGCGTCCGTGCAATCGCGCGGGGTCCCTCGAAGCCCATGCGCATGTCGCTCGTGAGCGTGACCGACACGCCGTCCGGCCCCGCACAGATGCCCTGGCTGTAGTCGTCGCCGGTGTACGTCCACGCGCCCAGCGCCCGCCCGTAGTCGAACACGGGCTCGCAGTCGAGGGTCAGCTGCACCTCGCCGTTGACGCAGCGGACCGTCCGCAGCAGCACGTGCTCGGCGTCGTAGTCGGTCGGCGCCCGGCGCTGGGTGTGCGACCGCTCCGCGGTGTTGTGCCACGGCCCCATGAGCAGCACGTCGCGGATGATCACCCAGCCGCCGCCCGGCGTCCCCCAGCTCGTCTCGAGCACCATCGTGCCCGGCAGGTAGCGCCGCGCGACGGGGACCATGACATCCGCAGGCCCCAGTCGGAAGCCGCCGGCATCCCGGTCCAGGATCGCGCCGAACACGCTCGGGGAGTCGAACCGCGGCAGGCACATCCACTCGACCGTGCCGCTGGGAGCCACCAGCGCCGTGACCTCGCCGTCGGACAGGAAGGCGTAGTCGCCGATCGGCGGGAACGCGGATCCCGCAAACCCGTCGTGCTCCGCGGGTGGGTCCTCGGCGGGCGTTGCGCCGGCGGGGGTTGCGCCCGCGACCGGTGCGCCGGCGGGCACGTCGAACCTCTCGAGCGCGTCTGCTGCTGGCGCGTCGGGCGGCGGTCCGGGATCCCGGTGATCGATCTGCAAATCTCGCCTCCGCGGACTCGCAGTTTCCCACGTCGGGCAAGATCCCGTTCTTCGCCCTCCTCGGCATCCCCAGCGCGAAGTATGTCGCGCGGCCGGGTCTCTGGCCGCTGGCTGTGGGCGCGACGGCGGCCCCGATCGGCTGCCGCCTTGGTGCAGCGGCCCGGCATGGCACAGGCACGGCGGACGGCGAGGGTCGGGAGACCCTGCGGTCATCCCGGCCCCCGTTCACCGTTGGCCCGAGGCCCGAGACTCGGAGCGCGTCAGGACCCGATGACTGTGATCTCGATGGTCCCCTCGCCGAGGCTGGTGCCGGCCGGGTAGCGGTTTACCCCGCGGTCGCCCACGGTCCCGTCGGTCAGCATCCGGGTGGTCAGGACGTGCACGTCGAGCTGGTAGTGACCGGCGGTCAGGTTGTCCACGAACCAGCTCCAGTGCATCTGGGCACCCTGGGCTCCACGCCCGCGACACATACCGGCCAGGTCGCCGTTCGGCTCCGGGCCGCTCCACAGCCCGTAGGCGTCCTGGGGTGAGAGCCCCATCACCTCCTCGCCATCACGCATCATGGCGTAGGTCTGTTCGATCGCCCCGGGCGCCTGTGCCGCCAGGTCGGCCGAACAGGCGAACCAGCTCCAGGCGAAGTCGATCGGCACCCCTTCCGGCACCGTCACCGACGTCGGCGCCAGCCAGGGCGCCACGGTGACCTGCTCCTCCGTGAACCGGATGGATGGCTGCACGCCCGTCTGCGAGCTCGTCGTCAGCTGCACGAGGTACGAACCCGGGTCGTACCGCTCATGCAGCGCCGAATCCGGGCCGGTGTCATAGACGCAGCTGCGCGCCTCGAGCCCGGTCACCGACGTGGGCAGCGCGGCGAACGGTCCGTACACTCCCGCCGTCACGCTGTGCGCCGGTTCACCGTTGATCTCGATGCCCAGGTCCGTCGGGAAGTCGAAGTCCATCCGATACCAGATGCTCTGGTCCAGTCCCTGGTCCTCGACGTCAGCACACACCGGCTCGCCATCCTCCAGCCAGGTCCAGGCCATCGACGGTGCATCCTCGAACACCGGGTAGCTGATCGGCAGCGGATACGCGACGTCGTTGTTCCAGGGCGAGCGCTGGTCGACGTTCAGGGTGGGGGTGACGAACCCGTCGACCGTGGTGAGCTGGATCAGCCACGACGCGCCGGCCGGCGCGTAGTACTCGGTCAATGCGTTGGAGATGCCCGTGCCGTAGATGCACCACGTCGGATCCGGCAGCGCGCCGATGCTCGTGGGCAGCGTGTCGAACGGCCCGAAGACACCGGCGGTGACGGCACCCTGCGGTCCATCGATCTCGATGCTCAGCACGGCCGGCTGCTGGGATGTCCAGGCGTACCAGACGCTGTGGACCATCACCTGGCTTTCGGTGTCCGTGCAGGCTTGCTCGCCGTCCAGCATGGTCGCGGCGGTCATGTCCGGCATCGCAACATAGCCGAACAGGTCCGTGATCACCTCGGGCGTGCCGAGGCCGTCGTTGCCGGGCGCATCTGCGGCGTAGGCGTACCCGGCCCCGAACGGCAGTGTGAGCAGCAGGGCGACCATTAGTGGCGCTAGGGTGCGACGTCTGAACATGTGCATACCCTCCGTGCCGCTCCGTCCCGGGCGGCTTGGCGGTCGTTGCGGGATCGACGGACCAAATGGCGTGTGCTCCGGCGACCGCTCTGCTCTATGAGTGGCGCCATCGAGACGATTTGCTCAATCTCGGCCAGTGGCGACGGGAAACGGGCCCGCCCAGGCGGCGTCAGCGGGTGTCGATCGTCTCGGTCAGCCAGGTGGTGTCGCAGCGACTGTCCGCGCCGGGTTCCACGATCAGGTACAGGACGTCCCCGGTGCGGACCTGGAGCCCCAGGCTGAAGGTGCGCGGACCACTCTCGAGCACGAAGGTCTCGAGCGTCTCGGAACCCCGATCGACCGAGAATCGGATGCCGTCGCCACACGAGCCATCGACCTCGACACTTCCTGCCAGCCGGATCGCGGCGTCGATCGGACTGCGCCAGGCGACGATCGCCGCGTGACCGGTTGCGCCTCCACCGGCCGGCCGGAGCTCGAGCCTGCTCGCGCCGGAACGCCAGGCAACGCTGAGGCCGTCGACCTCCGGGTCATACCAGCGCTGGAGGTCGCCCGCCTCGAAGGCCGGCAGGAGGGTGTACCGGGACGGGTCATGCACGGCGCCAGCATCGCCGAGATAGCTGAACACAATGGGGTTCCCGTACCCGTCGTTCGCCGGATTCGCCGGCTCCGGCGAGGAGCGGAACTGCAGGACGGCGTCCCAGTGCAACGCCTCGCCCGTCGCGGATGGCCCGGCCGGACCGTTCAGGATCAGATCTCGCATTTGGTTGGCGACGAGGGGACCCGCGACCACGACGACGATCACTGCGGCGGCCGCGAGCGACACGCGACGCCACCAGGTGATCCAGCCGGAGCGAGGCGCCAGCTGCGGTCGCCTCGCGACCCGATCGAGGACCGTCTCCAGCACCGTGGCCGGCATGGGTTTGGCCTGCTCGTCGAGCACCGACTCGACCGCCCGCTCGATGTCAGCGTCGGAGTTCATGCCCATGGCGCGACGCTCCTTGCCCCCGGACGGTTGTCGGCCTCGAGCGCCGCGCGCATCGCGGTCATCGAGTAGTGCAGGCGCGATCGAACGGTGCCCTCCGGGACGTCCAGCGTGTCGGCGATCTCGGCATTCGACAGGCCGAGGTAGTGCTTCAGCACGACGACCGCCCGATGACCGATCGGGAGACTGCCGAGAGCGCGGTCAAGCTGGTCTCGATCCGTGACCACGGCGGCGAAATCCGGTTCCAGCATCCGGGGCTGCCTGCCCAGCATCGGGAACCGCAACCATCGGTTGCGACGCCTGGCCTCCGCGAATGCCCTGCGGATCAGGATTCGGTAGACCCAGGCCTCGAAGCTGGCCGGCTCCCGCAAGGTCGGCAGACGCTGCCAGATCTCGATCAGGGCGTCCTGGACCGCATCGGCGGCGCGTGGCGGATCGCGGAGGATGTGCTCGGCTGTCGCGTACATGCGGTTCCCGATCGCCGCGGCGATGGTCGCGAACGCCGTCTCGTCGCCATGCTGGGCTCGCTCGATCAGGTATCGGTCCACCAGCAGCCTCGTCGCGCCAGCCCGCGACAGGCCGACAGCGAGGGCATCTTCATGGCCTGCCGCACGTCGCGGCAAGGGCCGTCTGGACCGGTACTGCGTTGGGCGGCGCCGTCAATCATGACCGGCTGCCGTCCTGGGTCGCCCGCCTATCGCCTGCGGGCGATCGTCATGCCATCCGCGATGGCGAGCATCACGTGCCGCACCCGGGCGTCCGAGGCGACGAGCTCATTGGCCTCGCGGATGGCTCGCGTGTCCCGATCGTCGACCGACGGATCGGCAACCGAGCCGCCCCACAGCACGTTGTCGAGCGCGATCACGCCGCCCGGACGGACGAGCGCAAGGCACCGTTCCCAATAGGCGGGGTAGCCGCCCTTGTCGGCGTCGATGAAGGCCAGGTCAAAGGTGGCGGCCGCGCCATCCGCGAGGAGCCGGTCCAGGGTGTCGACCGCCGGCCCCAGCCGGAGGTCCACCTTGTGCGCGACGCCGGCGTCCGCCCAGTAGCGGCGGGCGACCGAGGTGTAGTCGTCCGAGACGTCGCAGCACACGATCGTGCCGTCGTCCGGCAGGGCCAGCGCCACCGCGAGCGACGAGTACCCGGTGAACGTCCCGATCTCGAGGCACCGGCGCGCGTCGAGCAGCTCCACCAGGAGCCCCAGCAGCGCGCCCTGGTCGGGCGAGATCTGCATCCCGCCGCGCGGGTGCGATGCGGTCTCCTCCCGGAGGCGTCCGAGGATCTCCGGTTCGCGGAGGCCCCAGCGCCGGACGTACGCCTCGACATGCGCCGGCAGGCCGATCGATCTGGTTCCCATGGCCACCGATGATCGCAGCCGCGTCAATCGCGCCGGAACGCGTAGCCCACGCCGCGCACGGTGTGGAGCAGCCGCGGCGTCCCCGGATCGAGCTCGATCTCGCTGCGCAGCCAGTGGATGTGCACGTCCACCGTGCGCGTCTCGCCCGCGTAGTCGTAGCCCCAGACGCGTTCCAGCAGCTGGTCCCGCGTGAACACCTGGCCGGGGTTGCGGACCAGGAACGCGAGCAGCTCGAACGCCTTGGGCTTGACCGCGACGCGCTCGCCGTCGCGGATGAGGCGATGGCCGGCAAGGTCGAGCTGGACGCGCCCCAGGTCGATCAGCGGTGGCACATCGGTCGCAGCTGCGGCGGCGGCCTGGTCGGCCCGGCGGAAGATCGCCCGGATCCGCGCGGTGAGCTCGCGCAGGCTGAACGGCTTGGTGACGTAGTCGTCCGCGCCCAGCTCGAGGCCGACGACCTTGTCCACCTCGGAGTCCTTGGCGGTGAGCATGATGATCGGCACGGACGATTCCGCGCGGAGGATGCGGCAGACCTCGACCCCGGACAGCAGGGGCAGCATCAGGTCGAGCAGGACGAGGTCGGGTCGATCCGACCGGAATCGCTCGAGCGCCTCGCGTCCGTCGGCCGCAGGGACGGCCCGGTAGCCCTCGATCTCGAGGGCTTCGACCAGCGTCTCGCGCAGCGTGGTCTCGTCATCCACGACGAGGATGGTGCGGGCCATATGGGCGGGAGCGTGCCCGGGTTCGGTTAACGCCGTGTTCACGCCTCGCCCGGCGATCCGGCAGCCGCGCCAAGCCGCGCGATCGCCGCGTCGAGCCTCGCGAGCGTCCGGTCCCGGCCGAGCGCGACCAGGGTGTCGAACAGTGGCGGCGTCGCCGTCCGGCCCGTGGTCGCCACGCGGATTGCCATGAACAGGTCGCCGGCCTTCCAGCCCCGGGCCTCGGCGAGCGCGCGAAGCGGCGGCTCGAGCTCCTCGGCCTCCCAGGTCACCGCGTCGTGGGCGGCGAGCGTCTGGCGCGCGGCGACCAGGCCGTTGACCGTGGTCTCGGCATCCCAGCGCTTGGGCCGGATCAGGGCCGGATCCACGTCCAGGTCGTCGACCCACAGGAAGCCCACCAGGTCGACGATCGCGGCGAGCGTGGGCAGTCGCTCGCGGACGATGGGCAGCAGGGCCCGCAGCTCGCCCTCGTCGGGCGTCCGGTCGATCTCGCCGGCAACGGCCGCGGCCTCGATGAACGGCCGCAGCCGGTCGACCAGGTCGTCGTCGTCGAGCCGCCGGATCCACTGGCCGTTGAGCCACTCGAGCCGGTCGCGGTCGAACCGCGCGCCGCCCTTCTGGACCTTGTCCAGCTCGAACCGCTGCTCGAGCTCCGCCAGCGTGAACACCTCCTCCTCGGTGCCCGGCGACCAGCCGAGGAACGCGAAGTAGTTGACGAGCGCCTCGCGGATGAAGCCCTGGGCGATGTAGTCGGCGACCGCGGTCTGGCTCTTGCGCTTGCTCATCTTGGTCCCGTCGGGGTTGAGGATGAGCGGCAGGTGGGCGAAGACCGGCACCGGGTATCCCAGCGCCTCGAACAGCAGGATGTGCTTGGGGGTGTTGCTGATGTGGTCCTCGCCCCGGATCACGTGGCTGATCTCCATCGCGGCGTCGTCCACGACCACCGTGAAGTGGTACAGCGGGGTCCCGTCGGCACGCTCGATGACGAAGTCGCCGCCGAGGTTGTCGGTGTCGATCTCGACCCGGTCCCGCACGAGGTCGTTCCAGCCCACGACGCCCGGACGGACCCGGAACCGGGTGGCGGAGGGCCGGCCTTCGGCGACCCGTTCCGCCCGTTCGGCGGGGGTGAGCCCCGCACACCGACCGATGTAGCGCGGCGGTTCCTTCGCGATCTCCTGGGCCCGGCGGTCGGCGGCCAGCTCCTCGGCCGTGCAGAAGCACGGGTACGCCTGGTCGGCGGCGAGCAGTCGCGCCGCGGCCGCGGCGTAGGTGTCGAGCCGCTGCATCTGGCGGTATGGGGCGTACGGTCCCGCCTCCTCGAGGCCGGCCACTCCCGGGCCCTCGTCCCAGCTGACCCCCAGCCAGTGCAGGCCGTCGAGGATGTCCTTCTCGTACGCCTCCGTGCTGCGGGCCACGTCCGTGTCCTCGAGCCGGAGCACGAACGTGCCGCCGCCACGCCGCGCGTAGAGGTAGTTGAACAGCGCCGTGCGCGCCGTCCCGATGTGGAGGGGGCCGGTCGGGCTCGGGGCGATGCGGACACGGACATCGGAAGCCATGGATCGATTGTAGGGGGCGTCGGCGTTCGGCCCGGCGAGGCCCGGGCGGCTGTCGAGGCCCGGCCGCTCCGGAGGCGCGGGCGTCTCGCGTCCGCGGCCCCGTGGCCTGTGGCGCCACGATTCCGAGCCTGGTGCCCCAACCTCGGCGCACCGCGGGCTCACCGTAGCCTGCGGCGCCACATTCCGGGCCTGGCGCCCCAACCTCGCCCCGTGGGCTCCCCGTGGCCCGTGGCGCCACGATTCCGGACCGCGGCGCTCGTGGCCATCGACTTCGTGGCCTGTCACGCCACGATCCCGGGCCGCGGCGCTCGTGGCCATCGACCTCGTGGCCTGTGGCGCCACGTTTCGCGGCTCGGCACCCACCTGGCGAACCGTCGAAGCGATCTCGTGGCGCCGGAGACCACAGGGCCAGCCGACAAGGCCGCCCGGACGCCGACAGATCTATCCAGC
>CAWIFB010000048.1:0-11989 GCA_963835335.1 uncultured Chloroflexia bacterium | reverse complement strand
GAAGGACGGACCGTTCCCTCTCGACGGGATCATCCCGTTCCTCAAGCCCGTGTACGACTACAGCTGGCTGGCCGCCCTGGTCATCGCAGCCGTTCTGTACTGGGTGTTCGCCACATTCGTCCCGGAGAAGAGGCAGTCCGAGGCCTAACCCGATCCGGTCACCGGCTCCGCCGGCGGCCGTCCATCTGCCCGAAGGCCCCTCCCGCGCGGAGGGGCCTTCGCCTGTCCCGGGGCGCCGCGCGGCTGGCACCGACGGCTAGGCTGGTACGAGCAACGGAACGCCGAGGCCGCATGTGAGGAACGCCCGATGGCAGACTACGACGCCGAGCAGATCCGCCGGCTGATCGAGCCGCTCCGCGTCAAGCCCGGACGCCAGGTGACGCTGCCCGATGACTTCGACCCCGGCGACACGGCCGGGTTCGTCAAGAAGAAGGATGCCGACGAAACGCTGCGCCGCGGGGTGGAGCTGCTGGCGGAGTACCAGGAGCGGCTGGCAGCGCAGGACACGTGGGGCCTGCTGGTGATCCTCCAGGCGATCGACGCGGCCGGCAAGGACGGCACGATCCGCCATGTCATGAGCGGAGTCAACCCCCAGGGCGTGGAGGTGACCAGCTTCAAGACGCCGTCCCCGGCCGAGCTGGATCACGACTACCTGTGGCGCGCGTCGGCCCGCCTGCCGGGCCGGGGCACGATCGGCATCTTCAACCGCAGCTACTACGAGGAGGTGCTCGTCGTCCGGGTGCACCCGGAGTTCCTGGGCGGACAGCGGCTGCCCGTGGCGGCCACCCGCAAGGACATCTGGGAGCGGCGCTACCGCGAGATCAACGACTGGGAGCGGTACCTGGTCGACAACGGGTTCCGGATCGTGAAGCTGTTCCTCAACGTGTCGCGGGAGGAGCAGGCGCGGCGGTTCCTGGATCGCATCGAGCAGCCCAGCAGCAATTGGAAGTTCTCGCCCGACGACCTGAAGGAGCGCGAGCGGTGGGACGATTACCAGCACGCCTTCTCCGAGATGCTGTCGCACACCAGCACCAAGTGGGCGCCCTGGAACGTGATCCCCGCGGACCACAAGTGGTTCATGCGGATCGCCGCCTCGGCCGTGATTTTGGACGCCCTGATGGACATCGACCCCCAGTTCCCCGCCCCCAGCGATGAGGACCGCTCGGCCATGCTCGCGGCCAAGGCGGCGCTGCTCGCCGAGGGTGACGCCGGGATCGGGTAAGTCGCGCGAGTCTTCCCCAAACCGGCTGATCGGCGCATGATCTGCCTGCACCGAGGAGGGTGAATGGAAACCGTCCGTTACAGCGGGGTACGGGACATCGCCGCGCTGCTGATCGCGACCGTCGCCTGCCCGCTTGCGGTGTTCGGGGGCGCCAACCTCGGCTGCGTCGGCCAGGGGTTCAACAGCGACTGCGCGATGGCCGCCGTCGTGATCTCGCCCATCCTGCTGCTGCTGGGTGGCGGCGCCGCGGGCCTGATCACGCGCGGCTGGACGGGCCTGATGGTCGTCCTGATCGGCGTCCTGCTGGGGATGATCCTGATCCTGTTCCTCTCGTTCGGCGTCGGCCGGCCCGTGCCGCTGGACCCGATCTCGGGCGTGCTCGCCGCGATCTGGTTCGCCGGCCCCGTGACCATCGGCTATGGCATGGGACGCGTCGTGGCCCGGCTGCTCGAGACGCGCGACCACGGGGACCGCCCGACCGATTGACCCCGGCGTCCGCCCGAGCCATTGACCCGGCAGGACCCGGGGTCCGCCCGTTCAGCAGATCCGGGGCAGCTGCTCCCCGACCAGCATGTCCACGATGCGCTCGCCGCCCACGATCGTGCGGATCGTGACCATGCCCGGGTGCTCGGCCACGATGCTCCCGATCCGTGCGGCCCCGGCTCCCTCGGGTCGCGCCCGCATCGCGGCGAGCACCGCGTCCGCCGAGCCGGCCGGCACGATGGCCACCAGCTTGCCCTCGTTGGCGACGTGGAGCGGGTCCAGCCCCAGGAGCTCGCAGGCCGCGCGGACGGGCCCCGGGATCGGAATCGCCGGCTCGTCGAGGACCATGCCCACACCAGATGCCACGGCGATCTCGTTGAGCGCGGATGACAGGCCACCGCGCGTCGGGTCCCGCAGCACCCGGACGTCCGGCTCCACGGCGAGCATCGCCGCCACGAGCGCGTTGAGCGCCTGGGTGTCCGACGCGATCTCGACCTCGAACTCGAGCCCCTCGCGAACGCTCATGATCGCGACGCCGTGGAGCCCGATCGGGCCCGACAGGATGACGGCATCACCCGGCTGCGCCCGGTCCGCGGAGGGGCTGACGCCGTCGGGGACGACCCCGATCCCCGAGGTGTTGACGAACATCCGGTCCGCGGCACCCCGCCCGACGACCTTGGTGTCGCCGGTCACGATCCTCGCGCCGGCCCGCGCGGCCGCGGCGGCGGCCGATGCCGTGATCGCGCGCAGCTCCTCCAGCGGCAGCCCTTCCTCGATCACGTAGGCGAGGCTGAGCGCGAGCGGCTGGGCGCCCATCATCGCGAGGTCGTTGATCGTGCCATTGACCGCCAGCTCGCCGATGTCGCCGCCCGGGAACCGGATCGGCGACACGACGAACGAGTCGGTGGTGAACGCCACGCGCGTGCCGGCGACGTCGACCACCGCCGCATCGTTGAGCGGGCCACCCGGCGCGGCAACGGCCAGCGCGGGCGCAAGCAGGTCGCGCATCAGGGCGTTCGACAGCTGGCCGCCGGAGCCGTGTCCGAGGATGACCCGCTGGTCCTCGGGGATCGGCGCCGGGCAGGCAGCGCCGGTGGCGTCGATCGCGATCCGGGGCTCGCTCGACGAGGTCATCGGGCCGTCTCCGGGACAGCGGCGTCGCGCCCCGTCGCCTCGAGCGGGACCAGGGGCATCGCACCGCTGAACCCGCCGCTCGCGTTCAGCCCGCGGCCTGCCCCGAAGAACGCGGCGCAGGTGCCCTCGGAGCTGACCATCGGGGCGCCCAGCGGCGTGCGTGGCGTGCACAGGGTGCCGTACGCGGTGCAGTCGAGCGGGGTGCGGTCGCCGGTCAGGATCGCACCCGCGATGCAGGCCGGGTGCTCGGTGGTCCGGATGTCCCCGACATCGAACCTGCGCTCCGCGTCGAAGCTGGCGTACTCGGGCCGCAGGTGGTAGCCGGACAGCGGGATCTCGCCGATCCCTCGCCACTTGCGCTCGCCGACCTCGAACACCGCCAGCATCTGCTCCTGGGCAAGCGGGACGCCCTCGCGCCGCACGGCGCGGACGTACTGGTTCTCGACCACGTGGCGGCCCTCCTCGAGCTGCCGGATCGCCATCAGGATCCCTTCCAGGAGGTCGAGCGGCTCGAAGCCGGTGACGACGATCGGGACCCGGTACCGCGCCGCGATCGGCTCGTACTCGGTCCAGCCCATGACCGCGCACACGTGCCCGGCGGCAAGGAACGCCTGGACCTGGTTGCTGGGCGAGTCGAGCAGCGCGGTCATCGCCGGCGGCACCAGGACGTGCGACACGAGGACGCTGAAGTTGTCGATGCCGCGCCGGGCGGCCTCGGCCACGGCCATCGCGTTGGCGGGTGCGGTGGTCTCGAACCCGACCGCGAAGAACACGACCTGCCGGTCCGGGTTGGCGAGCGCGATCCGGAGCGCGTCGAGCGGCGAGTACACGATCCGGACGTCGGCGCCGCGGGCCTTGAGCGCGAGCAGGTCCGTGGTCGAGCCGGGCACGCGGAGCATGTCGCCGTAGCTGGTGAAGATGACGTCCGGGCGGGCGGCGATCGCGAGTGCCTTGTCCACCTGCTCCAGCGGCGTCACGCACACCGGGCAGCCGGGACCGTGGATCATCCGGACGCCCTGGGGGAGCGCCTCGTCGATCCCCTGCTTGACGATCGTGTGGGTCTGGCCGCCGCACACCTCCATCAGGCTCCACGGGCGGGTGGTGATCCGGTGGATCTCCGCGAGCAGCTTGTTCGCCAGCACCGGGTCGCGGTACTCGTCGAGGTACTTCACGACGTCGGTCCCGCGATCTCCGCAGGCGCTTCGCCCGCGGGCGCTTCGCCCGCGGGCGCTTCGTCGGACACGACCGCGGGCTCCGCCATGCCCGGCCCCATCGTCATCAGCTCGGGCTCGATCACGCCCATCGTCGCCAGGATCTCGAGCGTCTTGAGGGCCTCCGCCTCGTCCACCTTCGAGATCGCGAAGCCGACATGGACGATCACGTAGTCACCGGGCACGACGTCCGGCAGGTACGCCAGGCAGGCGTCCTTGCGGACGCCGCCGAAGTCGACCTTGCCCATCGCGAGTCCCGCCTCGTCGTGGATCTCCGTGACCCTGCCCGGGATGCCGAGACACATCAGATCAGCCCTCCGCCGAGGCGTGCCGCGACGGCGCCGATCCGAGCCGCGCCGCGCCGATGGCGGCCTGGCCGTAGCTCACCCCGCCGTCGTTGACGGGGACGCGTCGATTGATGAATGCCTCGAAGCCGTCGCGCGCCAGCCGCCGGAGCAGCGTGGACGCGAGCCGCCGGTTCTGGAACACGCCGCCCGACAGGCACACGGTCCGCACGCCGGTGACTGCCCGCGCCTCGGACAGCAGCGTCTGGGTGACCGCCGCGATCGTCTCCTGGAACGCGGCCGCCAGCGGCGCCACCGCGGCACCGCCCGCCCGGGCAGCCGCGAGCGCGGCGAGCGTCGGGCGCGGGTCGTAGACCAGCAGCCCCTCCGATCGCGCGATGGCGTACGGGAGCGGATGGGCTGCCCGCTCCCCTGCCGCGAGCTCGAGATCGATGGCCGCCTGTGCCTCGAACTCGGCGATGTCCCTGATCCCGAGCAGCGCCGCCGCGGCATCGAACAGGCGACCGGCCGACGAGGCGACGGGCGCGTTGAGCCGCCGCGCGACCTGCGTGCGGACGAGCGCGACCTCGCGCGGATCGAGACGGGCGAGGAACCCGGCGATGGCGTCATCGGCGAGCGGGATGCCGGGCACGTCCTCGCCTCCGTCGAGCGCCTCGGCGCCGAACAGGTAGCCGAGGGCCATCCGGTATGGGCGTCGCACCGCGAGCGCACCGCCGGGCAGCGGCGCCCGGCCGAACCGCGCCAGCCGCCGGTACCCGCGCAGGTCGGCCAGCAGCAGCTCGCCGCCCCACAGGGTCCCGTCGTCGCCCATGCCCAGGCCGTCGTAGGCAACGCCCAGGACCGGCCCGGTGATCCCGTGCTCGGCGGCGCACGAGGCGACGTGCGCGTGGTGGTGCTGGACGGCGATGCGACGGGACGGGGCGAACCGCTCGATCGCGTACTTGGTCGACAGGTACTCGGGGTGGAGGTCATGGACGACGACCTCGGGCTCGAGCGCCAGCAGCCGCGACAGGTGGGCGAGCCCATCGGTGAACGCCCGGTGGGTCGCCAGATCCTCGAGGTCGCCGTTGTGGGGCGCGACGTGGGCACGGGCGCCCCGGGCCAGCGTGAACGTGTGCTTGAGCTCGGCGCCCATCGCGAGCAGCGGTGTCGGAGTCGGCACGGGCAGGTCGACCGGGTCCGGCGCATAGCCGCGAGCGCGGCGCACGATGGACTCCCGGCCCGCGACGACGCGCGTGACCGAGTCGTCGTACCGCGCCCGGATCTCGCGATCGTGCGCCAGGAAGCCGTCGGCGAGACCCGACAGGCGGGCCAGCGCGTCCGCGTCGTCGGTCGCCAGCGGCTCGTCGGTGAGGTTGCCGGACGTGAGCACGATCGGCCGGTCGAGCTCCGCCATGAGCACGTGGTGGAGCGGCGTGTAGGGCAGGAACACGCCGAGCCGGCGGTTGCCCGCCGCGACGGCCGGGGCGACCGCCTGGGTGAGCCCCGGCCGGACGTCGCGCCGGGCCTCGAGGAGCACGATCGGTCGCGCCGGGCCCGTCAGCAGGCGGCGCTCGGCCGCCCCGATCCGGCACAGCGCACGCGCGGCGTCGATGTCCCGGACCATGATCGCGAACGGCTTTGCCCAGCGCCGCTTGCGATCCCGGAGGCGCAGCACGGCCTCCTCGCTCGTCGCGTCGCAGGCGAGGTGGTAGCCGCCGAGGCCCTTGACCGCGACGATCCCGCCGTCGAGCAGCAGGCGCACGGCGGCGGCCATCGCCTCGTCGCCCGCGGCGACGGGAGCGGCGGCGCCCGTCGGGCGCCAGGCGAGCGTGGGTCCGCAGTCCGGGCAGGCGACCGGCTCCGCGTGGAAGCGGCGATCCGCGGGGTCCCGGTACTCGGCGGCGCAGGCCGGGCACAGCGGGAAGGCCCGCATCGTGGTCTGCGATCGGTCGTACGGCAGCTGGTCGATGATCGTGGCCCGCGGTCCGCAGTCGGTGCAGTTCGTGAACGGGTAGCGGTAGCGCCGGTCGGCCGGATCGCGCAGCTCGGCAAGGCAGGCGTCGCAGGTCGCGATGTCGGGCGGGAACAGGCGATCGGGCCCGGCCGCTCCGATGCTCTCGACGATCTCGAACGGACGGGACAGCAGCGGCTCGGCCGCCTCGAGCACGCGCACCGTGACGCGCTCCACGCGAGCCCGGGCCGGCGCGTCCGACCGCAGCCGGCGGGCGAATGCATCGAGGGCTGCCGGTGTACCCGCGGCCTCGATCTCGACGCGGCCGGCGGCGTTCCGAACCCGCCCGGCGAGGTCCAGCTCGGTGGCCAGGCGCCACACGAACGGGCGGAAGCCGACGCCCTGGACCACGCCCTCGACGACGAGAGCGCGGGCGCATCGCCGGTCGCTGACGGCCGGGACGCGCACGTCCGGGTGGACGGTCGCAGCCATGCTCCTAGCGTCAGGGTGACGGCGCTGCGCTCAATGAGCCGAACGGCCCGCAATTCCGCCCGCAGGTCTGCAGGTCGGACCCCATCGCCGGCCGGAAAGTCCCGGCCCGCGTCTCTCGCACCGGTCCCGCGGGTACCATCGTGAGGCAGCCCGGCGCCGCCGGGACGCGGTCGCGAAGGAGGGTCGGGTGCCCGAGGCCCACGTCGTCGCCGTCACCGGTCCCCGTCCCGTGTCGACGCTCGGCGTCATCGATGCCCACGATCACCTGATCCTCGATTCGCCAGCCGACCACGCCAGCGCGTTCACCGATATCGAGCGCTCGATCGACGAGGTGCGCGACGCGCGGGCGAGCGGGATCGGCACGGTCGTCGAGATGACCCCCATCGGCCTCGGGCGCCGGCCGGACCTGCTGCGGGCGATCGCGGGCGCGACCGGGGTCACGATCATCGCCGCCACCGGGTATCACCGCGACTGGCACTACCCCGAGGACCACTGGGTCCACGCCGCGCCGGTCGAGCTGCTCGCGGACCGGATCGTCGCCGACCTAACGATCGGGATGCACCCCGCCGACTGGCTCGACCCGGGGCTGCCGCCGGATCCGGCCCGCGCGGGCGCGATCAAGGGCGGCGCGTCCTACCACCGGATCACGCGCGGCGAGCGACGACGGCTCGAGGCCATCGGCGGCGCGTGCGCCGGGACGGGTGTCGCCGTCCTCGTCCACACCGAGATCGGGACCGCCGGTCACGAGATCATCGACGTTCTGGAGGCGGCCGGGGCAGCACCCGGCAGGATCGCGCTTGCGCATCTCGACCGGAACCCCGACGCGGAGCTCCACGCCGAGATCGCCGCCCGGGGCGTGACGCTCGAGTACGACACGATCGGGCGGACCAAGTACCACCCGGACAGCACGGTCCTCGACCTGATCGAGGCCGTCGCCGCGGCGGGGCACCTCGACCGGATCGTGCTCGGCCTCGACCTCGGGCAGCGCGGCTACCTGCGCGCCTACGACGGCGGCCCCGGTCTGCGGTACCTGATGACGGCGTTCGCGCCGCGCCTGCGTCGGCGGCTGGGCGACGACGCCGCGCACCGGATCCTGGTCGCCAACCCCGCCCGGCTGTACGCGATCCGCGGCGGGGTCGGGGCCGCGGTCGGGGCCGCGGGGACCGATGCCGGCGCCGCGGACCCCGATCGGGGCGACGAGGTCAGCGTGTGACGGCGCCGTTCGACGTCGTGGTCATCGGGTCGGGCGCCGCCGGCTCGGCCGCCGCGATCACCGCCGCCCGGCTCGGCGCGCGCACGCTGCTCGTCGACCGGCTGGCGTTCATGGGCGGGACCTCGACCGCCGTCCTGGACACGTTCTACGCGTTCTACACGCCCGGCGCGACGCCGCGCCAAGTCGTCGGCGGCATCGGCTGGGAGGTCGCCCAGCGGTTGACCGAGGACGGCGTGGCCTTCGAGCGGCCCAACACCTACGGCGCCGGCACGGGCGTGACGTACGACGCCGAGGCGCTCAAGGTGCTCTGGGAGCGGCTGGCGGAGGATGCCGGCGTGGAGCTTCTGCTGCACACCTGGGCGACCGGCGCGCGCGTCGCGGACGACGGCCGGCTGACCGCGATCCGCCTGTGGAACAAGGGCGGCGAGCGGTGGGTCGAGGCCACCGCATTCGTCGATGCCTCGGGTGACGCCGACGTCAGCGCGATGGCGGGCGCCCGGTACGACGATGCGACGACGTCGGGCCAGGTCCAGTCGCTGTCCACGCTGTTCAAGGTCGCGAACGTGGACGTCGAGCGCGCACGTGCGGTGCCCAGGGCTGAGCTCGTCGCCCGGATGCGCGACGCGGCCGCCGGCGGTGCCTACCGTCTGCCGAGGATCGAAGGCTCGTGGCACCGGACCCCGTACCCGGGCGTCGTCCTCGTCCACATGACCCGGATCCCCAACGTGGACGCGACCGACCCCGAGCAGCTCACCCGCGCCGAGGTCGAGGGCCGCCGCCAGGTGCAGGAGTACCACCGGTTCCTCCGGGACCGGGTCCCGGGGTTCGAGCAGGCGGTGATCGTGGCCACGAGCCCCGCGATCGGGATCCGCGAGAGCCGGCGCGTCCACGGCGACTACCGGCTGACCCGCGACGACGTGCTCGGCGGACGCCGGTTCGCGGACGAGATCGCGCTGTGCGGGGCGCCGATCGAGGATCACAACGCCGGCGGCGACACGGCCTGGGACTACGTGGGCGACCAGGGGGTCTACGGCATCCCCTACCGGTGCCTCCTCCCGGAGGGCATCGATGGCCTTCTCGTTGCCGGCCGTTGCTTCTCCGCGACGCACGATGCGCACGCGTCGGCGCGATCGATGGCAACCTGCATGGCCATGGGCCAGGCCGCCGGAACGGCCGCCATGCTCGCCGCCGCGGGCGGCATGACACCGCGGGCCGTGCCGGCGGGAGATATCCGGGAGCGGCTGCTGGCCGACGGCGCGCTCCTGGACGCGGTCGGCATGGAGGTAGCGACAGGATGACCGTCGACACACTCAGGTCCGGGCCGATCGCCGACCTCATCCGCCGGCACCGGCTGCTCGCGGTGCTCCGGCCGACCAGCGCCGACGTGGGCCTGCTCGCGCTTGTCGAGCAGCTCGCGGATGCGGGCGCCAGGGTGTTCGAGATCCGGCTCGAGACGCACACGGCGGAGACCGACCTGGCCGCTGTCAGGTCCCTCCTGGCGGAGCGGACCGACGGGCCGTTCCTGGTCGGTGCGGGCAGCGTGCTCCGGCGGAGCGAGCTCGAGGCGGCCCGCCGGGCAGGCGCCGATTTCGCCGTCGCGCCGCTGCTGGATGCGTCGCTGGTGGCCACCGCGGTCGAGGAGGGCATGCCGTTCATCCCGGGCGCGTTCACCCCGACCGAGATCGCGACGGCGTGGGCGGCCGGTGCGACCTTCGTCAAGCTGTTCCCCGCGGCGTCGGTCGGGCCGGCGTTCGTGCGCGGGCTCCGGGGCTCGATGCCCGACGCGCAGCTGATCCCCACCGGCGGCATCGATGCGACGACCGCGGCCGAGTACCTGGCGGCCGGGGCGGCAGCGGTCGCGGTGGGAACGGCGCTCGCGGTCGGGGACGCGGCGACCCGCCGGGCGATCGTGGAGTCGGTCGCGCTGCACGGAACCCGGCCTTGACCGATGGCGGGCGGTTCGCCGGCGGAGCGGTCTCGTGACCGGGTCGACGGTCTCGTGACGGGGTCCGCGGGCCTGGGCGCCGGCGGGCGGTTCGCCGGCCGGAACGTGCTCGTGACCGGGTCGACGGGGTTGGCCGCCTCCGCCGCGCGGTCGATCGCGGCCGAGGGCGGGTCGGTATTCGTCGTGTCCAGGACCGAGGCGCATGCCGGCGAGCTTGCAGCGGAGATCGAGCGGTTGGGCGGCCGGTGCGTCGCGCATGCCGCTGACCTCCGTGACGAGGCGGCCGTGGCGGGTGCGTTCGACGCATTCGACCCGCAGCTCGGACGGCTGGACGCGGTCTACAGCGTGGCCGGGATCAGCGGACGCCGGTTCGGCGACGGCCCGGTCCACGAGGCGACGCTCGAGGGATGGGAGACGGTGCTGGCATCGAACGCGACCAGCCAGTTCCTGGTGGTCCGCGCCGCCATCCGCCGGATGCTCGCCCAGGAACCCGATGCCGGCGGCGAACGCGGCGTGATCCTGATGATGTCGAGCGTGCTTGCGACGCATCCGGCACCCGCCCATTTCGCGACCCATGCCTACGCGGCGAGCAAGGGCGCCATCGACGCGTTTGCGCGTGCCGTGGCCGCCTATTACGCGCCGCGGGGGATCCGGGTCAACGCGATCGCCCCCGCGCTGGTCGCGACCCCGATGAGCCGTCGCGCACAGGAGGATCCGGCGGTCCTCGCCTACCTCGCGAGCCGGCAGCCACTCGCGGGCGGACCGATCGATGTCGATTCGGTCACGCCGGTCGCGCTCCACCTCCTGAGCACCGACTCGCGGATGGTGACGGGCCAGGTCGTCGAGGTCGGCGGCGGCTGGAGCGTGAGCGAGCCCGGCCCGCGCTGAGCCGGCGACCGCCCGACCGCGCTGACTCATCCGGCGCATCAAACCGGCCGCCAGACACGCGGCTACGGCCCGATTCGCCTCCAACAGAGCCGTATCCGCCAGCCTGGCATCGACGTTGACGCACCCGGTGAGTCGGGGCGTGGTGAGTCGGGGCGTGGTGAGTCGCGGCAGGTCGGGGCGCTGTCAGCCGGGCGCCGTCAGCCGGGCGCTGTCAGCCCGCGCCGCGACCCTCAGCTGGCGCCGTCGATCCAGCCGGCGCCCCGGGTGACCCGCCGGACGCGGAGCGCCGCATCGAGCTCCACCAGGTGCGCACGACGGCCCACCTCGATCCGCCCCCGGTCCGCCAGTCGAAGCAGGTCGACGGGGTTGGACGAGGCGGCCGCCAGCGCCACGGCGAGCGGGATCCCCGCCGCGACCAGGTTTCGGACCGCGGTGTCGAGCGCGATCGTCGATCCGGCGAGGGTCGTCGTCCCGGCCAGGGTCGCCCGGCCGTCGACCACGTCCACCGCCAGCCCGCCCACGACGGTCCGTCCATCGCCCACCCCGGCCAGCGGCAGCGCGTCGCTGACCAGGATCACCCGCCCATCCGGCTTGGTGCGCGTGATGATCGGCCACAGGGACGGGTGGACGTGGTGGCCGTCCGCGATCAGCTCCACGAACGCCTCGTCATCGGTCAGCGCCGCAACGGCGAGGCCGGGCGCACGGTGGTCGATGCCGGTCATCGCGTTGAACAGGTGGGTCGTCGTCCGGCCGCCAGCGCGGTAGCCCGCCCGCGCCTCGTCCAGCGTCGCGGCGGAGTGACCCATCGACGCCGCGACGCCCAGCGCCGCGAGCCGCTCGATCAGCTGCGGCGCCCCCGGCAGCTCGGGCGCGATCGTGATCACGCGAAGGCCATCCAGGATCGCCGCGATCGTCTCTTCGTCCAGCGCCGCGGGCCCGCGCAGCAGGGCCGGGTCGTGGGCACCCTTGCGCGCCGGAGCCAGCAGCGGCCCCTCGAGGTTGAACCCGAGCGGCTCCGCGCCGTCCTCGGGTGCGCCGGGCATCCACCGCCGCACCCGATCGGCGAAGCGCGGCAGCTCCTCGACCGCGAGCGTCGGCGCGGTGGGCAGGAACGAGGTGACTCCGCGGCGGAGCAGCGCTCGAGCCATCCCCGACAGGGCCAC
>CAWIFB010000047.1:0-31806 GCA_963835335.1 uncultured Chloroflexia bacterium | reverse complement strand
AGACCACCTCGAGGTCGAGGGGTAGGCCGCGGCTGTCCCGGTCAGTCGGGGAACGGCACGGGCTTGGACGCAGTCACCGGGCCCGTGTCGTGCGCGATCACCGACACCCAGAGGTCCGGGCCGGGGGCTGCGAGATGGAACACGACGTGTCCCCGCGTGCCGTCGTCGGGCAGCTGCACGCCGCAGCGATACCATGGCGGGCAGGTCCCCTCCCCGAACTCGATGGACACGATCGAGGCGTCGGCGGGCACCACCGTCAGCGCGGCGGACACGGCGGCCTCGCAGGTGAGCGCGGAGCCCCCGGCAAGCGGCGAGCAGGTGACCGGTGCCGTGACGACGCGCATCGCGCTGGCGGCTCCCACCCGCGCCAGGACCTGGAACGTCGGTGGCTTGACGCTGAGGCACGCAGTGATGTCGACGGTCTTCATTCCCTGGCAGCCGGCGACGCGCAGGGTGCGGACCAGGAACGGCCCGGGTGTCACGACTCCGGCCGGTTCAACACCCGGCACGGGCCCATCGACGGCGACCGGGATGGACAGGTCGCTGTTCATGATGCCTCCCGCGGCCGGCTCGACATCGGTCAACGCAGGGGGCGGACCGGGGCACGGCGTGGCGCCGAACCCGAGCGCCGGGCAAGAGTGGAGGCCCCCCACGACGAGCCACGCGGCGACCGGCGTCACCGCGAACGGGTCGAGCAGGGGGAAATCCGCCGACGCAAGGGCGTCAGGCAGCGGAACCGGGTGGTCGAAATCCCCGACCAGCCGCCCGACGAACACGAGCGTCCGCCCTTGCACGACGAACGCGAGCCTGCCGCGCATCGACGACGTGATCGCCTGCGTCAGCGGGCCATCCCAGGTCGTCGACAGGTCCTCGAACCCGGCGACGGCGATGCCGAAGCAATCGGGCCCCGCGAGGGTCGGGCAGGGCAGCGGGAGCACCTTCAAGGATCCGTCGATGAGCACGAGATGCCCGTCGAGGGCGCCGCCGGCGATGCCGGATCGGAGCCCGGCCGGCGTCACCAGCGATGCGCCCTGCACGGTCGCCGACGTGGGAGCCGCGGTCGCGGTCGGTCGCACCGGCGGCGGGATGACGATGCCGACGATGGCCACGCTACCGTCGGGCCTCGCGCGCACCGTGACTCGCAGGTCCTCGCTCGCCAGCTCGTGATGAAGTTGGACCCAACCGCTCGAGCCGTCCGACTCGTACCCGAACTCCACCGAGGCGATGGGCGAGGATCCCTGGCCCACGGCCCATGCCGCGGCGACCGCGTCCTCGCACTGGAGCGTCGCATCGGGCGGCGGTTCCGCGCATCCGATCCGCGGCATCGCGACGGTGACCAGGCTGCCGGGCTCGTAGCGCGCCACGATCTCCGTTTGCGCGCCGGAACCAAGCCGCACCAGGAACGGTCCCTCGGTGACGGTGGCGTGAGGGTCGATCCCCAACGCCGGGTTCGCGAGGGTGAATTCGGCTTGCGGCCCCCCCAGCGGTACCCCGTCCGGCAGGGGCCGACCCTCGGTGACCACGCGGGATCCGCCGGTTCCTTCGACCAGCCAACCCGCGATCGGCTCGAGCGCCGTCGAGCGGTCGGGGATCAGCCGGCCGAAGCGGGCCATCAAGTCCGACCATCCCAGCGGCTTAGCGACCGGGTCCACCAGCCATCCGACGAGTACGAGGGTTCCCGCGTGCGGCACCACGACCCAGGTGCCGCCCAATGACCCGATGGACGAGCCGGGCTGTGCCGGGGCTACGGGCTGTGCCGGGCGGCTGTCCGTCACCACCGGCCCCACCAGGTCCAAGCCGAACGTCGGCGGGCACGCGTCGGTGGGACACAGCGCGACGGTCCGACGGAGGGTGGAGTCGACGAGGACCAATCGCCCGTCCAGCGAGCCGTCCGCCAACGCCTGCTTGAGCTGTGTGAGCGATACGACGGCCGGGCCGGCGACACCGGGCTCCGACGACCCCCCCGCGCCCGGCGACGGTCCGGGCGAGGCCGGCGACGGCGATCCAGTCGGTGCGAGTCCCGTCGATGCCGGTGTCGTCGAGGAACGGGGCAGCCCGCCGACCACCGCGAGGACCACCACGGCCACCAGCGCGGCGGCAGCCCACCCGGCCCCGGGCATTGCGCCTCTCCCGCGGATGGCCACCGGCACGACGGCGAACACCCCGGCACCAGACGGCGCGCGCATCTCGTCGCGGACGGCGGCGAGGATCTCGCCATCGGCGCTCGCGGGCAGCCGATCGGCCCGCGCCTCGAGCATCGCCGACAGCTCGACGTCACGCAGCTCGCTCATCGCCGATCCTCGCGAGTCAGCGCCCGGTTCAGCGCCCGACGGGCCGCGAACAGCCGCGATTTCGCCGTCCCCTCGGGCACGCCCAGCACCTCCGCGATTGAGGCCACCGGGCGTCCGTCGAGGTGGTGCAACACGAGCAGGGTCCGCTCCTCCACGGACAGCCGTTCGAACGCGCGCTCCATCGCCTGCCGACCGGCCAATGCGCTGATCGAATTGCCGGCCCGTGGCTCGTCGGCCGGCGGCAGCGAATCCACCTGGACCTCGTGGATCCGGCGCCAGCCGATTCGCCGCAGCCCGCGCCGGCATCGGTTCACCAGGATGCGGGTGAGCCACGCATCGAACGCCGCCGGATCGCGCAGGGCGGCGAGCTCGCGCCAGGCGGTGACGAGCGTGTCCTGGACGGCGTCACGCGCCTCGTCGTCGCGGCCCAGGATCGCCATCGC
The DNA here is from genome assembly GCA_963835335.1 of uncultured Chloroflexia bacterium. GTDB lineage: Bacteria > Chloroflexota > Limnocylindria > Limnocylindrales > CSP1-4 > CAIXZV01. Next base: position 29,072 of record CAWIFB010000047.1, on the reverse strand, counting down.
CGTGCGCGTCATCGGTCCGACCCGTGCCTCCACGAGGGCCTCGAACGCGGCGGCGTCGCCGGTCCGGGCCCGCGCGATGCGTTCCGGGTCCTCGTCCGCCGTCATTGCCCTCCTACGAGACAGGAGTCATCGGCCGTGGCGTCGGTTCACGCGATCCTCCGTCGCGTGTTGTCTCCGACGCCACGATTTCGCCATTGCGAGCCGCCCAGGGCTGTCCTGGGGCGATTCTGCTGACTGCCAGGCCGCAGATCTGCCCGAAGCCACCGGGTGCGGTCCCAGGATGGGCCCGGCAGGGCGGATTCGTGGCGCGACCGACCACACCGGGGTCGGGGACCAGCCCGGCAGGGCGGATTCGTGGCGCGACAGACCACACCGGGTCGGGGACCAGCCCGGGAGGCCGAATTCGTGGCGCGACAAGCAACACCGGGGGCGCGGGCCGGTCGCCACGGCGTCAGCGCGCGTATTCCGCGCCCTTCGTCGACGGGGCCGAGGTCCGCGCGGGCAGGGCCGTCCCGACCAGGTCCCCGACCGACGCCAGCCCGCGAGCGCGGCACGCGTCCGCAAGCTCGTCGGCGAGGCGAACCGGGAGCATCGGGTCGGCGAGCACGGCCACGCCCACGCCCACCGCGACGGCACCGACGGCGAGCAGGTCGAGCACGTCCTCGATCGACACCACGCCGCCCATCCCGATCACCGGCACGTCAACGACCTGGGCGACCTCGTACACGACGCGCAGCGCCACCGGCTTGAGCGCAGGCCCGCTGATCCCCCCGTACCCGCTGCCGAGCGCGAGGCCGAGGCGGTCCGCGGCAACCGAGAGCCCCGGCAACGTGTTGATCGCGCTGATCACGTCCGCGCCGGCATCCTCGCAGGCGTGCGCGATCGCCCGCACGTCCGCGGCCGCCGGCGTCAGCTTGGCGATCACCGGGAGCTCGGTCGCTCGACGGACAGCAGCAACGAGCGACCCCGCCGATCCCTCGTCCAGCCCCCACATCGCGCCGCCACGTCCGCCGGCGCAGGAGAGGTTGACCTCGATCCCGGCGACGCCGGGCACTCCTTCCAGCCGTCGCACGCACTCGACCATGTCGCCAACCGACTCCGCGCACAGGTTCAGGATCACCGGGGCGGGCCACGAAGCCCACGCCTGGGCGTAGCGGTCGAGCACGACGTCGATCCCGGGGTTGTGCATGCCGATCCCGTTGAGCAGGCCCGACGACACCTCGACGGTCCGCGGCGGCGCATGTCCGCCGCGTGGCTTGAGCGTCGTGCCGCGGGTGACGATCCCGCCCAGCCGGTCGAGGTCGACGAGGTCCGCGTACTCGGCCCCGTAGCCGAACGGCCCGGCCGCCGCGATCACGGGGTTGGGCAGCACCAGCCCGCGTCCGAGATCGACCTCGAGCGCGACGGGCCGTCCGCCCAGCAGGTCGACGGCGGGCGTGCCCGTGCCGATGGCACCCCCGGCGGCGTCCGACGCCCCCGCATCCGGACGCGCCACCCCGGGCGACACCCTCGGGCCCCGCGAGACGGGCGTGATCGCGGGCTTGATCCGGCGCACGGTCGGCGTCCGCCGCGGCGGCATTCCCGGCACGACCCGTCGCCGCGCCTTCACGACGGCTCCCCCCAGTCGAGCTCGCCCGCCGCGAACACGGGCCCTTCGCGGCACACCCGGACGGGGCCGTTCGCGCCTTCGACGACGCAGCCCTGGCACGAGCCGGTCGCACAGCCGATGGACTGGTCGAGGGCGACCTGGAGGAACGCCTTGCGGCGAGCCTCCGCGGAGCCGGCTGGGATCGCACGGCCGCCACCGCGCTTGCGGCCCAGCGTCGCAACCCCCAGGCGCTGCTGCCGGCCGGCGGCAAGGCCCGCCACGGCGGCGAGCATCGAAGGCGGTCCGCACGCGAACGACTGGTCCGCCCATGCCTCGTACTCCCGGACCAGGTCGGTCACGGGTCCGTGGTAGCCGAGCGAGCCGTCGGCGGTCGCAACCGCGTACTCGACCTCGTCGGGCAGCAGGCTCGACGGGTACACGTCCGCCGCGGACGTCGCGCCGTACAGGAGCACCACGGACCGGCCGTCGCGGATCGCCTCGTCGACCAGCATCCGGAGCCCGGCGATCGACGGCCCCTCGGCGATCAGCAGCAGGTGCCGCGACCGCGGATCCACCTCGAACGGCCGGCCCAGCGGCCCGATCAGGTCGCCCGGATCGCCCGGCCGCAGGCCTCGCAGCCAGTCACCGGTTCGCGTTCCGGCCGCGACCTGGATCGTCAGCGTGCCGCTGGCCTGGTCGGCGGTCGCGATCGGGTACGGACGGCGCAGCGGAAAGCCGAGCGCGGCGGCGGACCGGACGTGCAGGTACTGGCCGGCGCGCGCCCCCGAGACGACCGCCGGCGCATGCCACGCCTGCCGCCACTGCCCGGGGACGAACTCCCGGCTCTCGACGAGCTCCGCGCCGGCGGCACGCACCAGTTGCGGGCGCGCGATCAGCGGCGGCGGCCGTCCGCCGCTAGGGCCGCGGATCCTCGCCGGCCGCGTCGTCGTCACCGTCCTCGTCGGCGGCGTCCTCGTCCGCTTCCTCGTCATCCGCGTCCTCGCCCTCGTCCGCCTCCGGGCCCTCGTCCGCCTCCGGACCCTCGTCGTCCGTCTCGGGCGCGACCGCGGGGAAGGCCTCGGCAAGCGCATCGGCGAGATCACCGAAGACATCGGTCGGATCGTAGAACTCGACCAGGTCGTCCGCGGCTGACAGCTCGCGCCACTCGCCGTCGCCGTCCTCGGGGAGGACCTCCGCCCGGAACCGGCCGGACGACCCGAGCACCAGGCGCTCATCCTCGTCGTCGACGATGATCAGGTCCCCGAGCTGGACGGTGAGCTTGGCGGAGGCTTCCTCGAACTGCTCGAGCAGCCGGGCCTCGTTCTGCTGGCTGCGCTCCTGGAAGTCGAGCGCGAGGTCGTACAGCGCGCGCGCTGCCGATTCCTCGTCGTCGGCCTCGGCCACCGGCGGCTGGGTGGCGGCCCACTCGTCCGCCGCACCCGCATACGCCGCCTCGTCCAGGCCGAACGTCTCCTCGGGCGGGATCCCGGCGGTGCGCATGAGGTCGTCTGCGTCCGTGGTCGGCTCGGCCAGCCCGGCTGCTTCGCGTGCGGCCTCGGCGAACGCCTGGAAGACCTCGGCCGGGTTGTACAGCTCGACCAGCTCCGAGGGCGATTCGACAATCTCGGTCTCGGACATCCACTCGCCCGTGTCCGGGTCCTCGTACCGGCTGCGGACGCGGAAGGTGAGGTCCGGGGCAACCGACAGGTAGTCGGGATCGTCGTCGATCAGCGTCAGCCCGCCGAGCTGCGAGATCCGGTCCTTGTTGCGATCCAGGAACTTGCTGAGCTGCTCGGTGGCCTGGACGATGAAGTCCGTCCGCTCGAGCGCGGCATCGCTGGCGAGCTCGCCGAGCATGTCGTTGCGACCTACGTCCATTCGAGCGCCTCCTTCAGCCGTGGTATTCGAGATCAGGTCCGAGCCGCTCTCGGAGGAACATCGAGTGATGACGCTCGAACAGCCACTCCCCCGCGCGGTGGCCGAGCGCCCGCGTCGCCTCGTCCGCCTCGAGGCGGTCGAGCGTGCCGTAGTCCGGCAGGTCGAGCAGGATCACGTTGTCGAAGTCCCAGCCGTGCGCGACGTTGTACCAGCCCAGGAACCGGATCCCGAACTTGTCCTCGTAGTCCTTCACCTGGCGCGGGAAGACCGTCTTCATGAAGAACTTGAAGAACGGATCTCGGCCGCGTCGAACGGAGAAGAACGTCGCGAGAACGGGCACTTGGCGAGCTGCCTCCTGGGAACGCTGGATGAGACGCGGCCTATTCTCGCATGCCGGCGTCGCGCGACCCGGGGTCATCGGGCGCGGCCGGGGTCACGGCGTCCGCCTCCCCGGTCGGTGCGGGCGTCGCGGGATCGCCATCCGCGGGCGAATCCTCGAGCTCGCCGACCGTCGGCGTCGCGCTGTCCAGCGGGCGGCGGCGGCCCTCGCGGCGATCGGCGGCGACCAGCCGCAGCAGGAAGATGACCGTCTGTCCGGCGAACAGCAGCAGGATCAGGGTCAGGATCAGCAGCCCGGCACTCACCGCGGGCGCCCAGTCCCAGACCACCGACAGCGGCGTCAGGACGACGAGCACCAGCAGCAGCAGCAGCTGGAACCGGAAGCACCCGAGCCCGGGGCCGCGCTCGGCGTCGAGCGGCTCGCCCTTGTACTCGACAGGTCGAACCGACGTCGGACGATCGGGGGAGGTCATGGACCCAATGTATCGCCGTTCGGATGGCGGCGCGGCCGGGTGCATGAAGGTCGCCGATGGCGCACGACACCGCAGCCGACCCGCGCGGGGCCCTACCATTCGCGGCGATGGACGATCTCGCGGCGATTGACGATCCCCTCGCCCCGTTCCGCTGGCACCCCGAGCCGGAGCTGATCGGGATCCGCGACGGCGCGGCGTCCCGTGCCGCCCTGGAGACCGCCGGACGGGAGACCTGGCGTGCGGCGCTCGACTGGCTGTACGACGAGGCGATGCGGCGCGCCATGGGCGAGCCCGTCGGCTACGCGGAGCTCAGGCGCGAGTTCTTCGGCGATCGCGGTGCCCCGGGCCCGGCGCCCGACCGCCCGCACACGCTGGCCGACATCCTCGACGAGTTCCGCACCCGGATCGCGCCCCACACGCTCAACAGCTACCACCCGCGCGCGCTCAGCTACTTCACCCCGCCGCCGCTGGTGGCATCGATCGCGGGCGAGGTGCTTGCCCAGTGGACGAACCAGGGCGTGGACGTCTGGCACGCCGGCCCGGTCGGTGCGTTCGTCGAGGAGGAGGTCGTCCGCTGGCTGTGCGACCTCGTGGGCTATGGCGACGGCAGCTTCGGGCTGATGACCTCGGGCGGCGTGATGGCCAACTTCATCGCGATGGCCCTCGTGCGTGACGTGCATCTCCGCCGCCTGACCGGGCTGGACCGGCCGCCGCGGGGCGCGGCGCTCGAGGGCATTCGGGTCTACACCAGCGACCAGACGCACTTCTCGATCGCGCGAGCGCTCGACGAGCTCGGCTTCCCGCCCGAGACGCTGGTCGTGCTCCCGGCCGACGACCGGTTCCGGCTGCATGCGGCGCCGGTCGCGGATGCGATCGCGCGCGATCGCGCCTCGGGCGTCAGGCCGGTGGCCATCGCCGCCGTCGCCGGGTCGACCAACACCGGGTCCGTCGATCTCGTCGAGGAGCTGGCCCGGCTGGCCCGGACCGAGGGGCTGTGGCTCCACGTGGACGCCGCATACGGTGGCGCGGTCCGGCTGTCGGCCCGGGATCGGGATCGCGTGCCCGGCCTGGAGCTCGCCGATTCGGTCACGATCGACCCTCACAAATGGTTCTTCCAGGCGTACGACCTGGGCACGCTGCTCGTCCGCGACGGGGCCGATCTCCGGCGGACGTTCGACCGGGCACCGGAGTACTACCGCGGCGGCGAGGGAGGAACGGGCGCGACCGCGACCGGCGAGCCGGCGGGCGAGGGCGATGCGGCCCACCAGGACGCCCACGCGGGCCAGCTCAACTTCTACAAGCTCGGCTTCGAGGGCACCCGCCGGTTCCGGGCCCTCAAGCTGTGGATGAGCTGGAAGCACCTGGGCACGACCGGGCTGGGCCGCCTGGTCGAGGCCAACGACGACCTCGCCGCATACCTCGCGCGGCGCTGCGCCGACGCCGACGACCTCGAGGCCGAGCCCGCCGAGCCGGAGCTGTCCGTGGTCTGCTTCCGGCATCTGCCCGGCGGCGCCGCGGCGGCGCACGCGCTCCCGGCTGCCGATCTCGATGCCCACCAGGATCGCCTGGCCGCGGCGCTCGAAGCCTCGGGCGATGGGTGGCTGTCGACGACGACCATCCGCGGCGCCACCTGGCTGCGGGCAGGGATCGTGAACTACCTCACCACCGAGACCGACATCGACCGGCTGCTGGCCACGCTCCGGAGCCTCGCGGCGTCGTGACCGTCAGGGGGTGTGGCATCCGCACGCGCCCGGCCCGCACCGACGCCGTGCGCCGCCTGCGCTCGCTCCCTGCCGCGGCATCGGCGCTGCTCGTCACCGCCTCGACGGCCCTCGGCGCGGACGGCGGCACGTCCGGGAGCTCGGGCACCGATCCCGTCCTTGGCGATCCGCTGCTGCCGTACATCGTGGCCCTGCTCGTCGCCGGGCTGACGCTCCTGATCGTGGGCATCGTCGTCGTGGTGACCGGTCGGGGGAGGACGGCCAGCGACCGCCGCACCCGCGTCGCCGCGGGCTGGTGGCGGTGCGAGACGTGCGGCGCCGACAACGCGCCGGACCGGCGCGAGTGCTACGCCTGTCAGGCGCCGCGGGACCGTGGTGCAGAACCCGCCACCGGCCGAGCTCCGGGGGCGCCGCCGGACGCCTGAGCGGCGCACCGCACCGGGATCCACGCGCACCCGGCCTGCGTACCCTATCCGCACCCGATGATCATCGAGCCCGTCCCCGCCACCACCCGCAGCCACCGGCGACGCGTCGCGCGGCTGGCGGGCACCGTCGCCCCGGTCGCCCTGCTGGCCGTGATCGTGGGTGCCGGCGTCCTCGGCGGTTCCGAGACGCCGAGGACCGCGACGGACCTGCCCGGCGCCAGCGCTCCGCGGCCGGGTTCGACCGACGATGCGCCGGGTTCGACCGGCGATGCACTGCCGCCCGCATCCCCCCGGGGAACGAGCCCCGTGGTGCCGGCCGGCCGCACCGTCGAGACCGACGGGTCAACGCACTTCCCGACCGTCGCCGCCGGCCTCGGCGTGCACACCGTCGTCGAGGCCCTCGCCCTGCGCGACATCAAACCCCTGGGGCGGCTGCTCGCGGTGGCCGGATACCTCGGCGTGCTGGTCCCGCCGGCCGGCTGTGACGGCGGGCTGCTCGGGCCGCTCGGGCCGGCCTGCGAGCGGGTCGGTGTCCTCGCACAGGTCCCCTGGTCGTTCTCGGGCGCCGCCGTGTTCGCCGGCCTCGGGCCCCACGTCCATCCCCGATTCCCGGTTGGCGTCACCCTCCCCGGCGGGATCCTCCGCACCACGGCCGCTGCCCAGGGCGCCCCGGTCCCGGTGGTCGTGATCGGGTCGTTCGAGGCCGCGCCCGACGACTGCGGTTCAGGCGCCGACCCGTGCGACGCCCGCTTCCTGGCCGATGGCATCGCCTGGGCGGATGGTGCGACGTTCGAAGCCGTGCCAACCCTCGACGCGGGCCTCGACAGCCTGCCCACGGGCTGGATCCTGCGCAACGAGCGCGTCGCGGAGGTCGCGGCCATCGGCTGGGCGGGCACGATCCTGGCGGTCTCCCTGGTCCGTCCCGCCACGGTGGCGAGCATCGATCCGTCGGCGGGCGCCGCCCTCGCCGCCGTAGCGCCGCCGGCAGGCCTCGTCTGGTACGTGCGCGGCCTCGAGACGGGCTATGACGCCGTCGGCTATCCGTTCGGGCATGCGGCGCCACGGCTCACCTGGGTGGTCGTCGACGACGTCACCGGGGCGGTGCTTGCCCGAAGCCCGAGCCCGGAGCCTCAGCCGGCGTCGTAGGCGATCCGGCCGGCGGCGATGGTCAGCCGGACGACGCCGCGCAGCTCGCGACCCAGCAGCGGCGTGTTCCTGCCCTTCGATCGGAGCGTGTCCGGCGACACCGTCCATGACGCCTCGCGGTCGATGACGACGAGGTCCGCAGGCTCCCCCACCCGGAGCCCGGGCGTGTGGTGGAGCCGCTCCCCGAGGACGCGCGCCGGACCGGTGGTCAGCGCCTCGATCGCTCGCGCCAGCGGCAGGCCGCCGGACTCGACGGCGGCGAGCACGATCCCGACCGCCGTCTCGAGCCCGCTGATCCCGTTGGCGGCCAGCCCGAACTCCACGTGCTTGTCCACCTCGGTGTGCGGCGCATGGTCGGTCGCGATGGCATCCGCGGTCCCGTCCCGGAGCGCGGCCAGGCACGCAGCGGCGTCGGCGGCCGGGCGGAGCGGCGGGTTGACGCGCAGGGCCGGGTCGTACGCCGTGGCCACCAGCGAGCCGTCGACCCATGGGTCGCGCGCACCGCCGGCATCGTCGAGCGCCTCCCAGGCCCACCGGCGCGAGCCCGCGATCCACTCGTCCGCGAACCCGATGTGATGCGGCGTCACGTCGCACGTGACCGGAAGACCCGCGGCCTTCGCCGCCCGGACGTGGGCCAGCGCGGCGGCCGTGGAGACGTGGGTCAGGTGGAGGCGCGCGCGGGGCTCGTCACGAACGACGTCGCCCAGGATCGCGATCGCCCGCGCGACCGCACCGGCCTCGGCCGCCACGGGCCAGCCCTTGAGCCCGAGCACCGTGGCCACGTAGCCCTCGGACGCCTCGGCACCCTCGGTCAGCGTCGGGTCCTCCGGATGATCGATGATCGGCAACCCCAGCGCGCCCGCGTACAGCAGCGCGTTGCGCAGCATCGCGGCCGATCGAATGGGCGAGCCGTCGTCCGAGAACCCGACCACCCCGGCGTCGGCGAGCTCGCCCAGCGGTGCGAGCGTCTCTCCCGCGCGCCCGGTCGTGACCGCCCCGTGCACCAGGACCCGGACCGGTGATCCGGACGCCCCCGCGGCCGCCCGGACGCGCGCGACCACCGCCGGATCGTCCGTCGCCGGCGTGGTGTTGGGCATCACGCAGACCGTCGTGAACCCGCCGTGGGCCGCCGCCGCGATCCCCGTGGCGACCGTCTCCGCGTCCTCGTTGCCGGGCTCCCGGACATGCGTGTGGAGGTCCACGAAGCCGGGCACGATCAGCGTGCCCTCCGGCCCGATCCCGTCCGCCGCCGCCCCGGTGAGCCAGGTCAGCCGCTCGATGCGCCCGTCGGAGACCACGATCTCGGCCGGGCCCTCGCGCCCGGATGCGGGATCAACGGTCCAGCCCCGGAGCGTGCGACCGTCGGCGACCTCGCCGCGAACGGCATCCGGCGCCCCTGTCGCATCACTGCTCATCGCCCCGGCCCTCCGCCCCGGGCGCCCGCCAGCAGGTACAGCAGCGCCATCCGGACGGCGACGCCGTTGGTGACCTGGGTCGTGATCACCGATCGCGGGTCGGTCGCGACGTCGGCCGCGATCTCGACGCCCTCGTTCATCGGTCCCGGGTGCATCACGACCACGTCCGGCCTGGCATGGCGCAGCCGCTCGCGCGTGAGGCCGTACCGTGCCGCGTACTCGCGCAGCGACGGCAGCAGGCCGGACGCCATCCGCTCGCGCTGGATCCGCAGCGCCATCACGACGTCCGCATCCCGGAGCGCGGCATCGACGTCGCTGGTGACCGTGAACCGGCGCCCTGCCGCCCCGTGCGCGGCCCATGCGTCGAACCCGCGGAGCAGCGTCCGCGGCCCGCACAGCCACAGGTCGGCGCCCATCGCGGTCAGCGTCCACACGTTGGAGCGCGCCACCCGCGAGTGGAGCGCATCACCCAGGATCACGACCTTGCGGCCCTCGAGCGAGCCGCCCGGCAGCGCGCCGCGGAGCGTGTACAGGTCCAGCAGCGCCTGGCTCGGGTGCGCGTGCCAGCCGTCGCCACCGTTGAGCACCGACCCGCCGAACACCTGGGCGGCCAGGTACGGGGCGCCCGACACCGAGTGGCGCATCACCAGCATGTCTGCGCCCAGCGCCTCGATCGTTCGGACGGTATCCACGAGCGACTCGCCCTTGGACACCGACGAGCTGGCGGCCGCGATGTTGACCACGTCGGCCGACAGGTTCTTGGCCGCGACCTCGAAGCTCACCCGCGTCCGCGTGGATGCCTCGTAGAACAGGATCGTGACGCTTGTGCCCCGCAGGGTGGGAACCTTGGGGATCGGGCGGGCGAGCACCTCGCACATCTCGTCGGTCGTGCGCATCACCAGGTCCAGGTCCGCGCGCGTCAGCACGTCCACGTCGAGCAGGTGCCGGTGGTGCCAGGGAATCTGAGCCGGGGGAATCTGACCCGAGGACGCCGCCTCGGGGCGGTCGGCCTCGATCGTCACGGCCGGGCGTCCGCCACGGCCTCGAGAACGGGCAGCCGCTCGATCTCGACGGCGTCCTCTCCGTCCGTCTCCTCGAGCTGGACCTTGACCAGCTCCTCGCGCGAGGTCGGCACGTTCTTGCCCACGTGGTCTGCGCGGATGGGCAGCTCGCGGTGACCGCGATCCACCAGCACCGCCAGCCGGATCGCCTGTGGCCGCCCGAAGTCGATCAGCGCATCCATCGCCGCGCGGATCGTGCGCCCCGTATACAGCACGTCGTCCACGAGGACCACCGTGGTGCCGTTGAGGTCGAACGGGATCTGGGTGCCCTTGACGATCGGCTGCTGCGCGACCAGCGACAGGTCGTCGCGGTAGAACGTGATGTCGAGCGCACCGACCGGCACCTCGACACCCTCGTGCTCGAGGATCGCCCGTGCGATCCGGTGCGCCAGGGGAACGCCACGGCGCTGGATGCCGACCAGCACCAGGCCGTCGGTCCCGGCCTGCTTCTCGACGATCTCGTGGGAGATGCGCGTCGTGGCGCGGCGGACGTCCTCGGCGGCCATGATCCGGCGACCGGTCACGGGGACCAGCTGCGGCATCGCACGAACTCGCTCCTCCTTCCCGGCCTCTCGGGGCCACCCGGCCTCACGGGACCGGCGCGGAAATCGAGGTCAGTCTAGCGCGACCGGGCCTGCGCGGCCCGGGTCTCCGGAGCCTCGGGCGTCAGTAGATCGAGACCGTGACCCAGGTGGTGCCCGCGTACCACCCGCAGCCGCAGATCTGGAAGAAGTCGGGGCGGTACAGGTCCACGATCCGGATCGGCTTGACCGGCCCGTAGTCCGTCACCGTGCGCTCGATGCAGCCGCCATTGCCGCAGATCCGCACGACGGTCCCGCGCGGCAGGCGCATGGCGGTGGTCCCGTTGTCGTAGAACGTCGCGTAGCCCGAGATCGTGTACTTCGGTGCCTTCCACGCGCTGCTCGGTGTCGTCGAGGGCTGCTTGACCACCGGGCGGACCGGCGGCGGCGCCGGCGTGCTGCCGGGCTCGACGAGCTCGTCCGACGCGGACAGGAACCCGGCGGAGCGACGGGCAGGTGAAGGTATGCCCGGGGCTCCCTGAGCCGGGGCGTCGATCGCCTGGAGGTTGAAGGTCGAAAAGGCCGCCAGCTCCACCGCCCGGTCGGTCGAGGATGTCCTCGAGCCCACGGGAGCCGGCAGACCAGCCAGGGCGAACGCGGCGATGAGCGCCGCGGCCGCGACGACCAATCTGCGTCGCATGAGTGGCACACGGTACCCCAGGCGGGCGACTCGTGCTGGCTGCAGGCAACCGATGATCCGGGCGACAGGTGCGGTCCCGGGGAATTGCCCGCGGGACACGCGACGTGTCGCGCTCGCTCAGCGGACGACGATCGCACCCCGCCTGCCGTGCACCGCGAGGTGCCCGATGCTCTCCCCCGACCAGGCCAGGACCTCGACCGTGGTGTCCTCGGGATCGGCGCCGCTCGCGTCCGGGGCCGGCGCCGTCCAGGCAAGCCGTCCATGGCGCAGCGAGAACCCCGCGAACGCGGGAGCGCCGGAGAGGATCGGATCGTCGAGGTTGACCGCACCGGTGACCGGATCGACCTCGTAGAGGCTGAGGCGGCCCACGTCCCCGTTCTCGCCGTCGGTCACCCACAGCGCGAGCACCGTCCCCGACTCGCCCCAGCGGACCTGCCAGTCGCGGACCACGCCCGTCGCGAGGACCTGGCTCCCGGCGCCGTCGGGCCAGCCACCGAGCACGAGCTGACCCTCGGCCGGGATCCACGAGAACCCGTCATCCGACAGCGTCACGGTGCCGTCCCACCACACGCCGGTAAGCTGCCGCGGACCGACGGTCGGGCGCCACATCCGCTCGGCGGGAACGGCCTCCTCTGACCCGGTCGCCGGGTCGACGATCCACGTGGTCGGGGTGTCGTCGACAAGCCGGCTCACCAGCAGCTGGTCACCCAGCCAGCCGGCGAGCAGCGACCCGTGATCGAGGGTGACCTGGCGGGCCAGCGCATCGGTCGTCTGCCACACGTAGACATCGGGCCCGGCCGAGTCGTCGGCAGGCCGGGCCGTGAACGCGAACTGCGTTCCGTCGGGCGAGTAGGCCGAGGCAGAGCCGACGACCACGACCCCGCTCGCGATCTCGAGCGCGCCATCCGGAGCGGGCGTGACCTCGACCGTCGCCGTCGGCGACGGCGCGGTTGATGCGCCGGCAGTCTCCGACGGCGAGGCGGTGGTGTCCGGGTCCTGCGAGGGGCCCTCGCTGGCGCCGGTGCTGGGCGAAGCCGTGACCGTCGCGGGCGTCGTGGTCGGGGTCGCCGGCGGCGTCACCGACGGGGTGGCCGGCGGCGTCACGGGCGGCGTCGGCGTCTGGTCGGCCGGTTGCGACGGCCCCGCTGAGGTACTCGCCGGGGTCGGGGTCGGGGTGAGGGCAGGGGTCGGCTCGCTCGTCGACGCCGGCGTCGGCGACGCGGCCGGCGCGACGTTCACGGGCACCACGTACACGCCGCCCGACGACGACTTCGTGCCCATGACCACGATCCGATCCTGCGAGGGCGAGATCACCGCGTCGAAGCTGCCGAGCTTGTCGAGGCCCGCCGCCAGCGGGGTCGTGTCACTGGCCGCGGACGTCCCGCAGTCCTGCGAGCCGACGGGACACACGGCGTCGTACCAGCTGGTCGACAGCTCGAGCCCGCCGTCCTCGCCGCGGGTCACGAACTGGAACACACCGGCGGTCATCGCGATCGGAGTGGGTGCCGGACCGGAGGCAGCCCCGCTCGCGGGACCCTGGAACGGGAACAGCGGGCCGCCGTTGAGCAGCCCGGCCCCGACCGCGACGGCCACGACGAGCAGCCCGGCGAGCGGCGCGAGCGGCAGGCGACGCGCGCCCCGAATGCCGGACCGGGACCCCCGGCGGGCCGCGCTGGCCTCGATGCTCGCCGCCGTCCGGGCCCACAGGTCGCGCGGCGGAAGCGGCGTCGTCTCGCGCAGCCTGCGCAGGAGCACCCGCTGCTCGTCGTACTCGGCTGCGACGCCGCGACATGGGGAGCAGTGCGCGAGATGCCCCACCAGCCACGCGGCGTCGGCCCTGCCGAGCGGCTCGTCGACGGCTCGGGCGGCGAGCTCGCGGGCGCGGCGGTGGTCCGCTGACCGCGGGTCCTGCGATCGGCCGGTCCGGATGCTCACCGTCCGGCACCCGGGCGACGGCGACGTTCATCGTCGGTCGCGGCGGCTCCTGCGGAATGCTCCCGGGCGGCCTCTGCGGCCGCCTGCTGCTCGCGCGCGGCAGCCAGCTCCCGCCGCAGGCTCTCGCGGGCACGGGTCAGGAGTGCACGCGCCGCGACGTGCGAGACGCCCAATGCCGCGGCCAGCTCGACGCCCGTCAGGTCGTGCAGCTCGGCCAGCAGGAGCGCGGCTCGCTGCCGGTCGGGGATCCGCTCGAGGGCACGCTGAAGGTCGCCCGACAGGCGCGCATCCATGACCAGGTGCTCGGCCGATGGCGCCGCGCCGCGCGTGTCGCCGACCAGGGGAACGAACCGCACGATCCGCCGGCGGCGCAGGTCATCGAGGGCGACGCGGTGGGCGATCTGGTACAGCCACGCGCGCGCGTTCTCGGGCTTCTGGAGCGCGTCGTAGGCGCGATATGCCTTGACGAACGCGTCCTGCGTCAGGTCGGCGGCGAGCTCCGGGTCACGGAGCATCCGCAGGAGGTAGGCGTAGATCTCGTTCTGGTGCCGCGCGAACAGGTCCTCGACGAAGCGGTATGCCTCGTCGCGATCCCAGCCCGCGCTCACGGCGAACCCCGGGGGCACGAGTCGGCGCTGTTGGATCCTGGGGAGGTCTGCGGCCACTTGAGCTCCGGTGCGGCTGATCGGCCGGGCGGGCCGATCGGGAGCGTCGCGCTCCGAATCCGTTTGACGCCGCGATCCGCGTGCGTGTGACGGCCTCCTCCCCCCGCCCCACTCACCGTGCGGGGTGCTCCGGCGGACTCTCGCCCGAGAAACCCGATCGGAGCTCCTCCACGGCGTCCTCCGGGGACACCGGGTTCACCGGCAGGCCGGTGCCGAGCTCGAGACCAGCGATCTCGCGCAGCCTCGGGTGGATCTCCCAGTGCCAATGGTACGTCGCATCGACCTGCTCCCTGAGGGGGGCCGAGTGGAGCACGAGGTTGTACGGCGGGCCATCGAGGCTCGCCGCGAGGCGGCCGAGCACCTGGCGCAGCGCCTCCGCCGCCGCGGCGATGTCCCGATCCGTCGCGCGCGCAAAGTCGGCATCGTGCTGGCGGGGAACGACCCACACCTCGAACGGCGAGCGCGACGCATACGGCGCGAAGGCGACCGCGTGGTCGTCCGCGTAGAGCATGTGGTCCGGGCGCCGCACCTCCTCCCGCACGAGCCGGCAGTACGGGCACTCCCCCTCGCGGATCAGGAACCGGGCCGCGCCGCCGAGCTCCTCGGCGACGCGGTGCGGGATCTGGGGCAGGTCGTACAGGTCGAAGCACAGGTGGTTGGTCCGCGCACCCGCCTGGGCGCCCCAGTTCTGGACGATCTGGAGGTGCTGCGTTCGATCCGCGCGACGTGCTGCCGTGATCTCGTCGCGGCAGCGGGCAAGCAGCTCCTCGATCGTCGCGTTGCCCACGGCGTGGAGCGGCCGATGCTCTCCCGGCGGCGCGACCACGGTCCGCCAGGATCCGGCGGCGCGCGCATCGGCGATCGTGACCTGGGCCACCGACGCCCGGGCGTGCGCCTCCTCCTCGGTGCCGGCGACCGTGAACGCGAAGTCCTTGAGCGTCCGCAGCCGGATGCCCTCGCCGGGCGGAAGCCGGCAGTTGAAGCAGTCGTCGCGGTCGTCGATCCGGGCAGCGGGCAGCGCGAACCGCTCGCGCGCGAACGTGCGATCGACGATCGTCGCGACCCACCAGCCGGTGATCGCGTCCTTCCGGAGCTCGAACAGGCCCTGGCTCACGTGTCCACCACCCGGCCGTTCAGGGGACCGGGACGGCGGGCAGCCGTTCGATGCCGAGGCGCTCGATGGCGACCCGCTCGATGGCCGGATCGGCGTCGGGCGGCAGCCGGCCCGCGAGGGGCGCACCGATCCGATCGGCCAGTGCTCGGGCGAACACGGCGGCGGCGTCGGCAACCGCTTCTGTCGACGGCGCCTCGTCGCGCCGCCCGAGCTCCGACGCGATCGATGCCGAGGCCAGGCCGGGCATCCCGCACGGGTCGATCAGGGCGAAGTCCGCGAGCGCCACGTTCACGTTGAGTGCGATCCCGTGGTAGGCGACACCGCGTTCGACGCGGATCCCGAGCGCACCGATCTTGCGCGGAAGCGGGCCGTCGCCATCGACCCAGCAGCCCGGATGGCCGTCGCGGCGTCCGGCGCTGACGCCGAAGGCTGCGCAGGTCTCGATCAGGGACGCCTCGAGCGCGCGGACGAACGGGCGGAGCAGGAGATCGCGGTCGGCGAGGCGGATGATCGGGTACGCGACCAGCTGGCCCGGACCGTGGTAGGTCACCTCTCCGCCGCGCTCGACCCGCAGCAGCTCGATGCCACGCGCCTCGAGCAGGTCCGGCGGCGCAATCACGTGGGCATCGTCGGCCTGGCGTCCGAGGGTGAGCACGGCCGGATGCTCCAGGAGCAGCAGCTGGTCCCCGATCTGCCCCTCGGCCCTGGCCGCCGCAAGCCTTTTTTGGAGGCTCCACGCCTCGCGGTAGTCGACCCGGCCCAGCCACCGCGCGGTGAGCGGGGACGTCGGCCCCTCGTCCGCGAGATCGTGCTGCCGGATCGCCTCCCCGTCCACGATCGCACGATAGCAGGCACGCCTCAACGACCGGCCGATGACGGCGCCACGCGGGCGCGCGCGATGCGCCGACAGGCGCCGCCCGGCTTGCCGTCACGGCGGTCCGGCGCCCGCTGCTAGTCTGGGCGCAACCCATCGTCCCCAGCCAGGGACGGCGGGCGAGGGCCCGGGGCGACGGAACCGCTCCGGGCCCGCTTCCGCTCCGAGGGTGCCGGTGGGTCACGAGCCACAGGTGCCTCGGCGCCGGGTTCGCGGTCCGGTCCGACTACCATCGACGGCATGCACACCGAACGGGTCCTGGTCGCCGAGGGCGTGGAGCTGGCCGTCGACAGCTGGGCACCGGCGGACATCGCAGGCCCGCCGTACCTCCTCGTCCACGGACTGGCCTCGAACGCCAGGATGTGGGACGGCGTCGCCACGCAGCTGGTCGCGCACGGCCACCGCGTGTTCGCCGTCGACCTTCGCGGGCATGGCCGGTCGTCCATGCCGGACGGTCCGTACGACGTGGCCACGATTGCCGCGGATCTCGCCGGCATGATCGAGCGGCTGGGGCTGGAGCGTCCGGTGGTCGCCGGACAGTCGTGGGGTGGCAACGTGGTGATCGAGCTGGCCGCCACGCAGCCGGTGATGGTCGGCGGCGTCGCCTGCGTCGACGGGGGCTGGCTCCAGCTCGGCCGCGACTTCCCGGACTGGGACGCATGCCGCGCCGCGCTCGCGCCTCCCGATCTTGCCGGGCGGCGGTTCGCGGAGGTCGAGGCCTACCTCCGCTCGGCACACCCGGACTGGCCCGAGACAGGCATCCAGGGGGCGCTCGCGAACTTCGAACGCCGGCCCGACGGCACCGTCGCCCTGTGGCTCACGTTCGACCGCCACATGGCGGTCCTGCGTGGGCTGTGGGAGCACCGGCCGCTGGAGCGGTATCCGCTGATCGACGCCCCGGTCCTGCTGATGCCCGTGGACAGCGGTGATCCCGAACGCGCCGGCCGGAAGCGCGCCGACGTCGATGAGGCCGCACGACGGATCCCGCGGGCCCGGGTCCGCTGGTTCCGGGGGGATCACGACATCCACGCGCAGCATCCCGACGACGTGGCAAAGGTGATGCTCGAGCTGGCTGCGGACGGAGCGGGGTCGTGAGCGGGCCGCGCGTGCTGGCGATCATGGGGTCGGGCGAGACCGCACCGACGATGGCGAAGGTCCATCGCGAGCTGTTCGCGCGCCTCGGCGATGGACCGGTCCCGGCGGCGATCCTCGATACCCCGTACGGGTTCCAGGAGAACGCGGATGAGCTGACCGCGCGGACGGTCCGGTTCTTCGCTGACAGCGTTGGTCACACCGTGGCGGCGGCGTCCTACCGGTCACGCGACGTCGATGCGGTGACCGCCGCGACGGCCCTCGCGCGGATCCGCGAGGCTCGCTACCTGATGGCCGGCCCCGGGAGCCCGAGCTACGCGCTCCGTCAATGGGCCGACGGCCCGATCCCGGCCTCGCTCGCAGAAATGCTGCGGGACGGCGGCATCCTGACCATGGCCAGCGCGGCCGCGCTCACGCTTGGCGTGCTGACGATCCCCGTGTACGAGATCTACAAGGTCGGCGCCGAGCCGGTCTGGCTGCCGGGGCTCGACCTCCTGGGGCCGGCGACAGGGCTCCGCGCCGCTGTCGTTCCCCACTACGACAACGCCGAGGGCGGCAATCACGACACCCGCTACTGCTACATGGGCGAACGCCGGCTGCGCCAGCTCGAGGCGCAGCTCCCGGAGGACGTGTTCGTGCTGGGCGTCGACGGCCACACGGCGCTGGTGCTGGACCTGGAGCGCAGGACCGCCACCGTGTCGGGGCTGGGCGCCGTGACCGTCCGCGTTGGAGGGCGATCGGCCGTATTCCCGGCCGGGAGCGATGTCGACATCGATGTGCTGGCGGCCACGGCACGGCGGCTGGCGACGGGCGAGCCGGTCGCTGTGGCGTCGGGGACCGATCAGCGCGACCCCGATGGTGCACCTTCGACGGGCGGCCGGGGAACACGCACCCCGGAGCCGCTGCGTGACGAGATGGCGGACCTCGAGGGCACGTTCATCGCCGGCCTCGCCCAGGGCGATACGCGAGCCGCGGTGGCCGCGCTGCTCGACCTCGACGACTCGATCGAGACCAGGATCCGGGCCGGCGAGGACAGCCCGGACCTGGACAACGCCAGCTCGACGTTCCGGGCGCTCATCGTCCGGTTGGGCGAGGCGGCTGCGATCGGTGCCGGCGATCCTCGGTCCGCCATGGGCCCGCTCGTCGAGACGCTGCTCGCCCTGCGAGCGCGGGCCCGCGAGGCCGGCGATTACGCGACGGCCGACCTCGTCCGGGACCGGCTGGCCGAGGCCGGCATCGAGGTCCGCGATGGGGCCGAGGGGTCGACCTGGGCCACGGTCGATGGAGCGCCGACCGCATGACGTTCCCGGCCTGATGTTCCCGGCCTGACGCCGACTGGCGAGGAGCTCACGGCCGCCGGTCCTCGCCTGGTGGCCCGTCGCTCCGGCTTTGCTCCCCGGGGACCCGCCGATGACAGATCCGCCGGACAGGCGGACGATAGGCGCGTGCGCAGCCCGTCCCACCCCCGGCTGATCGCCCGGGTCATCCTCGCCGCCCTCCTGCTCGCCCTCGCCCCCGGCGGCTCTGTGCTGCCACGCCCCGCCGAGGCGGCATCGCTCCCACGCTGGACGGGAGGGATCGACCTCTATCGGAGCGGCGTGTTCACGACGCAGCAGACCTGGCTGTGGTGCACGGCCGCGGACGTGCAGATCATGCGCAACATCGCACGCCACCAGGCTGACCACTCGAGATCCGGCCAGCAGCGCTACTTCGACTACATGCGCACGCACAACCGCTATGCGATCCCGGTCAGCGACGGCATCGATCCGGGCGGCTGGACGGCCGGTCTGCGCCACTACGTCGACGGCCGCTACCGGCTGGTCGCGAGCACCAGCTTCGACAGCGCCCTGCGATCGGCCGTCACCAACCTGCGGCGGACGAACCTGCCGGTCGCGATCACGGTCTCGCACGGGAACCATGCCTGGATCCTGACCGGGTTCACCGCCACCGCCGACCCTGCGGTCACGACCCACTTCACCGTCACGAGCGTGCGGGTCACCGGGCCGCTGTGGGGGCTCCAGAGCCGGACCTACGGCTACGACATGCGCCCCGACACCAGGCTGACCGTCGCCCAGCTCAGGACGTTCTTCACGCCCTGGCATTACGCCCGGGTGAAGATGGCCTGGGAGGGTCGCTGGGTCTCCGTGCAACCCGTCGCGGCGGCCGTCGCAGCGCCCAGGCTGACCACCACGCCGACCGCGAAGCCGAAGCCGACGCCGACGCCAACCGCGCGACCGACGGCGATCGCCGCGACGCCCACCGTCGCCGCTGACCGGGCGACGGCCCTTGCCCTCGCGGCACCGTCCGCGGCCCAATCGGGCGACGTCGCAGCCGTCGTCGCCAGCCCGTCTCCGCCGCCCACGGCCGCGCCGGCGTCGCCGGCTCCGTCCAGCGTGCCAGGCGTCGAGACGGCGAGCGCGGCCGGGTTCGATGCGACCGTCGGGGTGGGCATGATCCTGCTGCTGGCGGTCGTCGTCGCGGGCAGCCTGGCGCTCGGCGCGCGCCGCCGTGCGGTGCCGCCACGCGGGGTCGACAGGCGGTAGCGTTTACCCTGCATGAAGCAGTCCGTTCGCCCGACTCCGGACCAGATCCGCAACTACCGGCTGGTCCAGATCGATTCGGTGTTCCTCGGGCTGGTGGTCGCCGGGGGAACGTTCCTCCCGGTGTTCCTGGTCAAGCTCGGCGCGTCTGGCACCGCGGTCGGGCTGCTCACATCGATCCCGGCCCTTGTCGCGTTCACGCTCGCCATCCCGTTCGGGCGCTGGCTCCAGGGGCGGCGCAACATCGTGCCCTGGTACAGCCGGCTTCGCCTCCTCGCGTGGCTCAGCTACGGGACGATGGGCGTGGCTTCGGCGCTGCTGCCCCGGGACGTCGCGGTCCCCGTGATCCTGGGCATCTGGGCTGTTGCCTCGCTGCCTTCGACGGCCGGCCTGGTCGCGTTCCCGATCGTCATGGACGGGGCCGCCGGGGCCAACGGGCGGTTCGACCTGCTCGGGAAGCGCTGGGCGATCTCCGGCATCGTCACCTCGATCGCCGTCGTCATCACCGGGCAGGCGCTGACGGTGCTCCCGTTCCCGACCAACTTCGAGGCCCTGTTCGTGGCGATCTCCGTGGCGGGACTCGGAAGCTACCTCGTCACCCGGCGGATCGTGCTGCCCGACCAGGTCCCCAGCACGGCGGCCCGGCCGAGCTCCCTCGCGGCCCGCCTCCGGGCGCCCATCGACGTCGTCCGCTCGAGCCCGTCGTTCCTGCGTTTCGAGACCCGCTCGATCGTGTACACGGCGAGCATCGGGCTGGCGATGCCACTGCTGCCGCTGTTCTACGTCAACGAGGTCCACGCGTCGAACGGCTGGATCGGCATCCTCGGCGCTTCGCAGTCTGCCGGGGCGGTGATCGGCTACCTCACGGTCCGGCAGCTGGCGCGACGCCGCAGCGCGGCCGGGATCCTGCTCCCCGCCCTGCTTGCCGCGGCCGCCGTGCCGGCGGCGCTGTCCGTGATGTCGTGGCTGCCCGCCATCGCGACGGCGGTGTTCGTGGGCGGGCTTGCCGCGGCGGGCGCACAGCTGGCCCTGTTCGACGAGCTGATGCGACGCATTCCCCGCGAGCACGGTGTCACCTTCAGCTCCGTCGACCAGAGCGTCCAGAACCTCGCACTGATCGTCGCGCCCAGCGTCGGCGGGACGCTCGAGGTGGCGATCGGGATCCGGGACAGCCTCATCGTCACGGCGGTCGTCGCGCTCGGGGCGTTCGCGCTGTTCGCCTACGACTGGTGGCGCCGTCGGCGAGCAAACCCGGCGCCCGCAGAGCCATCCGTGCCGGCCTCAGAGCCCGCCGGTCTCGACGACCTCCAGGTCGGCCCCGGTGATCCGGCCGAGGGCGTGGAGGTCGTCATCGTCCCAGCGGCTGTCGGGAGCGCCGGTGATGTACCAGGCTGAGCCCTTGTCCGCGAGCAGCATCCCGTAGCGCTGGGGCAGCCGCTGCGGACGGTGGCCTCCCCTCAGCATGACCACCGTCCCAACGGGTGGCGTCAGTCTACCAACAGTTGACCACTCCGCACACAACGATTTCCAGGTCCAGGGCGAGCAACGGATCAGAAACGGGGTTCGAGCGCGATCGACCCTCGAACCGGGTTCGATGTCAGTGCGGATACGGGGTCTGGGCGAACGTCAAGGCTGTGCTCGTGAGGGCGACGATCCCTGCTGAGATCAGGGCCACGATGAACGGGCGGATGCGGCTGGGGCGAGCAGACACAGCAATCTCCAATGTGCTGGCGCCCGCCTGGGACCCGGGGAGCCGCTGGAAATCAGCGACCGACGGCGATGCTAGTCTCTGTCGTATGGGAAAGTCAAGTATTGCTAAACATCTGGGATGGGGACCGGGCTCGCCGACGGCGATCGAGCTCGGCAGGCGAGTTCGCAATGAACGGCGGCGACGCGGCCTCACGCAGAGCCAGCTCGGCCGGCCGTTGTCGCGGGGCTACGTGTCCGCGCTCGAGAGCGGCTCGACTCTGCCGTCCCTGGGCACGCTGTGGTTGCTCGCGGACCGGTTCGGCATGACCGTCGGCGAGCTGCTGGACGGAGTCAACAGGAGTGATCCGGTGTCAGACGCCTCGGTCAAGTCGTACACTGCAGACCATGAACCGCCAGACGACCGCAAACAGACGGACTGGGCAGAGCGACCTGGCCAGCACCATCGGGGCTCGACTTCGCCGCGCCAGGCTCGCGGCCGGGCTGACCCAGCAGCAGCTCGCCGCGGACCGCTACACGAAGGCCTACGTCAGCGCCCTTGAGAACGGCCACAGCAAGCCATCGATGGCCGCGCTCACGTTCTTCGCCGGTCGGCTCGGCCTGCCCACCAGTCGATTCCTCGAGGACAAGGCCGAGCAGTGGACGAGGCTCCAGGCGGACCTCGAGCTGGCCGCCGGTCGCTGGCAGGAAGCCGTCGACGCCTATGAAGCGCTCCTCGACCAGGCGCCGGGTGACGGGACGCGGGCCGAGCTGCTGCTGGGGCTCGCAGAAGGTTTCGCGGGGCTCGACCGGGGCAAGGACGCCGTGGGTGCCGCCTCAGAGGCGGCACGCCTGTTCTCGAGCCTGGGACGCGGTGCCGAGGAGGCCCTCGCCACCTACTGGCTGTCGTGCGGGCAGTACGAGCAGGGCAACACGGTCGAGGCGCGGGCACTCCTGGATTCGATCCTCGCCAGGCTCCGGGCCGGGCTGCGCGTGGAGCCGGACTTCCAGGCACGCGTGCTCATGGCGATGTCGAGCAACGCATCGCTGGATGGCGATCATGCCGTCGCGCTCGCCTATCTCGAGGAGATCCGGGGGCTCAGCGAGGGGCTCGATGATCGCCGGCGGGGCGTGTACCTGTTCGACCTCGCCTTCAGCTACCGCCACACCGGCGACTTCGAGGCCGCGATCCGCGCCGGCACGGCAGGGCTCGCGCTGCTGCGCGCCGCACAGGCTGAGTTCGAGACGGCGTCGCTCCAGCGGGATCTCGCCCTCTCGTACCTCGCGCTGGGGAACAGCGAGAAGGCGGACGAGGCGGCGGGAGCTGCGCGCCGGTTCTTCGAGCGGCGCGGGGACCGGCTGTGGCTGTCATACGTGGCCGATACCGAGGCGCAGATCAAGCTGGCGCAGGGGGACGCGACCGCGGCCGCCGAGCTCGCGTCGGGAGCGCTGGCGCTCGCCGAGGAGATCTCGAACGACGTCGCGGCGCTGGGCGCGGTGCTGACGCTGGCACGCACACGGCGCGCCCAGGGCCAGGGCAACGAGGCATTGACGATGTACGAGCGGGCGGCCGGCCTGGCCCGGCGAGAGGGCAAGCCGGCGAAGATCCGGCAGGTCCTGGGAGAGCTCGCGGAGGCGCTCGCGGCGGCCGGCGAGCACGAGCGCGCCTTCGAGCTGATGCGCGAGGCCCTCAAGGTCGGCTAGGCGGGCCGCTTCGACGACATCCAGGCCCGGCCGCGAGTGGCTATGATGCGCCGGCCGGCCGAGCGCGCGCGACGCGGCGGCCGGATGGCTGAGGAGCACACGATGGCGTCCCGACCCAGTTCCAACAGGCACGGCTGCCGCGCCGGCGGGCTCCGGTGACCGGGGAGCAGCCGGCGCCCACGGCGGACAACCCAGAGTGGCGCTCCATCCTGCTCGGCACCGACCCGAAGTTCAATCGCTACGCCCGGCTCATGCGGCGGATGCCCGGCAGCCCTCGGTGCCACTTCTGCGGTGCGCCGTTCAGCGGTGTCGGCTCGCCGCTCGCGCGACTGATGGGCAGCCGGCGCTGGGATCGGAACCCCAACTACTGCGCTCGCTGCTTCACGGTCCTCGACCAGAACCGCGGCGGCGCCGAGATCCCGTGCAGTCTGCTGTTCGCCGACATCCGGGGTTCCACCTCGCTCGCTGAACGGATGTCGCCGTCCGAGTTCCGGGGCACGGTGCAGCGCTTCTACACGACGGCGGCAGAGGTGCTGTTCCGACACGACGCGATCCTGGACAAGTTCGTGGGCGACGAGGTGATGGCCCTGTTCATTCCGGCGCTGACGGGGGAGCTTCATTCGGCGCGCGCGGTCGAGACGGGGCGCGACCTGCTGCGGGCGACGGGCCACGGCGATCCCGGCGGCCCGTGGGTGCCGATCGGGGCAGGGGTCGCGACCGGTGTCGCCTTCGTGGGTTCGGTCGCCGATCCACCCGCGACCACGTTCACGGCACTGGGCGACATCGTCAATGTCGCTGCCAGACTCGCATCTGCGGCCGGGGCCGGCGAGCTGCTGGTGACGCTCGAAGCGGCCAAGGCGGCAAACCTGGGTGCTGACCGGGTCGCCGCCCTGGAGCGACGCGACCTCGACCTGAAAGGCAAGGCGGCGCGGGTCCCGGTCCTGGTGCTCGACGGGCACACCGGCCTGCACTGACTCCCGCCCCGGGCGAGGGTTCGGACCCCCGCGACCCGGCCTCACGTCAGCCGCGGGCGGCCCGGACGATCGTCATGGCCTCGGACGCGGCACGGCGCACCGTGGCCCAGTCCCCCGCCGCGAGCCACTCGCGCTTCACGAACCAGCTGCCGCCGCACGCCGCGACGTTGGGGAGCGCGAGATACTCGGCCAGATTGGCCGCGTCGATCCCGCCGGTCGGGACGAACTCGACGTTGCGGAAGGGTCCGGCGAGCGCCTTGAGGTACGCCACGCCGCCCGCCGCCTCGGCCGGGAAGAACTTGAGCGTGGACAGGCCGGCGTCGAGGCCCATCTGGACCTCGGTCGGGGTGGCGACACCCGGCAGCGGCACGACGCCCGCCTCGAGCGCGTGCTCGACGATCGGGCGGCTGAAGCCAGGCGAGACGGCGAACTCGGCACCGGCCCGGATGGCGCGGTCGAGCTGATCGAGCGTGAGGACCGTCCCGGCGCCGACCAGCATGTCCGGGAAGGCGGCTCGGATGGCCGCGATCGCCTCCGCGGCCCCCGCCGCGCGAAACGTGATCTCCATGCACCCGAGCCCGGCGTCGCGAAGGGTCTCGGCAAGCGGCACCGCGAGCCGCGGGTCCGGGAGCTCGATGACGGGCAGCACGCCGGCCTCGCGGATCCGGCTGAGGACGGTCACCGGACGATCCGGGCGCCGCCGCCGTCGACGAGCCGCTGGAGCTCCGCCTCGGTGACCTGGCTGGTATCCCCGCGCGTCGTCTGGATGAGCGCGCCGTGCGCCGTCCCGTAGGCCACTGCCACCTTCGCCGTGCGACCCGTCAGCAGCGCATACGCGAGGCCGCTCGCAAACCCATCGCCGCCACCCACGCGGTCCTCGACCTCGAGATCGAACCGTGGTCCCTCGTGAAAGGTGTCGGAACCGGTCTCGTACAGGATCGCGGACCATGTGTTGCGGGTCGCGCTGGTGACCTCGCGGAGGGTCGTCCCGACCAGGTGCAGCGTCGGGAAGTCGGCCACGACCTGGCGGACCATCGCCGCGTAGGACTCGACCGGCAGCGCCCGCAGGCCCTCGTCCACGCCGGCGACCCGGTAGCCGAGCACCTGCTGGAAGTCCTCCTCGTTGCCGATGAGGCAGTCGACGTGGCGCATCAGCGGTCGCGTGGCGGCGATGGCCTCCTCGCTGGTCCACAGCTTCGACCGGAAGTTCAGGTCGTACGACACGAACACGGCGTGCCGGCGGGCGGCCTCGAGCGCCTCCGCGACGAGCGCCCGCGTGGACGGGCTGAGGCAGGTGAAGATGCCGCCGGTATGGAACCAGCGAACGCCGCGCCGTCCGAACAGGTCGTCCCAGTCGACGTCGCCGGGCTTCAACTGCGACGACGCGCTGTACCCGCGGTCGTACAGGCTCGTCGACGCCCGCGGGCCGCTGCCGACCTCGGTGAAGTTGAGCCCCATCCGGGCGGCTCGCCCCACGCCGTCGTACGTCATCGTGACGGCGCAGCCGGTATCGACGCCGACTGACCGGGCGTGGTTGCGCACGATCGCGCCCAGCGGGTTGTCCACCAGGCCGCCGATCCAGCCGGTTCGAAGGCCCAGCCGCGCGAGCGCGTACGCGACGTTGTACTCGCCACCCCCCACATGGACCTCGAGCGCCGAGGCGAACTCGATCCTGCCGTGCCCGGGCGGGCTCAGCCGGATCATGCACTCGCCCAGGCTGACGAGATCGAGCTCGACGTCGTCGGCCGGCCTGATGTCCACGCTGTTCGTCCTCACTGCGCGGTCACGGCCGCGCTGCTACTTGCCCCCGGTCATGCCGCCGTCGATCACGAGACCGGACGCCATGACGAACCGCGACTCGTCCGAGGCGAGGAACAGGGCCGCCTGCGCCACGTCCTCCGGCTGGCCCAGGTCGCTGGTGAGCTGGCGCTTGCGGATGTTGGCCATCCCCTCCTCGGGATCCGCGTAGGAGTCCCGCAGGTACTGCGCCACGAATGGCGTCATGACCGTCCCCGGGCACAGCGCGTTGACCCGGACGCCGTGCGGCGCGAGGTCGACCTGCATCGACTTGGTCATCGCGAGCACGGCGCCCTTCGAGGCCGCGTAGGACACGCGCCGGGCGACGCCGATCAGGGCCAGGGTCGAGGACGAGTTGATGATCGAACCCGACCCCTGTTCGATCATGTGCGGCACGACGGCCCGGCTCATCAGGTACACGCCGCGCACGTTGACCCGCATCACCCGATCGAACAGCTCCGGGTCCGTCTCGACCACGTCGCCGACGCCCGGGATGCCGGCGTTGTTGAACAGGACGTCGATGCGGCCGAGCCGATCGATCACCCGGGCCGTCGTCGCGACCGTCTGGTCGGGATCGGCAACATCAACCTGCTCCGCGCCGGCCCGGCCGCCCCCCGCGACGATATCCGCCGCGGCCGCCGCGGCCGCGGCCCCATCGATGTCGGCGACCACCACCTGCGCGCCCTCGCGAGCGAACAGGTGCGCCGTCGCCAGCCCGATCCCCGACCCGGCCCCGGTGATCAGGCAGACCTTGCTGTCCAGGCGTCCCATCGTGGCCGGCCCTTTGCTCAGGCCAGGTCGAACCGGTCGAGGTTCATCACCTTGTTCCAGGCCGCCACGAAGTCGCGCACGAACATCTCCTGCGCGTCGTCGCACGCGTAGACCTCGGCATAGGCCCGGAGGACGGAGTTCGACCCGAACACCAGGTCGACCCGGGTGCCGGTCCATCGGGCCTCGCCCGTCGTGCGGTCGTGACCCTCGAACAGGTCCTCCGCCTTCGAGGTCGCCGTCCACTCCGTGCCCATGTCGAGCAGGTTTACGAAGAAGTCGTTGCTGAGCGTGCCGGCACGATCCGTGAACACGCCGTGCGGTGCGCCGCCGGTGTTCGCGCCCAGCACGCGCATGCCGCCGACGAGCACGGTCATCTCGGGTCCCGTCAGCGTCAGCAGCTCCGCTCGCTCGACCAGCAGCTGCTCCGCCGGCCGGGACTGGCCGGCCGCCACGAAGTTGCGGAACCCGTCGGCCTGGGGCTCGAGCACCGCGAACGACTCGACATCGGTCTGCTCGGGCGTGGCATCCGTGCGCCCTGGCGCGAACGGCACCTCGACGTCGTGGCCCGCGAGCTTCGCGGCCTGCTCGACCGCAGCGCAGCCGCCCAGGACGATCAGGTCCGCGAGCGAGACCCGCGTGCCGCCCGCCTGGGCGCCGTTGACATCCGCCTGGATCTGCTCCAGCACCGTGAGCGCCCTGGCCAGCTCGGGCGGGTTGTTGACCGCCCAGTCCTTCTGCGGCGCGAGCCGGATTCGAGCGCCGTTGGCCCCTCCCCGCCTATCCGTGCCGCGGAACGACGCCGCCGATGCCCAGGCGGTCGAGACCAGCTGGGAGATGGAGAGGCCCGAGGCGAGGATCCGCGCCTTGAGGGCGGCAATGTCCGACGCGTCGATCAGCGGATGGTCGGCGGCGGGGACGGGATCCTGCCAGATCAGCCGCTCTGCCGGGACCAGGGACCCGAGATATCGCGAGACCGGCCCCATGTCGCGGTGCGTCAGCTTGAACCACGCCCGCGCGAAGGCATCGGCGAGCTCGTCGGGATGCTCGAGGAAGCGACGCGAGATCTTCTCGTAGGCCGGGTCGAACCGGAGTGAGAGGTCCGTGGTCAGCATCGTCGGCGGATGATGCTTCGAGGGGTCGTGGGCATCGGGGACCGTGGCCTTGGCGCCCTTCGCGACCCACTGATTGGCACCCGCCGGGCTCTTCTCGAGCTCCCATTCGAAGCCGAACAGGTTCTCGAAGAAGTTGTTGCTCCACTTCGTGGGCGTCGTGGTCCAGGTGACCTCGAGACCGCTGCCGATGGTGTCGCCACCCTTGCCCGTGCCGTAGCTGCTCCTCCAGCCCAGGCCCTGGGCCTCGAGTGGCGCTGCCTCCGGTTCGGGGCCGACGTGCGTCGCGGGGCCCGCTCCGTGCGTCTTGCCGAACGTATGCCCACCGGCGATCAGCGCGACCGTCTCCTCGTCGTTCATCGCCATGCGCCCGAAGGTGTCGCGGATGTCCTTCGCGGCCGCGAGCGGGTCCGGGTTGCCGTTGGGGCCCTCCGGATTGACGTAGATGAGGCCCATCTGGACGGCCGCGAGCGGATTGGCAAGGTCCCGGGCGCCGCTGTAGCGCTCGTCCGCGAGCCACGTGCTCTCGGGGCCCCAGTCCATGTCATCGGGCTCCCACACGTCCTCGCGGCCGCCCCCGAAGCCGAAGGTCGTGAAGCCCATCGACTCCAGGGCGCAGTTGCCCGCGAAGACGATCAGGTCCGCCCACGAGATCCTGCGGCCGTACTTCTGCTTGATCGGCCACAGCAGCCGGCGCGCCTTGTCGAGGTTCACGTTGTCCGGCCAGCTGTTGAGCGGTGCGAACCGCTGCTGGCCGCGGGAGCCGCCGCCGCGCCCGTCGCTGATCCGGTACGTGCCCGCGCTGTGCCAGGCCATCCGGATGAACAGGCCCCCGTAGTGGCCGAAGTCGGCCGGCCACCAGTCCTGCGAGGTCGTCATGAGCGCGAAGATGTCGCGCTTGACGGCCTCGAGGTCGAGCTTCGCGAACTCGTCCGCGTAGTTGAAGTCCTCGCCCATTGGATCCGACAGGGGGGAGTTCTGGCGGAGCTTCGCGAGGTCGAGCTGATTGGGCCACCAATCCCGGTTCGACGTGCCAGCTGTTCGGGTCATCGCATCTTTCCGATCGTGGTTCTGGGTTCGCCGTGACGTGCCCTCCAAGGGTACCCGGGACCCACACGACCCGGCGGCAGACGAGCGCGACCGGCTCGACCCGGCCGGCCGTGGGCTCCTGCCGGTCCGGCGCCGCCGGCGGTCGCCTTCGTCTCTGTCCGCTACCGTGCGGCGGGAGCCGCATTGGCCGTTCGCGAGAGCGCTCCTGCGTGCGAACGCCGACAATCCACGTGGAGGTGAACCATGGACAATCCGCGTCCGAGCTTCGAGGCCGAGGTCAAGCCGCTGTTCCGCGAGCGTGACCAGCGGGCGATGGCGTTCATGTTCGATCTCTGGGACTACGAGGCCGTCAAGGCCAACGCGGGCGCGATCCTGGCCGCGTCTCCGCGGGCGAGATGCCGTGCGACGGCGGGTGGAGCGAGGACCAGGTGGCGCTGCTGAAGGCCTGGATCGACGGTGGCTTCGCGCCGTAGGGCGGCTCACCGGCACGGGGC
>CAWIFB010000046.1:0-15756 GCA_963835335.1 uncultured Chloroflexia bacterium | reverse complement strand
GCGCACAGATGCGCAGGCGATCTGCTTCTCTCATCGGGGCCTCGATGCTCCTCGCGCTGGCGGTGTCGCCGGTCCGCGGCGCGGCCGCCACGCCGGTGACGATCGACGCCCACGTTGTTCGATGGGCCAGCCACGTTCACGGCCACCGGGCTGCCGGACTGCGACGCCGGGACCCAGTCGCAGGATGTACGGGTCATGGGTCGCGGCGCGGCGCTCGTGTTCGACGTCCACGCGACGTTCACCTGCGCGGGTGGGTCCCTCGACATCCACGTGCACGCGAGCGTTCGACCGTGCGACCCGCAGGACCGGGGCACCTGGGTGATCACCGGCGGCACCGGCAGCCTGGCAGGCGCGCACGGCGCCGGGACCCTCGTCGGGACGTACTTCCCCGGCGACTCGTGCGATGCGATAGGGATCGACGATCACTACGCCGGGATGGCCGTCTTCCCCTGACCCTACCCTGGCAACCCGGCCGGGGGCATCAGCCCCCGGCTCCGGGGATCAGCCGCCGCACCCGGTCGGGTCGATACCCAGCGCGCCAGCCTGGGCCTCGCGCCCGACCGGGACGCACGGCACGGCGACGGAGCCCGCGGCGATCCGCGCACGCCAGATGTCGACCTCGTTGCGGAGTCCATCGATGAAGCCGCCGCTGGTCGAGAGGTCGACCGCCCCGGCAGCGAGGCCCAGGCGCCGGGTGCCGGTCGCAAGATCGCCACGTGCGTACTGCGACAGCAGGTCGTACACCGCGGTGTCCGTCCGCTTGAGGACGGATGTCAGGATGTGCGGCTGCCACTCACGCCAGCCCACGTTGGCCGGGTTGTCTCCCACCGTGACGTACTGGTCAGAGTCCACGCCGATCGCCCACAGCTGGCGTCCCTGCGCGGTCGATTCGCTGGTGGCCGCACTGAACACACCGACCCCCGAGTCGCCCGCGGCCGCAAAGATGACGTCGGCGCCGCCGCGGTATTGCGACATGGCCTCCGAGGACGCGCCAGTCGGGTCCACGTAGGCCTCGTAGTCGCCGTTCCGGCCCAGATACACCGACAGGATCCGGATCGCCGGGTTCACCGCCCGGGCCCCGGCCTCATAGCCCGCGGCGAACGGCCAGATCACGGGGCCGTCCGCGCCCCCGATGAAGCCGATCGTGCCGGTCAGCGTCGTCCTCGCCGCAACCACCCCCGCGAGGAAGGAGCTCTCGTTGTCACCGAACGCCAGGTGGATCACGTTGGGCTCCGCCGCGGGCAGGTCGATCACGGCGTAGCGCGTGTCAGGGAAGTCCACCGCGACGGAATCCACGTCGGCGTCCACGGCCGCCGCGACCACCAGCGCGGCGCCACCCTGCGACACGCTCCGCATCGCGGCGTCCGCTGCCGGGCCGGAAACGACGGACAACTTGCGCGAGGTGAGCCCGAAGTCCGTGACCGCCCGATCGAAGCCGCCCTGGATGATCAGCGAGGCCGAGTACACGCCGTCTCCGTTGTAGACGAGCGAGACGGGTGCCCGGACCGGGGTGGCCAGGCCCAGGGCCGTGTACCCGCCGAGCACGATCACGGCCGCGACCGCGATCCCGAGCCCCACCAGGCGTAGTCGCGCAAGCCGTTCCAGGCGGCGGCTGGCTGCGGCGCTCGCGGTCTGCGCCGCCCGCTCGGAGCGTCGTCGTTCGAGGCTCGCATCGAGGAACGCTCGCTCACGCCCGGTGAGCTGGAGCGCGCCCTCGCGGATCGTCGTCTCGAACTCCGCCAGGCGTGTCCCGGTCAGGAGATAGTCCGGGTCGCGGTCGGCTGTCTCCCACTCCTCCGCGGCGGTGGCGAACGAGCCGTGGCGCCGCAGTGCCGCGCGGTGGCGATCGATCCAGCCGGCGAGACGATCCCATTCGCGGAGCAGCGCCTCGTGGGCCACCTCGACCGTGGCGTCGCCGGTGACCGGATCGCGGTCGAAGGCCAGGAGCCGGTGGCGGCCGAAGCTGTCGAGGACCTCGGACAGGGCGACCGGGTCGACGTCGAGGTCCGTGAGCTCCGACAGCGATGGCCTCCGCCTCGAATCGATGGGTGACCGACCGGGACGGACCAGGCGCAGGAACACCTGCATGGCGACCTGGCGACCCGCAGCGTCGAGCCCACCGTAGAGAGCCTCGGCGCGGCGCGACAGGATCCCGTGGAGCGCGCCGAGCGCTCGATACTCGGCCAGCGTCAGCGTCACGCCGTTGCCGCGGTCGAACAGCTCGGTCAGGGCGAACTGGAGCAGCGGCAGCGCCGCCGGCTGTGCCACGGTGTCCGCGACGAGCTCGGCGAGCAGCCCCGCCTCGACCGTCACACCGGCACGCTCCGCCGGCCCTGCGACGGCCGCCTTGAGCTCGTCGGTCGTCATGGGCACGACATTCATGACGCCCGGGATGAAGATCTCGGCGAACGCCGGATCGAGCAGCGGGCGGTCGTAGAAGTCGGCCCGCAGGGCGAGCACGACCGTGACCGCTCCATCCGGGTCACGGAGCGCCGCCGAGATCGTCTGGAGGAAGCGCCGTCTGGCCGGCTCGTCGGCGACGGCGAACAGGTCCTCGAACTGGTCGAGCACGAGCAGCCGTCGCTGCGGGGCCGGCGTCCGCACCGTCGCTTCGATCTCGGCGAGGTTGTTGGTCGCGGGGATGACGTGAACGACGTCCCACTGCCCAGACCCCGCGATCGCGCCGGCGCGAACCCTGGGGATCAGCCCGGCCGCGAGAACGCTGGACTTCCCCGAACCCGAGGGGCCGACGAGCGCGACGAGGCGTTGGCCGGCGCGCAGGCTGTCGACGAGGCGGTCTGCCAGGTCGTCCCGGCCGAAGAAGTCGGCGGCGTCCTGCTCGGTGAACGCGCGCAGCCCCTTGTACGGATTTCGAGCCCGCTCCTCGGATCCCGCGGCGGCGTCCGGGGCCGGCGCGAGGGCCGGGTCGTGGAGCAGGATCCGCTCCTGGAGTCGCTGCAGCGCAGGGGATGGATCGAGCCCGAGCTCATCGTCGAGCAGCTCCCGGAGCCGCTGGTACGTCCGGAGGGCCTCGGCGTGGCGGCCGGATCGGGAGAGCGCGAGCATCAGGATCTCGCGTGCTCGCTCGCGGAGCGGGTCCTCGCGAACTGCAGCCTCAACGAGCGAGAGCGCGTCGGCGACGAGCCCGGCCAGGAGCTGCGCCGCCGCGAGCTCCTCGATCGCGTCGAGATGCCGATCGGTGAGCCGACGGATGTACGGCTGGGCGAACTCCTCGTAGGCGAAGTCGGACAGCGCCGGACCTCGCCACAGGGTCAGGGCCGCCCGAAGCCGCTCCGAGCCCCCGGCCCGGTCGCCCGACCGGAGGCGCTGCAGCCCCTCCTCCACCAGTCGCTCGAACCGCCGGGTGTCGATCGCGTCGTCGTCCGCCTGCAGCTGGTAGCCCGGCTGGCGCGTGACGATGAGCTCGCCGGGCGCGAGCCGCGAAAGTGCCTTGCGCAGCTCCGAGACGTAGATCTGAATCGAGTGCGCCGCCGTGCGCGGCGGATGCTCCGGCCACAGGTCGTCGATGAGCCGGTCCACCGAGACGATCTCCCCGGCGTGCAGCAGCAGGACCGCGAGCAGCGCGCGCTGCTTGGGCGGCCCGAGGTCGGCCGTGACGCCGCCGGCCACGGCCTCGAGCGATCCGAGCAGGCGAAAGTCCATCGAAACCTCAGTGCGCCTGGCCTGTTGATCGAAGGCGGATCGTCGCCGCCCCGCGGCGCCTGGTCAAGCGATTCTCAGGGGCTGACCGCCCAGGTTCCGGCGAACAGGAACGCGCGATCGGGACACGGATCGGGATTGGCGCCCGAGGACAGCGTCAGCTCGGAGCCCTTGACCTCCCAGTCGCATGGCAACCGCGCCCTCCGCGTAGTCGCAGAAGCTGCCCTGACGGGCGACCGCCTCGACCCAGTTTGCGGGCCCGTACAGGGACAGCGTCCCGTCCGCCGCGGCCTGGAATCCCTCGTTGGCGCCGCCGCCCTCCGGATCATCCACGATGACCACGCCGTCGACCCCGAACCTGAGGTGCCAATCGCCCCCGGGCATCGGCCCACCCGCAGGCACGGTCCGGACGAACTTCCGGTCCAGGAGGTCGGCCGGGCACCGGCGGGCGATCCGTGGTCACAGCGATTTGCGTCGTGGCTGCGACGCCCGACGCCGTGACGGCGTTGATGGCGAGCTGGTGCGTCCCCGGCGCGAGGACCCACGGCATGAGCACGTTGCCGTCGTCGTTGAACGTGTACGGCGGGTTGTGCTCGATCCAGGCAACCTTCCCGTCGAGCAGGAACTCGACGTGGTCGATCGGCACGTCGGTCGGTCCGGAAACCCGGGCGGTCCAGTCGACCGCGCCGGTGAGCGGTCCGTCCGCGAGTGAGGAGGTCACGATCAGCGGAGACGCCGCCTCGGACGGCGTTGCCGCCGCTGCAGGGCTTGCCGTCGCCGGCGGGCTTGCCGTCGCGACCGACGTTGCCACCGCGCTGTTGCCCGGCGAGGGGGTTGCATCGCCGGCGGCGCCCGACCCGGAGCAGGCGGCGACGGCAGTCAGGACGATCGGAACGGCGACGATGGCCGCCCAGGTTCGGCGCACACGGGATTGGGACGTCATGGAAGCTTGGCTCCTGCTTTGCGTACCGGAGGACGATCGCTGCGGCTCCGTTGTGCGGAACCACGCACCCAGCAGGATCCCGACCCCGCCTCTACGCCGGCTCTATGTCCACCCAACGCGTCCGGGGCCCGGGCGCGCCACCCCACCGAGTGCCGTCTCAGGCGCTTCTCAGGCACGATCGCGTACGATCGCGCCAACAGGGCACCGCCCTCGGGCAGTGCGGGTCGTCGCCGTCGTCGACGCAGGCCCGCGGTCTCGTCCCCAGTCCCGGGGATGGCCAATCGGATCATTGCCCGCCCGTGATCGCCGGACCACGGATCCCAGCGATGCCGGGAGGTTGTCGTGCTGGCTCGATACCGGTCCCTGGTCACGCCCATCGCGCTGCTCGCCGCAGCGATCCTGGTCTACATGGAGAATCCCTGGTTCTACCCGGCTCAGGGATCAACGGCGCTGACCATCGCGACGCTCCTGTTCTGGGTGCTCACCATCATCGTCGTGGTCCTCATGTTCGAGGACCGCAAGTCCCCCGGCGCCGAGGTTGTGGAGGTCGAGGGGCCGGCGTTCACCCGCTACCTGTTCAGCAACACTCGAGCGGGCCTGTTCTGGCTGCCGATCCGGATCTTCCTAGGCTTCGAGTGGGCCGTCGCGGGCTGGCACAAGCTCTCCGGCACGGGCTGGACGGACGGCGGCGCATCGCTGCTGGGCTACTGGCAGAACGCGGTCAAGGTTCCCGCCCAGGGCTCGGCGCCGATCACCTTCGACTGGTACCGCTCGTTCCTCCAGTTCCTCATCGACAACAACGCGCAGGGCTGGTTCGGGTGGCTGATCACGATCGGAGAGCTCGCGGTGGGGATCGCGCTGCTGGCCGGCGCCCTGGTCGGGATCGCGGCGTTCTTCGGCATCACCATGAACATGTCGTACCTGCTGGCCGGCTCAACGTCGGTCAACCCCGTGATGTTCGCGCTGGCGATCGGGCTGATCCTCGGCTGGCGGGTCGCCGGCTACTACGGAGTCGACCGTTATCTGCTCCCCCGCCTCGGCGTCCCGTGGCACGCGAAGGTGGGCGCCTCCAGCCAGTCCTGAGGCGGCCCGGATCGAAAGCGTGAGGTCGCGTGCGCATCTGCGTGCGACCGCGCCGGCGCTCATCCACGGACCGGTTGCTACTCGTCGAGGTCCATCCGGCGGAAGCGGACGAGCGCGAGGAGGACGGGCGCGACGGCCCACGCCACGAGGGCGCCGATCGATACGCCGATCGGAGCAACCGATGCCAGCGGAACGTCAGGTCCGCCAAGGACCCTCGAGATCGAACCGGAGATGGTCAGCGCAGGCATCCACGACAACGGCGTCGAGCGCCAGATGGGGGCGCCGGTGATCGCGAGGTCGGCGGCGAGGACGAGGACCGTGAGCAGGAACGCGAACCCGATCGATCGCGCCAGGATTGCCATCAGCACCGGGATGGCGATGAATGGGAGCACGATGAGCAGCCGGATCACGACGTCGGACCACAGGTCCGGGACCGGCGCGGCATAGTCCTGCAGCGGCCGTCCCTGGAACGTGAGCAGGAACGGAATGACCGCCGAGAACACCAGGCCGATGGCCGCGACCACGCCGACGAGGCCGACGACGACGGCCACCCGCACCCCGAGCGTGCGACCCCGGCTTGAGGTCAGGTGGAGCGTTCGCACCGTGCCCCACTCGAACTCGCCCGCGACGAGGGCAGTGACCAGGTAGATCGCCAGGAGCATCATCGGACCGAGGTTTCCGGCGACCTTGACGAGGCTGGCCGGGAACGTGAACGCGGGCAGCGACTGGGCCACCTGCCGCCCCCAGTCGGCCAGCATCTCGGCGCGCATCTGGGCCTCGAAGACCGGGTCGGGCGGCTCCACCACGAACCCGTTCATGTCGGGCGGCGTCGTGACCGAGTTGTACTCGGTCACGAACATGATCGCGAGAACCACCGGGACAAGGGCGACCAGGAGCCGCAGATCCAGGCGGCGGCCGAACCGCACCCAGTCGGCAGCCAGCAGATGCCTCATGAGGCCGCGCGGTCCTGGCCGCTGGTCAAGCGCAGGAAGACGTCTTCCAGCGAGTCCCGCCGGCGGATCAGCTGATCCGGGTAGCAGCCCGCGTCGGCGAGCAGGCGCCCGACGGTCGAGCCATCCGGGGCGCCCTGGACCCATAACACGCGACTGTCGGGCGCCTGGGTGACGCTGAACCCCGCCGTCTCGAGCACCCGGCGAGCGGTCGGGAGGTCGTCCGCGGCGAGCGACAGCTCGATCCGTTCGCCACTCCCGGCCAGGGCGCCGGGGGTCCCGGTCGCGACGATCCGACCGCGGTCGACGATGGTGACCTGGTCGCACGTCCGCTCGACTTCGGTCAGAAGGTGGCTCGAGACGAGGATCGTCCGACCCCCGGCCGCGAGGGCGACCAGGAGATCGCGGATCTCCACGATGCCGGCCGGGTCGAGGCCGTTGGCCGGCTCATCGAGCAGCAGGATCGGCGGATCGGCGAGGAGCGCCAGCGCGATCCCCAGCCGCTGCCGCATTCCCGTCGAGTAGCCCTTTGCGGCCCGCCCGCCTGCCCCGGCAAGGTCGACCATGTCGAGTGCCGCCGCGATGCGCGCGTCCGCGCGTGCTCCGGCCCATCCCCACGCGGTGGCGACGACCCGCAGGTTGTCCGAGCCTGACAGGTGCGGGTAGAACGCCGGCGTCGCGACCATCGCCCCGACACGTTCGCCCGCTACCCATCGCTGGGTCACCGGATCGCCGGCAATCCTGACGATGCCGGCATCGGCTTGGACGAGACCGAGGAGGATCCGCAGGGCGGTGGTCTTGCCGGCCCCGTTGGGGCCCAGCAGTCCGACCACGTGCCCTTCGTCGACCGCAAGGTCAAGGCCGTCGAGGGCGGCCACGCTCCCGTAGCGCTTTCGCAGCCCCTTCGCCTCGATCGTCAGCGTCATCGCGCGGAGGGTACCGGACGCAGGGAACACCGCGCGTGGCGGTGCGGACGCGCGGGTGGCGCCGGGTCGCCGCACCGGCGCTCACAACGAGTCAGGTCAGCCTCCGTGACGCTGGGGCATGAGATCGCCGGCCCGGCTACCCTCGCCAGATGCAGCCACCGATCGACGACGAGGCGTTCGAGACCTGGGTGGGCGAGGCCATCGACGCCCTGCCCGCGGCGTTTCGCGATCGCCTGGGCAGCGTCGCGATCGTGGTCCAGGACTGGCCCACGCCGGCGCAGCTGTCGTCCGTGCGCGCCGCCGGCCTGTACGGGATCTACCAGGGGGTGCCGCGCTCGGCCTGGGGCGCCGACTCGGCCGCGGTGCCGTCGCGGATCACGATCTTCCGGGGCACGATCGAGCAGCACCACCGGACCCCCGAGGCGATGCGCGCCAAGGTGATCGACACCGTCCACCACGAGATCGCCCACCACTTCGGGATCTCGGACGCGCGGCTGCAGGAGCTGGCCCGCGAGCACGGGCACCGCTGACGGCCGGGTTCGCGAGCGCTGACGGCTCGGCACTCCCCGCGACGGACCGGCCGCTGCCATACTCGCGGCGTGGACGCGCACATCCTGCTGGTCGAGGACGACCCGTCGATCCGCGAGGTGACCGCGCTCGGGTTGCGCGCGGCGGGGTTCACCGTGACGACGGCCGGCGACGGCGCCGAGGGCCTCGATCGCTGGCGCACCGGGCAGCCCGACCTGGTGCTGCTCGACGTCATGCTGCCGCGGATGGACGGGCTCGAGGTGTGCCGGGCGATCCGCCGCGAGGCGACGACCCCGATCGTGATGCTGACCGCTCGCGCCGACACGATCGATGTCGTCGTGGGCCTGGAATCCGGCGCCGACGACTACGTCCGCAAGCCGTTCGAGATGCCCGAGCTGGTTGCCCGGCTCCGCGCAGCCCTGCGGCGGCGCGGGCGTGACGAGGACCCGGCCGTCGAGCACGTCATCGGCCTCGGCCCGCTCAGGATCGACCTCGCCGGGCGAACAGTCGAGCGCGACGGCCGGGAGGTGCCGCTGACGCGGACCGAGTTCGACCTGCTCGCCGACCTCGCGAGCCGGCCGGGTCAGGTGTTCACGCGGGACATCCTCCTGGACCACGTCTGGGGCTACGACTACCTCGGCGATTCACGGCTCGTCGACGTCGCGATCGGGCGGCTGCGGGCCAAGGTCGAGGCGGATCCGGCCGAGCCGGCGCTGATCCTCACCGTCCGCGGCGCCGGGTACAAGGCCGCCCGGCCGGCCGGCTGAGACGCTGAGCGGCAGACACGAGGGGCAGATGGGCGGCATCCGGACCCGGCTCGCGCTGACGCTGGTGGCGCTGGTCGCCGTGACCGTCGCCGCGATCGGGATCGGCACGTACGCGTTCGTCGATGCGTCGCTGCGCGACCGGTTGATCGCCGACGCTCGCCAGCAGGTGGACTTCAACCTCTCGGTGCTGCTCCCCGACGCCCAGCCGCGCCCGACGGACGCGGACAGCTTCCGCGCCAGCAGCCTGCCCGCGGCCTTCCGGCTGCGTGGCGACTCCGAGGTCATCGCGGACTTCGGGGACGGCGACCCGTACCTGTCGAGCCTCGCGCTCCAGGGCGTCCCGGACCGGATCCCAGCGTCGCTCCGCCAGGTCGTCGCCGACGGCCAGCTGGGCTACGCGTGGCTGGACCTGGCGGGCGGGCCGGTGCTCGTGGTGGGCGGCCGGGTGGGCGGCCCGCCGGATCTCTACTTCGTGTTCCCGGCGCGCCCGGTCGAGGATGCGCTGGCCCAGCTCCGGCTCGGGCTGGCGGCCGCCGCGCTGATCGCGGTGCTGGTGGCCCTGCTCACCGCCCGCGTGATCGCACGACGGATCCTGCAACCGGTCGCGGCGGCCGGCCAGGCAGCCCGTCGAATCGCGCGCGGCGACCTCTCGGCACGGGTGCCCGAGGAGGGTCGGGATGAGTTCGGACGCTGGGCGGCCGAGTTCAACCGCATGGCCGATTCGCTGGAGACGACCGTCGTCCGGCTGGAGGCGGCCCAGCGCCAGAACCGGGACTTCGTCGCCGACGTCTCGCACGAGCTGCGGACGCCGCTGACCGCCCTGGTCGCCGAGGCGTCGCTGATCGAGACGGGACTGGACGGGCTCGCGCCCGATGCCAGGCGTGCGGCCGAGCTCCTGGTTGCCGACGTCCGGCGGCTGCGGGTGCTCGTCGACGACCTCATGGAGGTCTCGCGCTTCGACGCGCAGGCCGAGCAGGCCACGATGGAGCGCGTCGATCTCGGACGGATCGTGACCGGCGTCGTCGCCGCCCGCCTGCCCGAGGCGGAGGTATCGCTGCCGCCGGACCCGGTCGTCGTGGAATCCGAGCCGCGCCGTCTCGACCGCATCCTGGGAAACCTCCTGGACAACGCGCGGGATCACGCCCCGGGCGCGCCCGTGGAGGTGTCGCTCACCGGCACCCGCGAGGGCGCGGTGATCGTGGTCGCAGATCGCGGACCCGGGGTGGCATCCGACGCCATGCCCCACCTGTTCGACCGGTTCTACAAGGCCGACCCGTCGCGGCGGGGCGGCAGCTCCGGGCTCGGGCTTGCGATCGCCCGGGAGCACGCTGCGCTGGTCGGCGGGTCGCTGACCGCGCGCCGCCGCCCGGGTGGTGGGATGGTGTTCTCGCTGACGCTGCCTGTCACAGGATCGTTACCCGCCGGTGCCGGGCCCGTGACGGGCGCGGGCGATGCTCGTGGGACATCGGAGCCCACATCGAGGTCCCAGCCATGACGTTCGCCACCCGCTCACTGACGTCGATTGCCATCCTGTCTGCCGTCGTCCTGCTTGCCGCGGCGTGCTCGCCCGCGACGGGCGCCCTCGGCACGCCCGCCACGCCGCCCGCCACCAGCAACCCGTCGGTCGAGGTCCCGACCGCCGACATCACGCCGGACACGGCCTCGCCGACACCGACGGCGCAGCCGACCGGTTCCACGACCCCGTCCGGGAGCCCGACGGCGACACCCGCCGCCACGTCCACGCCCGCCGAGACGATCATCGTCCGCGCCTACTTCCTGATGAACGAGCACCTCGTGCCCGTCCTGCGTGAGGTCCCCCGGACCCAGGCGGTCGCGACCGCGGCGATGAACCAGCTGCTTGCCGGCCCCAACGCCAGGGAGCGGGCCGCCAGCCCCGGCCCTGGTCAGCGCCATCCCGGACGGCACGCAGCTGCTGGGCCTGTCGATCACGGACGGCGTCGCCACGGTCGACCTGTCCCGCGAGTACGAGACCGGCGGCGGCAGCGCCTCGATGTTCGGGCGGCTGTCGCAGGTCGTGTACACGCTGACCCAGTTCTCGACCGTCGACGGCGTCCTGTTCGAGCTCGACGGGCAGCCGGTGACGATCTTCGGCGGCGAGGGCCTTATCCTCGACCACCCGGTCGGCCGTGCCGACTACCACGACCAGCTGCCGGCGATCTTCGTCGACCGCCCGGCCTGGGGCGCCGCGCTCGGCAACCCCGGCAAGGTCACCGGTCTCGCCAACGTGTTCGAGGCGACGTTCCGCGTCCAGCTGATGGACGCCGGCGGCGCCCGGCTCGCCGACCAGCAGGTGATGGCCACCTGCGGCACGGGCTGCTGGGGCACCTTCTCGGCACAGCTGAGCTACTCGGTCTCGAAGGCGCAGTGGGGCACCCTGCGGGTGCTCGATTACTCGGCCAAGGACGGCTCGCCGGAGAACGTGACCGACTACCCCGTCTGGCTCACGCCCGCCGGCTGAAGCCCGCCCGCCCTACGTCCCGCGCCCGGCCAAGGACCCTCCGGCCGGGCGCTGTGGCGTGTCAGGCGGCGCCGCTCGCCTGCGCGGCGGCGCTTACCTGCGCGGCCCCGCTCGCCTGCGCGGCGGCGCTTTCCTACGCGGCGCCGGCGCCCGCCGACACCGGCAGCGCCTGCAGGCCGCGCAGGATGAACGTCGGCTTCCAGACCGGCGGCTCGCGGAGCTCGAGACCGGGCATCCGCGCGAGGATCTCGCGGAACAGGATCCCCATCTCGAGCTTGGCCAGTGGCGCACCGAGGCAGTAGTGGATCCCGGCACCGAACGAGAGATACGGGTTGGGCTTGCGGTCGAGCACCAGCTCGTCCACCCGGTCGAACCCGTCCGGGTCCCGGTTCGCCGACGCGAACTGGAGGGCCAGCTCCGCCCCACGCGGGATCCGAACGCCATACAGCTCGATGTCCTCGAGCACCCAGCGCTCGAACATCGGCAGCGGCGTGTCAAAGCGCAGCAGCTCCTCGAGCGCCGTCGGGACCAGCGCAGGGTCTGCCCGCAGCGCCGCGAGCGCGTCGGGGTGCCGGAACAGCGTCCACCACGCGTTGCCGGCGCCATTGACCGATGCCTCGTGCCCCGCGTTGAGCAGCAGCGCGCACGTCCCGACCAGCTCGCCCTCGGTCAGGATGTCGCCGGCCTCGGCGACCTGCGCGAGCCCCGAGATGAGGTCGTCACCCGGATGCTGCCGCCGGTGTCGCGCGAGGTCCCGCAGGTAGTCCCCGAACGCAAGGCTCGCCGCGACCGAGCGGTGCTGGCTCTCCTCGGGCGGGTTGAGCTCGTACATCAGGCAGATGTCGGACGACCATGGCCGGAGCAGGTGGCGATCCGCCTCGGGAACGCCCAGCAGCTCCGCGATGACGGTGACCGGGAGCGGCTCGGCCACGTCGGCGATCAGGTCGAACCCGCCCTTCGCGATCGCCGCGGTCAGCAGCCCGTCGACGATCGCCTCGATCCGTCCGCGCAGACCCTCCACCGTGGCCGGGGTGAACGCCTTCGAGACCAGGCGCCGGAGGCGGGTGTGATCCGGTGGCTCGCGGTCGAGCATCCCGTCCTGCACCAGCGTCCAGAACGGGTCCTGGAACTCGGGCGGTGACGCGTGGCCCATCTCCTCGTGGGTCGCCACATGGAGGTAGGTGCGGCCGAGGCGCCGGTCGCGCAGCAACGCGTTGACGTCGCCGAACCGGGACACGATCCACTGGCTGGTGTCGGGGTTCCACAGCACCGGGTGATCCGCGCGCAGCCGTGCGTACACCGGGTACGGGTCCGCGATGAACGACGGGTCGGCGGGGTCGAACCCGAGCTCGAGCGGCGTGGCGGCGTACGGATCGGCGGTCCCGCGCGCGGCGGGCGGCGTGGTCGGCATGGCGCCGATCCTAGGGGAAGCGCGCGACGGCGTCGACGACGAGGTCGATGAACGCCTCGCGGTCGAGCGCGACCCCGACCTCGGCGTTCGGGGGCCGGCCGCCGATCCCCTCCTCGTCGCCCACCGTTCGCCCGCGGGTCAGCCCGTCGCCGATCTCGACGTCGACGCGCATCCGGCGGCGCTCGACGAGCCACGGGGCGACCAGCACGCCCACCGCGACGGCGTCGTGGATCGGCGGGCCCGGCCAGCCGTAGCGGTTGCGGTGGTGGATCGCGAAGAA
Source organism: uncultured Chloroflexia bacterium (assembly GCA_963835335.1). Taxonomy (GTDB): domain Bacteria; phylum Chloroflexota; class Limnocylindria; order Limnocylindrales; family CSP1-4; genus CAIXZV01. The sequence continues at coordinate 2,729 of CAWIFB010000046.1, read as the reverse complement.
CCGCATCAGGTCCGCGAACACGTGCCCGGTCCGCGTGCCCAGGGCCTCCATCCGTGCGACATCCTGCGGCAGCACCAGCGCCTGGTGGGTCACGTCGAGCCCGGCCATCAGGATCGGGACGCCCGCCCCGAACACGATCGCGGCCGCCTCCGGGTCCTGCCAGATGTTGAACTCGGCCGACGCGGTGGTGTTGCCCGCGCCGAGCGAACCGCCCATCAGCGAGATCGCACCCAGCCGATCATGGAGCGACGGGAACGCCCGCAGGAACAGCGCGACGTTGGTCAGCGGTCCGGTGGGCACGAGGGTCACCGGCACCGGCGACGCCCGGACGAGCGAGGCGATCAGCTCGACCGCGGCCTCGGGACGCGCATCGACCGCGGCGTCGGGCAGGTCGGAGCCGTCCAGCCCCGAGTCCCCGTGGAACGCCGGCTGGATGAGCGGATCCTGGACCAGCGGCTGGGCCGCGCCCGCGGCCACGGGGATGTCCGTCCGGTCGAGCAGCGTCAGCACCCGCAGCGCGTTGCGCGTCGTGTTCGCGAGCCCCGAGTTGCCGGCAACGGTCGTGATCCCCAGGACCTCGAGCCCGGGGGACGCACAGGCAAGCAGGATCGCCAGCGCGTCATCGTGTCCCGGGTCGCAGTCCAGGATCACCGGTCGCGGCTCGCCCGCGGACGGCGCGCCCGGCAGCGCGGCGAGGGCGGCCGCCCGCTCGGCGTCGCCCGGTGTCACGCGCTCAGGCCGCCGCTTCGCGCTCGTACGGCTGACCGTCGGCCGCCGGCGGGATGCTGCGCCCGACGACGCCGGCCAGGATCACGATCGTCAGCAGGTACGGGAGCGCATCCCACAGCTGCGCGGGCACCGACCGCATCACCACGCCCAGGTCGCCCGTCGGCGGCGCGATCTTGATCAGCTGGCTGATCTGGAGGAACAGCGCGAACAGGAGCGCGGAGCCGAACGCCCCGATCGGCGTCCAGCGACCCATGATCATCGCGGCCAGCGCGATGAAGCCGCGTCCGGTGGTCATCCCGATCTGGAACGAGTTGGTGGCCTCGATGCTCAGCCAGGCGCCGCCGAGGCCCGCGAACACGCCGCCCAGCATCACGTTCTTGTAGCGCAAGCGGATCACGTCGATGCCGACCGTCTCCGCGGCCCGCGGGTGCTCGCCGACGGCGCGCGTCCGGAGCCCCCAGCGCGTCCGGAACAGCCAGATCTGGGCGCCCACCATGATCACGATCGCGGACATCGCGATCGGCCCCTGGTGGAGGAACATGTCGATCACCCAGCCGATGACAGGGATCTGGACCAGCTCCGCCGGCGGCCTGAACGCGGAGAAGCTGCCGGCGCCGGCGGGCGAGGACTTGGAGATCAGCTGGTCGAGGTAGCCGGTGACGCCGAATGCTGCGATGTTGATGATCGTGCCGCTGATGATCTGGTCCGCGCGAAGCGAGATCGAGAGCCACGCGTGGAGGGCGGAGATGACGACCGCCACGAGCACTGCGGCGAGGAGGCAGATCAGGAGCGGGATGGTCAGGCCGAACACCTCGCCCGGTGCGGGGCTGCCGAACATCGGGTTGACGGCGACGCCGACGACCCATGCGGTGAACGCGGCGGCCAGCATCGTGCCCTCGATGCCGATGTTGACGACGCCCGAGCGCTCGCACAGGACGCCGCACAGGGCTGCCAGGGCGAGCGGGGTCGCCTGGTTCATGATGTTGGGCGCGTTGGACGGGATGACCGCGACCAGGAAGCCGACGGCCTGGAACAGGATCCCCAGCAACGGGATGGCGTACAGCGCGTCGAACAGCTGCGTGATGTCCATCAGACGGCCGCCTTGGGCGCCAGGCCGCCGGTCGCGACGACGGGCTCGCCCTCGACCGGGCCCCGCGCCCGGAGGATGAAGCGGAGCACGGGGCTCGCGACCAGGAACAGCAGGATCACCGCCTGGAGCACGTCCACGAGCTCGACCGGGATCTGGGCCCGGATCTGCATGAGCCCGGCGCCCGCCCGCATGCCGCCGAACAGCAGCGCCGCGAAGATGGTGACCAGCGGGTGCGATCTGGCGAGGAGCGCGACGGCGATCGAGTCGAAGCCGACCGTCGTGCCGAAGCTCGACGTCATGGTGTGGGTCACGCCCAGCAGCACGCTCGTCCCGGCCAGCCCCGCCAGCGCGCCGCTGAAGGTCATGGTGGCCATCGTGATCAGCCTGGGCCGCATGCCGGCATAGCGCGACGCGTCAGGGTTGGCGCCCACGGCGCGCACCTCGAACCCCCAGGTCGTGCGGAACAGCAGCCACCACACGAAGATCGCAGCGATGAGCGCGAGCAGGATGCCGAGGTGGCCGTTCCGTCCCAGGAACACCGGGAACGCCGCATTGCCAACGTCGAACGTGACCGGGGACGGCGACTTGGGCACCTTGAGCGGACCGCTGACGAGCGCCGCCAGGAGCTGGACCGCGATGTAGTTCATCATGATCGTGCTGACGACCTCGTGGGCGCCCGAGACCGCCTTGAGGAAGCCCGGCACGAAGCCCCACAGGCCGCCCGCGACGAAGCCGGCCAATGCCGCGGCCGGGATCGCGACGATCGCCGGCGCGTCGGCCATCTGGACGCCCACGATCACGGCTCCCAGGGCGCCGACCAGGAACTGGCCCTGCGCGCCGATGTTGAACAGCCCCGCCTTGAAGCCGAACCCGACCGCGAGGCCGCCGAACAGGAGCGGGGTGGAGTTGA
>CAWIFB010000045.1:0-125243 GCA_963835335.1 uncultured Chloroflexia bacterium | reverse complement strand
GTCTCTTCCTGGATCTTGCGGATCATCGATCCACCCTTGCCGATGATCTCGCGGATCTTCTCGGGGTTGATCTTGATGGTGATGATCCGCGGCGCGAAGTCGGACATCTCCTCGCGGGCGCTCGGCAGCACCGCGGTCATCTTGTCGAGGATGAACAGCCGGGCGGCGAGCGCCTGCTTGAGCCCCTCGCGGATGACCCGCTCGTCGATGCCCTTGACCTTGATGTCCATCTGGAGGGCGGTGATGCCCTCCGTCGTGCCGGTGACCTTGAAGTCCATGTCGCCGATCGAGTCCTCCTTGCCGAGGATGTCGGTGAGGACCACGAACTTGCCGGTCTCGGCGTCCAGCACGAGGCCCATCGCCGCGCCGGCCACAGGCGCCTTGATCGGCACGCCGGCGTCCATCAGGGCCAGGGTCGAGCCGCAGGTCGAGGCCATCGACGTCGAGCCGTTGCCGGCCACGACCTCGGACACGAGGCGGATGACGTACGGGAACTCTTCCTGGCTCGGCAGCACCGGGAGCAGCGCTCGCCCGGCAAGGTTGCCGTGCCCGATGTCGCGCCGGCTGGGGCCGCGCATGGGCTTGTTCTCGCCGGTGCTGTAGGGCGGGAAGTTGTAGTGGTGGAGGTATCGCTTCTCGGTCTCGGGGCTGATCGTGTCGATCCGCTGGACGTCCGAGGACGCGCCGAGCGTGGCGACGGTCAGCGCCTGCGTCTGGCCGCGGGTGAACAGGCCGGAGCCGTGCGCGCGCGGGAGGAGGCCGACCTCGACGGAGATCGGGCGGATCTCGTCGAGCGCACGGCCGTCCATCCGGACGCCCTCCTCGAGGACGAGCTTGCGCACGGCCTTCTTCTGGACCAGCCCGAACAGGCTCTTGCTGAACCGGGCGTTGCGGCGAGCGGCCTCGAGCAGCTTCGCCGACTCGTCCTTGTCCTTGCGCGTGGCGCGGACCGCGGTCGCGATCCCGTCGGCCAGGGTGTCGATGCGGCCGGGGAGGTCCTTGGCGAACCAGATCAGCAGGTTGGCGGTGGCCTCCGCGTCCGGCAGGGCGCGGTGGCTGGCGGTCAGCTCGATGCCGAAGAAGGCGGCCAGCGTCCCGAGCTTGTAGTTCTCGAGATCCGGGTAGCCCTCGCGCGCGATCACCAGCGTGTCCAGGTACGTGCCCTGCTCAATGCGGGTGCCGTCGCCGAGCGCCTCCTCGAGGAACGCGATGTCGAACCCGACCGAGTGGCCGACGAGCGGGGCGCCGCCGACGAAGTCGATTGCCTTGCGGGCGGCCTCGGCCGGGCTGGGCGCGCCCTTGACGTCCTTGTCCGTGATGCCGTGCATCTGGTTGCCGACGATCGGGCGGCCGGGGTTGACGAAGGTCGACCACTTGTCGGTGATCTTGCCGCCCTTGACGCGGACGGCGGCGACCTCGACCAGGTCGGCCATCTGGGGATCGGTGCCGGTCGTCTCGACGTCCACGATGACGAACTCGCCGCCGGCGCGCGCCCGCTCGGCGAACTTGAGAACCGAGTCGGTGAGTGGCTCGAGGTACGGCAGGCGCTTGGGCTTGCCGACCTTCTCGCGCAGCTCGTCCTGCATGTCGATGAGCGGGGCGATCGACCGGTGGGCGAACATGATCGCCTCGGCCATCACGTCCTCGGGCAGGATCTTGACGCCTGCCTCGACCATCATGATCGCGTCGCGGGTGCCGGACACGATCAGGTCGAGCTCCGACTCGGCGAGCTGGCTCGTTGTCGGGTTGAGGATGAACTCGCCGTCGATCCGGCCGACGTGGACGGCACCGATCGGGCCCTGGAACGGGATCTCGCTGATCGTCAGCGCCGCCGACGCGGCGATGGTGCCGAGGACGTCGAGCTCGTTCTCCTGGTCCGTGGACAGGGTCGTGATGACGATCTGGACGTCGTCCTTGTACCCCTCGGGGAACAGCGGGCGGATCGGCCGGTCGGTGAGGCGCGCCGCGAGCGTCGCGGCCTCGGATGCGCGGCCCTCGCGCTTGATGAAGCCGCCCGGGATCTTGCCGGCGGCGTACATCCGCTCCTCGAAATCGACGGTGAGCGGGAAGAAGTCGAGGCCCGGCCGCGGCTGGGAGCGGTTCGCGGTGCCGAGGACCATCGAGTCGCCGTAGCGGGCCGTGACGGCGCCACCTGCGTTGCCGGCAAGCCTGCCGGTCTCGAGGATGAGCGTACGACCGCCGAACTCGATCTCGAGCGTGGTGGGTGTGGGCACGTGTAAACGACCTCCTTGGTCGTGACGGGGTGGGAGCGACCTGGGGCGAATGGGGCCGGGCGGCGGCAAGGGGCCGAATGCGCAAGACCCCGGGATCACCCCGGGGCCTCGAAGCGGCGAATCCTAGCGGCGGAGTCCGAGCGAGCCGATGACGGCCCGGTAGCGCGTGGCATCCTTCTTCACCAGGTAGGCGAGAAGGCGCCGGCGCTGTCCCACGAGCTTGAGGAGGCCGCGGCGCGAATGGTTGTCCTTCGGGAAGCTGCGGAGGTGCTCCGTCAGGTCCCGGATCCGCTCCGTCAGGAGCGCGACCTGGACCTCTGGGGAGCCGGTGTCGCCGTCCTTGACGGCAAACGACTCGATGACCTCTTGCTTCTTCTCCCGCGCGAGCGGCACTCGATCCTCCGACACGAACTGAATCTGAACCTATTCCTCTTCTTTGACCGGCGGAGGATATCAGGCGCACCCGGAAGGGGCAAACGTGCGCAGCCCGTCGCGGGCCGCCGCGAACGAGGCGCCTCCCGACCCGGGCGTCACCATCGGGCCCTTGACTCACGCGCCGAGTCATCTGGAGACTCAACGCCCAGGCGGGGGGCCGGGAACGGTCCTTCCGGGCTCGATCGCAGGCTGCTGGACCGAGATCTGACCCGCCCCGCGAGTCAGCGGCGGCTCAGCGCCCGGCGAGTCAGCGGCGGCGAGGAACCTTCAGATAGAAACGGATCGCCCATCAGCCGCCCGGCGGCACCCACGGCATCGCCACGTCACTCCCCCGCTCGATGTCCACGAACTGGTTCGTCGTCACCGGGATCCACGACCCGGTCTCGCCGTCCGGCCAGGTGACGCGCACGTCGACAGTGGCAGCCGGCCCGACGCCGACGTGGGTCCAGCCCAGCTGACCGCCGATGTGCCCGCCGCCGACGACCAGCTCCCTGCGCATCACGGACTCCCCTGCCCTGACCTCCAGGACCGCACCGATCGCGTCGCGGTTCGGCCCGGGCTGGTGCACGCGAACGCCGAGCCAGCCGCCCATCGGACGGGGATCGCCCGCCGTGCCCTCGCCGACGTTCCGCCACACGCGAACCGGCGCGTCGAGGTTGACCTCGACCAGGTCGAGCAGCCCGTCGGCGTTGAAGTCGGCGAGGGCCGCGCCGCGACCCCGGTCGTAGCTGACGATGCCCGCCTCCGCCACTGCGTCAACGAACGACCCGTCGGGCTGGCCCAGGAACAGGTCGCTGGGATCGCGCGACGCATAGTCGGGCTCCTCGCTCACGTTGCCCTTGGACACGAACAGGTCGATGAACCCGTCGTTGTTGACGTCCTGGAACTCCGGGTGCCAGGCCGTCGACGGGAGCGGGTCTCCGCCGGTGGCCGGCCGGGTGGCCACGACGCCGCGCTTGATCGCGATGTCGCGATACGTCGGGGCTCCTGCCCCGGCGAGCAGCGTCTGGAGCATGTTCGGACCCTGGCTGGTCAGGTACACGTCGGGAAGGCCGTCACCCGTCACGTCGTAGCTCCCGATCCCCATCCCCCAGACCTGGAGCTGGACCCACCCGTCGTCGGCCGTGTACAGCCGCGGTGGCTGTCCTGCCTCGATCCGCCACAGCTGCTCCTGGCCGACCTGGTTGTCGTAGTAGTGGCGATCGTTGCTGACGCGCAGGTCCCGGCGGCCCGAGCCGTCCCAGTCGCTGAACAGCATCGACAGCGCGCAGTAGCCGGGCGCGAGCGCGACCGACGATCCGTAGCCCGTTCCACCGGGAGTCGGGCGATACAGCTCATTGTCCGGACACGTGTAGGTCGCGTTGCCCTGGGCATCGAGGCCGACGTAGTTGCCGAATGCCAGCGTGGGCAGCGCTGCCGCCCCCTCCCAGGTCGCGCTGAACGCCGTGGTCCAGTCCGTCGGCGGGCTGAACGACCAGGTGTCGTTCGCGTGCGCGAACCGGCAGTCCCCCAGACCGCGCAGCAGGTCCACCCCGCCGACACGCAGGACCGCCAGGTCCACCCGACCGTCACCGTCGATGTCCAGCGGGTATGCGCCCATCACGTCCGGCAGGTCCACCACGGGATCCGGGACCGGCGAGAACGCGAGGCTCGCTCCGGGCCGGCTGTCGTTGCGGTACAGCGCCGCCGGATTGCCCCCGCCGGCCAGGTACACGTCGGGCATCCCGTCATCGTTGCAGTCGAGGACCGCCACCCCGCCCCCGATGTACGAGGTGTCGCTGCCGCCGAACGTCTGGCTGAGGCCCGACGACGCCGTCTCCTCGACGAACAGCGGCGGGCCGAGCGCCGAGGACGGGGTTGCGCCGCCGCCGAGCCGCGGAAGGACGATGGCGGCCCCGGCGACGACCAGGAGCACGAGCACAAGCGCAGCGCCCGCCAGCAGCACGCGACCGCGAAGACCCGGACCCCTCATGCGGCGACGACCCCCTGACACGGAACCGCGACGCGCGATCACGAGCCCGCCGTGCCGTCGTAGTACCGCTGGGCAAGCGCCCAGGCGGCGATGCCGCATGCGGACCCGATCCGCCGGCCGGCGAAGTCGTCCGACTGGATGTGGATCCCGCCCCACAGACGCGACTGGCCGGCCTGGTCCGACGCGTCGAAGTAGGTCGCCCACTCGAGGTTGATGTCGGTGGACGGACCCTGCTCGAACTTGAGCGACCCGGCCTTGATCGTGTAGCCGCTCATCCCACCCGGGAAGTACTCGCTGCCGGTGAACCCGGTCAGAACCTCCGCGGCCGCCCGGCTGAACGTGCTGTGCCCGGAGATGTAGCCCGGGAACGACGGCGTCACGAACGTCGGCAGCTGGTATGGGACCCAGTCGGCGGCCAGGATCCAGGCCACGCCGCCCACCTGCGTCCTGGGATCGGCCGGGTTGCCGGCCCAGGCCCGGATCGCGATCTCGCCCTCGTGGCCCCGGAGCCCGGCATGCCGCTGTCCCGGCGCGGTCGTCTGCGGGGTGATCAGCTCGACCAGGCCCGGCACCAGCGGCAGGCCCTCGGCGTTGTACGACGGCTGCGACGCATCGCTCGACTGGCCCAGCCCACCCATGTACCGGATCATCGAGATCGGGCGGGTCGAGTCGTAATAGCCCTTGAGGCCCCACGCGGCGATCGCGGCGTCGTGGACGGCACCGTTGACCGCGAGGTACAGCTTCACGTCCCATTGGAGCCGGTCCACGGCGTCACCCCGGCCCCCGATCCGCAGGTCGGGCGAAAGCTCGTCCGACACCAGGTTCGCGAGCACGTTCCAGTGACCCGGTGGCGTCTCCGAGCTTGGGCCGTCGGCCCAGAACTCGGCCATCACGCGCCCGAAGTCGCCCTGGAGCACGAGGTCCGGCTGGTACGGCTGGCCGGTCGCCGGGTTGACCGCATGGCCGTGCCCGTCGTTGGTGCCCAGCGAGCTGCCGCCCAGCGACGCCGGCGAGATGTCGATCGTCACGCCGTCACGTGGGTCGAGCATGCTGCTGTCGCGGATGACCTGGATCGCCTCGTCCTTGAACGCCTGGTCGGTCACCGGGTTGCCGAGGTGGGGCGGCGGGCCCGGGTCGATCGGGGCGCCGTTGCCGGTATCGGGCGGCAGCGCGAACGACCTGACGTGGCCCCAGTGCGGACCGATCGCCTGCTGGACGCCATTGGTCACCGGGATGCCGTTCTGCGAGATCATGTGCTCGATCTGGAGCGGCTGCCAGCGGTTCGGGTCGGTCATCGTCGTCCCCGACGATGCCACGAGGAGCGGCGGGTTGACCGGCGTGTAGTCGGTCGCCGCGTAGCCACCGTCCTCGTTGGAGCCGTCGGTCTTGCCGTAGGCGATGATCGCGGCCGCGATCCGGTTGCCCACGGCGGCCGGCGAATCGCCCTCGGTCGTGGTCACATCGAGCGGGTAGCACAGCGCGTCCATCAGGTCTGCGAACTCGGACAGCGATTCGGAGCCGCCCACCGACCTGATGTATCGCTCGGTGAGGACGCCGTAGGCCGCATAGCTGATCGCCTCGTCACGGGCGGCCGGCACATCGGCTGCGGACACCTTCTCTGTGACCATGTAGCCCATCGCGGTCTCGTCATAGGCCGCCCACGCGTCCCACATCGCGACCGAGGTGTGGAACAGGTTCCGCGCGTGGACCGTCGGGGCCGGCAGGGCTCGCCGGATGGCATCGAGCAGCGCCTCGTCCCAGCGTCGCGCGACCGACCACTCGGGATGCTCGGCCGGCGTGGGGCACCTGGGGGCGCTGGCCCACGGCCGGTTCACCGCAACGACGCCGGCCGCCACCAGCATCACCAGCGCCCCGGCAACGAGCAGCGCGCGGCGACGGCCCGGCTGTGAGCGCGGCGCGGGTGCAGGCCCGTGGTCCGCCATTCGATCAACCTCCTCGCCGAGCCGGAACGCGGACCGGGCCCGGCGATCGTACCGCCGTCAGCGACCGTCGGCCGCCGCGGCGAACAGCGCCTCGATGACCTCCAGGTTGGCCACGGCATCCTCGGGCGGGGTCGGCGCCGGCCGGCCGTCGAGGATGGCCGCGGACAGCTGCTCGAGCTCCTCGGCATATGGATCCCGCGTCTCGAACTCCATCACCTCCGTGCCCGGGGCGACGGGCGGGTCGCCGCCGGCGATCACGGACAGCCGGGTCGGCCGGTCGGGCGGGATGTTGAACGGGATCTCGATCGAGATCCGGCCCCGGTCGCCGTAGATGTCGACGCGCTGATCCGGCTCGCTGCGCGTGGAGCAGGTGAACGTGGCCGTGCCATCGCCGAACCGCAGCAGACCGCTCGTCAGCACGTCGACGCCGCTGACCGGATCGCGGATCACGACCGACCTGACAGCGTCCGGCTCCCGTCCGAACAGCATCCGCGAGAGGTTGACGGAATAGCTGCCGATGTCGAACAGGGCGCCGCCCCCTGCCTCGCGGATGTTGCGGATGTTCGCCGGGTCGTCGTTGAAGTACGAGAACCAGCTGTCCACCGCGCGCAGCCGCCCGATGCGCCCGGACGCGACGAGCTCCCGTGCCGCCACCCACGATGGATGGAGGCGGTACATGAACGCCTCCATGAGCAGAATGCCCGCATCCCGGCAGACATCGACCATCGTGCGCGCGTCGGCGGCGGTCATGGCCAGGGGCTTCTCGCACAGCACGTGCTTCCCGTGGAGCGCCGCCTCCATCGTCCAGCGAGCGTGGAGGTGGTTGGGCAACGGGATATAGACGGCGTCGATGTCGGGATCCGAGAGCAGGTCCTCGTACGTGCCGTAGGCGCGCGGGATGCCCAGCTCGCCCGCGACGATCCGGGCCCGGTCAGCGTCCCGCGACGCGATCCCGAGCACCTCGACGTTGGCCGCCCGGCGCATCCCCGGGATCACCTTGCGCAGCGCGATGTTCGCGGTCGAGAGCACGCCCCAGCGAACGGTGCCGGGCACGCTCATGGCCGTGCTCCTGTCCCGTGTCGCCCGGGTCCGGCCCCGACGCCCGCGGCCGTCCCGTCATCGACCTGTCCCATCTCCGCAACCTCCAGACTTGACACGCAGGCGCGCATGGAAGAGTCTGGCATAGTATTTGGGCGAAAGGAACACAAACCGTTGCGGATCCAGGGATCGGACATCGGGCAGCGCAGCGAGACGGTCCGTCGGGCGAACCTGAGCGCGATCGTCCGCGGCCTTCACGAGCACGGCGCGTTCTCCCGCTCGGGCCTTGTCGCGGCCACCGGCCTGACCCGCAGCGCGATCCGGGGGCTCGTGGGCGAGCTCGAGTCCGCGGGCCTGGTGTCCGAGACGCGAGCCGTGCGGCTGGGCACGCCGGGCCGTCCATCGCCGATCGTGCGCCTCAACCCCCACAGCGCCGTCGTGCTCGCCATCGAGATCGCCGTGGATTCCACGGCCGCCGCGATCGTCGGGCTCGGGGGCAAGGTGATCCGGCTGGATGCGTGCCGATCGAGTTCGCGGCACCTCGTCGCCGGACGACCTCCTGGGCGACATCGCCGGCCTCGTGGATGGCCTGCGCGCGGACGTGTCGATCGAAGACAGCCTGATCGGCGTCGGCGCGGCGATCGTCGGCGTGGTCAGGCGCGAGGACGGGCTGGTCACCATGGCGCCGAACCTCGGCTGGGGCGAGGTCGCGCTTGCCGCCGAGCTGGCGCGGGTCCTCGGCGTGAGCGTCCCGGTCTCGGTCGCCAACGAGGCCGACCTGGGTGTGCTCGCGGAGCACAGGCGGGGCGCCGCGATCGGTGTCGACGACGTGCTGTTCGTGTCCGGCGAGGTCGGGGTCGGGGGCGGCATCATCAGCGGCGGCCGGCCGCTGACCGGGGCGGCGGGGTTCGGTGGCGAGATCGGCCACATGCCGGTCAACCCGGTCGGCGCTCCCTGCCGCTGCGGCTCGATCGGGTGCTGGGAGACCGAGGTCGGCGAACGAACCCTGCTGACCAGGGCGGGTCGGTCGCCCCAGGATGGACCTGCCGGCGTGTCCGCCATCCTTGCCGATGCCGAGGCAGGGTCGCCGGTCGCGATCGAGGCGCTCGATCACGTCGGGAGGTGGCTGGGGACCGGCCTCGCCGGCCTGGTCAACGTCCTCAACCCACGGCTGATCGTGCTCGGCGGCCTGTTCGGCCGGCTGCTTCCGTTGATGACCGTGTCCCTCGAGCGCGAGCTTGCGCGCCGGTCGCTTCCCGCATCGCACGCGCTGGTGCGCATCGTTCCGGCGACCCTGGGCATCGACGCGCCCCTGATCGGTGCGGCGGAGCTCGCATTCGAGCCGCTGCTGGCGGATCCATCCGCGTGGATGAGCCAGCGAGCCGGCCTTGTTCACCTGGCAACCGCATGAGGCTCGGAGGTTCCGATGCCTGACCGGCAACCATCAAGTGAGGGCGTGTGAAGGGACGAGTCTTCGGGTACCGTAGCGCCGCACCATGCCGGCGCTCGACAGGTTGTCGTCGCCATTGGAGGAGAGATATATGAACCTTCGTAAAGCCGCCGCCCTGTTGGGCGCCACGGCCATCTTCGTCGCCGCCTGCGGGAGCGGGACGGCGACCACGTCTCCCGGCGAGAGCTCGGCCGCCAGCGCGGGGGCGAGTGCCGCTGCAAGCGCCACTGCCTCCGACTGCATCGTCGGCGTGTCCTGGAACAACTTCCAGCAGCCGCGCTGGGCCGCGCACGACGAGCCGAACCTGAAGAAGACCGTCGAAGATGCCGGCGGGAAGTACATCTCGGCCGACGCGAACCTCAGCGCAGAGCAGCAGCTGACCGACGTCGACTCGCTGATCTCGCAGGGCGCCAAGGTCCTGGTCCTGCTTGCGCAGGACAACAAGGCGATCCTGCCGGCACTCCAGAAGGCGAAGGACGCGGGCATCCCGGTCATCGCCTATGACCGCCTGATCGAGGATCCCAGCATCCTCTACCTGACCTTCGACAACGTCCTCGTCGGCAAGGCCGAGGCGGACGGCCATCCTGAAGAAGGTCCCGACCGGGAACTACGTCCTGATCAAGGGCGACCCCGGCGATCCGAATGCCTCGACCTTCCTGCCCCAGGGCTGGGACGAGGCCGGCCTGAAGGACAAGGTCGCGTCCGGCGACATCAAGATCCTCAACGGTCCTGACGGCACCTTCACGGACGCCTGGAAGACCGAGAAGGCCCAGTCCAACATGGAAGCCATCATCGACAAGGCCGTCGCCGACGGCAACAAGATCGATGCGATCCTGGCGGAGAACGACAGCACGGCGCTCGGCGTCGTCGGCGCGCTGACCGCCAAGAGCTACGGCTTCCCGCCCCTGAGCGGCCAGGACGGCGACCCCGCCAACCTGAACAACGTCGCGCTGGGCAAGCAGTACGTCGATGTGTTCAAGAACGCCAACGAGCTGGGCAAGGCAGCGGGTGCTGCTGCGCTCGCGCTCTGCGCCGGCACGGCGATGGCCGACCTGACGCTTCCCGACGGCCTCTTGGACCCGACGGTCGCACCGGCGGCCGGTCTGTCCGCAAAGGACTTCACGACCCCCAACAAGACCGTGGTGAAGTCGTTCATCCTGCAGCCCACGCCGCTCACCGCGGACAACCTGCAGGTCGCAATCGATGCCGGCCAGATCAGCAAGGCCGACCTGTGCAAGGGAGTCGACGCCGCGACGGCGCCGGCGGCCTGCAAGTAACCATCCCCACCCACTGAGGTAACCAGCGACCTGCGCGTCCTCGACGCGCAGGTCGCGTTCTCTGTAGCCAGGGAGCGGAGGCATCGCCGTGACACACGTGGCTGAAGCGGCTCCAGGCCAGGCCAAGTCCCCGCCCCCTGCGCGCCCTTCCATCGGCAGCCTGCTGACCGCGACGGAGATCGACTTCCGCCTGTTCGGCATGCTGGTCGCCCTGGCCGCCATCCTGTTCGGCTTCAACTTCCTCGACGGCAGGTTCTTCCAGCCGACGAACATGGTCACGCTCGCTGTCCAGGCGTCCGGGGTCGCCGTCATCGCGACCGGGATGGTCCTGGTCATCGTGTCCCGCAACATCGACCTCTCGGTCGGGTCCCTCGTCGGCTTCGTCGCGATGAGCTATGCGCTGTTGATGACCGACTGGCTCCCGAACGTCCTGGGGATGGGCGTCGACTTCCCGTTCCGCTGGGCCATCGCGCTGGCGATCGGGATCGCGATCGGGGCGGGCTTCGGTGCGCTCCAGGGGTTCATCATCGCCTACGTCGGCGTGCCGTCGTTCATCGTCACCCTCGGCGGCCTGCTGTCCATTCGCGGTCTTGTCTGGTACCTCTCGAAGGGCGCGGCCGTGACGGGCCTCGATCCCACCTTCCAGCTCATCGGTGGTGGCGCCCAGGGATCGATCGGGGGAACGCTGACCTGGGGCCTCGGCCTCGTCGGCTGCCTCGCCATCGTGGCGATCCTGTTCAGCGGCCGGCGTCAGCGTCGGCGGTTCGACTTCCCCGTGCGACCGATGTGGGCGGAGATCCTGATCGGCGGGGTCGGCTGCCTCGTGATGATCGGGCTGGCCGCGTTCGCCAATGCGAACCTCTGGCCGGAGGGCCTCGCCAACCGGGTCGCCATCGAGCAGGGCTGGGGACCGGCGCCTGCGGGCGGCTGGAACATCCCGACCGGCTTCCCGAACCCGATCATGCTGCTGCTCGGCGTGACCCTGGTGATGACGTTCATGGCCAACCGGCGACGGTTCGGACGATACGTCTACGCCTACGGGGGCAATCCCGATGCCGCCGAGCTGGCCGGCATCAACACGCGCTGGACGATCATGAAGACGTTCATCGTGATGGGCATCCTGTGCGCCCTCGCGGCCGCCATCGCGTCGGCGCGCCTCAACGGCTCGACGCTCGACGTCGGCCAGAGCTACGAGCTGTACGTGATCGCCGCGGCCGTCGTCGGCGGTACCTCGTTCGCGGGTGGGATCGGGACGATCCCGGGGGCCGTGCTGGGCGCGTTCGTCATGCAGTCGCTCGCCTACGGGCTGAGCTTCATGGGCGTCAACTCGCCGGGCCAGAACGTGGCGGCCGGCATCGTCCTCATCCTGGCCGTCGGCTTCGATACCTACAACCGCCGGCGCGGTTCCTGAGCGGCAAGGAGGGCTGACCCGTGACCGTCGCGGAGCGAACGCCGCTCGTCGACATGCGCAACATCAACGTCGCGTTCGGCGGTGTGCACGCCGTGAGGAACGTGAGCATCAACCTGTTCGCGGGCGAGGTCATCGGCCTCGTCGGCGGCAACGGCGCCGGCAAGTCCACCCTGATGCGCGTGCTCTCGGGTGCCCATCAGGCGGACAACGGCCAGATCCTCGTCGACGGGACGCCCGTCACGATCCGCAACCCACGTGATGCCAAGCGGTTCAACATCGAGACGATCTACCAGAACCTCGCCCTGGCCGACAACATCGATGCCAGTGGCAACCTGTTCCTGGGCCGCGAGAAGACCACCATGCTGGGCTCGCTCGACGACACGGCCATGGAAGCCGAGACGCGCAAGGTGATGGGGCGCCTGAACCCCAACTTCACGCGCTTCAAGATGCCCGTCAAGTCGCTCTCCGGCGGGCAGCGCCAGGCCGTCGCGATCGCGCGTGCGGTCTACTTCAACGCCCGGATCCTGATCATGGACGAGCCGACCGCGGCGCTCGGCCCCGCCGAGACGGCGCAGGTCCGCAACCTCATCCGGCAGCTCAAGAGCGACGGCATCGGGATCTTCCTGATCAGCCACGACATCCACGACGTGTTCGACCTGTCGGACCGGATCAGCGTCATGTACCACGGGGAGATCGTGGGCACCGTCGACAAGGCGTCGGTCACCGCCGACGAGGTGCTGGGCATGATCATCCTGGGCAAGCAGCCCGGCGAGGTCACCGACACGGACAAGGCCGCGATCGAGCTCCGCGGCTAGGCCCGGCCGGCGCCGCCGTCACACCGGCGCGATCCCCCGGGGGGCGTCAGCCGCCGAGGCGCGGGAACGCCGGTGCCAGCGCGGGGTACAGCCCCCGGTAGATCTCGTGTGCCTCGGCGTACCGCACCGCGTCGTGCCCGGGAGCGGCGACCGGCGTCACCCGGATCACCGCGTCCGCGGCTGCCGTGACCGTCGGGAACCAGCCCGCGCCGACGGCACCCAGCAGCCCGGCGCCATACGCCGCGCCCTCGGTGGTGCTGACGGTCGCGATCTCGGCGCCCAGGACGTCGGCCAGGATCTGCCGCCACAGCGGGCTGGCCGTGCCGCCCCCCGACGCGCGGATCTGGTCGGGCGCCGGCATCCCGGCCTCGACCATGAGGTCCAGGCCGTCGCGGAGCCCGTACGCGACGCCCTCGAGCACCGCTCTCGTGAGGTGCCGCCGGTCGTGGGCCAGGGTGAGACCCACGAACGCCCCACGCGCCAGCGGGTCGGGATGCGGGCTGCGCTCACCCGACAGGTACGGCAGGAACAGGAGCCCGTCGCTGCCCGCCGGGACCTCGGCGGCGGCCGCGGTCAGGTCGCCGAAGTCGACGCCGGGCGCGACCGCGTCGCGGAACCAGCGCAGGCTGCCGGCCGCCGAGAGCATCACCGACATCAGGTGCCAGCGGCCCGGGACGGCGTGGCAGAACGCGTGGACCCGCCCGGCCGGCTCGTACAGCGGCCGGTCGGTCGCGGCGAACACGACACCCGACGTGCCCAGTGAGAGCGCCATCCGCCCGGGGTCGACCACGCCGACGCCGACCGCGTTCGCCGCCTGGTCACCGCCGCCCGCCACGACCGGCGTCCCCGCTCGCAGCCCCGTCGCGGTCGCCGCCGACACCGACACCGCGCCCGTCACCTCGGGGCCCTCGAACGTCGGCGGCATCCAGCCGGGATCGATGCCCAGGGCTTCGAGCATCAGCGGTGACCAGTCGCGCGCGGCAAGGTCGAACAGGATCGTGCCCGATCCGCCGGCCTTGTCCATCGCGTAGTCGCCGGTCAGCCGGAAACGGACATAGTCCTTGGGCAGGAGGACGTGGGCGACCCGCCGCCAGACGTCTGGCTCGTGGTCGCGGACCCATGCCAGCTTGGGAGCGGTGAACCCGGTCAGCGCGTCGTTGCCCGGTGGTCCGCACCAGGCGCTCGGGCCCCACCGCGGCGCGGATCGAATCGCACTCGGCGCCCGTGCGCTGGTCGTTCCACAGGATCGCCGGCCGCAGCACCTGGCCGTCGCGGTCGAGCAGCACGAGCCCGTGCATCTGGCCCGTGAGGCCGATCGCGCGCACCTCGGACCCGTCGACCCGCGCGGCCTCCAGGACCTCGCGCACGGCGGCGACGGCCCCGTCCCACCACAGCCGCGGGTCCTGCTCGCTCCACAGCGGTTGGGGCTGGTCGAACCCGTACTCGGAGACGCCGATGCCGGCAACGACGCCGGCCTCGTCGATCAGGACAGCCTTGGTCGCCGTCGTGGACGCATCGATCCCGATGACGTACGCCATCGGGATCAGCGACCGGCGGCCCAGGTCCGCTGGTTGACCAGGTTCTCGAGCAGCTCCTGGTGACCCGACACGGGGCTCGGGTCGATCTGTCCCGCCGCGACCTTCGCCTCGAGCGAGTCCAGGCTCTCGCGGCCGTCGAGGATCGCGGCCCCCAGCTCGCCCGACCAGCCGGCGTAGCGCGCCTCGACCCGGGCGGACAACGCGCCGTCCGTGACCAGGTCGGCAGCCGCCAGCAACGCCCGCGCGAGGGTGTCGAGGCCGCCGATGTGGGCGTAGAACAGGTCGGTCCGGTCCGTGCTCTGGCGACGCAGCTTGGCGTCGAAGTTGAAGCCGCCCGGCTCCAGGCCGCCATGCTGCAGGATCTCGTAGATGGGCATCACCAGGTCGTCGACGGAGTTCGGGAACTGGTCGGTATCCCAGCCGTTCTGGGGGTCGCCGCGGTTGGCGTCGATGCTGCCCAGCACGCCGTTGGCCGCCGCGAACGCGACCTCGTGGTGGAAGCTGTGGCCCGCCAGCGTGGCGTGGTTGGCCTCGATGTTGACGCGGTACTCGCCGTCGAGCCCGTTGCGGACGAGGAATCCGTGGACCGTGGCCACGTCGTAGTCGTACTGGTGCTTGGTGGGCTCCTGCGGCTTGGGCTCGATCAGCAGCTGTCCCTCGAAGCCGATCTTGGCCTTGTGCTCGGCCACGAGGTGCAGGAACCGGGCCAGCTGCGCCTGCTCGCGGCGGAGGTCCGTGTTGAGCAGGGTGTCGTAGCCCTCACGTCCACCCCACAGGACGTAGTTGCTGCCGCCGAGGCGCTGGGTCACCTCGAGCATGTGCTTGACCTGCGCCGCGGCGTACGCGAACACCTCGGGATCGGGGTTGGTCGCCGCCCCGCCCTGGTATCGCGGATGGGTGAACAGGTTGGCGGTGCCCCACAGCAGCCGGACACCCGTGCGCTCCTGGTAGCCAAGCGCGTCGTCGGTAAGCGCGTCCAGGTTGTCGCGGAACGTCGCGAACGAGTCTCCCTCGGGCGCCACGTCCCGGTCGTGGAAGCAGTAGTACGGGGTGCCCAGCTTGGTGAAGAACTCGAACGCGGCGGCCATCCTGGCCCGCGCGCCCGCCATCTCGTCGGCCGCCGTGAGCCAGGGGCGATCGAGCGTCGCGATGCCGAACATGTCGCGGCCGTCCCAGGAGAACGAATGCCAGAAGCACACGCCCGGCCGCAGGTGGTCCTCCATCCGCTTGCCGAGCACCAGCCGGTCCGGCTGGTAGACCTTGAACGCCAGCGGATCGGTCGAGTCGAGGCCGCCGAACGGGATCGGCGCCGGCACCTCCGTGAAGAAGTCCTGGCCCACGCCCGTTACCTCCATGCGGTTCGCCCACCCGCGCCGCGGACACCCGCGAGGAGGTCCGCGTGCGGTATTTGTACGAGCATATTACATACTCAGCCCGCGTCGGTCAACGCCCCCACCGGCACCGGGAGTCGCTCGAGAAACGCCACCCGCGTCGCGCCCGAACCCGGATGATCCGGCAGCCGGACCGCCCCGGAACGGACCGCGGCCGTCCCCTCACCGGCATCATCGATCACCGCCCGGTACTCCCCGTCCGGCGGCAGCGCAACCGGCAGCGCGAAGTCCAGGCGCACGCCATCCCCGTCCCGCGTTGCCGATCCCACCACGGCATGCGGCCGGCCGAGCAGCCGCGCCGCCCGATCGAGGTCGCCGGTCGCGATCGCGTCCCGGACCTCGGTGCTCCGCACCGGGCGCCCGTCGAGCTCGAGCGGCGGCACGACGACGACCTCGAACCCCTCCGCCCGGCCCAGCGCCGTCAACGCGTCCGGGGTGCCGGCCCGCTGGTAGCCGAACGCGGCATCGGGCGTCATCAGGAACCCCGCGACCGGCGCGCGGGCGGTGATCATCGCCACGAATGCGTCGTAGGTCGTCTCGCGAAGCTGCCGGTCGAAGTGCACGACCACGGTCGTATCCACGCCAGCGGCGGCCAGTCGCTCGAGCCGCTCGGCCGGATCGCACAGCAGCGGCGGCGCGCTGCCCGTGATGATCTCCTCGGGATGGTGGTCGAAGGTGATGACGACCGGCCGGGCCTGCCGGGCCGACGCCTCGGCGACCAGGTGCCGCAGCAGGTAGGCATGGCCAAGGTGCAGCCCGTCGAACACGCCCACCACGACGAACACGGGCTCGCGCGAATGGTCCAGGTTGCGCAGCCCGCCGGCGACGTCCATCAGTCGGCGTCGCCGGTTGTGGCACGGCGGAGCGGCCGGCCGGCTTCGGCCGGGCGATCCGCCAGCACCTTGTGCGGATGGAGCGCGCCGCTGACCGCGCGGCACACGGCGACGACCCGCCCGTCGCTGCCGACCGCGAGCACGAGCGGCGCATCGCGGACCGGGAGTGGCTTCTTCGGGGCGGTGATCAGCCCCTCCCCCAGCCGGCGCACCTCGTCATCGGTCACGGGGGCGTGGGGAAGGTCCTCCAGCCCGGCGTCGATGGGTCGCAGCGCCCTCAGAACCCCGGCCGGCCCGTCCGCCGCATGCGCGCGGAGCTCGTCCAGCGACACCGCGTCCTCGAGCCGGAAGCCGCCGGACGCGGTGCGAACGAGTGCGCCCAGGTACGCCCCACTGCCGAGGTGCGCACCGACGTCCCGCGCCAGCGCGCGGACGTACGTGCCGGCCGCGCACTCGACATCGACGACCGCGACCGGGCGTTCCGGGTCGCTGTCGTCCCACTCCCGGATCGTCAGCGCGTGGATCACGACATCGCGCGGGGCCAGCTCCACGATCTCCCCGGCCCGGGCCATCTGGTACGCGCGGCGTCCGGCGATCTGGACGGCGCTGTACACGGGCGGAACCTGGCGGATCGGACCGATGAACGCCGTCAGCGCCGCCTCCAGCGCGGACCGGGTCACGGGCGGGCCGTCGATCGGCGTCCGCTCGCCGTCGAGATCGTCCGTGGTCGACGTGGCGCCGAAGCAGATGGTGGCGCGATAGGCCTTGGTCGCGCCGAGGTGGTACTCGACCAGGCGGGTGGCCCGGCCCAGGAACACCGGCAGCACGCCCGCGGCGAACGGATCCAGCGTTCCCCCGTGACCGACCCGTCGCGTGGACGACAGCCGTCGCACGAGGCTCACCACATCGTGCGAGGTCGGACCCGACGGCTTGGCGACCACGAGGACGCCGTCGAGCCCGCCGCTCCGGTCGCCCCGTCTCACCGGCGGACCTCGGCTGCCAGCCGGGCGGCCACCACGCGCGCCCGTTCCGTGGCCTCGGCCAGCGGGGCGTCGATCGAGGCGCCGGCGGCCCGGGCGTGGCCGCCGCCACCGAACGCCCCGGTCAGCGTCGTTGCGTCGACCCCGCCGGGACGGGTGCGCACGCTGAGGCGCGTCGTCCCGTCCGGCTGCTCCTTGAGCAGCATCGACACCTCGGCGGCCTCTGCCTGCGCGAGGAGGTCGATGATGCCCTCCGAGTGGACGGGCAATGCCCCGGTCGCCTCGAGGTCTGCCAGGCGCAGGTCCGACCACACGACGCGGTGGTCGTCCGTCGCCTCGAGCCGGTCGAGCACGCGCCCGAACAGCCGCAGCTGCGCATCGGGCTTCGTCCGGTACAGGCGGCGCGAGATGTCCGACAGCGGCGCGCCCGCCTCGACGAGCGCCGCCGCGACGGCGAGCGTGCGTGGCGTCGCGTTCGGATGCGCGAACGTCGCGGTGTCCATCACGACGCCGGCCATCAGCGCGGTCGCGAGCGACCCGTGGCCCGTGTCCAGGGGCACACCCAGCTGGATCGCCAGCAGCGCGACCAGCTCACAGGTCGCCGCCGAACCGGGATCGATCCAGTCGGCCTCGCCCGCCGCATCGTTCGAGGCATGGTGATCGAGGATGACCCGAGGCAGGGCCGCGAACAGGCCGGCATGACGCCTCGCGACCTCCCCCACCCGCTCGAACGAGCCGCAGTCCGAGACCACCAGCAGGTCGTAGGCCTGATCAGGCTCGGGGTCGGTCCGGAAGCGCTCCACCCCGGGGATGAACGAGTACAGGGGTGGCACGGGGTCGGTGCACACCGGCGTCCCGCGGCCGCCCAGCGCCTCGACGATCGCGCACACGGCGAGGGTCGCGCCGAGGGTGTCCGCATCGGGGTTCTCGTGGCCGACCGCCAGCACGTTCCGGGCGCCACGCAGCCGCGCCAGGACGGGATCGGGCACAGCCGACCGGGCGACATCGGCGAGAAGGAGGGCCGTGCTCATCCGCGGTGGCTGCGAGGCTTCCGCGTCTCGCTGCGGGGCGGTGCTCCGCGGCCGGCGCGGTTGCCGCCGGGTCCGCGACGGGTCGACGGCCGGCGGCCGGCCGGGGGCGGCGACGGCACCTCTCCGGCGTCGACGTCCGGCGTGTCGCCCTCGTGGGGCAGCCGCTGGACCGGCGTCGGCAGGTCCTCGTCGAGCGGCGCGATGGCCTCCGGGTCCGCACCCGACTCGAGCTCGTTGATCAGGTGCAGCAGCCGGGTGCCGCGCTCCGCCGAATCGTCGAGCCGGACGTGGAGCTCCGGGATCCGCCGGATCCGCAGCCGCTGGCCGAGCTGGTGCCGGACGTAGCCCATCGCCTGCTGGAGCGCACGCACGGTCTCGTCGCGATCGGTCTTGCCGCCGATCACGCTGACCCAGACCTTGGCATGACGCAGATCGGGCGCTGTCTCGACCTCGGTGATGGTCACGAACCCGATCCTGGGATCCGCGATCTCCTTGGCCAGCAGCGCACCGATCTCCTGGCGAAGCAGCTCGTCCACGCGCTGGGTGCGCTGGCTCATCGTGACCCTCCGAGGTCCGAGGCGACGCTCCTGCGAGCCATCGGCCCGAGGATTCAGCCGGTCACCCGGCTGCGGGTCTGGTTGGTGAAGCACTCGATGATGTCACCCTCGACCAGGTCGTTGTAGCCGACCAGGCCGATGCCGCACTCGAAGTTCTGGGCGACCTCGCGGACATCGTCCCGGAAGCGCCGGAGCGATTCGATCCGGTCGGTGGCCACGACCTTGCCGCCGCGCCAGACGCGCACGCCGCCGGCGCGGACGATCCGGCCGTCGGTGACGTAGCAGCCGGCGATGACGGTGCTCTTGCCCACCCGGAAGATCTGGCGCACCTCGGCCCGGCCCTCGATCACCTCCACGATCTCCGGCTCGAGCATGCCCTTGAGGGCCGCATCGATGTCGTCGGTCAGCTTGTAGATGATGTCGTACTGCCGGACGTCGACCCCCTCGGCCTCGGCCTCGCGGCGCGCGGTGTCGGTGATCCCGGTATTGAAGCCGACCACGATCGCGTTCGACGCGGTGGCCAGCATGATGTCGTTGTCCGTGATGTCGCCCGCGGCCTCGAGCAGGACGTTGATCTTGACCTCGTCCGTGCCCAGCTGCTCGAGCGCGTGCGTGATCGCGCCCAGCGAGCCCGACACGTCGGCCTTGAGGATCAGCCGCAGCTCCTTGGCCTGGCCGGCCTGGATCTGTCGATACAGGTCCTCGAGCGTCGCCCGGCTCGCGCCGCCGCCCTCACGGGTGGCCTGCTCGATCTTGCGGCCCTCGACCACGCCGCGGGCGGACTTCTCATCGGCCACGACGCGCATGACGTCGCCGGCCTCCGGGACGTCGTTGAGGCCGAGCACGACGACGGCGGACGCGGGGCCGGCCTTCGGGGTGCGCTTGCCCTCGCTGTTCTCCAGGGCCTTGATCTTGCCCCAGGTGTTGCCCACCGTGACGATGTCGCCGATGCGCAGGGTGCCCGTCTGGATGATGATCGTCGCGACGGGTCCCCGGCCCTTGGTGAGCTGCGCCTCGATCACCGTCCCGACGGCGGACCGCTTGGGGTTCGCCTTGAGCTCCTGGAGGTCCGCCACGAGCAGGATCATCTCGAGCAGCGCGTCGATGCCCACGCGGGTCTTGGCCGAGACCGGAACCAGCGGCGTGTCGCCACCGTAGTCCTCGACCACGACGCCGGCCTCTGCCAGCTCGGTCCGAACCCGGTCCGGGTTGGCCTCGGGCCGGTCGATCTTGTTCATCGCGATCACGAGCGGCACCTTGGCCGCCTTGGCGTGGCTGATCGCCTCGAGCGTCTGGGGCATCACGCCGTCATCAGCCGCCACGACGATCACGGCGATGTCGGTGACGCGGGCGCCCCGGGCCCGCATCGAGGTGAACGCCTCGTGACCCGGGGTGTCCAGGAACACCAGCCGCTTGCCGTCCTTGGTGGTGATCTCGGACGCACCGATGTGCTGGGTGATCCCGCCCCGCTCCCCCGCCGCGACCGTCGTCGAGCGGATCGCATCGAGCAGGCTGGTCTTGCCGTGGTCGACGTGGCCCATCACGGTCACGATCGGCGCACGGGCGACGAGGTCGGCGGCTGCGGACTCCTCGAACAGGATCTCCTTGGTCGCCTCCGCGGGGGGGCCGCTCCCCTCCTCGTCCTCGGCATTGGCCGAGGCGGCGTTGGCCTCGGCGACCTCGTAGCCCAGCTCCTCCGCGACCAGCGACGCCGTGTCGCGGTCGATGAGCTGGTTGATGGTCGCGAAGATGCCGCTCTTGATCAGCTCGCGGATGATGTCGGCGGGGTTGACCCCCAGCAGCTCGGCGAGGTCCTTGACGGTGATCGTCGAGGGCAGCTCGATCGGGCCGCGCTCGCTCGGATCGACCACCTGGACGGCGCCCGGCGCGAAGCTGCCGGCACGCCGCGGCGGCTTGCGCGGGCCGCGTCGGCCGCGGGTACCGCTCCTACTCCTGGCCACGGGCTCCTCCTTCGGTCATCGGGTCGGGGTTCGAGATGGGGCGGGGGCGCTGGGCACCCGCTGGATCGTTGGTGTTGGTGGCGGCGGCCGCGTCGGGCCCTGCCGCGAGAAGCTCAATGATGGACTCCGGGAGCGGCGTCCCGAGCGCGTGCTCGAGGGCGCGCTTCCGGCCGGCGGTCTGCCAGCAGGCGGCGTCGTGACACAGGTACGCGCCGCGCCCGGCGGCCCGGCCGGTGTGATCGATCGCGATGGTGCCGTCCGGAGCACGCACGATCCGGACCAGGTCGCGCTTGGGCCGCGCCGTGCGACACGCGACGCAGCTCCGCTGCGGCGGCCGACGTGCCTGGACAGGCCGGCTCGCTCCGGCCGCCGCCGGGCCTACGACGACACCTCCTCGTTGACCTTCTTGCGCGACCGCTTCGCCTTCGACGGCGCAGCCGGCTCGGACACCGGATCGAGAGTCGCGTCGCCCGGTGCACCGGCAGCCTCGGCCGGGCTCGCCCCGGCGGGTGCGGCGTCGCTCGTCGCTTCAGCGGGCGCCACCGGCGCGGCGGGCGCGGCCTTGCCCTTTGCCTCACGAGGGGTCGCCTCGGCCGGCAGCCGCGGTCGCCGGAGCGTCAGCCGGGACGGCGGTCCCAGCGGCATCGGCCGGCTCGACCCCTTCGCTCGCGGGCGCGGCCGCTTCCGAGGGCGCCGCTGCCGCCGCTGCCGGCGCTTCCGCGACAGGCGCTTCCGCTGCGGGCTCGGCGCTGACCACGTCGCTCCTGATGTCGATCCGCCAGCCGGTCAGCCGCGCGGCCAGCCGCGCGTTCTGGCCCTCCCTGCCGATCGCGAGCGAGAGCATCCGCTCGGGCACCGTCACGCTTGCGATCCGGTGCTCCTCGTCGATCTGCACCCCGAGGACCTGGGCCGGCGACAGGGCGTTGGCGACGAACACGGATGCGTCGTCGTTCCACGGGATGACGTCGATCTTCTCGCCCGCAAGCTCGGCCACCACCGCCTGCACGCGCGTGCCGCGCTGACCGACCGCCGCGCCCACGGGATCGAGCCCGTCCTGGCGGGAGGCAACCGCGACCTTCGAGCGGCTGCCGGCCTCGCGCGCGATGGCCTTGACCTCGACCGTGCCCCCATGGATCTCGGGCACCTCGAGCTCGAACAGACGTCGCAGGAAGCCCTTGTGCGTCCGCGAGACGAGGATCTGGGGCCCCCGCGCGGAGCGACGCACCTCGAGCACGAATGCCTTGACCGGCTGCCCGATGCGATAGTGCTCGAGCGGGCTCTGCTCGCTGGTGGCGAGAATCGCCTCCACGCCCTTGCCGACATCGAGGATGATCGCGCGCGGCTCGACCCGGCTCACCGTACCCGTGATGAGCTCGCCCTCGCGACTCGCGAACTGGTCGAACACCTGGTCGCGTTCGACCTCGCGGATCCGCTGCAGGATGATCTGCTTGGCGGTCTGGGCGCCGATGCGACCGAAATGCTCGCCGTCGAGCTGCTCGAGCTCGATCACGTCCCCGGCCTTGGCCTCGGGGTTCGTCTGGCGTGCCTCGTCGACGGTCACCTCGACCATCGGATCCTCGACCTCATCCACGACGTACCGGCCGCGGTAGACATCGATCCGACCGCTGTCGGGCTCGACCTTGACGAAGATGTCCTCCTCGCCCGCGACGCGCCGATAGGCCGCCTGGATCCCCTCCTCGAGGGCCCGGACGAGGGCCTCGCGCGATACCTGCTTCTCGGCATTGAGCTGGAGCAGCGCACCGACGAAGTCGCGACTCATCATGCGCCTCCTGATCACTGCTCGATGGCGGCGGGGTCGCCGCGACACAAAGAAACGTGGGTTGGTCACCCACGTTTGGTGGCGGCCCCGCGTTATTCCGCGGAAGTATACACCCGGGTACGTGGATCGCTCTCGGGGCGTCCCAGCCCCGGCCGCCCGACGCGGCGGCCCCGCCGTGCGGCACGACCGTGCGGCCCTGCCGTGCGGCCCGGACTCGTGCGGCCCAACTCAGCCGTGCCCGTTCGCGCGACCCGACCATGACACATGACCATCCAGCGGGCGTTCGCCACCGGTTCCGCCAGGATCTTCCCCCGAATGTGCGGTAAACGCTGCCAGCCGTACCACCTTGCGGACATCTGGCAGCCCCAGGCTCCACCGGCGGTCCCCGCATCCGGCGAGTGCTCGCCTGGTGGACCGATGTCAGGCGAACTGCCTGGGCGAGGCCGGCAGGGCCGGCAGGCGAGCCGCCGGGCAAGACCGGGCCGGGCAAGACCGGGCCGGGCGAGCCCGCGCGAGGGCAGGCGAACCGTCGGGCAAGACCGGGCGAGGGCAGGCGAACCGTCGGGCAAGACCGGGCGAGCCCGGGCCGTGCGAAACCCCGGGCAAGGCCGTCGCCGGGCCGACGGAGGCCCGGGAGCCGCTCAGCGCGCCTCGACGGCCTCCGGCAGGTACCGCTGGTCGACGTACGCCTCGAGGATGTCGATGAACTCGGGCACGATCGAATCGCCACGCAGGGTGCGATCCAGCTTCCCGTCCACGAACACCGGGGCGACGGGCGCCTCGAACGTGCCCGGCAGGCTGATCCCGATGTCGGCGTGCTTGGACTCCCCGGGTCCGTTGACCACGCAGCCCATCACCGCGACCTTGAGCTCCTCGACGCCGGGGTGCGTCTCGCGCCATTCGGGCATCCGGCGCTTGAGGTGGTCCGTGATGTCGCGCGCCATCTCCTGGAAGAAGGTCGAGGTGGTCCGGCCGCAGCCGGGGCACGCGGAGACCTGGGGCAGGAACGACCGCAGGCCCATCGACTGCAGGACCTGCTGCGCGACCTCGACCTCGAGCTCGCGGCCGGCACCCGGCTCCGGCGTCAGCGAGACCCGGATGGTGTCGCCGATCCCCTCGTTGAGCAGGATCGCCAGCCCGGCCGTCGAGGTGACCATCCCCTTCATGCCCATGCCGGCTTCGGTCAGGCCCAGGTGGAGCGGGTAGTCCGAGCGAGGCGCCAGCCGACGGTACGTATCGACCAGGTCGCGGACGCCCGACACCTTGGCCGACAGGATGATCCGGTCGTGGCCCAGGCCCGTCTCCTCGGCCAGCTCGGCGGAGCGCATCGCGGACTCGATCATCGCCTCGATCATCACGTCGCGGGCCTCACGAGGTTCGGGCGCCGCGGCGTTGGCCTCCATGAGATCGGTCAGCAGCTGCTGGTCCAGGGATCCCCAGTTGACCCCGATCCGGACCGGCTTCCCGTTGTCCGCCGCGACCCGGACGATCGTCTGGAAGTTGACGTCGTGATGCTTCGTGCCCACGTTGCCCGGGTTGATCCGGTACTTGTCGAGCGCGGCAGCCATCTCCGGGTACTCGACCAGCAGCTTGTGGCCGTTGTAGTGGAAGTCGCCGATGATCGGGGCGTCCACGCCCAGGTCGCGAACCTTGCCGACCATCTCGGGGACCGCGGCCGCCGCCTGCTCGGTGTTGACGGTGACCCGCACCAGCTGGCTGCCCGCGTGGGCGAGACGGGCAACCTGGATCGCCGTGGCGTCCGGATCCGCGGTATCCGTGTTGGTCATGGACTGGACGACGATCGGGTGCGCGGACCCGACGAGCACGCCGCCGACGTCCACCGACACCGTTGGCCGGCGCACGGGACGCAGCTGGTCGGGCGAGGTCACGGAGTGCCGCCACCCACCTGGCGGACGACGTCGAACACGGTGATCCAGATCAGGAACGTGAACAGGGCGATGAACCCGATCGCGTACGTCAGCCGCTCAGCCCGGACCGAGATCCGGGAGCCGTAGCGCGGGATGGCCTTGAGCACGAGCACGACCATCCGTCCCCCGTCGAGCGGCGGGAACGGCAGGAAGTTGACCAGCGCCAGGTTCGCCGACAGGATCCCCGCCACGTACAGGGTCAGGATCGGGCCGCTGCCCCGGAACACCTCGCCCAGCGAGGTCGCGATGCCGACCGGCCCGGACACGGGCGGTGCCGCGGTGGGGTCGGACGCAACCGACCCGACGAGGTCGCCCAGGCCGCTGAGGACGAGCCCGAACCAGCGGGTGGTCTCGCTGGCGCCGATCTGCAGCGCCTCGGGCAGCGGTCGCCCGGTGTACTCGCCGTAGAACAGAGACTCGAAGCCCTGCGGGCCTGCCCGGATGCCCAGCGCTCCCTGTCCGGCGTCGACCTCGGCCGGTGAGCGCAGGGTGGCCGTCAGCGTGGCATGGCTGCCATCGGCACGGATGACGCCAAGGGTCACGGTCTGGCCGGCGTCAGCATGCAGGGCATCGACGACCGACGGCCCGTAGAACTCGAATGGCGTGCCGTTCACGGAGACGAGCGCATCGTCGTCGCGCAGCCCGGCCTGCTGCGCCGGCGAACCGGCCTCGACGGTCCCGAACTTGAGTCCCACGTAGGGCGTGGCGAACCACGCGATCGAGGCGAAGATCGCGAACGACAGCACGAGGTTCATGAGGACCCCGGCGACGAGGATCAGCAGCTTGACCGGCAGGCGGGCGCGCCCGAACGAGCGCGGATCATCGCTGTCGCCGCCGTCCTCGTCCTCGAGCTTGACGAAGCCACCGATGGGCAGCCAGTTGAGCGTGTACTGCGTCCCGATCGGCTCGGCCGGTCGGGCAGCGAGGATCGCGCTCCGCAGGTCCTCGTCGTCGCCGGCGGCTTCGAGCGCCGCCTGGGCTTCGCGGCGCAGCCGTTCGGCATGTTCGACCTGCTCCGCCGACGGCGGCGCCGTCCGCAGGATCCGTGCCCGGGGCGGAAAGCCGACCCCGAATTCGAGCACGCGGACGCCGGCCAGGCGGGCGAACACGAAGTGGCCGAGCTCGTGGAACAGGACCAGGCCGCCGAGCACGATGATGAACAGCAGGATCGTGACGATCGAGTCGAACAGCTCGCTCATGGCCGGGCTCCGACCGGCCCGCTCGCGAAGGCGTCACGGACCTCGCGGTCCAGCGCCACGAGCGTGTCGACATCCGGAGCCTGGTCCTCGCCCTCGCCGTACCGCTGGACCGCGGCCTCGAGCAGCCGCGGGATGCCCGGGAAGTCGAGCGTCCCGCCCAGGAACCGCGCCACCGCGACATCGTCCGCGGCGATCAGCGCCGCCGACGCGCGGCTGCCCGTCCGGCCGGCTTCGCGCGCGATGCGCAGCGCGGGGAAGCGCGTCTCATCCGGGGCACGGAAGTCCAGCCGCCCGATCGCGATCAGGTCCGGCGGGGTTGCCGGCGACGGCAGGCGCTGTGGGTAGGTGAGGGCGTACTGGATCGGGAGGCGCATGTCCGGGGTGCCCAGCTGGGCCTTGAGGGAGCCGTCCGTGAACTGGACGGCGGAGTGCACGACGCTCTGCGGATGGATGACGACATCGATCGCGTCGTATCCGACATCGTACAGCCAGTGTGCCTCGATCACCTCCAGGCCCTTGTTCGCGAGCGTGGCGGAGTCGATCGTGATCTTCGCCCCCATCGACCATGTCGGATGCCGCAGCGCATCCTCCGGCGTCGCCGCGGCAAGCACCTCCGGCCCCGCGTCCAGGAACGGGCCGCCGGATGCCGTGAGCAGCATCCGCGCGACACCCGACGCAGCCTCGCCGGCCAGGCACTGCCAGATCGCGGAGTGCTCCGAGTCGATCGGGCGCAGCCAGGCGAGCGGGGTCACGAGCGCATCACCCGGCGCGACGCGCGCCCGCTCGGCCGCCCGTGCCCGGGCCTCGGCCATGACCAGGTGGCCGCCCGCGACCAGCGTCTCCTTGTTGGCAGTCGCCACGACCTTGCCCGCACGCAGGGCGGCAAGCACGGGACGCAGCGAGACGATGCCGCCGGTGCCCACGATGACCAGGTCGACGTCATCGCGGGTCGCCAGCATCTCGAGCGCGTCGTCGCCCCCGATCCGGCTCGTCCCGGCGGGCAGGTCGAGCGGTCCACGGGCATCGGCCAGCGTCACGACCGCCGGCCGGAGCCGGTGCGCCTGGCCCGAGAGCACGTCGGCATTGGCGCCGGCGGCGAGGGCGACCACGCGGAACCGGTCGGCGTGCCGCTCCAGGACGTCGACGGCCTGGCGGCCGATGCTGCCGGTCGATCCCAGGAGCGCGATGCCCAGCGGGCGCGGCTCAGCGGGCCAGTGCAACGACATACAGCATCACCGCCGGCCCCGCGAACAGGAACGAGTCGGTTCGATCGAGGATCCCTCCGTGGCCCGGGATCAGCGTCCCCGAGTCCTTGGCGCCCGCCGCGCGCTTGAGCATCGACTCCGCGAGGTCGCCGGCCTGCGCCGCGAGCCCGACCAGCGGGCCCAGGACCAGCGCCCCCAGCGGCTCCTGCCCGAGGCCGGCCAGGACGGCCGCCATCACCAGCGTGGTGGCGACCAGGCCCCCGACCAGGCCCTCGATGGTCTTGGCCGGCGAGATATGCGCCAGGAAGTGATGCCGGCCAAGGCTTCGCCCCACGAGGTACGCGCCGGTGTCATAGCTCCACACGCCGAGGACCAGGAGCAGGATCCAGCCGCGCTCCGGACCCAGCTGGGCGAGCGCGGCATCCGGCGGCACGGGCGGCGCGGCGGCAGCGACGTGGAGCACGAAGCTCAGCAGTCCGACGTACAGCGCCCCGAACACCGTCGCGATCCAGGCCACCACCCCATCGCGCGGGTCAGGACGTGCGAAGGCGCCGATCCCCGCCAGCAGGATGCCGATCCCCGACGAGCAGGATGCCCTTGTCCCCGCCCGGGCGGAACGCCGCCTCGAGGACGATCGCGACGGCGAGCACCGCACCGAACCACGACTGCGACGGGTAGCCGGCCGCCTTGAGCAGTCGATACACCTCGAGGCTGCCCAGGAACGCCGCCAGGCCGAGCACGGCCGCCACGGCCGGCACGCCGATCAGCAGCGCGACGATCAGTGGCGGGACGAGGACGATCGCGGTGAGCGTGCGGGTGCGTAGCAACGGCCGCGCCTAGCGTCCGAACCGGCGCGTCCGGCGCGCGAACTCCAGCAGGGCCTCGTCGAAGGCCTCCGGGCCGAAGTCCGGCCACAGTCGATCGCTGAACACGAGCTCGGCGTAGGCCGACTGCCAGATCAGGAAGTTGCTGATCCGCTGCTCGCCACCGGTGCGGATCACGAGATCCGGGTCCGGCAGCCCCGCGGTATAGAGGGCGCCGCTGATCGTGCGCTCGTCGATCTCCTCCGGCGGGATCCCGGATGCGGCGATCCGGCGGAATGCATCGACGATCTCGGTGCGTCCCGCGTAGTTCCAGGCGATGTTGAGGATGAGGCGCGTCCCGTCGGCCGTGCGGTCGAGCGCCTCGCTGATCGACGTCCGGGTGTCGTCCGGCAGCTCCTCGAGCCGGCCGAGCAGGCGGACCCTCACCCCCTGGAGACGGAGCTCGTCCGTCTCGTCGCGGATCGCCTGGCCGAGCAGGCTGAACAGCCCCGCAACCTCATCGTCGGATCGAGCCCAGTTCTCGCGGCTGAAGGCGTACAGCGTGAGCATCGGGACGCCGCGGCGCACCGCGTGCTGGAGCAGTCCCCGGATCGCCTCCACCCCGGCCGCATGGCCCTCGAAATCGGGCAGCGACCTGGCCCGGGCCCAGCGGCGGTTGCCGTCCATGATGATCGCGACGTGTCGCGGCAGCTCGTCCGCGGGCGGCAGCGAGGCCTCTGCGGGGGGCGCGGCAGTCGCGGCAGCCGGCTCGTCGCCCGCCGGCTCGTGCGCGAGCGGCGGTGCGTCGGTCGGCCGTGCGAGGGATCGATCGAGCGGCGCCTGGGCCACTAGACCTCGAGGACCTCCTGCTCCTTGATCGCCCCGACGCGATCGACATCGGCGATCACGTGGTCCGTGACCTTCTGGAGCTGATCCAGCTGCCGGTGCGCCTCATCGGCACCCAGCGAGCCATCACGCTCCTCCTTCTTGAACGCGTCGGCGGCTTCGCGACGCAGATTGCGGATCTCGACCCGCGCCTCTTCCATGCGTTTGTGGACGCTCTTCACGATGTCCTTGCGACGCTCCTCGGTCAGCGGCGGGATGTTGAGCCGGACGAGCGTGCCGTCGACGTTGGGCATGAGGCCGATGTCGCTCTTCTGGATCGCCTTCTCGATGGCGCCCAGCACGCCGCGATCCCAGGGCTGGATGACGATCTGGTGCGGCTCCGGGACGCTGATCGAGGCCAGCTGGTTGAGCGGGGTCTGGGTGCCGTAGTAGTCGACGACCAGCCGATCCACCAGCGACGTCGAGGCGCGCCCGGTCCGGAGGCCCTGGAAGTCGCGCTCCATCGCCTCCACGGCGCGGACCATCTTCCGTTCGGTCGCGGTCAGGATCTCGCTGCTCATGCGGTCGCTCCTCCGGTG
Organism: uncultured Chloroflexia bacterium; assembly: GCA_963835335.1. Classification (GTDB taxonomy): domain Bacteria; phylum Chloroflexota; class Limnocylindria; order Limnocylindrales; family CSP1-4; genus CAIXZV01. The sequence goes on along the minus strand of CAWIFB010000045.1, from coordinate 96,038 downwards.
TGGGCGGAGATGAGGGTGCCCACCGGCTCTCCGCGGGCGACCCTCGTGATGTTGTCGGGTGCGTTGAGGTCGAAGACCACGATCGGCAGGTCGTTCTCCATGCACAGCGACACGGCTGCCGCATCGAGGACCTTGAGCTGGTCCCGGAGCAGATCCTGATACTCCAGCCGAGCGTAGCGCGTCGCCGTCGGGTGCTGCATCGGATCCGCATCGTAGACGCCATCGACCTTGGTCGCCTTGAGCAGCACCTCGGCACCGATCTCGACGGCGCGCAGTGCGGCCGCGGTGTCGGTCGTGAAGTACGGGTTTCCGGTGCCCGCCACGAAGATGGCGACCCGGCCCTTCTCGAGATGGCGGACCGCTCGCCGGCGGATGTACGGCTCCGCGACCTCGTTCATCGCGATCGCGCTCATCACCCGGACCGGGATCCCGGCGCGCTCGATCGCGTCCTGGAGGGCGAGGCCGTTCATCACGGTCGCGAGCATGCCGATGTAGTCGCCGGTCGCTCGATCCATCCCCCGCGCCGCCGCCGCAAGCCCGCGAAAGATGTTGCCGCCGCCCACGACGATGCCGACCTGGACGCCAAGCGCGCGAACCTCGGCCACCTGGCGGGCGATGAACGCACAGAACGCAGGGTCGACGCCGTACTGCCGGTCGCCGAGCAGCGCCTCGCCGGACAGCTTGAGCAGGATCCGGCCGTAGCGAAGACGGCCGTGGTCCGGGACCGCCGTCGGTCCCGGCGTGGTGTCCGTCCCGCGTCCGGGATCGGTCACATCTCCTCCCCGAGCGCGTAGCGGGTGAAGCGGCGGACGCGGATGTTCTCGCCGATCGTGGCGATCTTCTCGGTCACGAGGTCGCGCACGCTGCGGTCCTCGTCGCGGAACGGCTGCTCGAGGAGGCACACGTCCCGATACCACTTGTGGAGCTGGCCGTCGATGATCTTCTCGCGGATCGCCTCGGGCTTCGACCGCACCGACGGGTCCGCCAGAAGCTCGGCCTTCCTGGCCTCGAGGTCGGCCGCCGGGATGTTCTCGACGTCCACGTAGATGGGCGCAAGGCCTGCGACCTGGATGGCAAGGTCGCGGACCAGCCGCTGGAAGTCGTCGGTGCGGGCGACGAAGTCGGTCTCGCAGTTGACCTCGATGAGCACGCCGACGCGGCCGCCGGTGTGGATGTAGCTGCTGACGAGTCCCTCGCGGGCATCGCGCGAGGCCTTCTTCGCCGCAGACGCGATCCCCCGCTCGCGGAGCAGCGCGACTGCCGCCTCGAGGTCACCGCCGGCCTCCTCGAGCGCGCGCTTGCAGTCCATCATGCCCGCGCCGGTTCGCTCGCGCAGCTCCTTGACGGTCGCGGCCGTGATTGCCATGGAAATCATGCTCCTGTGTCGTGGGCGCGCCGTCAGTGTGCGCGCTTTGTGCTCGTGATGGGCCGCCGGACGCCGGGGACGGCGCGGGCGAAGCAACCCGGGAGGGCGGATCGACCGCGGTCCCGGGCGCCGATCATTCGGTGGGCGGCTCCGCCGGAGCCGGCTTCTCCGTCGCCGGGGCCGGATCGGCTCTGTGGCAGGGGCCGATGCCTCTGCGGCAGGGGCCGACGCTTCGGCGCCGGGTGCCGGGGCTGCCTCGCTCGGGGCAGCTACGGCGACCTTCGGGGCTGCGGGTGTCCGCCTGACGGCGGGGGCCTTGGCGTCAGGCTTTGCGGGCTCGGCCACGGGAGCCTTGGCCTCCGGCTTCGCGGGCTCGGCTGGCGCGGCAACCGGCGTTGCCACCGGCGTCGCGGGGGTCTCGGCGGCGGCCGGGGGGGCCGGTTCCGCTGCCTCAGTGACTCCCTCGGGCGCTCGGGCGACGCCCGGCAGCAGGTCGTCATCCTCGCTGTCCGGGTTGAACGAGAGCGTTCCGCCGGCGGTCAGCTGCGCGACGAGGTCGGCGGCCGCCGACTCGTCGAACTCGGGCTCGTCCATCGCCTGCGGCTCCTGGACCTCGGGCTCGGCCGTGGCGCGGGCCGCCCGCTCGCGGGCCCCCTCGATCGCCGCGTCGGCGACCAGCTGGCACAGCAGCCGGATGGCCCGGATCGCATCGTCGTTGGCGGGAATGATGTAATCCAGCTCGTCCGGGTCGACGTTGGTGTCGCCCGTGCCGACCACCGGGATCTCGAGCTTGTTGGACTCGGTCACCGCGATCCGCTCGCGATGCGGGTCGACGATGAACACGGCACCCGGCAGACGCTTCATCTTGCGGATCCCGCCGAGCATCGCGCTGAGCTTGTTGAGCTCCTCGGTCAGCAGCGCGGCTTCCTTCTTTGGCAGGCGATCGAAGTCACCGGCCTGCTGGCGCGCCTCGAGCTGGTCGAGCAGGCCGATCCGCTTCTTGATGGTGACGAAGTTGGTCAGCATCCCGCCGAGCCAGCGCTTGGTCACGTACGGCTGGCCGGCCCGGATCGCCTCCTGCATCACCGGCTCCTGGGCCTGCTTCTTGGTGCCCACGAACAGCACGCTGTCGCCGCGCGCGACGGTCTCGGTGACGAACTCGAGCGCCGAATCGAGGCGCTTGACCGTCTGGGCCAGGTCGATGATGTGGATCCCGTTGCGCTCCGCGAAGATGAACGGGCGCATCTTGGGGTTCCAGCGCCGGGTCTGGTGGCCGAAGTGGACGCCGGCCTCCAGCAGCTGGCGCATCGAGACGGTGGGCACTGTGTGACCTCCTGCGGTTGGTTCCTCCGCGGATCCCCCTGCAGGGGCCGGCGGCGAGCTCATCGCCGGGTCCGGCACCGTCCCGCTGGGAGACGGATCCGCGTGTGTGCTCCGTGCCGCGACCTGCCGCACGGGCGTGAATCGGGACCGCGGACGCCCCGCGGCGCGGCGGAGTGTAGCACAGGGCTGTTGCCGCTCCCGAGCCGGCGCCCGATGCGTCGTCGTCCCCGGCGCGTCGTCGTCCCCCGCCTATCGCCCGCGCCCTGCGGTCCCGCCACGCACGACCTGACATCGTGCAGTCTGGCCGCCTCCTCCGGCGACGATCCAGCATCGTGCAGCACGTCGTCGGGCGATGTTTCACGGCCATGCACGAAGGTGGGTCGTGGTTGGCGGCTCGGACCATACCAAGCACGAAGCCGAATCGTGGCTGGCGGACGCCACCGGCTGGACCTGCGCAACCGAGCAGGCGGTCGGACACGAGAGGTGGCGCCTTCGCCCATTGCACGATGCAGGATCGTGGATGGGCTTGTGGATTGCGATGCCGGTTGCGTCGTGGTGTCGGCTAGGGTCGGATCGCCCGGTGGTGCCGGATCGAGAGCGTGCCGTCCGGGGCGTCGTCGATGGCGACGAGATCCAGCCGCAGGGAGAGCCGCGGCAGCCGCCGCCCGTCCGGCAACCGTGGATCCGCGCGGAGGACCCCGATGGCACGGCGCAGTGCGCGGCGCTTTCGATGATCCAGCGTCTCCTCGGCGAGCCCGAAGTCGCGGCGGCCCCGGCGACGGACCTCGACAACGACCAGCGCGGCAGGCGGACCCGGATCCTCCGCGAGCAGGTCGATCTCGTCGCGTCCGAGCCGGAGGTTCCGGGCGATGATCGTCCAGCCGGCCGCTGCCAGCCGATCCGCGACGAGCGACTCCGCCGCATCCCCGATCCGCTGCGCTGTCGTCGGCTGCACACGGTCCATCGCGCCAGCATCGGCGAGCCGCCTTACCCGCGCCTTATCCCATCGCGGCCATCGTCGCCCTATCCCGTCGCGGACAGGACCTCCGCGACCAGCGCGTCGGCGACGTCCGGGTCGCCGACGTCCGGGTCAGCGCCGTCCGGAAGCACGCCGGGTTCGTCACCCACCCCGGGCTGATCGGCGCCCCCGAACAGGGCGAGCTGGTCGCCCGCCAGCAGGACCTGGAGCGCCTGCCAGCTGCGGCGGTGGTGCGGCGTGAGGCCGTGGGCACGGATGGCGTCGCGGTGCTCGCGGGTCGCATAGCCCGCGTTGCGGTCCCATCCGTACTCGGGATAGCGGAGCGCGAGGAGGCGCATCATCCGGTCACGCACGGTCTTGGCCACCACCGATGCACACGCGATTGAGTACACGCGCGCGTCACCATCGACGATGGCCGTGTATGGCCCGACCTGCGCCTCGAATTCGGCGATCCGAAGGCCGTCGACGAGCACGTGGTCGTGGCCGCCGAGGCGCGCGATCGCCCGGCGCATGGCCAGGTGCGTCGCGTGGTAGATGTTGAGGCGGTCGATGTCGGCGACCGAGGCAGCCCCCACGCCGACCGCAACCGCTCGTCGCCGGATGATCGGGGCCAGTCGCTCGCGCTGTGCGGCGGACAACGTCTTGGAGTCGCGGACGCCCGGGATCCGATGGCAGTTGGGTGGCAGGATGACGGCTGCGGCGACCACGGCCCCGCAGGTCGGGGCCACGCCGACCTCGTCCACGCCGACGATCCGGGTCGCGCCGGCCCGCCACAGGGGGCGCTCCCAGCGGAGGGTGGGCACGATGGCGGTCATCGCCACGTAGCGTACCGCCGGTCACCACCCGGGGTCCGACATGACACGACCCCCGCTCCCGGCGGGGGTCGCTGGTGCGCTCGAGCCGGACACCCGCCGGGGTGCGGCCGGTTCTCGCTAGCGGCGCTCGCGGAGCGTCGTCGCGGCCTTGCCCACCCGGTTGCGCAGGAAGTACAGCTTGGCCCGCCGGACCTGGCCGTGGCGGACGACCTCGATCCTCTCGATCCGCGGGCTGTGGAGCTTGAACGTCCGCTCGACGCCGACGCCCGACGCAATCCGGCGCACGGTGATCGTCGATGCGATGCCGCTGTTGCGCATCCGCATGACGAGGCCTTCGAACACCTGGACGCGCTCGCGGGTGCCCTCGACCACCTTCGCGGCGACCTTGACGGTGTCGCCCGGGGTGATCTCCGGGAGGTCGGAGCGGAGCTGGTCCTGGACGATCTCGTTGAGCACGTTCACGTGGGTTGTCCTTGTTCGTTCGCCGGCAGCCGCGGCTGCGGATTCTCGGGTTCCGGGGCGGCATGCCGAAGCGGCGCGGCCGACGGCGGAGGATAGCATGCTGCGTCGCGGGTGTCAGGCGCGGAACGGCAGCGGCGGGCGGCGGACTGCTCGTGCCTGACCCGATCCTGGAGCTCAGGCGTCCTCATCGGCAGGGGCGTCGCGCAGCTCCGCCAGCAGGCGGCGCTCCTCCGGCGTCGCCTGCCGGCCGTCGAGCAGATCCGGGCGCCGCTCCAGCGTCCGGCGCAGCGACTCGCGCAGCCGCCACTGTGCGTACCTGCTCGTGGTGGCCGGACACGAGGACCGGCGGCACCGACACCCCGTCGAACGTCGCAGGCCGGGTGTACTGGGGATACTCGAGCAGGCCCGATGCGAACGACTCCTCGGCCGTCGACGCCTCGTCGATCGCACCGGGTAGCAGCCGCAGCACGGCGTCGATGACGACGAGGGCGGCGAGCTCGCCGCCCGTGAGCACGTAGTCGCCGATCGAGATCTCCCGGTCCACCATCGAGCGGATCCGCTCGTCGACCCCCTCGTAGCGGGGGCACAGGAACACCAGGTGTGTGGCGAGGGCAAGCTCGTGGGCGACCGGCTGCCGGAATTGCGCCCCGCCCGGATCGAGCAGAATGACGGTCGAATCGGGCTGCCGCAGCTCGGCCAGCGCTGCCGCAACGGGCTCGGGGCGCAGGACCATCCCCGCACCACCGCCGTAGGTGTAGTCGTCGACCTGCCGGTGGCGCCCGATCCCCCACCCGCGCAGGTCGTGGACGTGCACCTCCGCGAGGCCCTGTTCGAGGATCCGTGCCGGGATGCTCTCCCGCAGCGGTGCCTCGACCATCGGCGGGAACAGGGTGAGAACGTCGATCCGGAGCGCCATCAACCGGCCGCCGGCGGCGCGTCCGGCGACACGTCCGGCGGCGCGTCCGGCGACGCGTCCGGCGGCGACCCGGGAGCGCCGGCCGGACCTGACCCGTCGGGCAGGTTCGCGCGCTTCGATCGCCTGGGTTGCTTCCGCGGGCGCCGATCGCGGGGTCGGATGTAGTCCTCGTCCTCGACCGGTCGCGCGTCGAGGGCGAGTGCATCGAGGTCCACGATCATCTCGCCGCGATCGGGCGCGAGGTCGAGCACGATCCCGCGGACGCCCGGGATGTCCAGCTCGCCGCGCGGCCCGCGGACGACGAACACCTCGGCGCCGCCGGCGCGGTAGATGTCGGTGATCGAGCCGAGCTCGTCGCCCGTGCCGGAGCGGACGGCGAGCCCGAGGAGCTCGTGGAAGAACCAGCGCCCGGGTTCACGCGGCTCGTTCGGGGCGTCGATCTCCAGGTATCGGTCGCGGAGGGTATCTGCCGTGTCGCGGTCGGGTACCTCGCGGAACCGGAGCCACCAGCCCCGCCCGTCCGCGACCGGCGTTGCGTCCGCGATCGTGAGGGCGTCGGCGGAACCCTCGAGGTACAGCCGGGCGCCGACCGTGAAGCGGTCCTCCGGGCGATCGGTGAGCACCTCGACCCGGACCTGCCCCCGCAACCCGCGCAGCCCTCGGACCAGGGCGACGACGAGCCGGTCGGGGGCGGCGGCAACCCGGAGGTCCGGGTCGCCCGGTCCGGTCGCGCGGGCCAGGTGAGCGCCTCGCCTCAGACGATCTCGAGGCTGACCGGCTCGCCCGTGCGAGCGGAGGTCACCTTGAGCAGCGTCCGCAGCGCCTTGGCGACGCTCCCGTTGCGCCCGATGACCTTGCCCATGTCGGACTCGGCCACGTGGAGCTCGATGATGGTGCCGTCCTCCCCGTTGACGACCTCGACGCTGACGGCGTCGGGATCATCGACCAGGGACCTGGCGACGTAGGCGACGAGTTCTGCTGCTGCCATCGCGGGCCTACTTGTACTCCGGCATGACGCCGGCCTTCCTGAACAGGCGCTTGACGGTATCGGACGGCTGCGCACCCTTGGCGAGCCAGTCCCGGGCCTTGGCCTCGTCGATGTTGATCTCGATCGGATCGGTCCGGGGGTTGTAGTGGCCGATCGTGTCGATTGCGCGGCCGTCCCGGGCGGAACGGCTGTCGGCGACGACCAGCCGGTACGTCGGCTGCTTGGTCGCCCCCACGCGGGTCAGGCGGATGCGGACGGACATATGGTGCGGTGCTCCTCCATGAGCCGGCCCTTGGGCGGGGTCCCGGCGTGCTTTGCTGGCAATTCTGGCGTGCTACTGGCCGGCGACACGGATCACGAGCGTTCCACGGTCGACCGTGTCACCCGGCGTGAAGGTGCCGATGATCGCATCGAATGCGTCCAGGTACGGCTTGGCGTTGGTGTCGTAGTCAGAGCGGCCGGCGGCCGGCATCTGCGCCTCCAGGAAGCTGCGGATCCCGGCGGTGTCGAGCCACAGCAACGTGCCGTGGGTCTTGTCGACCTGGCCCAGCGCCTGGACGAACCGGTCGCTGGTTGCGAGCGAGTCGCCGCCGCGGGCGTCGAGCACGGCCTTCACGAACGGCGTTCCCGATCCGATGGCGACCACCTGGTCGGTGACGGCGTAGGCGATGGTGATGTTGGCCGGGATCGCGCTGGTGTCGCCACCGAGGCCCGGACCGGCGAGCGCGCCGATGTCGCCCAGATCCACGGTGGTGATCGTGGCGTCGCCGTACGTCTCGTCGCTGAACGTGATCCCGGTGCTGCCACCGGCGAGGGTGAGGAACGCCCGCAGCTGCGTCAGGAGGCGGTCGGCCGCCGCCCGGTCGGTCGGCGTCACGACCAGCCCGCCGGCGATCCCGTCGCCGTCACGCGTGATCGCGATCCCGGCCTCGTCCATCCAGTCGACGATGGCGGGCAATCCACCGAGCAGGGTCAATGCGCCGTCGACCTGGCCGACGCCGTCCGCCAGCGAGGGATCCGCGGCCAGCATCGTCTTGAGCCGCTCCAGGCTTGCCCCGACGTCGTGACCCTCGACCAGCGCGAGCGTCGTGGCCGGGAGCACGGACGGCAGCTTCGATTCGGCGGCCTTCGCCGGCCCCAGCGTGCCGAGGTGCGGCATCCGCGTCTCGATGACGAACGAGCCATCGCTCGCCCGCAGCGATGCCGCGGCCCAGGGCGGCGCGAGATCGGTGAGCGTCGCCGGCAGGTCCGGCATCGCGGATTCGACGGCAGCGCCGCCGATGGCGGCGGCGCCCGATGCGATGGCAGCCGTGTCGACGTAGGCAAAGCCCAGCCGGTCCCCGGACACGGAGGCCGCGGCCGTCTTGAACTGCTCGTTGGTCGCGAGCCCGCCGGAGCCCTTGGTGTCGATCGCGGCCTTGACGGACGCGACGTCCCCGACACCGATCACGGAGCCGAACACGGCGTATGCGCCGTGCATCCCATCGGCGAGGCTCGCGGCCGACGCCGGCGGGGTGACCGTGGTGATCGTCACGCCGTTGTAGGACTCGGTCGAGCTCGTGGCCCCGGTCGTCGCCAGCAGCTTGTCCGCCCAGGCCGATGCCGCGCTCGGATCCGTGACGCTGGCGAGCAGCAGGCCGCGGGCGGCACTCGCGTCCGCCGAGCTCGGGCAGCGGGCCGACGCTGATCGAGAGCTGCCCACCGAACCACGGCTCGATGTCCGCCCGGTAGCTCATGGTGTCGTCGGTCGCGCGCTTGACCAGCTGGTCGAGCGCCTCGCTGAGCTTGGTCGGGAACGCTGCCTGATCGTCAAAGCCCGGGAAGGCGCGCATCGCCTTGGCGAGCTCGGCCTCCTGGCTGCCGGGCAGGTCGAGCCGCAGCTCAGCGTAGGCAACGCTGTCCTTTGGCGCCCAGGCGAGGACGTCCGGGTCCCCGGCGGCCGCGGTCAGCATGAGCGTGGCGCCAGCGGCAACCGCGACCACGAGCGCCGTGATCACCAGTGCGGCGATCCAGCGGATGCGGCTGCGCCCGGCGCCCGCGGTTGATCGTCCGGGGGCCGGCGTGCGCTCGACGGCCTGGGTCGTCGCCGCCGTGGGCGGCTCGATCGCATCATTCGCGCCCGGTGTCGGCTGCCCGTTCAGCCCGGGATCCTGGTCGGTCATCACAGACCCCCTGTCATCGTCGCCCGAGGAGCTGGCCCATCGCCGCGCGACGTCCACCTCCGCCTGAAAGCTGCTTCATGAGTTTCTGCATCTCAGCGAACTGTTTCACGAGCCGATTGACATCAGGCAGCGTGGTCCCGGAGCCTGATGCGATCCGGCGGCGGCGCGAGGCGTTGAGGATCCCCGGCTCGCGTCGCTCGCGCGGCGTCATCGACAGGATGATCGCCTCGACCCGCTTGAGGTCCCCTCGATCGACCGCGTCCTGTGCCTCCTTGGCCATGCCACCCATGCCGGGCAGCATCGACATCACCTGGCCCATCGGGCCCATCTTCTGCATCTGGCGCATCGAGGACAGCATGTCCTCGAGCGTGAATGCGCCCTTGCGCACCTGCTCCTCGAGCCTGGCCGCCTGCTTCTCGTCGAAGGCCTCCTGGGCCCGCTCGACGAGGCTGACGATGTCGCCCATGCCCAGGATCCGCCCGGCCAGCCGGTCGGGGTGGAAGACCTCGAGCGCATCGGTCTTCTCGCCGGTGCCCAGGAACTTCACCGGGATCCCGGTCACGGCCCCGATCGAGAGCGCCGCGCCGCCGCGGGCGTCCCCGTCGATCTTGGTCAACACGAGGCCTGTGACGGCGACGGCCGCCGCGAACCCCTGGGCGACGGTGACCGCCTCCTGGCCCGTCATCGCATCCACGACCAGCAGGGTCTCGACCGGGTCCGTCGCCGCTGCCACCGCCCGGATCTCGTCCATCAGCGCGTCGTCGATCGTGAGCCGTCCGGCGGTGTCGATGATCACGACGTCGCGACCGGTCCGCTTCGCGGCCTCGATCCCGCCGCGGGCGATGTCCACCGTGGGCGTGCCCACGGGCGCGCGATGGACCGGGATGCCCAGGCTCCGGCCGAGCGTCTCGAGCTGGTCGGCGGCTGCCGGCCGGTAGGGGTCGGCCGCCACCAGCAACGGCTGGCGACCTAGCTTGACGACGTGCTTGGCAAGCTTGGCGGCCGAGGTGGTCTTGCCCGATCCCTGGAGGCCGACGAGAGCGATCACCGCGGGGCTGCCCACGAGCCGGAACGTCCGGTCCCCCGCGGACAGGAGCGCGGTCAGCTCCTCGTTGACGATCTTCACCACCTGCTGGCCGGCCGTCAGGCTCTCGAGGATGTCCGCGCCAACGGCCCGCTCGCGCACGCGCGCGACGAAATCCTTGACCACCTTGAAGTTGACGTCGGCCTCGAGCAGCGCCAGCCGGACCTCGCGCATGGCAGCATCGACGTCCGCCTCGGACACCCGACCGCGACCGGTCAGGTTGCCGAGCGTCTTGCGGAGACGATCGCTGAGGCTGTCGAACATGGAACGGCGGCGACCCTGGCTGTTGATGGGGATGCACCGCACGGCGGAGGCCGGCGGGTGGTGCGCGGGTTCTGGCGACACCGAGGCGGGGGCGAGTGTACGTCATGCGCGGTGGCGGCGCCCCCGGTCATGCCGCGGCGCGGCGACGAGAAGGCCGCCGGTCGCGCTGCGACCGGCGGCTTCGGGCGGCGATGCGGTGTCGCCTACGGGAGGTAGTAGTTCGGGTTGGGCATCTTGAAGGTGCGATCGGCGTAGCCCCCGATCAGGTCGCTGGGCTGGTCGCCGAAGCTGGCCACGATGTCGTAGCCGAGCGACTCGATGTACGCCCGCGTGCCCGACTTGTAGGCGATCGTGCCGCACGACTTGGCGGCCGCGATGGCTGAGGCGCAGAACTCGGGCGTGTTCAGGTAGTCGGGGTACGAGCCGACGGACGGCTTGGTGAACAGGCCGGGAGCGACATCGCCCGCGCCGGTGAGGTCGATCCTGGTAGGCGTCACGTATCCGGCGTCGACGCCGGCGCGGGGAGCCCGTCATCGCCGCCCAGGTTGCCCAGGGTGGCATCGGCCTGCTTGGCGGCCGGCCGGTGATGAAGAAGACCGCGTAGCCCTCGGCGGCGGCGTTGTTGACCATTGCCGACCATGCCCGGGGTCGCCGGGAACCAGCTGCCCGAGAACATAGGTCGCGTTGGTGCCGGGGTTGTACGCCCAGTTGCTGAAGATCTCGTAGTTCCAGGTCGTGAGCGTCGTGTCGTCCACGTCGAGCACGATCGCCGGCATCCCGGAGGACGTGCCTGCCTGCGCCTTGAGCCAGCGCGCGCCTGCGGCAGCGACGGAGCTCGCCTCCTTCGCGTAGTTGCTGTTGGCGCCGAAGACCCCCGTCTTGCCCGGATCGCCGTAGTAGCTCTCGATCTGGATCCGGAGCACGTCGATGTTGGTGATCTGGTCCGCCTTCTGGGGCGTGAACGTCGTCTTCGACGACGCCCCGATCGCGGCACCGGCCGTGATCAGCGTGAGCGCCAGCAACGCGGTGATGAACGTGGCCTTTCGGGAATGCCGCAGCCACGCCAGGTTCGCCATGGAAGCCTCCTCTTCTCGAGTCCGATCGCCCGGACCACCCAGGGCACTGGGCTCGAACATAGTCAGCCGCTGCCGTGCGGTGCAGTGCCCTTGGGACCGGTCTTTCGCGAAAGGTGTTGCCAAGGCGCACCGCGAGCTCACCGGCAGGATCGGTCCTGGCACCGCGAACAGCCACCCAGCGGAGGTTGACTCAGGCAGCGCACGCTGACTCACGGAGCGCCTCCCCCGGCCACCGACTCACGCAGCGCATCACCGAGGCGGCTGGACATGGTTTCGGAGCGAGCTCGCCTCCATCTGGCCCGGAGCCGCCAGCCTGGCGTCGTTGTTGATGCACCCGCTGAGTCACGGCCGCGCGAGAGTCCGGGTCGGGAGCCCGGGCCGGGCCGCAGGCCGGCGGGACGGGCTCGGAGCGACGGGTCGTCAGTCGAACAGGGCCGCGACGAACTCCTGGGGATCGAACGGGAGCAGGTCCTCGGCCTGCTCACCCACGCCGACGAAACGGACCGGGACGCCGAGCTCGTTCTCGATCGCGAACACGATCCCGCCCTTGGCCGTCGAATCGAGCTTGGTCAGGATCACGCCGGTGAGGCCGACCGCCGCATGGAACGCCTTTGCCTGGGCGAGGCCGTTCTGCCCGGTCGTCGCATCGAGCACGAAGAATGTCTCGACGTGCGCCCCCGGCAACCGCTTGTCGATGACGCGCCGGACCTTCGCCAGCTCCTCCATCAGGTTCGACTTGGTGTGGAGGCGGCCCGCCGTGTCGGCGATCACCAGGTCGGCGTGGCGGGCCACGGCGGCGTCGAGCGCATCGAACACCACAGCGGCCGGATCCGCGTTGGGCGCATGGGCGACGATCTCGGACCCGGTGCGCGTCGCCCAGATCCGCAGCTGGTCGATGGCCGCGGCACGGAACGTGTCGGCCGCCGCGAGCACGACCCGGCGGCCGTTCGCGCGCTCGCGCGCTGCGAGCTTGCCGATGGTGGTCGTCTTGCCCGTGCCGTTGACGCCGACGACGAGCACGATCGCGGGACCCCCGTCCACGGCCGGGACAGGCTCCCAATGCCCCGCATCGCGCGGAGCGAGCAGCGCGGCCAGGTCGGCGCGCACGGCATCCTCGGCGGAGACGTCACGCCGGCCCCGTGCCCGTTCGACGATCGCCATCGACAGCACGGCACCGACGTCTCCCGTGATGAGGGTCTCCTCGATCTCGTCCCAATCGGCATCCGCGCCGGTGCCGAAGGCGCCTCGCAGCCGGGCGGCGAACCCCGTCCGGGAGCGTTCCAGCCCGTGCTCAAGCTGCTCGCGCTCGCGTTCGCGGCGTGCGGCATCCGCCTTCTCCGCGGACCAGTCGGCGCCCCATGCCCACTGCGCGGCAGGTTCGCCCTGGGCACCGGGGCTGGCCGCCACGGGCTCGGACAATGCAGGCGCCGGCGACGGCGACGGGGGCGAAAGTGTGGGCGCCTGGGACGAAGGCTCGGTCGGCTGCTCCGGCTCGGCCCCGGCCGGCTGCCCGGGTTGGACCTCGGTCGGCGGCCCCGGTTGGGCCTCGGGCGGCTGGCCCGGTTCGGGCTCGGGCGGCGGCGAACCGCGGCGGAACAGGCGCACGGATCCTCCGCTCAGCTGCCAGCCAGCACCGATCGCGCCTCGGCACGTCGGTGATCGGCGATGGCCTGGGCCTCCTCGAGGCGCAGGCTGATGACACGGCTCACGGAATCGTCGCCCACGGTGACCCCGTAGAGGGCGTCCGCGGCCTCGATCGTCCCGCGATTGTGGGTGATGACGATGAACTGGGTGCGCTCGGCGAGGCCACGCAGGGCCTCCGTGAAGCGGCCGACGTTGGCCTCGTCGAGCGCGGCGTCCACCTCGTCGAGCACGCAGAACGGCGCCGGCCGCACCTCGAGCATGGCGAACAGCAGGGCAACCGCCGTGAGCGCACGCTCCCCGCCCGAGAGCATCGACAGCGCCTGGGCCTTCTTCCCCGGCGGCCGCGCCGTGATCTCGATGCCGGTCGATGCCAGGTCGGTCGGGTCGGTCAGCGAGAGCTTCGCAAACCCGCCACCGAACAGCTGCTGGAAGCGTGCGTCGAAGGCGACCTCGAGCGCGGCGAACGTCGCCCTGAACTGCGTGCTGATCAGTGCATCCAGGTCCGCGATCAGGGTCCGGGTCCTCGCGATCGCCTCGCGCAGGTCGAGGTGCTGGGCGTCGAGCGATTCCAGGCGGGCCCGAACCGACCGGTACTCGTCGACGGCGAACGGGTTGGCCGCCCCCATCTCGTGGAAGCGCCGGCGGAGCACCGCGAGCCTGCCGGGCGACGGCGGATCCCCGGCCGGCGGCGTCGCAGCCCAACGCGGGGCCAGCGTTTCGAGGGCCGCCTCGAGGGCTGCGCTCTCGACGGATCCGTCCAGGCTCGCGACGGCGTCAGCGTCCTCGGAGACATCGATGCCGGCCGAGCGGACGACGGGTTCACCCAGCGCACTCTCGCCCGGCGTTGCCGGGTCGTCGAGACGCGCGGCCTGGGCGAGGTGGCGCAGCCCGACCTCGCCGAGCCCCGCGAGCTCCAGCAGCAGCTGCTCCCGCAGCGCATCGAGTCCCAGCCTCGCCTCGAGGGCGGCGACGTCGGCCGACCTCGCGCGATCGTCCGTGGCGCGCAGTCGCTCGCGCGCGGCCACCGCCGCCTGCTCCGCCTCGGCGAGCCGCGCCCGCTCCGCGCGATCGTCCGCGAGCATGCCGTCGAGGATCTCGCGCGCTCGCGCCTCGCGCGTGGCGGCCGCAGCCAGCTCCGCTCGCACGACGTCGCGCTCGGCCCCGGCCGCAAGCTCCCGGTCCGCCAGCGCACCGAGGTCGCGTGCCACGCCGGCGATCCGGGTTTCGGCGAGGGCAACGGCCGCCTCGGCCCGGGCGCGGCGGGCCTCCGCCTCGCGCCTCGCGTGCTCATTCGACCCGACGTCGCTCGCGATCCGATCACGGCGCGCGCGGATCTCCGCGGCCCGTGCCTCCCATGCCGCAAGCGCCTCGGCCTCCTCCGGCGATCCCGCGGCCTGCTCGTCCGATCGCGCCGCCGGTTGGGTCCGGAATGCCGCCGCGGCTGCGGCCGCTCGCGCGGCCTCCCCGCCGAGCCGCTCCGCCTGGGCCTGATGCCAGGCCGCCTCCCGGGTCGCCGCCTCGAGGGCACGGCCGGCGCCACGCTCGGTCTCCTCGGCGCGGCGCCGCTGCGACACGGCCTCGGCCTCGGCAACCCGCGCCCGCTCGAGGCTCGCCCGGGCCCGCGCGGCGGCGACGGTCGCCTGCTCGCTCTCGCGATCTGCCTCCCGGGCCTCCGTCTCCAGCGCGGCGAGCTCGCGCGCCAGCCGGTCGGTCTCGGCACGGCGCTCGAGGGGCGCGTCGGCCCGGCCGACCCGGATCGTGACCGGGTCGACCACCGCGCCACCGTCGCGGGTGACGACCAGCCACCCCGACGGCAGGTACGGCTGGACGCTGAGCGCTGATGGCAGGTCCGGAACCCATGCCGCGCGGGCCAGGACCTTGCGCGCAGCACCGTTCGGGTCCCTGCGAACGGCGTCGCCCAGCCGCCCGCCACCGGCCGCGGCCAGCGCGTCGTCGAGGCGCCGCACGTCGTTCGCGGCCGCGGGCCCCAGACGTTCCGGGGCATCGAGCTGCTCGCGGACGACGAGGTGGCCGCGCTCGCCGGCCATCGACGCGGCACCGTCGCGGCCGACCACATAGGCGCGAACGAGGTCGCCCAGCGCTGCCTCGACCGCGGCGCGCATCGGCGGGTCCACGCCGAGGTCCTCGTCGAGGCGCCGGCCGCCGATCTTCCTGGCCGCCCGTGCGATCCCCCGATCCTCGTCCTCGGCGAGGCGCTGCTGGAGCTGCTCGAGCCGGCCACGCGCGGCGGCGAGCATCGTGCCGGCCCGCGCGGACCGCTCGGCCACGGCGCGCCGCGCGCCGTCCGCCGCATCCGTCGCGGCGCGAGCGGTCTCGCGTTCGGCAATCGCCGATGCCTCGGCGGTGGTCGCCGATGCAAGCACCTCCCGCGCTTCGCGCAGGGAGGCCTCGAGCTGCTCGCGCCGGGCCGCCGATTCGGCCGCACGTGCCTGTTCCTCGTCGGCGCGGCGGGTCGCCTCCGCACCACGACGTCGTGCGGTCTCGGCCTCCGCGGCGCGCGCTGCCTCGGCGCGCCGGAGCGTGGCGGCCTCGTCACCCCGGGCGCGGCTGGCGGCGCGCAGCGCCCCGAGCTCCGACAGGGCCTCGGCGAGGGCTCGATCTGCCTCGGCGAGCGACGCCTCGAGCTCCGGGTCCCGGTCCGGCGCGGTTTCGGCGAGCGTCCGCCGCTGCACCGCGAGATCGGACTCCGCGGCGCCGCGCTCGGCGAGCATCCGCGCCCGGTCCCGGGCCGCCGCCTCGAGCTCGGCGTTCGCGCGCGCCTCCCGCAGGCCGAGCGCGGTCAGCTCGGCGCGGATCACCTCGTGGGTCTCGCGCGCTCCGCGTTCGGCGTCGGCACGGGCGGACATCGACGCGCTGATCTCGGCGACGGCCGTCTCGGCCGTCTCGAGCGCCTGCAGGGCCTGTTCCGTCCCCGTGCGCAGCGCGTCACGACGGGCCTCGGCATCCGCGGCCCGACCGGCGGCCTCGTGCCACCGGCCGTGCGCCGCCGCGATCAACGCCGCGGCCAGCTCCTCGCCCGCGGTCAGCCGGGTGGCCTGCTGCTCCGCGAGCTGGCCCAGCCGGCGCGCCTGCGGCCGGAGCTCGGCCAGGATGTCCTCGACCCGCGCGAGGTTCGCCTCGGCCTCGGCGAGCTGGTCCTCGGCCTTCCGACGCCGGCGCTCGTGGCGGCGGACGCCGGCGACCTCCTCGAACAGGGGGCGGCGCTCCTCGGGACGCAGCGCGAGCGCCTGGTCGACCATGCCCTGGCCGATGAACAGGAACGCATTCTCGGCCAGGTTCGCGCTGTCGAGCATGTCCACCAGGTCGCGCAGGCGGACCCGCTGGCGATTGAGCAGGTAGTCGTTCTCGCCGGACCGGTACAGGCGTCGTCCCAGCTCCACCACGGAGTACTCGACCGGCAGCAGCCCGTCGGCGTTGTCGAGCACCAGCGTCACGTCGGCCATGCCCAGCGCGGCGCGGCGCTCCGACCCCGCCCAGATCACGTCCTCGCTGCGCCGGATCCTGAGCGATCGTCCCTGCTCGCCGAGCGCCCAGCGCAGCGAGTCGGCCAGGTTCGACTTGCCCGAGCCGTTGGGCCCGACGACGGCGCTGATCCCCGGGCCGAACTCGACCAGCGTCCGCTCCGCGAACGATTTGAAGCCCTGGACGCGCAGCCCGAGCAGGCGGGCAGGTGCGGTGGTCACGCGGGTGGCTCGGCTGACGAGCGCAGCGGGGCGGGCTCGGTGCCGGCCTCGGCGCCGGGCTCGACTGACGATGGCTCCGCCGCCTCGGCGGCCTCGATCACGGGTTGTCCGTCCTCCGCCGCGAGTGCTCGACCGGGGGCCCGCCGGCCCCGCGCAGCGGCGCGCTCGCGGCGGATCACCTCGAGGGCCTCGGCGGCGGCCGACGTCTCCGCGATCCGTCGCGACGGCCCTTCGCCCACGCCGAGGATCCGGCCACCGACGGCAACCTCGATCCGGAAGTGCTTCTCGTGGTCCGGGCCGACCGCCTCGAGCAGCCGGTAGACGGGGCGTTCGCCGGTCGACCGCTGGGTGTGCTCCTGGAGCCGGCTCTTGGGGCTCTTGAGGCTGGTCAGCGCCGGATCCGCGGCGAGCTCCTCGCGCGCGCGCTCGTGGATCCAGTCACGCACGACGTCCCAGCCCTGGTCGAGGTAGAGCGCACCCACCAGGGCCTCGAACGCCGAGGCAAGCAGCGACGGACGCACCCGCCCACCACGCAGTGCCTCACCCTCGCCCAGCAGCAGGAACGAGCCGAGGTCGAGGCGCGCCGCGAGGCGCGCCAGTCCCGGGGTGCTCACGATCGACGCGCGGCGTGCCGACAGGATGCCCTCGTCGTCGGTGGGATGCCGCCGGTACAGCGCCTCGGACACGGCGAGGCTCACCACCGCGTCGCCCAGGAACTCGAGACGCTCGTTATGGCCCCGGGCGGAATCCGGGTGCTCGTGCAGCCAGCTGCTGTGGACGAGCGCCTGGGCGAGCAGGTCGCGGTCCCGGATCGGGATCCCGAGGCGCTCCGTCAGGGCGTCGGCCGGGTGCATGTCGCCCCGGTCGAGGCGCTAGGAGGAGTGTTCGTCGATGTAGTCGGTGGCGTCCTGCACGGTCCGGATCTTCTCGGCATCCTCGTCCGAGATCTCCGTCCCGAACTCTTCCTCGAGGCTCATGATGAGCTCGACGAGGTCGAGCGAGTCGGCATTCAGGTCGTCAACGAACGACGCCTCGGGGTTGACCTCGGATTCGTCGACACCCAACTGCTCGATGACGATCTTCTTCAGCCGCTCGTACGTGCTGGCCACTGACTCCCTCCTGATGCCGGGATGTCTATCGGGTTGCGGTTCGGTCGCGGGCGATGCGCCCAAGGACGCCGTTTGTCAGCCGTCGCATCGGCTCGCCCGAGTATGTTCGCGCGAGCTCGACCCATTCGGCGATCGCCACCCGGGCCGGCGTTGCGGGCGAGTGTAGCACCTCGCTGAGCGCGCAACGCAGCAATGCGCGGTCCATCCGGGCCAGCGAGACAACCGGATACTGGGGCGCCGCGACGGCGATCTGCGCATCGAGCGTGTCCCGGTTGGCGGTCACGTTGACGACGATCTCACGGGCCAGCTCCGCCGCTCCCGGATCCGCCTCGAGGGCGAGGTGACGTTCGAGGATCGCATCAGCCGTCCGCTGGCCGAACTCGGCCTCGAACACCGCCGCCAGCGCCAGGCGCCGGCCGGCGCGCCGGCTGCGCGCGCGTTCCTCGCTCGCCCGGTCCCGGCCGGCGCGAGCGCCCTCAGGCGCCGACACCGTCGACCAGGACGGTGACGCCGCCGAGCTCCATCCCGAGCAGGCGAACGACCGCACTCGCGACGGCGCCACGAACCTGTCCGGAGAGCGGAACCAGGGCCTGGCGCGGCCGCGCCACCACGCGGACGGTCACGAACACACGGCCCTCGCGAACCCGGACCTTGATCGGCGAGCCGCCCAGCGCGTCCCGCCAGCGAGGCCCGCCGCGCCCGACGCGCAGCACCCCGGGAACCTCCAGCGCCGCGAGGCGAACGGTGTCCCGGATGACACCCGGACCGACAGACAGGACAGGAATCACGTCTTCGTCTCCGAGATCACGGCCGGCGCGGCCGGGATGTCCCCATCGTCGCGCACGTCGCCGCCGAGCGCTTCGCCGATCCGCTCCGCGACCCGCTCCCGGGCGGTGGTTGCCCCGACGCGGACGGCATGCTCGATCATCCGCCGCCGCGCCCGGCCGTGGGTGATGATCACCGTGCCCCGAACGCCCAGCAGCGGCGACCCGCCGACGGCCTCGTAGTCGAACACCTGCCGGATGCGCCCGATCCCCGGGCGGAGGAGCAGATACGCGAGCCGGCCGCGCAGCGAGCCCTGGAACTCGGCCCTGAACTGGTCGAAGATGAACCCCGAGAGTCCCTCGAAGAACTTGATCACCACGTTGCCCAGGACGGCGTCGCAGACGACGACGTCCGCCATCTGGCGGGTCAGGTCCTTGCCCTCGACGTTGCCCGTGAAGTTGAGGTCCGTCGCGTCCAGCAGCTCGGTGGCACGCTGGATCCGGGCATCACCCTTGCCCTTCTCCTCGCCGATCGACAGCAGCGCCACGCGCGGCCGCTGGACCCCCAGGACTCGCTCGCTGAAGATCGCGCCCATCCGGGCGAACTGGGCGAGGTTCTCGGCCGTCGAATCGGGGTTGGCGCCGATGTCCAGGAGCACGAACGGGCGGCCGGCGCTGACCATCTGGACGGCGAGCGCGGGGCGGTCGATCCCGGGCAGGGTGCCCAGGATGAGCTTGCCCGCGGCCATGCCCGCTCCGGTATGGCCGGCCGTGACGACGGCATCCGCCTCGCCGGACTTGACCAGCTGCGTGGCGACCACGATCGAGCTGTTGCGCTTGCGGACGAGGGCCCGGGCGGGATGCTCGTCCATGCCGATGAGCTCGGGCGCATGGACGATCCGGACATTGGGCGGCAGCGCCCCGACGATCTCGCGGACGACGGGCTCGTCACCGACCAGGACGACCACGTCCTGCGGGTTGGCGCGCGCGTAGGCGAGGGATCCGGGAACGATCTCGGCCGGGCCATGATCGCCGCCCATCGCATCGACGGCGACGCGGACGCCGGGCCGATCCTGCGGCGTCGCTGTCGGACCGGCGGGCTCCGGGGTCGGGGCTGCCGGGTCCTCGGTCGGGCTCACGACCCGGGTTACGCGGACTCCTCGCCCGCGGACGTCCCACCGGCCGGCTTGAGCTCGACGGCCTGGCGGCCCTTGTAGAACCCGCACGCCGGGCACACCCGGTGCGGCAGCTTCGGCTCGTGGCAGTGCGGGCACTCGATGAGCGTCGGCAGGGTGATCGCGAGGTGGCTCCGTCGCTCTCCCTGCCGGGCGTGAGCGACCTTCCGCTTCGGCACACCCATAGTGGTCTGTGGCTCCTCTCGGGGATGTTCGCACGGGTCGTGCCCGCGTCACTGGTGGCATCGGTTTGCGGCTCCCGTGTCGCGGGCGCGCGCACGCGCCGGCACGGGACGGGGGGCCGAGCCGGGAGTCTACTCGGTATCCGCGTCCTCGTCGACCCGGAACGCCCGCAGCGCCTCCAGCCGGGGATCGATCTCGTCGCCGTCGTGCCCGTGGCCGGGCTCCATGCGCTGCCCGCACTCGAGGCACAGCCCGGGACAATCCGGCTCGCACAGCGGCGCGATCGGCTCCGCCAGGCTGATCGCCTCCATGACCAGCGGCCGCAGCTCGAGCTCGTGGTGGTCGGTCAGGCGCGGCGCCTCGGGGTCCGCGCCCTCCTCGAGCGGAACCGGCTGTCCGGACGCGAGGTCGATCGTCGGCAGGACCTCCTCGTCGATCCGGACGAACACCGGCGTCGTCAGCGGGCGAAGGCATCGAGCGCACTCCCCGACCAGCTCCGTCGCCAGGCGGGCGTCGAGGACGAGACCGCGGTTGGTCCGCATCAGCCGGAGGTGGCCGGACACGGGCCGGCTGAGCTGGAGCCCCTCGCCGGGGTCGACGTCGACGCCGTCCAGGTCGTAGTCCCGGACCGCCCCGGGAGCCTCGGCCATGAACCCGGACAGGGCAAACGTCAGGGGATCGCCGTGAACGTCGACCGGGTATGGGTGCCGGGTCCCGCCCGCGGTCATCGACGCCCGATGGGCGAGGCTCCCTGCTCCTCGTCCTCGGTATCCGGATCGTCCGCGGCGGCGCCGTATGCAGCGTCCTCGTCGTCGGCCGGCTCCGGCTCGTAGGCGGCTCGCCGGTCGTCGAGCATGGCGATCCCGCGCTCGATGCTGCGCAGCGTCCGGGTGACGTCGGCCTCGAGACCGCCGAGCACGCCGGCCGCGTACTCGTCCGCGCCCCGGCGGACGCCGTCGGCCTCCTCGGCGGCCTGATCGATGATCCGCCGGCTCTCCGCATCCGCGGCCTCGGTGAGGCCGCGCTCGCCGATCAGGAAGGCGGCCTGCTCCTGCGCGCGAGCGACGATCCGCTCGGCCTCCTCCTGGGCCTTCTCGATGATCCGCTCGCCCTCCTGGTTGATCCGCTTGGCGGCGCGAACCTCCTCGGGCACGGCAACCCGCAGCTCGTCGATCAGGTTGAGGGCTGCGTCGCGGTCGATGATCGCGCTCTTGGTGAGCGGCAGCGGCTTGCCGTTGGCGATCAGCGACTCGAGGCGCTCGACGAGGAAGATGATGTCCAGCGGACGGCCTCCCCTGCGCGCGGCGCCCCGGCGGGGCGTCTCGTGGGGATTATGGCACGCGGCGCGACCGGCCCCTCAGCGACCGGGCAGGGCGTCCCGCATCGACGCGACCGCGGCGGCCGGGACCATCGCCGACACGTCGCCGCCGAACAGCGCGATCTCCTTCACCAGGCTGGAGCTGATGTACGAGTGCTCGAGCGAGGTCATGAAGAACACGGTGTCGACCTCGGGGGCCAGCAGGTGGTTGTTGTGGGCCAGCTGGAGCTCGCTCTCGAAGTCCGCGATCGCGCGCAGACCGCGCACGAGGTGTCCTGCCCCGACCTCGCGACAGAACTCGACCGTCAGGCCGTCGAACGTCCGAACCTCGACACACTGCCCGAGCTCGTGATCCGCCTCGATCGCCCGGCGGATCACATCGACGCGAACGTCGGCCGGCAGCAGCGGCGTCTTGCGCGGGTTGCCCAGGACGGCGACGACGACGCGGTCGAACACGCGCGCGGCACGTCGCATCACGTCCAGGTGGCCGTTGGTGATCGGGTCGAACGAACCCGGGTAGACCGCGACGTTCACCCCTCGGTTGCCTCCTGCGCGCTGCGTTCGTCCGGGTGGCCGAGCCGCCGGTAGAACGTGAGGGCGGTCTCGCCGAAGCGCCGCTCCCGCTCGGATGCTAGCAGCCCGACGCGGGCCGGCGGCGGGTCGCGCCAGAAGTGCTTGGCGACGACGCGCCCGCCGGGTCGGACGTGCTCGCCGGACAGCTCGAGCGCCCGGAGCAGCGACCCCGTGTCCGCGTAGGGCGGATCGACCAGGACGAGGTCGAACGGGCCGTCGGCGGCCGCGCCCGCAGGATCGGCGAGCCAGGCCAGCGCGTCGCGGCGCACGACGCGCGCCCGATCGGCCAGGTGCGTCCGGCGGAGGTTGTCGGCGATGGTCTTCGCGGCGCCCGCGTCGTGCTCCACGAAGATGGCGCTCGCGGCGCCGCGCGACAGCGCTTCGATACCCCCGGCGCCGCTGCCGGCGAACAGGTCCAGCACCACGGCTCCGTCGAGGTCGGCGTCGACGATCGCGAACAGCGTCTGCTTGACGCGGTCCGTCAGTGGCCGCGTGCCGGCTCCGGGCGCAGCGAGCCGCACCCCGCCCGCGGTACCGGAGATGACGCGTCCTGCATCCGCCACGATATCCGCCTGCTAGGCCGGGCCTGCGGGCTCGCCGGAGAACACGCGGCGAAGCCACCCGAGGCTGAGCTCGTGTGCAAGCGCCGATGGCTCCGCCGGCAGGTCGCCGTCGTCGCTCACCAGCGCTTCCGCGTGGGCGCGGGCCCGGGCAGCGAGGTCGCGGTGCTCGGGGTTGGCGAGCGTGGCGACGCGCAGCCGCGGCAGGCCGCTCTGGGCGAGGCCGAGCACGTTGCCCTCGCGCCGCAGCTCGAAGTCGCGTTCGGCGAGCGCGAAGCCGTCGGTGGTCGCGGCGACCGCCTTGAGCCGCTCGTGCTCCGTCGTTCCCTCGACCGCCTCGGACACGAGCACGCAGAACGAGGCGGCACTCCCCCGCCCCACCCGGCCGCGGAGCTGGTGGAGCTGCGCCAGCCCGAAGCGCTCGGCGCCCTCGACGACCATCAGGGTCGCCTCCGGAACGTCGACGCCGACCTCCACGACGGTGGTCCCGACGAGCACGTCGAGCTGGCCGTCACGGAACCGGGCCATCTGCGCGTCGCGCTCGATCGCCTTGAGCCGGCCGTGGACGAGCCCGACCCGGAGCGGCGCGAGCAGCCGGGTGAGCCGCTCGAACTCCTCCTCTGCCGCCGCCGCCCAGGCCGTCTCGACATCCTCGTCCGGCAGCTCGTCGTCACCGGCGAAGCCCCAGTCGTCGTCGCCCGTGTCGGCGGGTGCGGCGGCCGGTGCGCCGGGGGCCGGTGCGCCCGCCGGCCCGATCCGTGGGACGACGACGAACGTGCGATGCCCGGCGGCCGCCTCGTCCCTGACGCGCTGCCAGGTTCCCTCGAGCTCGTCCGGCCGGCGGATGCCCGTCCGTACCGGCAGCCGGCCCTCGGGAGCTCCCCGCAGCGTTGACACGTCGAGATCCGCGTAGATCACCTGGCCCAGCGTCCGCGGGATGGGCGTGGCGGTCATCAGCAGGACGTGCGGCGCGCCGCGGGACGCCTTGGCCTCGAGCGCCCCGCGCTGCTCCACGCCGAACCGGTGCTGCTCGTCGACCACGGCGAGCGCGAGATCGGCGAACGACAGCTTGTCCTGGAGCAGCGCATGCGTGCCGACGACGATCCCGGCCTGTCCGGATCCGATCGCCTCGAGCGCGTTGCGGCGTCCCTCGCCGCTGAGCGACCCCGTGAGCAGGGTCACGGGGAGCGCGACGTCCTCGAGCAGGGCGGCGAGCGTCGCGTGGTGCTGACGGGCGAGGAGGTCGGTCGGCGCGAGCAGGGCCGCCTGGCGTCCGCCGAGCGCGGCGGCGGCCAGGGCCCACGCCGCCACTGCCGTCTTGCCCGAGCCGACGTCGCCCTGGATCAGGCGCAGCATCGGCACCGGCCGGGCGAGGTCTGCGCGGAGCTCGTCCAGGGCCACGGCCTGATCGGGGGTGAGCTCGACCTCGCGACCCAGCTTGCGCGACAGCGAGGCGGTCATGGCAGCGCGGATGCGCACGTCCGTGGCGGCATCCACCGGCAGCGGCAGGGCGTGCGAGCGACCCCGGGCTCGCCGTCGCGCGACCATGCCCAGCTGGAGCGCGAGCAGCTCGTCGAAGGCGAGGCGGCGCAGCGCCGCGTCGCGGGCCTCGAAGGTGGTCGGATAGTGGGCTGCCTCGATCGCGTCGGCGATGGCCGGGATCGCCTCCTCGCCGCGGATCGATGGCGGCAGGTACTCCGGGTAGGCGTGGCCCGCGCGGTCGAGCGCCTCGCGCATCGCCTGGCGGAGTCGCGCGGCCGTGAGTCCGGCGGTCAGCCGGTACACCGGGACGATGCGTCCCACGTGCAGCAGCGATTCGGCGTCCGAGCGCTGGAACTCCGGCGCGTCGAACACGATCGAGAAGCCCCGCCGCTTGAGGCGGCCCGAGACGAGGATCTCGTCGCCGGGCCGGACCCGGCGCTCGATGAACCGGCGACCGAACCAGGTCGCCTCCGCGATCCCGGTGTCATCCGCAAGGAAGGCGGTCGTGACCTGGACGCGACGGCGCCACGTCTGCTGCACCCGGATGTCCGTGACCCGGACGCGGGCAGAGACCACGGTGCCATCCGGGACGGCATGGAGGTCACCCAGCCGCTGGAGCTCGCGCAGGTCGTCGTACCGACGCGGCAGGTGGAACAGCAGGTCGCGGACCGTCCCCAGCCCGAGGCGGCGCCCCGCGCGCCGGAGCGTCCCCGCCGCCGACAGGCCCGACATCCCCAGCGGCTGGTCCAGCAGCGCCACCGGGTCGACGGGGACGGCCGCCACGGGCTTCGATCGCAGGGAGCGCGCGCCGCTCGCTGCCCGGGGCCGGACGCGCCTGACGCCGCTCACTCGGCGGAGATCAGGTACCGGTAGTGCGGCTGTCCTCCGTGGACGACCTCCACGTCGACGCCGGGCGCGACCTCCCGCACCTTGAGGGCCAGCGTCTCCGTCTCGTCCAGCGTCGCGTCCTCGCCGTAGTAGATCGTCAGCAGCCCGAAACCGGGCTCGAACCGGGCGAGTCCCGCCAGCACCGCCCGCTGGCTGTCGGTGTCGGTGGCGAGCAGCCCGTCGTCCGGATCGAGCACGATCACGTGCCCCTTGCGGACCTTGCGGCCGGAGACGGTCGCATCGCGGACCGCCTCGGTCACCTGCATCGTCTGGACCTGCGCGGCTCGCCGCGCCCATCGAGACCGCGTTGTCCTCGGCCGATCGCTGCGGGTCGAGCTCCATCAGCGCCGCGATCCCCTCGGCGGCATTTCGCGTCGGCACCACGTGGACCGGCCGTCGGGTCATGGCCGCGACCTGCCGGGCGGCGAGGACCACGTTGGGGTTGTTGGGCAGGATCAGCAGCTCGTCCGCCTGGGTCGCCTCGACCGCCTCGAGCAGCTCCCCGGTCGACGGGTTGGCCGCCTGGCCGCCGCGGACGATCCGGAACGCCCCGTACTCCCGGAACGGCGCCGCCATATCGGTGAGCACGGCCGCAAGACCGTCCGACGGCGCCACCGCGACCACGCCCAGTGGAAGCGCCGTGGCGGCCTGGCGGTCCGCATCGCGAGCCTCCGGCGACTCCGCGACCGCGACCGACATGTCGCGCCCCGCTCCGGTCCCGCCGGCCCCGGCCTCGGCGACGAACGCCGCCGCCCTGGCCTCGCGTACGTCGTGCGCCTGGCTGTCGAGGTTCTCGATCGTGATCCGGGACAGCATCCCCGTCGACAGCCCGTATGCGATGACCGCGTCCGGCCGATCGTTGTGGACATGGACCTTGACCAGGTGTGCGTCCCCCGCAACGAGCACCGAGTCGCCGATCGACTCGAGATGCGCCTGGATCGCGGGGACGTCGAGCGGCTGGCCGGCGCGCGCCTGGAGCAGGTACACGGTCTCGTAGCCGAACGCTCCCTCCGCGGCCGCGATCTCGGCCGGTGTCGCGGCCCGCCGGCGATCCGCTGCCAGGTCCCGTTCGCCGACCGAGCGGCCTGCCACGCGCCGCTTCCAGCGCGCCCTGGAACAGGCGGAACAGCCCCTGCCCGCCGGAATCGACCACGTGGGCCTCGCGCAGGATGGGCAGCAGCGACGGCGTCTTCGCCACGGCGCGCTCCGCGGCCTCCACCGTGGCGGCGAGCACGGTCTCCACGTTGTTGTCGCGCTCTGCCGCCGCCACGGCCGCGGCGGATGCCTCCCGGATCACCGTGAGGATCGTTCCCTCGACCGGCTTGGCGACAGCCCGATACGCGGTCTTGGTCCCGATGTCGAGGGCATGTGCGAGGTCGAGGCCGTTGAACCGCCGCTTGCCCGCGAGGCCGTGGGCCATCCCGGCCAGGATCTGGCTGCTGATCACGCCGGAGTTGCCGCGAGCGCCCATCAGCGCGCCGAAGCTGGCCGC
Source organism: uncultured Chloroflexia bacterium (assembly GCA_963835335.1). Lineage (GTDB taxonomy): Bacteria > Chloroflexota > Limnocylindria > Limnocylindrales > CSP1-4 > CAIXZV01. The sequence continues at coordinate 69,711 of CAWIFB010000045.1, read as the reverse complement.
CTGAGCGACGCGCTCCGCGTCCGCACCGGGTCCGACCTTGTCCGCCTCGTCAAGCGCGGCCCGGACGGTGGCCAGCATGTTCGTTCCCGTGTCGCCGTCGGGGACCGGGAACACGTTGAGCGAGTTGATCTCGTCGACGTTGGCTTCGAGGCTCGCGACGGCGCTCCGGAACGCGGCCAGGAAGCCGGCTCCGTCGCAGGATCGACGGGGCATCAGGCGACGTCCGACCCGCTGTTCGCAAGATCCGTCGTGCGCGGATCGCCGTCCGGCGGCAGGTCGCGGCCATCCGGTGCGATCCCGTGCTCGTGACGCAGCCGGCCGATCCGGATGGTGACGCGGGCGGGTTCGATGCCGAGCGCGTGGCCGAGCGCGTACCGCACCGACGAGTCGACCTGGCGGGCGACCTCCGCGATCGGCAGCCCGAACGCCACCGCCAGGTTGAGGTCGACCGTCACGCCGTCATCGACATCGAGGTGGAGTCCGGGGTGTGCGAGGCCGAGCCGCTCCAGCAGGCGTCCGACCATGCCCCCGCCGGCGAACCCGGACACGCCGTACACGGACAGCGTGGCATTGCGGACAAGGTCGCGCACCGCACGCCGGGTGACGAGTGAGCGACCGGGGATCGGATCGGCGGTCACGCGGGCGACGTCCTCCTCGCGGGCGCGGGTCCGGCCCGGGCGGGCCGCGGCGGCGCCCCGGCGGTGGGCCGGAAGCCGTGTGCTACGATACCACCCCGCTCGCGCCGGACCCACCGTGCACGTGCTTGTCTTCCGCCATTTCCGAGGTTCCAACCAGACCATGGCTCGCAGCTGCGCCATCTGCGGCAAGGTGTCGATGGGCGGATTCAACCCGCAGTCGTCGGGGATGAACCGCGTTCGCGCCCACACCCGCAACCAGCCGAATCTCCAGGCCACCCTGGTGGTCAAGAACGGGACGCCGACCAAGGTCCGGGCCTGCACCCGCTGCCGTCGAACCATGACGAAGGCCGCCCGCTAGCCACGCAGGCGCCCTCCGCCGGGCGAGTCCGAGGCGGCGACAAGTCGCCCTCGAGAGAACCGTGAGCCGGTCGCACTGCAGCGACCGGCTTGTTCATGTCCTGGCGTCGTCATCTCGCGGCGCAATCGCGGCGCCCATGCCACGTTTCCGTCGCATTCGGCCACGCAACGATGGGGCGCGTCTTGACTGCGCACTCGGCCGGTGACGAGGACCCTGGCGACCGAACGGACCCGCCCTCCGTGCGCGGCGGTGGTGTCCCGGGTCCAGCGTCATGGCCAGGGACCGACGGGGTGCGTGCTTGGCCAGATCGAGCTGGCCGAAGACGCACTGAGGCGTTTCGCGGCCATGCCCCGGCCGTGCCACGAGGTTTTGGACGCGCCTCGTCGTTCGGTGGCCGACCGACTGGATCCGGCGCGCCGTACGACGCACCACATCGTTCCCTGGCAGTCTGCCGGCGCCCGCCGGCGACGCGGCGACGCGCCGGGCGGTGACAGGCGTGGCAGCCCCCGGCGGCAGGCAGGCGCGCGAGCATGCTAGCGGTCGGCCGTGTCGAGCCAGATCGTGAACGGCCCGTCGTTCACCAGCTCCACGGCCATGCTGGCACCGAACTCACCCAGCGCGACCCGGACACCGTGACCCTCGATTCCCGCGGCAAGCCGCCGCCACAGCGCGCGGGCGAGGTCCGGCGGGGCGGCATCCGTGAACCCCGGGCGCCGGCCCCGGCGCGTGTCCGCGTACAGCGTGAACTGGCTGACGACGAGCGCCTCGCCCCCGACATCGAGCAGCGAGCGGTTCGTCCTGCCGTCGGCGTCCTGGAACATGCGCAGCTCGCAGATCCGGCGCGCGAGGCCGTCGGCGGTGGCGGCATCGTCGTCATGTCCCACGCCCAGCAGCACCAGCAGGCCGGGTCCGATCGAGCCGGCCACGGCGCCGTCCACGCGCACCTCGGCGCGGGCCACCCGCTGGAGCAGGGCGCGCATCGGCCGCCGGCAGCCTAGGCCTTGGCGAGGGCGGCGGCCCGGGCCGCCGTCGCGATCGATCGGATCCGCTCGACCTCGAGGGTCATGTCGGCGGCCCGGTAGAGCGCCGATCCGGCCACGATGACATCGGTGCCCCCACGCCCGATCACCTCGGCCGTATCGTCGCGCCCGCCACCGTCGACCTGGATCTCGCACGCCCCGGCGGGATCGAGCCAGGCACGGGCGGGTCCAAGCTTCGCCTCGGCGACGTCGGTCATGAACGCCTGCCCGCCAAAGCCGGGTTCAACGGTCATGACCAGCACGATGTCCAGCAGGTCCCGGTACGCGTCGAGCGCATCGAGCGGCGTCGCCGGCTTGACCGACAGCCCGGCCGAGCGGCCGGCCGACCGGATCCGCTCGAGCGCGGGCCGGATCTGCGGCGCCTCGACCTCGACGTGGAATGTGATCGAGTCGCAGCCGGCATCGAGGAACTGGTCCGTCCAGCGGCCCGGCTCGGCGATCATGAGGTGAGCGTCGAACGGCAGGTCGGTCGCGCGGCGAACCGCCTCGATCGTCTTCCATCCGAACGTGATGTTGGGCACGAAGTGTCCGTCCATCACGTCGAGGTGGATCCGGTCCGCCCCGGCGGCCTCCGCACGCCGGATCTCGTCACCCAGCGCCCCGAGGTCGCTGTCGAGGATGCTGGCCGCGATCAGCACGCCGGCGGGCCGGCGGTCACCCGGCATCAGGCCTCCCCCGTCCCGGCCGGCACGGGCTCGTGGCTTCGTTCGCCGCGCAGCGCGGCGGCGCTCTCGGTGACCAGTCGCTCGCGACGCCGCCGGACGACCATGGGCGTCGGCTGGCCGGCGTGCTCAGCTGCGAGCTGCCCGCAGGCCGCGCCGATCTCGGTGCCCCGGTTGAACCGGATGGTCGTGGCGATACCGGCAGCCCGAAGGCGTTCGGCGAACCGCTCGACCCTGGGCACCGGCGAGCCGGTCCACGGGGTGTGGGCGACGGCGTTCATCGGGATCAGGTTGACGTGCGCGAGATCGCCGCGCAGGAGCTCCGCGAGGGCATCGGCGTCGACGTCCGTGTCGTTGATCCCGTCGATCATCGTGACCTCGTAGGTCACCCGGCGCCCGGTCGCGTCGGCATGCGATCGCGCCGCGGCCACCACCTCCTCGACGGGCCACCGCCGGTTGAGCGGCACGAGCACGTCGCGCAGCGAGTTCCGCGCCGCATGGATGCTGATCGCGAGCGTGAACTGGGGCCCGAGCTCGGTCAGCCGGCGGATCCCGGGCACGACACCCGAGGTCGACACCGTGATGTGGCGCGCCCCGAGGCCGAACCGCTGCGCGTCGTTGAGCGCGGCGATCGCCTCCAGCACGCGGTCGAGGTTGAGCAGCGGCTCGCCCATGCCCATGAACACGATGTTGGTCAGGTGCCGGCCATCGGCCGCCAGCCGGCGCGCCGCGTGCCGGACCTGGTCGACGATCTCGGCGGTCTCGAGGTCCCGCTCCATGCCCAGCTCGCCGGTCGCGCAGAACGGGCAGCCGACGGCGCAACCCGCCTGCGAGGACACGCACAGGGTGTGGCGTTCGCGGCTGCCGCCGCGCGCGGGAAAGTGCATCAGCACCGACTCGACGAGCAGCCCGTCGGACAGCCGGTGGAGCGCCTTCTCGGTCAGACCTCCGTCGGTCTCGCGAACCTCCGTCTCGACCACCGTGTCGAAGCGGAACGCAGCGCCGAGCGCCTCACGGAGGGGCGCCGGGAGCGTGAGCACCTCGTCGAACGACGTCACCCGGCTGCGCCATGCCGCATCGAGCACCTGGCGGGCGCGGTAGGCGGGCTCACCCCGCTCGCCGAGCCACGCCACGAGATCCTCGGGGGTCATGCCGCCGATCCCCGGGCGCACGTCGCGGGGCGTGGTGGCGGATGGGGCGGGACGCAGGCCCATGAACGGGATGACGACCGGTCGTTCGTGTGTCACAGGGGAATCATGCCATGAGCGCCGCTCGCTCCCGCCGGCGCGGTCAGGGCAGCGGCGCGCGGCGGCCGCGCAGCCAGTCTGCCGCGGGCATCGGCCGCCGTCCGGGCGGGGTCACGAGATCCAGCACCAGCCGGCCATCGCTCGTGGTCAGCGCGGGTCGCGTGTCGTGGCGCACGAGGTGCCCCGGCTCGTCACCCGGCGCCGAGGGCGCGACGGACGCACCGGTCACCACCAGCCGCTCGCCGCCCGCGTCGAGGAAGGTCCCGGGCCAGGGCGCGTACGCCCGGACCCCGCGCTCCAGCTCCGCGGCCGGGCGCGAGGGATCGAGGCGTCCGTCCTCCCGCCGGAGCGGTCGCGTCAGGGTGGCACCCGCGTCCGGCTGGGGGGTTGCCGGGAGCTCGCCGCGCAGCCACGGCCCGAGCGATCGGTCAAGCAGGTCGGCGGCGAGCTCCGCCAGCCGCCGCTCGAGCGTCGGTGCCGTCTCCGTGCCGTCGAGCGGGAGCCGGTCCACGGCCACGATCGGCCCCGTGTCGAGGCCGCGATCCATGCGCATCAGCGTCACGCCGGTCGCCCGGTCGCCGGCCAGGATCGTGGCCGGGATCGGCGATGCGCCGCGATGCCGCGGCAACAGCGATGGGTGGAGGTTGAGCGCGCCGTGCGGCAGGTCGAGCAGCGCCGCCGGCACGATCTGTCCGTAGTCCGCGAGGACGACGAGCGCCGGCTCGAGCGCAAGGACGTCGGCGATCGCGCCTGGATCGCGGAGCCGCTCGGGGGTCAGGACGGAGCCGGCGGCCGCGCGCTGGACGGGCGACGGCTCCGGCTGCTGGCGCCGGCCCGCGGGCCGCGCCGGGGCGGTGACGACGCCGGCGAGCGCGACGGCCGGGTGCGTCGCGAGCCGGCGCAGCGTCGGAACGGCGAACTCGCCGGTGCCGAGGAAGACCGTCCGGACGCGCTCGTCGCCCGGCCGGCCGGTCACGCGAGCGCGCTCGTCGCCTCGCGGATCTCCGCGCTGTCCTCGTCGTCGTCGCCGCCCTGGCCGACGGCGATCAGCTCCTCCATCGACTCGAGGTAGTCGATGTACAGCTTGCCGTCGAGGTGGTCCAGCTCGTGCTGGAGCGCACGGCCGAGGAGGCCGGAGCCCGAGACCTTGATCTTCCTGCCGAGCCGGTTCTGGGCCACGACCCAGACCTTCTCGCGGCGGGTGACGTACGCCACGTAGCCCGGGATCGACAGGCAGCCTTCGAGGTCCCGGTCGTCACCGTCGCTGCGCACGATCCTGGGGTTGACCAGCTCGTGGAGCTTGCTCTCGACCTCGATCACACACGCCCGGACCGGCTCCCCGAGCTGCGGCGCCGCGAGCCCGACGCCCGGCGCGGCGCGCATCGTCGCGGCCAGGTCGTCAAGCAGCTCGTGGAGGTACTTGCCGAAGCTGTCGACGGTCTCGCCGCGCAGCCGGAGGCGAGGATCGCCGAGGAGGACGATGGGTCGAACGCTCATGGCGGCAGAGTATACGGAACGGCCGCCCGGTCCCACGCGGTACCGGGCGGCCGATCAGCATCGTGGGGTCAGGCCGAGGGTGCCTGCGGGGGCTCCTCGGCCGCATCGGCCGCCGTCTCGGCTGCCGGCTCATCCGAGGCCTGGTCCGAGGCGGCCGGCGACGCCGCGTCGCTGCGCAGCTCCGCGGCGACGGACTGCGCGCGGCCCGCCACCCGTTGCCCCACGTCCGTGGTGACCTCCGCGGCGCGGTGGGCGAGCGGCCCTGCCTTGGTCGCCGCGACGGCCGTCAGCTCTGCTGCCTTGGCGCCGATCTGGCGCGCCACGGGCGCGGCCTGGGTCGCGACCTCCTGGATCATCGCCTCGAGCTGGTTCAGCCATTCCCGCGCCCGCGCCCCCGTCGTGGTTCCATCACTCCCGGCGTCCGCGCCGCCATCGGGGATCGGCTCATCCAACAGCGCTCCCGCATCCTCGGGCGGTGTGGTCCCCGAATCCAGCTCGTCAGTCATTCGAGCGCCTCCTTGTGTCGCCTGCAGCGGTCGATCGGTCCTCCCCATTGTCACAGGAGGGTCGAGCCCTGCCAATTGCCGTCGGTTGCGAAGCCGTGCGACGACCGGCCGCCGACCGCCGGCGCCTGACGCCGCCGGACGCGCGCGAACCGTCAGAGCAGGCTCTCGGGATCGACGTCGATGGACCACGGCGCGCCCGGCGGCGGGTCGAGGAGCAGCGCCGGCTCCGGGCCGCGAAGCACGACGTTGTACCGCCAGCGCTCGGCCCGCCGGGCGACGTACGCGGGTGCTGGCCCGACGACCTCGACCGGCAGCCCAAATGCCCGTGCGCGCTCCCGAAGGCGACCGGCCGTCGCGATCGCCTCGCGTTCCGCGGCATCGCGATCCGCAAGCCCGACGCTGAGCTTGATCAGCCGGCCGAACGGCGGCGACCCGAACCGCTCCCGCATCGCCAGCTCCTCGTCATAGAAGGCCGTGGCCTCATCGTCGACGACGGCACGGATCGCGCGGTGCTCCGGCCGGTACGTCTGGATCAGCGCGATCCCCGGTCGGTCGCCCCGACCCGCCCGGCCGACCGCCTGCGCGAGCAGCTGGTACGTCCGTTCCGCGGCCCGCTCGTCGGGCAGGTTGAGGGCGACGTCCGCGGACACCACCCCGACCAGCGTCACCTCGGGGATGTCGAGGCCCTTGGTGACCAGGCTGGTGCCGACGAGGACGTCGAGCCGTCCATCCGTGAATGCGTCGAGCACCCGCACGGCGGCGCCGCGGCGCTCGACGACGTCCCGATCCAGCCGGCCCACCCGGAGGTCCGGGAACCGTCCGCGGACCTCGCGCTCGACGCGCTCCGTGCCGCCGCCCAGGTAGCGGATCCGCGGTGACGCGCAGGCCGGGCAGCGCACCGCGGGCGGCCACGCGCGGCCACAGTGGTGGCAGCGAAGGGTGGTCCCGGCATGGTGATACACGAGCGGCCGTTCGCAATCCGGGCACGCCTGGACATGCCCGCAGTCACGGCACATGACCACCGACGCGGTGCCCCGCCGGTTGATGACGAGGATCGCCCGATCGCCGCGGTCCCGGTCGAGCTCCGCCAGGGCACCGGCGAGCGCCTCCGAGATCAGCCCGCGGTTGCCCGCAGCGAGCTCGGCGCGCAGGTCCACGGCCGTCACCCGGGGCGCCATGCCGGTCGGGCGGGTCGGCAGCTCGACGCGCCGGTACCGACCCGCCCGTGCGTGACCGACGCTCTCGACCGAGGGAGTCGCGCTGCCGAGCACCACGGCGGCGCCGGCCAGCACGCCCAGTGCGAGCGCCGCGTCGCGCGCCTGGTACCGGGGTGTCCGGTCGCTCTTGTAGCCGGGATCGTGCTCCTCGTCGACGACGATCAGGCCCACGTCATCGAGCGGGGCCAGCAACGCGGTCCGGGTGCCGACCACGATGTCAGCGTCGCCGGCGCGGACGCGGCGCCACTCGTCGGCGCGCTCCCCTTCCCCAAGACCCGAGTGAAGCACGACCACCCGGACCGGCAGCTCCGCTCGCAGCCGGTCCACGATCGGCGTCGCAAGGGCGATCTCCGGGACCAGCACGACCGCGCGCCGTCCGGCGGCCAGGCACGCCACCAGCCCCTCGACATAGATCGCCGTCTTGCCGCCACCGGTGACGCCGTCGAGCAGGATCGGCGTCGGGTCGCGGGCATCGATGGCCGCCCGGACAAGCTCGACGGCAGCCGCCTGCGGCGCGGTGAGCGTGGCGCCCGACGGTCGCGCGCCACGGAGCCCCGGCGGACGCCCGGCCAGGGGGCGGCGGGGGCGCTCGCGCACCTCGGCCCGGAGCAGGCCTCGGCGGACGAGACCCGCCAGCGCGCCGGCGCCGAACTGCTCCGCGAGCGGCGCCGCCGCCAGCCCCGCATCGGTCGGAGTGCTGCCGGCCCCCTGGCCTCCGGCGATGGCGTCGGACATGCCGGCCTCCTGGGCTCCGGCGATGGCGTCGAGCGCCTCCCGCTGGCGCGGACCGGGCTGACGGCCGGCGATCCGGCCACCCGCCCGCAGCGTCGCGGCGGCCTCCCGGCCGGCCGGGGTGAGCCACAGCCGCCGCTCGAACCGCGGCCCCACCGCAGCGCCGACGAGCGTCCAGGTGAGGTCGACCAGGCCGTCCGCGGCCAGCGCACGGAGACGGCGCAGGAGCGAGGCGCGGCCCTCGGGCGTGGCGAGCTCGCGCACGGGCCGCGACCGGCCGGCCAGCTCGTCGAGCAGGTCGACGTCGGCGATGGCCAGGCCCGGGGACTCCGCGCCGAGCCGGGCCTCGCCCGCCGGGGTCACCTCCGCGACGAGCTCGAGCCGCTCGAGCATGCCCGGCGGGAGCATCGCGCGGATGACCATCGCCAGCGGCGCGAGGTAGCGATCCGCCAGCACGCCGGCGAACGCCATCGCCAGCGGCGGCAGCAGCGGTCCGTCGCTCCGGACCCGGGCGGCGATCGGTCGGAGCTCGCCCGTCACCGGCGCCACCCCGGGACCGATGACCACCCCGATCGCCTGCCGGCCGCCGCGGCCGAACGGCACCAGCACCGGCTCACCCGCCGCAAGGTCCCCCATCCCCTCGGGCACCAGGTAGGTGTACGTTCGCGGACCGGGCCCGGCCGGCGCGTCGACCGCGACCTCGACCAGGCCCCGCCGCGGGTCATCGGGGAGCCCGTCGCGGGACGCCCCGGAGAGCCGGTCGAACGACCCGTCGAGCAGCCCGTCGGGGGGCACGGAGGGCAACACCGGCGTCAGGCGATCCGGATCTGCCGGTCGCCGTTCCGTCGCTTCTCCTGCTCGATGATCGCCTCGATCTCGGCGGCGGTCCGGTCAACCTCGCCCGTCTCGTTGACGACCACGCGGTCGTAGTCGCCCTGCCGCGCCAGCTCGATCGCCGCGTTCCGCTGCCGGATCTCGAGCTCGTCGGCCGTCTCGGTCGCGCGGGATCGCAGGCGCTGGAACAGCGCCTCCAGCGACGGCGGGACGAGGAACACGAGCAGCGCGTCCGGGACCCGGCCCTTGACGACACGCGCGCCCTGGACATCGATCTTGAGGATCACGTCGTGCCCGTCGGCCAGCGCCCGGGCCACCTCGCGACGCGGCGTCCCGTACCAGTTGCCGTGCACCTGGTTCGCCTCCAGCAGCTCGCCCGCCTCGCGCAGCGCCCGGAACTGCTGCTGGCTGAGGAACTGGTACGACACGCCGGGGACCTCGCCCGGCCGCGGCCGGCGCGTCGTGCACGTGACGACATAGTGGTAGTCGGGGTCCCGTGGCCGCTTCGCGAGGGCCTCGATGATCGTGTCCTTGCCCACCCCCGAAGGCCCGCTGATGATGACCAGCAGCGCCCCGGGTGCACCGAGCAGGACCTCGGGCTCGGTCACGCCGCACCCCCCGGTGCATGCCGGCCATGCGGCAGCTCCTCGCTGCGAAGCTCGTCGAGCACGGCCTCGAGCGCCGCGGGCAGCGGCGCCTCCGCCCGGACCAGCCGCGCCGATGCGGGCGAGACCAGCTCCAGGCGCCACGCGTGGAGGAACAGCCGCTCCAGCCCGTCGGGACCCCGCCGCGACGTCCCCGTCCCGTACACCGGGTCGCCCGCGACCGGGTGCCCGAGCGCGGTCAGGTGCACCCGGATCTGGTGGGTGCGACCGGTCACGAGGTCAAGCTCGAGCAGCGTCCAGCCGGCGAACCGCTCGCGCACGCGGTACCCGGTGACGGCGCGCCGGCCGTTGGGCACCACGGCCATCCGCTTGCGGTCCCTGGGGTCGCGGCCGATGGGTGCCTCGATCCGCCCCACGGCCGCCGCCACGGAGCCGAGCACCAGGGCGAGGTACGTCTTGCGCACCCGGCGCGCCTTGAGCTGGGCCATCACCGACGACTGGGCGGCGTCGTTCTTGGCCACGATGAGCAGGCCCGACGTGTCCCGGTCGAGCCGGTGGACGATGCCCGGCCGGGCAACCCCGGCGATGCCGCCGTACCGGTCCCCCCGGGCGAGGAGCGCGTTGACCAGGGTCCCGCGCCAGTGTCCGGGCGCCGGGTGCACCACCAGCCCGGCGGGCTTGTCGACGATCAGCAGGTCATCGTCCTCGTAGACCACCGGCACCTCGATCGTCGGGTCCGGCTCGAGGTGGTACGGGATCTCCGGCGGCGGGACCTCGAGGGTCACCGCGCCACCACGGACCTCCGAGTTCGCGCGCAGCCGCCGGCCGTCGTCATCGACCAGCCGGCCGTCCGAGATCAGGCGCTGGACGAACGACCGCGACAGCCCGGTCCGGTCCGCGACGAAGCGGTCCACCCGTCGCACGATCTCGCCTTCGGGGACAAGCAGGCGCCGCGGTCCGGGCGGGATGGACGGCGCCACCTGCTCGGGCGGCAGGCCCGGGTCCAGGTCGTCGAGGTCGTCGAGCTCCTCGTCGTCCGGCAGCACCTCGACCGTCTCGGGCAGGTCAGGCATCGAGCCTCCACTCGCCGATCCGCGGGAATGCCGCCATCCCCACCAGCAGGACGATCGAGGTCGAGATGGCGGCATCGGCGACGTTGTAGGTGTAGAACCGCCAGGCGCCGATCCCCATGTCCACGAAGTCGATCACCGATCCATAGTGCACCCGGTCGATCAGGTTGCCGATCGCGCCGCCCAGCAGGAGTCCCAGCGCAAGGGTCACGACCAGCCCGCGCCCGGCCCTGGCGTGGTAGGCGACGACCAGGCCTGCGACGATGAGCGAGGCGATCGCGAACGCGCCGGCGGACTGCGGCAGCATCCCGAACAGGATCCCGGAGTTGCGCCAGTGGATGATCCGGATCCAGTCGCCCAGCACTTCGAACCCCTCGCCCTGGGCCAGGCTCCCGACCACCCACGCCTTGGTCAGCTGGTCCGCGGCCACGACCAGCGCGGCCAGCGCGGCAAACAGCAGCCATCGCCCTGCCGACGGGCGCGTCCAGGGTCGCCCGGTTGGTGCCGCGGCGTCCGGCGCGGTGTCGTCGTCGAGCCCGTCCTCGATGTCGTCGCCCGAGGCGGACCGGCCGATGTCGGGCGTGGTCATCGGATCACCCGTCCCGTCCGGCGCGGCGAAGGGCGATCTGCACGTTGCCCGAATCGAGGCTCACCGTGGCCGTCGCGACGTCGCCCGGCGGCGGACCCAGCCGCGTCTCGTCGGCGAGCGTTTCGGCACTCACGACCTCGAGGTACGGCACCACCCCCGAATCCAGCCCGTCGATCCACAGCTCGATCCGGTCGTCGAGCTCCAGGCCCGCCTCCTTGCGCAGGTCCTGGACCGCGCGCTGCAGCTCACGCGCGTCGCCCTCGGCACGCAGCTCCGGCGTCAGCGTGGTGTCGATGACCGCGACCATCCCGTCGTCATGGGCCACGGCGGTGCCCTGCCTGGGCGTCGCCTGGATCTCCACCTCGTCCGGCGCCAGCGTCTCGCCCGCGAGCGTGACCGATCCGTCCGGGTGGATCTCGAACCGGCCCTCGCGTGCCGCGGCGGTCACGGCAGGGATCCGTGCACCCAGCCGGCGGCCGACCTTGGGGAGCAGCACCTTGACGCCGCGATCCACCAGCGTCGACTCGTCGCCGATCAGCTCCACCGACCTGACGTTGGCCTCGACGCGCACGAGCTCGATCAGCGCGTCGCGCTCCGCGATGTCGCGCCCCGGCAGCGCGATCCACAGGCGCGCCAGCGGCTGCCGGACCTTGAGCCCGGCCTGGCCGCGGAGCGTCCGGCTCAGGTCGACGGCTCTGCGCGCGACGGCAACCGCCTCCTCCAGCGCCTCGTCGCGCAGCGGGGCGAGCTCCGCGGCCGGCCACGGCGTCAGGTGGGCGCTGTCGGGCGCTCCCGGGTCGGCCCCGCCGGCGAGGTTCCCGTAGATCGCGTCGGACAGGAACGGGAGGATCGGCGCCGTCGTCCGGGCCACCGCCAGCAGTGCCGCGTGGAGGGTTGCGAACGCGGCGTTCCGGTCCGCACCGGAGCCGCGCGACATCCGTCGCCGCGACAGCCGCAGGTACCACGTGGACAGGTCGTCGATGAACGTGCCGAGCACGCGCGTCGCCGCCTCCGCGTCGTAGTCGCGGAGATCCGACTCGACCTCGGCCGCCGTGCCGGCGGCCCGCGACAGGATCCAGCGGTCGAGCGGCGGGCGCTGGGCGACGGGCGGCGCGTCGACGGGCGTCCAGTCGGCGAGCCGGGCATAGGTCACGAAGAACGCGTACACGTTCCACAGCACGAGCAGGCGCCGGCGGGCCTCGTCCGCGGCGTGCCAGCCGAACAGGATGTTGTCGTCGGGGCGCGCCGATGCGTACATCCAGCGCATCACGTCCACGCCCATGCGCTCGGCCGCCTCGTCGAACTCGATCGAGTTGCCCCAGCTCTTGTGCATCGGCCGGCCGTCCTCGCCGAACAGCGTGGCGTAGCCGAAGATCGTCTTGAACGGGGGCTCGCGGCGGAGCACGGTCGACATCGCGAGCATCGCGTAGAACCAGTTGCGGAACTGGCCCGGAAAGCTCTCGGACACGAAGTCGGCCGGGAACCACTGCGCCCAGTAGCCGGGGTCCTCGCGGAAGTGGAGCGTCGAGAACGGCACGATCCCGGCGTCGAGCCAGGGGTTCCCGACGTCGGTGATCCGCGACACGGGCGCTCCGCACCCCGGGCAGGCGATCCTGACCGCATCCACGTGCGGCCGGTGCGGCGTATGGCCCTCGAACGCCTCCCAGCCCTCGACGGCGCGTTCACGCAGCTCCTCGCGCCCGCCGATGACGTCGAACGTGCCGCACTCCCGGCAGTCGTAGATCGGCAGCGCGAGGCCGTAGTAGCGCTTCTTGGAGATCATCCAGTCGCGCATGTTGAGCAGCCAGTCCAGCTCGCGCTCGTAGCCGAACCCGGGGATCCACCGGATCTGGTCGACGACGTCCATGATCTGGTAGCGCAGGCTGGCGTCGACCTCGGCCGCCGTGAGCTGGTCGCGCGGGCGGTCGTAGACCTCGCCCATCCGGATGTACCACTCGTCGACCAGCCGGAACAGGAGCGGCGTGCTGCACCGCCAGCAGTGCGGATAGCGGTGGGCGTACGGCTCGAGGTGGTAGAAGAACCGGCGCTGCTCCAGGTCCCCGATGATCGCCTCGCTGATCGCCGGCGCCTCGCGCCCGGTCAGCCAGCCGAAGCCGGGGTAGTACCGCCCGTCCTCGTCGATCGGGCCGACGACCGGCAGCCCGAGCGAGACGCCCAGCTGGTAGTCCTCGGCACCGCAGCCGGGCGCGATATGGACGATCCCCGTCCCCTCGTCCTCGCCCACGTCGCTCCAGGTGACGACGCGGTGCTCGTAGCCCGCGTCAGCGAACGCGTCGCGGATCGCCGGCAGGTCGTCGTAGGGTCCCGTGTAGCGCCAGCCCGCCAGGTCGGCGCCGGAACGCTCCTCGAGCACCTCGAACGGGCCCTGGAGCGCCTGCCGGAGCGTCCCCTTGCCCAGCCACAGCTGGTCGCCGCCCTGCCGGACGCGGACGTATCGGAGGTCCGGACCGACCGCGGCCGCAACGTTCGCGGCGAGGGTCCAGGGCGTGGTCGTCCAGACGAGGAGCGCCTCGCCGGGCCGGTCCACCAGTGGCAGGCGCACCGTCAGCCCGGGATCCTCGCGCTCCTGGTAGCCCTCGTTCATCTCCATCTGCGACAGGCCGGTCCCGCACCGGGGACACCACGGCATGGTGTCGTGGCCGCGGTAGATCCAGCCGCGCCGGTGGCACTCGGCCAGGAACCCCCAGATCAGGTCGTTGTTCTCGTTGCTGAACGTGAAGTAGCTGCCGCCGACATCGGGCATGCCCAGCCTGCCCACCAGCATCTCGACGGTGTCCGTGACCGGCCCCCCGGGCCCCTCGATCGTCGCCGTCTGGGCGGGGTCGGCGGCGAGCATGTCCCGCAGCCGGACCAGCTCCTGCGGGTCGTTCCAGTCCATCCAGTACCCGAGCCGGATGCTCTGCTCGGTCTGGCGCGCGGCGAACGTCAGCACCCGCTGCTTGCACAGGCTCACGAACTCCGCGATCCCGTATCGCTCGATGTCACGCTTGGAGGTGAACCCGAGGTCGCGTTCGACGTTGACCTCGACCCACAGGCCCTGGCAGTCGAACCCGTTCTGGTACCGCTGGTCCTCGCCGAGCATCGCGTGGAACCGCTGGTAGAGGTCCTTGTAGCTGCGACCCCAGGCGTGATGGACGCCCATCGGGTTGTTGGCCGTGATCGGCCCGTCGAGGAAGCTCCACCGCGGGCCACCCGCGTTCTGGGCGCGCAGGCGGGCGAACGTGCGGCGCTCGCTCCACTCCCGGAGCAGCTCGTGCTCCTGGGCCACGAAGTCGGGTCTGGCGGAGACGGGTTGGAACATGCGGCCTCGGTGGATGACCGACGGTCGGGGCTGAACCGCGGCGGGGTGACCAGTCTACGGAACGGCGCGCCGTCGCGCGCCGGTGCCGACCCCCGCTCCGTCCCGCCCCGCAGATCTGCAGCGGAACCACCGGTGGCCCGGACCGGCCGGACCCCCCGGATCGGGGGCCGAAGTATCATTCCGCGCGATGCAGCCTACCCGGACACCGTCGCCGCGCTCGCGCTCAGCGTTCGCGGCGGCATTCCTGTCGCTGATCTTCCCGGGCCTCGGGCACGCCTATGCGGGCGCCCTCACGCGCGGCCTCGCGTTCGCGGCGCTCCCGTTCCTGTCGCTGGCGCTGCTGGCCGGCATCGTCCTCCGTGCCAACCGGGCGGACCTGCTGGGATTCGTGGTCCAGCCGGAGGTCCTCACGGCCATCTTCATCCTCAACATCGTGGCCCTGCTGTACCGCATCGTCGCCGCGGTCGACGCCTGGCAGGTGGCCCGGTTCCTCAACGCCACGGACGCCTCGGGTGGCGGCCGGCTGGGGCGTGCGCGGCTCCCGCTCAATCCGTTGTCGATCGCCGGGCTGCTCGCCGTGTTGCTGGTCATGGCCGGCGGGCACGTCGCCGTGGCGCGCTACGACACGCTGGCCCTGACCTTCGTCGGCTGCCTGTCCGCGGACAACCTCGATCCGGACTGCCAGCTGCCCGACGCGAGCCCGTCCCCGGGCGCCTCGGACGGGGCCAGTGCATCGGATGAGCCGAGCGACCAGCCGTCACCGACCGACGTGCTCCCGACGCCGATCGGATCCGGGGACGCGGGCACCCAGGCGCCGACGCTGCCGCCCTGGAACGGGACCGACCGCCTCAACGTGCTGCTCGTGGGCAGCGACCAGCGGCCGGGTGACAGCAGCTTCAACACGGACACCATGATCGTGGTCTCGATCGACCCCAAGACCAGGCAGGTCGCCATGTTCCAGCTCCCGCGCGACAGCGTGGGTGTCCCGGTGCCCGCCAACGCTCGCTCGCTGTGGGGCAGCACCTATGCGGGCAAGATCAACAGCTGGTGGACCCAGAACCGCAACCGGGCCAACCTGTGGCCGGGCGAGACCCCGACGACGCGGGGGTTCAATGCCCTCAAGGCGATCCTCGGCGAGCTCTACGGCATCGACATCCCGTACTACGTGATGGTCAACTTCTCGGGCTTCACGAAGGTCGTCGATACCCTGGGCGGAGCGCAGATCAACGTCCAGATCCCGGTCGCGGACGACCACTACCCCGGGGATTCGGGCACCCAGCGCGTGTACATCCCGGCCGGCCCGCAGCACATGACAGGCACCGAGGCACTCATCTACGCCCGGTCGCGGCACGGCTCCGACGACTTCGACCGGGGGCGTCGGCAGCAGCGCGTGCTGATCTCGGTCCGTGACCAGGTCAATCCCCAGGCGATCATGGCCAACCTGCCGGAGCTCCTCAACACGCTGCAGCGGTCGGTCAAGACCGACATGCCGGTGTCGATGGTCGGCCCGCTGCTGTCGCTGTCGCAGCAGATCGATACCCGGAACCTGCGCTCGTTCGTCTTTGCGCCGCCGTTCTACTCGACCGACATGTACGGGCCATCGCACGGCACGAACAGCGACATCGTGATCAACGCGGCCCGTATTCGCCGGGCCGTGGCCAGCGCGTTCACGGTGGATCCGAAGCTGCTGGCACAGCAGGAGCAGCTGGCCACCGAGCAGGCGCAGGTGTGGGTCGTCAACGCCTCGGGCAAGACGGGACTCGCGTCGAACGTGGCCGACTACCTCGCCTACGCCGGCCTCGACGCGTCCGCACCCAACAAGGGGGCGCCGACGGCGGCGAAGACGAAGATCGTGGTCTACAACGGCGCGGAAACGGTCGTGGCCGGGTCGGTGACCTACCTCGAGGACCTGTTCGGCGTGAAGGCGACCATGGCAACGGACGCGTCGGTGCCCGCGAACATCGTGGTCACCCTCGGCAAGGACGCACCGAACCTGTCGGTGGAGGGCCCCGGCTGAGCCGGTGACCGAGGCCCGGCGGCGCAGGCCGCGTCGGGGACGGTGCGGTCCCCGGGCGACGTCAGTCCGGCGTGATCTCCGTCAGCCAGTGGCGGTACTCGGGCAGGTTGCCGCGGACGGCCGCGAAGTAGCGTTCGCTGATCAGGCGCGCGACCGGTCCCACCGTTCCGTCGCCGACCCGGCGATGGTCGACCTCGATCACCGGGCTGACCTGGACCCCGGTGCCACACAGGAACGCCTCGTCGCACACGTACAGCTCGGAGCGGTCGATGGAGCGGACGTCCACGTCGATCCCGGCGTCTGCGGCCAGCTGGATCACCGCCTTGCGGGTCACGCCCTCGAGGATGTCGTCCGACAGCGGCGGCGTGATGACCGTCTTGTCGCGCACGATGAACAGGTTCGCCGCCGATGCCTCGGACGCGTGGCCGTCGGGTGCGAGCACCAGGGCCTCGTCAAACCCGTTGAGCTCCGCCTCGGACTTCTGGAACGCCATGTTCACGTAGCCGCCGACGATCTTGCCGCGCGCCGGCAGCGCCTCGTCCGCGTTGCGGCGCCACGACGACGTCTGGAGGCGGACGCCCTTGTCGATGTCGAGGTAGTTCCCGAACGGCACCGCGATGACGTACAGCTCGTGCTCGAGGTGGTGGAGCCGCACCCCGATCGCGCGGGTGCTCTTGTAGAACGAGGGCCGGATGTACGCATCCTCGGTGAAGTGGTTGCGCCGGATCGTCTCGGTGATGATCGCCACCATCTCGTCCGCGGACGGGACCGGGTCCATGAGCAGGATCTTCGCGGAGTTGCGGATCCGCTCGACGTGCGAGCGCACGAACAGCGCGTACAGGCGGCCCTGGTCGGCGTTCCAGTACGCCCGGATCCCCTCGAAGGTCGCCGTGCCGTACATGAACGCGTGGGTCATGATGCTGACCCGGGCGTCCCGCATCGGGACCCAGTCGCCTTCGAAATAGGCGATCAGGTCGTCCAGCTGGCGTGGCTGCGTGGGTGCCGTCGAGGCCGACGGCTGCTCGGTGAGCATCTCTCTGCTCCAGTCGCGCGGGCGGCACGATGGCCGCTCCGGAATGGCTCGTGGGTCGCCCGAGTCTAGCACGCGGCCCGCTCGTATCACCCCGGCCGACCGGCCCGCCGGACCGCGGAGGACGGTGCCGGACGGTGCAGACGCCTCCTACACGACGCCCGCGAGATGAGCGGCCACCAGGGCGAGATAGCCGAGGTAGAACGCCCCCCCGACGAGCAGTGCCCGCCCGTCGAGGTGCGCCCGGCGCCACATCGGCAGGAACACCGCACCGACCGCGAGGAAGGCGATGCCGGCGCTCGCGAACGCGACGGCGGAATCGCCGCTCACCCGCCAGCTCTCGCCCGCGAACACGAGCGCGACCACGGTGGGGATCGCCGACTGGAACACCATCGCTCCCGTGATGTTGCCCATCGCGAGCGTGTCCTTGCCCTGCCGCACCCAGATCAGCGAGTTGAACTTCTCGGGCAGCTCGGTGGCGATGGGCGCGATCACGAGCGCGAGCAGGATCTCGCTGACGCCGATCGACGCGGCGAGGTGCTCGACCGCGCCGACGAACAGGTAGGCGCCCCCGACGATGCACGCGAGGGCCGCGAGCACCTGCGTCGTGACGATGCGCAGGCGCGGCGTCGAGCCGTCCCGGGCGCGGGCCGAGGGATCGAGGCGATGGAACCGCAGCGGCGCGAGCGCCTCCTCGCCAGAATCCGCATCCGCGGCAAAGTGGACGCGGACGTACCACGCATAGATCACGAGCAGCGCTCCCGCGACGACCAGGCGGACCCAGCCGACCTCGGCGGGCAGGAAGGCGGCCGCGATGGCCAGCGCGTACGCCAGCGCGAAGTAGCGCATGTCGTGGACCAGCACGACGGTGTCCACCGCCATCCGGGTCGCGGTCGGACGTCGCCGCCGGAAGGCGAGCACGCCCACGCCGGTGACGAACATGGCCAATGTCGAGAGCATGAACGGCGCACCCAGGATGGCGCCGACGCCGATGTCGTTGGTCGCGCCGCCGCGGCTGAACACGATCGCGATGATCGGGATCAGGGTCTCCGGAAGCGCGGTTCCGACAGCGGCCAGGACCGAGCCCACCGCGCCCTGGGCCAGCTCGAGCTTGCGCCCGAACCACTCGATGCCATTCGTGAACAGCTCCGCGCCCGCGAGGATGACCAGGAACGCGACGGCGAGGACAAGGACGTCCATCAGCCCTCCAGCCCAATCGCCGCGGCAACGGACGCCACCACGATCAGCAGCACCGCCGCCGACACGAGCGCCAGTCGCCGGTCTCCGGCAGCGAGGAACCCGACACCGGCGACGACCACCCGGCCCACCGGGAGACCCAGCACGGTGACGAGCCCCAGCCACAGGAACGCCTCCGGGCGCGCGGCGAGGAGGTCGGCAGGAAGGTGGCCGAGGTC
Source organism: uncultured Chloroflexia bacterium (assembly GCA_963835335.1). Taxonomy (GTDB): domain Bacteria; phylum Chloroflexota; class Limnocylindria; order Limnocylindrales; family CSP1-4; genus CAIXZV01. The sequence goes on along the minus strand of CAWIFB010000045.1, from coordinate 50,932 downwards.
GAACGCGGGCGGCGTCCGATCTGCCAGCGGGTCGATCCCCGACAGGAGCATGCCCACGACGCCGACGACGACCAGCCCGATCGCGATGTAGGTCCCGACGGTCAGCAGCCGCGCGATCGCAGCCTCGATCGTGAACCCCGCGTCCTGGCCGGACGAACGCCCGGTCGCGGCCCTGCCCGTCACAGGCCGAACGCCTTGAGTGCCATCTGGAACGCGGTCACGAGCAGGACGACGACGAACAGCCAGCGCAGCAGCTCGACATTGACGCGGTTGATGATCCGGGCTCCGACGGACGCGCCCACGAACACCCCGGCCGCCACCGGACCCGCGACGTATGGGTTGATCTGGTCCCGGAGCAGGTAGATCACCGCCGAGGATGTCGCGGTGACGCCGATCATCATGTTGCTGGTCGCCGTCGAGACCTTCAGTGGGACGCCCATCACCAGGTGCATGACCGGCACCTTGATGATTCCGCCTCCGACACCCAGGAGGGCCGAGACGACGCCCGCGCCCAGCGCACCCGCCATGCCGAACGGCAACCGGGTCACCAGGTAGCCCTCGCCCGATAGCGACGCCGCGAGACCGGGACGCTCGGGCGTGTCGAGGATTGGTGCGGCCACGGTGCCGGCGACGACCCCGGCCGAAGCATCCGACCCGGCCGAAAGCCTCCGACCCGGCCGAATCGCCCGACCCGGCCTCCGCGGTCCCGGGGTCGTCGAGCGGGACACCCGCCCGATCGTCGTCGATCACGACGGGTACGCGGGTGGGCTGCTCCCGCCGGCGCAGCATCGACACGGCGACCCAGGTCAGGAGGATGGCGAACAACGCCTGCAGGACGGCGGCGGGCAGCAGGAACGCGATCAGGCCGCCGGCGAGCGCGCCGCCGGCCGTGAACACCTCCAGGACCATCCCCAGCCGCAGGTTCGCGACGTGCCGCTGCAGGTACACGCTGGCGGAGGCGCTCGAGGTGACGATCACCGACACCAGGGAGACAGCGACCGCCTCGCGGAGGGGCCGTCCGAACCCGAGCGTGAGCAGCGGGACGAGGAGGATGCCGCCGCCCAGGCCCAGCAGCGACCCGAACAGCCCGGCGGCCGCGCCTCCGACGAACAGGCCCAGCCCGGCGATCATCGGGGACCTGCCGGCGCGGCCCGGCACTCCCCGGACGCGCCGAGACGCGTCCCGAGACGCGTCACCGGGTCAGGGGCGCAGGTGCTGAGGCGCGTACGGCAGCAACGCGACGTGCCGCGCGCGCTTGAGCGCCACGGCCAGCTCGCGCTGGTGGGCCGCGCAGGTGCCGGTCTTGCGGCGGGGCTCGATCTTGGCGCGCTCGGACAGGTACCGGCGGAGGCGGTTGACCTCCTTGTAGTCGATGATCGCCGTCTTGTCCGCGCAGAACGAGCACACCTTGCGGCGGCGGCGGTCACGGTAGTAGTCGTCGCGCTTGTTCGACTTGGGGGGCATGGCTCAGGTCTCCTGGATTGCTGGTGGCGGCGCGTGTCCGCCGGAGCGGCGCATGGCCGCGGAAGGTGTCAGAACGGGAGGTCGTCGAGATCGTCGCCGTCGCTCGGGGCGCGGGTCGGGCGAACCGGGGCGCCCTGGCCACCGGCGCTGCCGCCGGCTCCGGCGCTGCCGCCGGCTGGTGCGCTGAACGTCCCCTCGGCATCGTCCCGGACGCGGGGGTCGAGGTTGATCACGCTGTCCGCGGTGACCTCGAGCGACGTGCGCTTCTGGCCGTCGCGCGCCTCGAACTCGCGGGTACGGAAGCGGCCCTCGACAAACACGCGGTTGCCCTTGTGGAGCTGCTCCGCGGTCCGCTCGGCGCGGTCACCCCAGACGGTGACCCGGAACCAGTCGGTCGCCTCGACCCACTCGCCGGTCTGCTGGTTCTTGGTGCTCTGGTTGACAGCCACGCTGAACTCGGTCACCGGGCGACCGTTGGGCGTGTAGCGCATCTCGGGATCACGCCCGAGGTTGCCGATGATCGAGACCTTGGACAACGACGCCATCGCAGAACTCCCGCCTCAGTCGATGGCCGCGGGTGCGGCCTCGCTCTCGGATTCGTCGATCCGCTCGCCGTCCTCGTCGTCCAGGTCCTCCTCGTCGCCGGACGGGAGATCGGCCTCGGCTACGTCATCATCCGATGAAGCCGCATCTCGACGCACCTTGACGGGACGGATCGCGCGCGTCACGAGGTGGCGCAGGACCTCCTCGGTGATCAGGAGGCTGCGCTCGAGCTCCGCGATCGCCTCGGCCGGGGACTCGAACACGATGATGTGGTACGAGCCCTCGCGGTGGCGGTCGATCGGGTACGCGAGCCGGCGGCGGCCCCAGGGCGCCACCTTGACGATCTGCCCACCCGCGGCCACGAGGTAGCGTGTGGTGCGGTCGATGACCGCCGAGACCTTGTCGTCCGGCGCATCGGGCCGGATCACGAGCATGAGTTCATAGCGGCGCACGGCCTGCACGACTCCTTCCTATGGGATCTGCCCCGCTGGCGGACATGCCGGGCGGAGCCGAAAGGACCGCGGAAGGATAGCACGGGCCCTTCGGCGACCGCCGTCCGGGTCGGCCCTCGACCGCCGTCCTCTCCTCGGCGCGGATCCGGCCCACGGCGCTCGCGCCGACGGGCGGACGCTGCCTGCCGATGGCGAGACCACCCGTGTATGCTCTCCGCCGTCATCCCGTCGCTCAGCCTCCGGGGGCTTCGTGCAACTCTCGATCGTCCTCCTCGCCTCGGACCCCGTCGCCGCGGAAGCGCTGTCGGCCGCGCTCGCGCGCCCCGGTCACGGGGTCACCGCGGTCTCCCTGCCCGAGGAGCTCATCCGCGAGGCGGCAGGCTACAGCCTGATCGTGATCGACGAGATCCCCGCGACGACCACCGTCGGCGCCATCGTCACCGAGCTGCGCGCCGAGCCTCGGACGGCGGCGCTGCCCATCCTCGCGGTCGCCCAGACCGACGATGTCGAGGCGCGGATCGCGCTGCTCGAATCCGGCGCCGACGATGTCATCACCAAGCCGTTCGACGCCGCCGAGCTCGAGGCGCGCATCGAAGCCCTGTCGCTGCGCTTCCAGCGAGCCCAGGACGGGCGGTCCGTCGCCAGCGCACCGATCGGCAATCCGCAGGCGCGTCGCGTGGTGACGGTGTTCAGCCCGAAGGGCGGCGTCGGGACGACCACTGTCGCGACCAACCTTGCGCTGCTGGCCGCCGAGCGCCACCCGAACCGGGTCGTGATCATCGATTTCGACCTCTCGTTCGGGCAGGTCGCCTCGCACCTCAACCTCCAGCCGAAGCAGACGCTGCTGGAGCTCATCCGAGACGAGAACGCCCTCAACGAGGTGGAGCTGTTCCGGACGTATGCCGTCCATCACGCCAGCGGGCTCCAGCTTCTCGCGGCCCCGCCGACACCCGGGTTTGCGCCGCTGTTCACCGGCGAGCACGCAGAGAGGATCGTCGCGCGGGCCCTCGAAGCGTACGAGATCGTCGTCATCGACGCGGGAGCGTCGTTGGACGAGCGGATGCTGGCATTGTTCAGCCGCTCGGACGTCGTGATCATCCCGGTGCTGCCGGAGATCCCCGCGCTCAACGCGGTCCACCTGCTGCTGGACCAGATGTCCGAGACCGGCGCGGTCGGGGCGACGACGATGTTCGTGCTCAACAACGCCTTTGCCCGGGACCTGCTCCGGCGCGGCGACATCGAGAGCGCCCTGGGCGCCAAGATCACGTCCGACCTGCCGTACGACCCGTTCATCTACCTCAAGGCGGCGAACGAAGGTGTCCCGGTCGTGCGCAGCGCGCCCAAGACGGTGCCCGCGGCCCGGCTCCGGGACCTGTTCGGGATCGTGTTCGGGACCGAGCCTGCGGAGGCGCCTGCCGGCAAGGAGCGCAAGGGCCTGTTCGGCCGGCGTCGCTGAGGAGCCTCGCCCATTCCCCGCTGCCGGCTCACGGTGGCGGGCTCGGCAGCATCCCTTGGTGGATCGGACTACCGTGACCGCGTCCGCCGGCGTGTGCCGGGCGGCTTGGGGCTCGGAGGCCACGCGATGCGGCACTCGGCACGGGACGTGCTTCGCCAGGCAGGGACCGCGATCGGCGGGCGGAGTCGACACCCGGTCAACCAGGCGATGTTCGACAACGCGCCGATGGGCGCCCGGATCGCGGACGCGGTCGTCGGCTTCCTCGGCAGCTGGCGGTTCCTGATCATCCAGACCGTGTTCGTCGTCATCTGGATCGCGGGCAACGCGTGGCTCGTCTTCCACTTCGACCCGTTCCCGTTCATCCTCCTCAATCTCGCGTTCTCGACCCAGGCGGCCTATGCCGCGCCGTTGATCCTCCTGGCCGGCAACCGGTCGTCGACGCGCGACCGGCTCACGCTCGAGCACGCTGCAGCCGAAGCCGATCTCGAGGAGACGCAGAACGACCGTCTGCTCGAGGGCAACGCCGCGATCCTCACGCGCATCGAGACGCTGGAGGAGCGGATCCTGTCGCTCGAGAAGGTCATCCTCGAGCGCCTTGCAGGCACGCCCGGGCCCGGCTGATCCGGGGGCGGCTGCTGCGCCCGGGCTAGGGCAGATGGGTCGATCCGCGACAGGCTTCAGCGGTGGTCGCGGTACCGCCAGGAGGTGGGCGAATCGCTGCGCAGATCTCGATAGATGCTGATCATCCAACCGATGCCGATCAACATGGCGAGCAACCCGACGTACGAAACGACGGAACCCCAAATCACGACACCGAATATGTGTAGCGAAGGTCGATCGCCGAACGGGGCCTCCGGGAACGCGAGGACCACCCAGATCGCGAACAGGAGTGAAGCGACCCCGAGCGCGAACTCGATGCGGGTCGCCCACCAGTAGAACGTCGGGCCCGCGCACAGATCGCCGGGCGGCGAGCCGCTATCCCCTGCCGGCGGTGAGATCATGGCCACAGAGTAGACCTGCGCACGACATCTATGATCGGACAGGCCGCTCCCACGTCCAGACCTCGCCGCACGGGCATAGCCAGCTCCACCGTTCGCGGCGGGGCTCGCCGAGCGCGCTGATCACGGTTGGCGTCTGGTCACGCCATGGTCCCGTTCGCGTGGCGGTGCTCCACTCGCGGGAACAAGCGCACATCGGTGCCGACCGAGACGATCCAATCCGCCAGACGCCCCTCCGTTAGAACAGGTGTTCCGGATCGTAGCGGGTGGGTCGGGACGACGCGTGACGCCGGTCAAGCGGATGCCAGTGGTGGTGCCGAGGTCGGGATTCGAACCCGAACGGGGTTGCCCCCAGCGGTGTTTAAGACCGCAGCGTCTGCCGGTTCCGCCACCTCGGCGCGAGGCCCATCGCAGGCTCGGCGCATCGTACGCCGCTAGGCCGCCGGGTGCCGGTTCTCCTCTCCGGCCCGTTGACACCCGTGGCACCCGTCGGTTCCGGGCCTCGTGACGCACCGCCGGTTCCCGGCGATGCACTGCGCTCCCGGTTGATCCCGGGTTTCCCGGTCCTGCGACCCACGTGCGCCCTGCCCGGTTCTGTCGCCCACCGCGCGTCGCGGTGCTATCGACGGAAACGGGCGAATCTGCTGTCACCTACCGCCGTGACCGGTGCTAGACCAGTTCGAAGCCATCCGAGGCGGGGCGAGGGACCCCAGGTGAGCGTGCGCGGCATCGACCGTGCCCAGGTTCGGTGGCAGGACCCCGCCTACGACCACCACCCGCGGTACCTGGCAGGAATCCAGGACACGCGAGAAGCGGAGACTCGCCTGGACCCGACGATCATCGAGGGGTGGAGGCGCAAGAACGGCAAGGGCGGCAACGCACGAACCGCCCCCGGAGGGACGGTCCTGCGTATTGGCCGCTGGAGCGACCCATCGAATTCGACCGGTGAGCTCGATTCTGGAGCTCACTGCCTACGTGCGGGAGAGGGTCGCCTCCGCCGGAGCCGCGGGATCGGTTCGGAACGGCGGGCTCGCGTGCCCGTCAGTCCATCGAGAGCCTGTCCATGGTGTCGTCGTCCGCTCGCAGGTCGACCACGCCGTCGGAAGCCTCGAGGATCCTGTCCCCCGGAATGCGGGTGGTCGTCTTGATCAGGCGGCCGTGCCTGACGCCGATGTCCGCGGATCCGACGTCCACGACATGGCCGACCTCCTCGGAGCCGACGAAGACCTTCCAGCCAACCTGGATGTCCTGGAGGATCATGCCAGTCATTCTGGTGCTCCTTTCTCGCGAAATGGGCCGGTCAGGTTTACGCACGATCGGGTTACATGCACCCAAAGCGCGTGCTCGCGGGGAGATTGCAGCGTCATCACGGCGGGATATCAGGTTCCGCCCCCAGGGTTCGCAGGAATCGCCGTCTGGCGGGGGCAGTCGAGGGCCCATCGCGCGCATAGCCCGGCCTCGCGATCCGCGTCGCAGTCGTCGCAGAGCGACGCCGGAGCGAGGCGTCGTCCGGGCGGAGCAGCGCAAGGCGAGCGGGCGCTGCCCCGTGAGCAGCGCGGCACCCACGGGACCGGAGTCCATCAGCGCATGGCTTCACGGTCGCGGTCGTTGACGACGTGCAACCGGATGCCCATCCTGATCGTCAGAGGGTCAGGGCTTCATCGAGGGGGCGACTCGTGTCGAAGAGCGCATGGATGCTGATCCCGGTAGGCATGCTGATCGCCGCGTGCGCGAGTCCTGTGCAGGTGACGATGCCCGCGACCCCCACTCCTCCGCCGCCTGCCACCGCCACCTCCGTTCCGACGAACGTCGTGACCCACCCGGGCTCGACGGCGTCTCCTCAGGACGCCTGTCTCATCGCGCAGGCTCCCGGACCGGGCGATGAACCGCCGCGGGATTCCTCCGACCTCATGGACAACAGTGATCTCGGGGGTGGGCGGTGGCGCCTGTGTACCGATGCCGCACTCGTCGAGAGCAGTGCGTGGTGCGAGTGGGATGCGCCGCGGACGCAGGTCGTCGAAGTCTCGGGTCTCCCCCAACAAGCCGTGGAGATCGCATACGACACGTCGCTCTCGTTCGCGCGTGCCCAATTGCAGCTGTCCGTGACCGATTGGGCTGGGGGTCACGGCGGCCTCGTCTTCACATATGGAGGACCCTTCGACCTCCGCGCGGCCGCTCTCGACTCCGACGGGCTCGGCGGAGTCGTCTCGTTCACGGTCGCCCTCACCATGGACCCCGAGACCGGGCCTGCGGTGGGCGTGCCGACCATGTACGACGGCCTCATTCGCTGGCGATGCGGGGGCGCGCCCACGCCCTGAGGGGCAGCGCTCGCAGGATCGCCCCCGAGAGCCTGCCGCCCGCTCACCGGCTGGTCGCAACGGCGCCCCGGATACCACGGAACCGCCCCGTGAGGAGCGGTTCCGAGTTCAGATTGTGGAGGCGACGATCGGATTCGAACCGATGAATAAGGGTTTTGCAGACCCCCGCGTTAGGCCACTTCGCCACGTCGCCCCGGGCCGGCCTCGGGCGCCGGCGATGTTGTCAGGTTGGCTGCCCCTCGAGGATTCGAACCTCGGCTAACGGATCCAAAGTCCGCTGTCCTACCACTAGACGAAGGGGCAGCGGTGCCGGAAGTCGATCTCACATATGGGGGGAATGGAGCGGAAGACGGGACTCGAACCCGCGACCCTCACCTTGGCAAGGTGATGCTCTACCAACTGAGCCACTTCCGCTCGATGTGCCGACACGAGGTTGGTGCCGAGAGCCAGATTCGAACTGGCGACACCGCGATTTTCAGTCGCGTGCTCTACCAACTGAGCTATCTCGGCCCGTTCCCGGACTCCCACGGGGGTCCGTCGGCGCGGCGCAGAATACCATGGGCCCCGTTCGAGCGGCAAGGAGCGCGGGCCTCTGCGTGCGACCTATCGGACCCCGGGCGGCGGACCGCCGGACACGCCGAGCGCGGCGCCCTGCGCGGCCGGATCGAGGGCCAGCTCGGGCCGGGGAAGCGCCGGCTGTCCGCTCAGCTGGCGAAGCCGGTTGATCCGGTCGAGGACCGGCGGGTGGGTCGAGAACAGGTTGGACTTGCGGCCGCTCACGCCCTTCACGGGGTTCTCGAAGTACAGGTGCTGGGTCGCCCGGTTGGCGACCTCCAGCGGCTCGGGGTCGAGCGCGATCTTGGCCAGCGCACGCTCCAGGCCCGCCGGGTTGCGAGTCAGCTCGACGCCCGAGGCATCGGCGAGGTACTCGCGCTGGCGGCTGACCGCCATCTGGACCAGCCGGGCCATGATCGGGGCCAGGATGGCCAGCACGATGGCCAGCACGAACACGATCACCTGGAGACCGCCGCCACCCGAGTTGCGATCCCGGCTCGAGCCGCGCGAGCCGCCACCCCAGAACGTGAACCGCAGGAAGAAGTCGGCCAGCAGCGCGATCGACCCGACCAGCACGCCGACCATGAGCGAGAACCGGATGTCGAAGTTGCGGACGTGCGACAGCTCGTGCGCCATCACGCCCTGCAGCTCCTCGCGATCCAGCTTCTGGAGCAGGCCGATCGTGATCGCGACCGACGCGTGGGCCGGATCGCGGCCGGTCGCAAAGGCGTTGGGTGCCGTGTCGTTGATCAGGTAGACCTTGGGCATCGGCACGTTGGCCGCGATCGCCATCTCCTGGACGACGTTCATCAGCTGTGGCTGGTCCTGCGCCGTGACCTCCTTGGCGCCGGAGGTTGCCAGGACCAGCGAGTCGCCGAGGAAGTACGAGAACAGCGACGCGAGCAGGCCGACCACGATGGCGATCCCGGTCGACGGCAGGGCCGCACGTGGATCACCGGTGACCGCCCAGCCGATGAGCAGGCCGAGGAGGCCCAGCAGGACGATGACGGCAAGGGCAAGCAGGACCGAGTTCCGGCGGTTTGCGCCGATCTGGTCGTAGAAGGTCGCCATGGTGATTGCTCAGGCCGGCGCCAGGCGCCGTTCGATCAGTTCAGGCTGAGATCGACGTTGGGAACCTCGGTGGCCTCGGGCTCGGCGTCGAAGAACTCGCGCTTGGTGAAGCCCATCGGCCCCGCGATCACGACGGCCGGGATCGTCTGGATCGAGTTGTTGTAGTCCAGGACGGTCGCGTTGTAGTGCTGGCGCGAGAAGCTGATCTGGTTCTCGGTCGTGGTCAGCTGCTCCTGGAGCTGGATGACGTTCTGGTTCGCCTTGAGCTCCGGGTAGTTCTCGACGACCGCGAACAGCGAGCGTAGCGTGCCGGTCAGGGCGTTCTCCGCGGCCGCCTGCTCCGCCGGACCCTTGGCCCCCGCCGCAACGGCGTTCGCACGAGCCTCGGTGACCCTGGTCAGGACGTCCTGCTCGAACCCCATGTAGCCCTTCACGGCCTGGACGAGGTTCGGGATCAGGTCGTGCCGTCGCTTGAGCTGGACCTCGATCTGGGAGAAGGCTTCGTCGATCCGGTTGCGCCGGGTTACGAGGCCGTTGTAGATGCCGACGACGAACAGGACGATGACGACGACGATCGCGATGATGACGATCAGGGTCAGATCCATTCATTCTCCTCGATACGCGGTCACACACCCGAGCGTCCAGCATACCTTGCAGCCCGATGGGGACAACGGCCTCCCGGCACGGTCACGCGCTGCCACCCGGCCCCGACGGCGTGATGGACGCTGGAATGGTGGGCGGTGGAGGACTCGAACCTCCGGCCTCCTCGGTGTAAACGAGGCGCTCTGACCAGCTGAGCTAACCGCCCGGGCGACAGAGATCGTGCTCGGAACGACGAACGGGCGGCCACCGGCCGCCCGCAGAAGGTTCAGGAGTGTGGTGCCCAGGCCGGGACTTGAACCCGGATGAGTTGCCTCATACGCCCCTCAAACGTACGCGTATACCAATTCCGCCACCTGGGCCAGTGTTACCGCCTGCCGGCTGGGTTCCTCACATTGGGGCGTGGTACCGAGGAAGGGACTTGAACCCATACGCCCTTGCGGGCACTAGCTCCTGAAGCTAGCGCGTCTGCCAATTTCGCCACCTCGGCGCGGAGCCGGCACGCGGATCGGGGCGCCCGAAGACTCACCGGTCCGCAGCGAGGCGCCATGCTAGCACATCCCAGAATCGATCGCCCGGGCCGGAGATGAGCCGCGGGGTCATCCCTTCCACGCCCCTGACCAGGACGACATCGTCGGCCCAGGCGAGGGGGAGGATCGGCTGGCGCTCGTTCAGCGCGGTCAGGAGCGCCTTCCACGCCGCGGCGCGCTTGTCGGCGGTTCCCGGGGCCCGGGCCGCCTCGAGCAGCGGGTCCAGCGCCGACTCCTGGTAGCCGGACAGGTTGGACCCGGAGCCCCGCACCTGGGTCGAAGCGAGCAGCGGGTACAGATCCGGCTCGAGCCCCATCGAGATGTCGACGATGGCGGCCCCGAAGGACCCCTCGCGCAGTCGCGAGGCGAGTTCCGATGCGGGCAGCTCGACCGTGTCGACCTTGAGCCCCAGCGCCGTCCAGGCGTCACGGACGTACGCAGCAACCGCCGCCAGCCGCGGATTGGCGTCCGCGGGGACGCTGAGCACCTCGATCCGGTAGGGATCCTTCCCGCCCGGAGCGATCCAGGCACCGCCCTTCTTCGTCCAGCCCGCATCGGTGAGCAGGGTCGCGGCACGCTTGGCGCTGTATGCGACGGGCTTCGCGGCCGCGGCGTCGAACGCCCACGAGGTCGGGGGGACGAGCGCATCCGCCCGCACGGCGTCACCGCCCATGACCGTGGACACGAGCGTGTCGCGGTCGATCGCGGTCAGCAGCGCCTGGCGCACGCGCTGGTCGCGCAGCTCGGCGTGCGCCGGGCGCAGGTCGAGCAGCACCGAGGACAGGGTCGTCGTCGGGTAGCGCACGGCCGTGACGCCGGCCGCCGAATCGAATGCCGAGACCTGATCGGGCGGCAGCCCGCTGGCCGCATCGACCTCGCCGGATCGCAAGCCATCGGCGAGTGCCGCGGCGTCGTCGTAGAAACGGATCTCGATCTGCTCCAGGTACGGCACCGGCCCGGCCGGCGTGGCGATCGGACCCGCCGAAGCGAGCGAGTCGGCCGACGCCGTCGGCTCGGGCTCCTGGAGCGGCATCGCCAGGGCGGTCGGTGTGAGCACGGCCCGGGTCGAATCGATGTCGGTCAGCGCATACGGGCCGGTCCCGACGGGCCGGAGCGCGAACGGGCTGGTGGCCAGGTCGGAGAACGGGACGTCCGCCAGGAGGTGGAACGGCAGCAGCGGCTGCGTCGCGGCCGCGAGGAAGCCGCCGATCGGGGTCGCGAGCGTGAACTGGACGGTCGTGTCGTCCACGGCGCTGGCCTCGACCTCCGCCCACGACGAGGACAGGGCCCCGGCCGAATACGGGCTCTTGAGCGCCTCGATCGTGTACACGACGTCGGCGGCCGTCACGGGGACGCCGTCCTGCCAGGTGGCGTCGTCGCGGAGATGGAACGTCCATACCTTGCCCGCGTCGTCGACGGACCACGACTTGGCAAGGTCAGGCTCGAACGTGTTGCCGGGCCCCAGCCGCACCAGGCCGCTGAACACGAGTCCCACGAGGGTCCGCTCGGTCCGGGACCGTGCCGTCACCGGCGTGATCGACGACGGTGCGCCGACGACACCCTCGCGATACGGCGCCGCCGGGGCGATGGTGGGCTCGGGCGTCTGCTGCTCGATGCTGGCAACGGGCGCCGCGTCCGGCAGCGCCAGCACGCCACCGAGACCGGCGAGCAGGAGCACGAGAACGGCGACGACCGCGCGATCGCGGCGGGTCATCGGGACATGCGATCCGTGGGAGTCCTGCCCGGCGCTGCGGCGCGCCCTACTTGACGAACAGGAACGCCGCCAGCGCGAACAGCACGAACAGCGCGAGCAACAGGATCGTGAACTGCCACAGGCGGCGCTCGATCCCCCGCCGGCTGCGGTAGACGCCGGAGTCCCCGCCGAAGGTGCCGGACAGGCCGGTGCCGCGCGCCTGGAGCAGGATGGCGGCGACAAGGGCGACGCTGAGAAGGAGCTGGCCGATGGCCAGGAGGGGGTTCACGAGCTGGCTGACCTCCGAGGTGTGACGGTGCCGGATGGTACCAGACCTTTCGGCCCCACCCGGATCGGGTGCGTCGGTCAGGCAGGCCGGAGCAGCGAGCGCCCGGTCATCTCGTCCCACCGTGGCAGGCCCGCGACCTCGAGGATCGTGGGCGCGACGTCGGCCAGGACGCCGTCATCCAGCGACCGGCCGGCCAGCGACCGTCCGATCGCGACCAGCGGCACCGGGTTGAGCGAGTGGGCGGTCACCGGGTTGCCATCGCGGTCGCGGAGCTCGTCGGCGTTGCCGTGGTCGGCCGTGATGAACAGCGCCGCACCGGGCCCGGCCGGGTCCGCCGCCTCGACCTGCTCGATCGCATCGACGACACGCCCCAGGCAGGTGTCGATCGTCTCGAGCGCCCGCAGGGTCGCATCCCACACGCCCGTGTGGCCGACCATGTCCGGGTTGGCGTAGTTCGCGACGATGAAGTCGTACTCGGCGGACGCGATGGCGCCGACCAGCTCGTCGGTGACGCCCGGCGCGCTCATCTCCGGCTGGAGGTCGTACGTGGCGACCTTGGGCGACGGCACCAGCCTGCGATCCTCGCCGGGCCACGCAGCCTCGCGGCCGCCGTTGAAGAAGTACGTCACGTGGGCGTACTTCTCGGTCTCGGCGACGTGGAGCTGACGCCAGCCCGCCCCGGAGAAGGCGCCGGCCAGCGAGCGGGCCTCCTCGGGCCCGAACGCGACCTCCACCGGGAGACCCGACTCGTACGCCGTCATGGTGACCACGAGCAGGTCTGCGGGCGCCCGCTCGCCGCCGGGGCCCGTCCGGTCGAACGCGTCGAACGCCGGGTCGGCCAGCGCATGGGTCAGCTGGCGGGCACGGTCGGCCCGGAAGTTGACGTGGACGATGGGGTCCCGGTCGCGGACCCGGCCGTCGACGCCGTCGATCACCGTGGGCGCCACGAACTCGTCGGTCTCGCCGCGCGCGTACGCGGCCTCGATCGCCGCCTCGGCGGATGGGGCATGGTTCCCGACCCCGTGCACGATGGCGTCGTAACCGCGCTCCGTCCGGTCCCAGCGCTTGTCGCGGTCCATCGCCCAGTAGCGTCCGCCGACCGAGGCGACACGGGCGTCGGGGTGGGCGTCGGCGAGCCGCTGCTCGAGGTCGCGGATGAACCCGAGCCCGGAGGACGGGGGCGTGTCCCGCCCGTCGAGCAGCGCGTGGACGCGCACCGACGGGACGTCCAGGCGCGCGGCCAGCTCGACCAGCGCGATCAGGTGCCGGTCATGCGCGTGGACCCCGCCCGGCCCGACCAGGCCCACGGTGTGGAGCCGGCCCGTCGCCCGCGCGCGCACACAGGCCGCGACCAGCGCGGGTCGATCGAAGAAGGACCCGTCCGCGATGGCGGCGTCGATCCGCGGCAGGTCCTGGAGCACCGGCCGCCCGGCACCCAGGTTGAGGTGGCCGACCTCCGAGTTGCCCATCTGGCCGGCGGGCAGGCCGACGGCGTCCTCGGACGCGCGCAGGACCGAGTGCGGCCAGCGTGCGACGAGGTCCCGCCAGACGGGCATCGGCGCCGCCGCGATGGCGTCGGCCGCCGGGTCGTGCCCGATCCCGAACCCGTCGAGGATGACGAGCACGATCGGTCGCGGTCGGTCGTGGCCCGACGATGCGGTGCCGCCGTGTCGGTGGTGGTATCGGTCCCGTCCGCGGTCACGTGGCCAGCCCGCGCGCCGCCGCGGTCAGCCCGGCACGGGCGGCGATCCCGGCCATCTCGTCCGGCTTGAGCGACGCGCCGCCGATCAGCGCGCCGTCGATGGCGGGCTCGCCGAGGAACTCGCCGATGTTCGCGGAGGTCACGCTGCCGCCGTAGAGGACGGGCGTCGCCTCGGCTGCTCCGCCCCAGCCGAGCGGCCGGAGTGCGGCACGGATCGCGTCGGCCATCGCCGCGGCATCGGCGCCGCTCGCGTTGCGCCCGGTCCCGATCGCCCACACCGGCTCGTAGGCGATCACCAGGCCGGCGCCGGCGAGCGCGACCGGATCGCGGCCCTCGAGGGCACCACGCAGCTGCGCATCGACGACGGCGGTCTGGCGCCCGGTCTCGCGATCGGCAAGGACCTCGCCGACGCACAGGATCGGCCGCAGGCCGGCGTCCATGGCGCGGTCGAGCTTCTTCCCGACCAGCAGATCGGTCTCGTTGAAGTAGGCCCGGCGCTCCGAGTGGCCGAGGATCACCCAGGTCGCGAGGCCTGCGAGCATGGGCGCCGAGATCTCACCGGTGAACGCGCCGGCAAGCTCGTGGTGGATGTTCTGGGCACCGACGCCGACGTCCTCTCCGGCCAGCGCATCGCGCACGGCTGCGAGGCTCACGTAGGGCGGACAGATCACCCGCGTCAGTCCCGGCACGCGAGTCCGGGAGGCGATGGTCCTCGCCAGCTCGCCGGCGTCGCCGGGGGTGGTGTTCATCTTCCAGTTGGCGGCAATCACGATCGGGCGCATGGCCCCATGATGCCAGAGGGACCCGTCCCCTCCCCCGGCTGCTCGGCACCCGCGGGGTGGCCGCGCGGCCCCCGTCGGACGGCCGGGCGGCCCCGCCGGATGCGCCCGATGGCCCCCGCACCGGGCCGGCGGGCCGGGTTTGTCCCAGCCGGGGTCGTGCAGCCGGCCGCGCCCAGCCGCGCCCGCTCAGCCGGCCGTGCGCACCCGGCGTCGGGAGGCGTGGCGGAGCCCGATGCCCTCGTCGTCGTGGAGCGCGAGCCGCTCGAGACGGTCAAGCGCCCGCTGGACCGCGGACCGGTGGAGGTCGAGGCGGGTGGCGATCTCCGACATCGACGCCTCGGGCGTGTCGCGGCGAGCCTCGGCGACGGCTCGGACCGTGCGTGGCTGCTCGCCCAGACGCCCGTCAGCCTCGAGGGCCTCGATCGCGGCGAGCTGTCGCCCGGCCGCGGCGACCGACCGCTGGAGGTTCGCGGACTCTGCGTTGAGCACGCGGTTGAGCTCGCCGCGCAGGGTCCGGGCCACGCTCCGCGCCTCGAGCTCGAGGAGCGACGCGCTGGCGCCGATCCGTCCGAGGAACCCGGTGATCGATTCGTTGCTCTTCCAGGTGACCACGCCCTGGCCGCGCCGGACGCGCCACGACGCGGGCAGGCCGAGCGACGCCAGCCGGTCGGCGAGCTGGGGCGCCTCGACCACCGGGACGACGAACTCGAGATGCGCCCGTCCCCCGGCGAGGCTCAGCGAGCCCCGGGACAGGAACCGGCCGCGGAGCCAGGCAAGCCGGCAATGATCGGCGGCGCCGGTCCAGTCGAGGGTCTCGGCGGGCAGCTCCAGCAGGTGGCGACCGCCGGGCTGGGCACCATCGGGTGCGTGGCCGCCGAGCCGCAGGGCGAGGCGGGCGACGGTTGCCTCGCGCGTCACAAGCGACGGACCCAGGCCCGCGATCTCCGCCCTCCGGTCGCACGGTCGCGAAGGATCGACCGCCGCAAGCTCGGCTCGCAGCGCCAGCACCAGGTCTCGGTCGCTCCGGGACATCGGTTGGGATCAGGCCGTCCGGTCGCCGGACGAGACGCTCGGGCGGCGTCGGTGGCCGCCCTCGCGCTCCCAGGCGGCGAAGATCGCCGTGGCGAGCCGGTCCGGGTCGTGGTGATGGGCATTGCCCGGATCGACGAGATCGTCGAGCACCAGCCGGGCCGACTGCGCCCCCGGCGGCGGCCACCGCAGCCGGACGTGCTCGCCCAGCCAGCCGTCGGGCGGTCGCGCGTCGAACCGGTTGTTCGCGAGCACGATGTGGGGCAGGTGGCCGGCGCCGTGCCGCGCGAGCGCCTCGACGTGATCGGCCAGGTCGAAGCCGCCGGTCTCGCCCGGCTGGGTCGCCACGTTGCACACGAACAGGACGAGCGCCCCGGATCTCGCGATCGCCTCGCGGATCCCGGGCACGAGCAGCGCCGGCAGCAGGCTGGTGAACAGGCTGCCCGGCCCGATGACGATCAGCTGGGCCTCCGCGATCGCGTGCAGCGCATCACCCGTAGGCGCGACATCCTCGGGTGTGACCCACACCCGGTCGACCCGGTCGGTGCGCGCGATCCGGCTCTGACCCTCGACCTCGCTGCCGTCGTCCAGCCGGGCGTGAAGCGTCAGGACCGTCCTGGTCGCCGGGACGACGCTGCCGCGGACGGCGAGGACCCGGCCCAGCTCGCGCACCGCCTGCTCGAAGTCGCCGCCCTCGAGCTCCACGAGGGCCGCCAGCAGCAGGTTGCCGATGGCGTGGCCAGCGAGACCGGCCGGCGCGGTCTCGGCGTCGCGCGAGCGCACGACGTCCGGATCGGCAGGCATGGCGGACACGCGGCCGGGAAAGCGGTACTGGAGCAGCCGGCCCATGAGCGGCTCGGCATCGGCCAGCGCCACGATGCAGTTGCGGATGTCGCCCACCGCGGGGATCCCGAGCTCCTCGCGCAGCATCCCCGACGAGCCCCCGTCGTCGGCCACGGTGACGACCGCCGTGAGGTTCGATGTGTGCTCCTTGAGCCCGCGCAGCAGCATCGACAGGCCGGTGCCGCCGCCGATCGCGACGGTTCGCGGGCCGCGGGCCAGGAAGCGCTTCTGATAGATGACCTCGACCATCGGCTGGTCGCGGTCCCACAGCGCGAACGGGTCGACCAGCGCGCGTACGAGCCGGTACGCCCCCGTCAGGAACAGCGCGGCGCCCACCAGCCCCGCCAGGATCCCGCGCGCCTGATACGGCAGGAACTGGAGGGTCAGCACGTCGGTCACCAGCCCGGCCAGGCCACCCGGCTGGAGGTCGACCGTCAGCTGCCGCAGCGCGTGGGCGACCCCGAGCGCGAGCAGCAGCAAGCCGGCGAACGAGAGGAGCAGCCACCGCTTGACGCCGATGCCGACGGTCAGCCAGCGGCCGAGGTTCACCGCTCGAGCTCGCGGTGGAACACCGCCACCGAGCCGAAGTCGCGCTCGCGGAGCCACGTTGCGAGCTCCTCCGCGATGACGATCGATCGATGGAATCCGCCGGTGCAGCCAATGGCGATCGTGAGGCGGTTCTTGCCCTCCTCCACGTAGGCGGGCACGAGGAGGTCGAGCATGTCCTCGAGCCCGGTCATGAACGCCGTGGCGATCGGCTGGCGCAGGACGTAGCGGCGCACCGGATCGGTCAGCCCGGACTTGGTCCGAAGGTCCTCGATGTAGAACGGGTTGTGCATGAACCGGACGTCGAGCACGAGATCGGCCTCGAGCGGGATGCCGAACTTGAACCCGAAGCTGATGAGCTGGATCGCGAGGCGGTCCGACGTCTGGACGTCGCCCAGGCGCGTGAAGATCTGCTCGCGCAGCTCGCGCAGCGAGAGGTCGCTGGTATCGAGCACGACGTCGGCCTCGGCGCGCACGGGTGCCAGCAGCTCGCGCTCCATCGCGATCGACGCCGCGATCCCGCGCTCGTCGGCCAGGGGATGCCGGTGGCGGGTCTCGGAGAACCGGCGGATCAGCACGTCGTCCCGTGCTTCGAGGAACATGATCACCGGCCGGATCGCGCGACCCTCGAGCGCGCCGCGCATGGCGCCGAACGCGAGCGGGACATCGCCGGCGCGTACGTCGAGCACGATCGCGGTCTGCGCGAACCGGATGCGGTCCGATGCGATGAGGTCTGCCAGGTCGCGGAGCAGCTCGCCGGGCAGGTTGTCGACCACGATGTAGCCGAGGTCCTCGAACAGCTTGGCCGCCGCCGTCTTGCCGCCGCCCGAGAGCCCGGTGACCACGACGATCTGCTGGGCGGGACCACCGCCCGCCACCGCGGCGTCGAGCATGTCGCCGGCCACCTCGTCGGGCGTGTCACCGGCCCCGTCGTCGGGCGCCCAGATGGCGCCGGCCCCGGGCCTGACGTCGTCGACGTGGCCTGGCTCAGAGGTCATGTGCGACCGGCCTCCGCCCCTACTTCCCGCTGCGTCGGATCGCGATGATCGTGCCCTCGAACAGCAGGTACATCGTAATGCCCAGCACGAACGGGCTGACCAGGTCGCCGCCCGGGGTGATGGCCGCGGCGAAGATCGAGATGCCGAGGATCGCCATCCTGCGCAACCCGACCAGCCGTTGCGAGGTGACGATCCCGACGCGTGACAGGCCGTAGAGCAGGATCGGGAACTCCATGATCAGGCCGAACGCGAGGAACATCGTGGTCACGAAGTCGAAGTACGGACCGGCCGTGATCAGCGGGTGCAGGTAGTCGCTGGAGAACCCCAGCAGGAAGGCCGTCGCGAACGGCAGGATCACGTAGGCGATGCCGACGCCGATCGCGAAGAAGATCAGCGCCAGCGGGATCCAGGGCTTGACGATCCGGCGCTCGGCGGCGGTCAGGCCGGGCGCCACGAACGCCCACACCTGGTACAGGATCACGGGCATCGCGACGATCACGCCGAACACGATCGCGATCTTGACGTTGATCACGAACGCGTCGCCCAGGCCGGTGAACTGGAGCTCCTTCTCGGGCAGCGGCGCGACCAGGACGCCGATGATCCGATCGCCGAGCAGGAACCCGATGACGGACCCCACCGCGACGGCGAGCACCATCCGGATGAGGCGATCGCGAAGCTCGACGAGGTGGTCGACGAGCGACATCTCCCCGGTCGCCGGTGCCGATCCGCCGCCGGGCGTTCCCGAGGGCGGAGCGGGATCTGGTGCGGGCGTCAGGCGCGCCGGTATCCCGGCATCGCGGACGGTGTCGGCATCGGCCATCGGTGGGTCTGGCTGACGGGCCCCGACGGGTCTAGGCCGACGTCTGCTCTTCCGCGTCAGCTGCGGCTGCGACGGCGACCGGCTCGCTCGCGCTGGGTGGCGCGGTCGGGATCACAGGCTCGGCGGACGGAGCGGGGGCCGCAGGTGCGGTCTGAGCCGGGGCGGCGGGCGCCGGGGCCGCAGCCTGGGCGGAGCGCCGGGGCTGGCGCTGCCGGGGCGGCCGGAGCAGCCTCCATGCTCGTCGTCTCCTTGACGTCGGCGGCTGCGCGGCGGAACTCGCGGATGCTCTTGCCGAGCGCGGATCCGACCTCGGGGAGCTTGCCCGGTCCCACGACGATGAGCGCGATGACCAGGATCGATGATGAGCTCGGGGGCTCCGATGTTGAACGGCATCTCGAGAGTCGACCTCGTGGGTGGGGCGCACCTCCTGCGGGCACGCCCGAGGGCGGTCAGGGTAGCACAGCAAGGCGCTCAGCCCAGGCTGCGGCAGCCGCGCTGAGGCGCTCCCCGGCGTCCACCGGCGCACCCTCCGGTGCAGGCCCCGCGGCTGCGCGGGCGATGCCCCGCGAGACGTTGACCACGAGCCCGCCGCCGGGCCGGCCGCCGGCGGGACCCTCGATCGCGCATCCGGAGGCGAGCACCGGCGCGATCTCGCCTCCCTGCTCCCCCACGCCCGGCACGAGAAACCCGAGCCCCGGCGCCAGCGCGCGGACGGCGGCCAGCTCCGCGGGTGCGGTGGCGCCGACCACGAGCCCGACCGTGCCCCCCGGGCCCCAGCCACCTGCCAGGCGGGCGACGCGCGCCCACAGGGGCTCGGCCGGTGCGCCGGACGACGCGTCGGCGGTCACGCCCAGGCCCTGGATCTCCGCCGCACCCGGGTTCGAGTTCCGGCACAGCACGTAGGCGTAGCGGTCCGTCCGTGCCAGCAGCGGCGCGATCGCCTCCTCGCCGAGGTACGGGCTCACGGTGACCGCGTCCGCACCGAGGATGTCGAACAACGCCGTCGCATGGCGCTCCGCGGTGGACCTGATGTCGCCCCGCTTCGCGTCCGCGATGAACGGCACGTCCGCGGGCACCAGCGCCCGGAGGCGCTCGAGGGCGGCCAGGCCGGCCGATCCGTGCGCCTCGAAGAACGCGAGGTTGGCCTTGAACGCGGCGGCCACCGGCAGCGCCGCCTCGATGATCAGGCGGGCGAACCGCTCCACGCCCGCCAGCGTGGCCGGGAAGCCGTCCGGCAGCGCCGCCGGGTCGGGGTCCACGCCGACGCACAGGACAGTGCCCGTGGCGGCGCTGCGGGCGGCGAGCCGCTCGAGGTAGGACGGGGTCACGGAGCTGCCGACCCGGAGGCGCCCGGCGTGGATGCCGGCGTCGGTGTCGGCGGCGCGGGGGTCGCGGGCAGCTGATCGGCGGGGATGAACCAGTCAGGGCGCGAGATCCCGTCCAGGCCCGCGCTGGTCGTCAGGTCGAGCGGCGGCTTGGCGGTCCACGTGGGGCCCGTCCCCTCGAGCTGGATCATGCGCAGGTCCACGACCTGGCCATCGACGTGGAGGTATGCGATCTGATCGCCGCGTGGCGACCAGGTAGGCGCCCAGGAGGTCCCGTCCGAGGTCAGGCGGAGCAGCTCGGCGCCGGTTGCGGCGCTGAGGATGACGACGTCGGTGCCCAGCGTGCTGGTCCTGGTCGCAGCCACGTAGCTCCCGTCCGGCGACCACGACGGATGCAGGTAGCCGGGCGCGCTCAGCGGCGCCGACTTCTTGGTGGCCGGGTTGTAGCTGTAGATCCGGGGCGTCCCCTTGGCGCCGTCACGGTCGTTGCGCACGTACAGGAGACGGCCCCCGTCGGGGCGCCAGGCGGGATCCTGGTGACCCAGCGGGGCGGTCTGGGCGAGGCCGGGGCTGGTGATCTTCCCGGTCTTGAGGTTGAGCAGCTTGAGCACGACGTCACTGCGCGTGGGGTCGGGAAGGTCGGTCACCATGGCGATCGTCCTGCCGTCCGGCGACACCACGGGCTCGCGGATCCAGCCCGCCCACTTGAGGCGGCCCGACGGGTCGACGAGCCCGTCGAAGATCAGGGTCGGGTCGCCGCCGGTCACGGCGACCTGCATGATCGAGGGAACATCCAGCGCGTAATGGGTTCCCTTGCCGGACACGTTCCAGTAGCCAGCCTCTCGCCTTGAGCGGATGAAGTAGACGGACGACCCGTCGGCCGAGAACGAGGGCATCGAGTCCTGGCCGCCGGTCGTGAGCTGGCGCGTGCTCCGGCCGCTCTGGAGCCAGATGTTCCCGGCCTTCGCGTACGCGATGGTGCCGGGGACGTCGGCGAGTGGATCGTCGGGCACGATGACCACGTTGGTCGGTGTCGCGGTCTTGGTGACGCCACCGGTGTCCCCCGATGCTCCCGGGTTGCCGCCATTGCCGCCGACCGGCAGCTTGCCGCTGGTCACCGCGAACGTGGCGTAGGCGATGACCAGCAGGCCGACGATCGAGAGGATGGCGGCGATCGGTGCCCCGGCGGGCAGCAGGCCGTACGGATCGCCCGCGCTGCGCAGGCGGGGCGTCCGGCGCGGCGCCCCGGAACCCGGGCCGCTCACGTTCGACCGCCGGCGACGGGAGCGAGGTGGCCCGGACCGACCGCGATCCCATCGAGCACGCCCGGCCGACCGCTCGAGCACCGCGGCGGCACGCGGGTGGGCACCGGACACTGACACGTCGCGGACCTCGAGCTGGAGCGTCTCGAGACCGCCGAACGTCCGGCTCGCCAGCCGGGCGACCACGTCCACGCGGTCTCCCTCGACCAGGGTCATCGCGAGGTCCGGTCGTCCGAAGGCGATGCCGTCGAGCACGTCGCGCTCGCGGCGGAGGACCAGCTGCGTGTGGCCACCGTTCGCGGCCCGGACCCGCTGCACCGTCAGGCCGAGCACGGCCACCAGCGGCTCCGGATTTCCCGCCCCGCACGGCCCCAGCCTGGCGAGGTCGCGGAACAGCCCGTAGTCGACGTAGGCGGCGGGGAGCGCCAGGTCCACCGCGAGGATCGTCCGCGGATCGTCCGGGGCCGAAGCCGCCGCAAGCGCGAGGAAGCGCTCGACGAACTCGTCCCAGCGCTCCACCGGGAGCTCGAAGCCCGCGGCGGCCGCGTGGCCGCCGTGGCGCACGAACAGGTCGCCGCAGGCGGTGAGCGTGGCCGCGAGATCGAGCCGGCCGTCGCTCCGGCACGAGGCGCGGAGCACCGGCCCGAGCTGGGTCGCGACCACCGCCGCGCGCCCGGTCTCGTCGGCGAGCCGGCCCGCGACGAGGCCCAGGATGCCGACCGGCCACGGTCCGCGCACGAGCAGCGCCGGCGCATCCGCCAGCGCCGCCGATCACGATGCCCGCCTCGTCCTCCGGCGCGGTCTCGAACAGCGGCTGCTGGCCGGGCGCCTGGCCCGGATCGGGCAGCCCGAACGCCGCCCGCGCCTCCGCGATCGCCGTGCGCATGAGGTCCCGCCGCGTGGTGTTCGCGGTCTCCAGGGTGGTGGCCAGCGCGTCCGCGGCATCCGGCGTCTGCGCCAGCAGCAGGTTCGCGGCGTCGAGCGCCTCCCCCACCCGCCCGGCCGCGTTGAGCCGCGGCGCGAGGACGAACCCGACCGTCTCGAGGTCGACGGTGTCCGGCGCGACATGCGCACGGGCGAGGAGCGCCGCGATCCCGGGCCGCGCGGCCGTGCGCATCAGGGCCAGCCCGAGCCGGGCGATCGAGCGGTTCTCGCCCAGGATCGGCACCACGTCGGACACCGTCCCGATGGTCGCGAGGTCCGCGAGCTCGAGCGCCTCCGCATCGGACCCGAGGAGGTCGGCGAACAGGAGCCGGGCGACGGTGAACGCCACGCCGCTGCCCGACAACCCCGGATCCGGATAGACGGAGTCGGCACGGTGGGGGTTGACCAGCGCGACGGCCGCCGGCAGCACCTCGGGCAGCCGATGGTGATCCGTGATGGCCACGTCGATGCCCCGGCTCGCCGCGGCGGCCACCTCGGTCACGCTCGTGGATCCCGTGTCGACCGTCACGATCAGGGTGATCCCTGCAGCAACGGCCGCCTCCACCGCGGCCATCGACAGCCCATGGCCCTCCTCGAGCCGCGACGGCACGTAGGGCAGGGTGTCGATGCCCAGCCGGCGCAGCGCCAGGACGAGCTGCGCCAGACCGGTGAGGCCGTCGGCGTCGAAGTCGCCGAACACCATGACCCGCTCGCCCCGCTCGCGCGCGAGCCGTACCCGGTCGACGAGCCGGGCCGCGTCCGGCAGGCGGTGCGGGTCGTGGAGCCCGGACGCGGCGGGTCCGAGGAAGGCGGCGAGCGCCTCCCGGTCCGCGATGCCGCGGCGGGCGAGGACGGTGGCGGCCACGATCCCGATCCCCTGCTCGTGCGCTGCGGCCCGGAAGTCGGGAGTCACGCGAAGCGGTTCCGGAAACACCCAGCGGTGACGCGGCTCAGTCATCGGCGAGAGCATGCCATGCCCGGCTCAACCCAGCCTTTCGGCGATCGCGGCCCGGGGCCCGGGACGGCGCGACGCGCGGGCAGGCGCTCATCGGGGGACGACGGGAGCAGGGCTCGTCCGGGGACGACGAGGGCACGGGTCCGGTCCGGGCCGGACCGCGATCACGTGGTCGCGCGGCGGCCGGTGCGGGCCGCATGCTCGCGTGCCCGCTTCCGGTCCTCCCAGCCGTGCCACACGACGAGGAGCGGGCTCGCATTGAAGATCGAGGAGTAGGTGCCCGAGATGATGCCAAGCAGGAGCGCGAGGACGAAGGTGCCGATCGCCTCGCCGGCGAATAGCAGCAGCGCCAGGAGCGTGATGACCACGGTCAGGCTGGTGGTGATCGAGCGGCCGAACGTCTGGAGCACCGAGTGGTTGACGATGCGGTCGAACGGCTCGCCGGCATGCCGCGCCTTGTTCTCGCGGACGCGGTCGAACACGACGATCGTGTCGTGGACCGAGAACCCGATGACCGTCAGCATCGCGGTCACGAACAGGCTGTCGATCTGGAGCCCGATGAACGTCCCCAGGATCGCGAACATGCCGACGACCACGACCACGTCGTGGATCAGGGCGACCAGCGCGGTCGCGCCCATCTTCACGTCGCGGAAGCGATAGGTGATCCACAGCAGGATCCCGATCGAGCCGACCAGGATCAGGACCAGGGCCTGAGTGATCAGGTCGCTCGAGACCACGGCACCGACGGTGGACAGCGACTTCTGGTCGGCGATCGGGCCGAGCTGCTTCTCGAGCGCGACCCGGATCTCGCCGAGCCGGCCGCTCGTGGGCAGGTTCGTGTCGCCGGCGGCCGGCACGGCGGTCGGCGAGGCGCTGGCGCCCGGCGAGGCGGACGCCGACGCGGAGGCGCTCGGTTCGGGCGATGCCGACGGGCTGGGGCTGGGCGATGCCGACGGCGAGGCGTCCGGCGACGCGGAAGCCGCCGGCGAACCGGACGGTGCGGCGCTGGGCGACGCGGCGGCGGAGGCCGATGCCGAGGCACCCGCGGTGGCGGACGCGGCGGCGCTCGCCGAGGCGGACGGGCTGGGGATCGGCGTCGGCGACGGCGGCGGCGGCAGGAGGTCGATCTCCTCCGTCCTGATGTCCATGAACCCGTCGCCGCTCTGGGTGACGGACGCCTCGAGGCCCTGGGCGTTCATGACGTCCTTGACCTGCTGCGGCGTGACCGCGGGATCCTCGAACCGGATGGACCACACGGTGCCACCGGTGAAGTCGATCGCGAACTGGAGCCCGACCTTGCCCCCGGTGAGGGGTCCGAGGAGGATGAAGATCAGGCCGGGGATCGTGACGGCCAGGGACAGCGCGAAGAACCAGTTGCGCTTCCCGATGATGTCAAACACGCCCGCGCGCCTCTCCCCGGAGCGATCGACGGCCGGTCGTCGGGCGGGCCAGGAACTCGGCGTCGGTGACACCGTACAGGCCCGCCTTCCTGGCCCACGGCTGGGCCACGATGATCCGCAGGACCGTGCGGGTGACGGTGATCGCGGTGAACATCGAGACCAGGACGCCGATGATCAGGACCAGGCCGAACCCGCGGATCGTGGACGACCCGAACAGGAACAGGATGGTCGCCGTGATCAGGCTCGACACGTTGGAGTCGAGGATCGAGTTCCAGGCCCGGTTGAAGCCGGCCTCGATCGCCGCGGGCAGGCTCTTGCCCACGCGCAGCTCTTCCTTGGTGCGCTCGAAGATCAGGATGTTGGCGTCGACCGCCATGCCCACCGAGAGCACGAAGCCCGCGATACCGGCCAGGGTCAGCGTGACCGGGACCAGGCGGAACAGCGCGTACACGACGAGCGCGTAGTACATCAGGGCGCCGCTGGCGACGATGCCGGGTAGCCGGTAGTGGACGACCATGAAGAACACGACCATCAGGACCGCGATCACGCCGGCCAGCAGGCTCTCATGCAGGAACGACTCCCCCAGCGTCGGGCTCACGGTGGTGTTGGCCAGCTCTTTCATCGGGAACTCGAGGGAACCGAACTGGAGGACGGTCACCAGGTTCTGCGCTGCGGCCAGCGGGTAGCCGCCGATGCCGTTCTGCTCGATCTGGACCTGGCCACCCGGGATCGAGCTGTTGATCACTGGGGCCGTGATGACCTTGCCGTCGAGCACGACCGCAAAGAAGTCACCGACGTGATTGGCGGTGTAGTCCGCGAACAACCCCTTGCCATGGTCATTAAGCGTGAAGTCAACGGTGCGCTGGCCGGTCTGGTTGGCGCCGATCGTGGCTGCCACGATGTCCTTGCCCGTGAACAGCACGCAGTTGACCGTGTGAGTAGCGTCGCAGTCTTGGCCGAGCGTGCTGGTGGGCAGCTCTTGGTCCTGCGCGGCGGGAGTGGAACCCAGCGGCACGAAGTCCAGCGTGCCCGTGGTGCGGACCAGCTTGCGGATGTCGTCCGGGTTCTGGACCCCCGGCATCTCGACGACGATGCGATCGTTCCCCTGGACGACCACCTGGGGCTCCGCGACACCGGACTTGTCCACGCGGTTGATGATGATCGACCGCATGAGGTTGAGGTCGTCCCGGCTGGCGGTGGCTCCGGTGATCGGGTCAGGCTGGACCTGGTATTCGATACGCAGGCCGCCGCGAAGGTCGAGGCCGAGCTTTGTCTCGAGGTACGTCGTGGTCCCCGCGCCCGTGGTACTCAGCGAGGGCATCGGGAACCTCACGAAATCCACTAGGATCGCGAGGATGCCGATGACGAGAATCAGGAACGGGCCGGCGCGTCGCATCGGGGCGGGATGATACAGGGGTCAGGCGGAGCGCGCCGCGCCGGAGCGACGGACGGCCGTCCGCCGGCGCGCTCCCGTCAGGTCTCGAGATGGGCCTTGATTCGCTCCGCGAGCGCGCGGCTGATCCCCGGCACGGCGGCAACCTGCTCGACCGGCGCCTCGCGCACCCGCTTCGCCGATCCGAACACCTTGAGCAGCTCGCGCTTGCGTTTCGGGCCGACGCCCGGCAGGTCGTCGAAGGCGGAGCGCGTCGTCCGCTTGTCGCGCAGGTTGCGGTGGTAGGTGATCGCGAACCGGTGGGCCTCGTCGCGCAGCCGCTGGACCAGGTACAGGGCCTGCGAGGTCACCGGCAGCATCACGGGCTCGACCCGGTCCGGCAGGACCAGCTCCTCACGCTCCTTGGC
This sequence comes from uncultured Chloroflexia bacterium, assembly GCA_963835335.1. Classification (GTDB taxonomy): domain Bacteria; phylum Chloroflexota; class Limnocylindria; order Limnocylindrales; family CSP1-4; genus CAIXZV01. The sequence goes on along the minus strand of CAWIFB010000045.1, from coordinate 24,577 downwards.
CAGCCCGACCAGCGGAAGGTCGCCCAGGCCCAGCTCGTCGAACACGACCTTGGCCGCGTTCACCTGCGCGCGCCCGCCGTCGACGATGACGAGGTCGGGCATCGCCCAGCGCCGCTCCTCCTCGATCCCCTCCTCCCCGCGCTTCGCGCTGTGGAACCGGCGTCGCAGCACCTCCTGGTGGCTGGCGACGTCATTGGCACCCTCGACGGTCCGGATCCGGAACCGCCGGTACTCGCCGGAGCGGGGCCTGCCCTCCTCGAACACCACCATGCTGCCGACGGACTCGCGACCCTGGAAGTTGGAGATGTCGTAGCACTCGATGCGCATCGGCGGGCCGGCCAGGCCGAGCGCCGCCGCCAGCTCCTCCAGCGCGCCCAGCGTCCTGCCCTGGTCGGCCAGCCAGCGGGCCGCCTCCCTCGCCAGGGCCTCGGCGGCGTTGCGCGAGGCCAGATCCATCAGCGCCCGCTTCTCGCCGCGCTGCGGGGTCCGCAGCCGGACCAGCGAGCCTCGCTTGGCGGTCAGGAAGCCCTCCAGGGCAGCCGTGTCGGCGAGCGCCCGCGGGACGAGCACCTCGCGCGGGATGCTCGTCGCCCGCGCGTAGTACTGCTCGAGGAAGCTCTCCAGGACCTCGTCGTCGGCCACACCGTGCGGCGTGTCCAGGAAGAACACGTCGCGCCCCAGCATCTTGCCGTTGCGGACGACGAACAGCTGCACGGCCGCCTGGTCGTCCCGCCGGGCGAGGGCCACCAGGTCCAGCTCCGTGCGCGCGAACGCGGCCATCTTCTGCGACTCCATCGTCCGCTCGATCGAGCGGATCTTGTCGCGCACCGACGCCGCCCGCTCGTACTGCTGCTGCTCCGACGCGAAGGCCATCTCGTGCCGCAGCCCGGCCACCAGCGCATCCGCGTTGCCCTCGAGGAACAGCTCCACCTGTGCCACGTCACGCCGGTACGCCGCCTTCGAGATCGCCTCGATGCACGGGCCCTGGCAGCGCTTGATGTGATACAGCAGGCACGGCCGCTGGAGCGCGCGGGTGCCCTCCCGGATGTCGATGGTGCAGGTCCGGAACGGGAACAGGCGGCGGACCAGGTTCATCGCCTCGTCGACGGAGCTGGCCGACGCGTACGGCCCGAAGTAGCGGCTGCCGTCGTTGGGCAGCTTGCGGGTGCGCTCGATGCGCGGGAAGTCATCGGCCAGGGTGATCTTGATGAACGGGTAGCTCTTGTCGTCCTTGAGCCGCACGTTGAACCGCGGCCGGAACCGCTTGATCAGGTTCGCCTCGAGCAGCAGCGCCTCGGACACCGAATCGACCTCGGTGACCTCGAGGTCCACCACCCGGTCGATCGCCTGGCGGATCCGATGCGCCTCGCCGCCGGGCGCCTGGCGCTGCCAGTAGCTGCGCACGCGGTGGCGCAGGCTCTGGGCCTTGCCGACGTACAGGACCTCACCCCGGGCGTCCTTCATGAGGTACACGCCGGGACGGTCGGGCAGGCTGGCGAGGGTGGCGGTGAGCTCCGGGGTCACCCCCCGATTGTGCGGCACGCGCGCCGAATTCGCGGGCAGAGCCTCGATCGCGGAGCCTTCAGGCGGCGCGGCCGACTCCTCAGCGGGCTCGCTTTGCCGGTCCGTTCGGCGCGAGTCCGGGCGGCGCATCGGCGACGACCCGGAGCATCGCATCGCCCGCGTCCACGCCGTCCACGACGACCACCAGCATCCAGCAGCCTGGGGCGAGGGAGCGCGCATCGACGTGGAGCCGTCCAGCGCCCGTCCTGCCAGACCATCGCGCCGAGATCGGTGGAGGCCGTGATGGTTGCCGCGGCCAGCGGGTCGCAGGCCGACAGGTGATCGAGCCTGAGCGTCGGGACGTCGGCCGACGATGGGCCGAGCACCGACCCGTCGACGGTGACCTGGACCATCACCGGGACCGTCCGGCCGTTGGGATGGACCACGAGCTCGCCGTCGCCGGCCAGCGGCGCCGACCACGACACGCGCATCGCATGCGCGGGGGACGTGACGGTGACATCGAAGGTCGCGCTGGCGGCATTGCCCGATGCGTCGGTCGCCGTGCACGTCACCGTCGTGGTGCCGACGGGGAACACGGAGCCTGATGCCGGGTCACACGCGACGACGGGGGCGGGATCCGTGTCATCGACGGCCGTCGGGTCCGACCAGGAGACGGTGGCACCCGCAGCGCTGGTCGCCTCGACCGAGATCGCGGACGGGACTCCCGACAGCACGGGCGGCGTGGTGTCGGCCGCGGGCGGCTCGACGACGTCGAGCGTGAGCGTCACGGAGGTGAAGCCGGTGGTCCCCGTCGAGGGGTTCCGCCCGTACAGGATCGTGTAGGCGTAGCCGCTCCCCACGACCAGTGGTGCGGTCAGCGTGACGTGTGATGGCTTCGACGACAGCAGCGTCGGCGAACCGATGGTCGGGCAGGTGGTTCCGTCCGCCGGCCAGCCGATTCGGGACGGGACCGATCTCGCCGTCCGTCGCGCTGACCGAGCCTCCGGCCGGAAGGATCGTTGTTCCCTGAAACAAGAGGATGGTGGAGCCGCGCGCCACATGTGATGGATCCGCGCAAACCAGCGTGAACGGCACGTCCACCTCGATGGTCCCGCCGGGCGCCACCTCGCCCACGTACGCGCTGCCCTGGATGCCGGGCGTCACCGCGTCGCCGTCGGCAGCCACGGTGTCCGCGAACGCCATCGCGGTCGCCGCCAGCGAGAGCACCACGGCGAGCGCTGCGGCTCGACGGATGTTTCGGGACTGCATCGGGACCTCCCATCGGCGCCGCTTCAGATTCCGTACCCGGTTCGCGGTGTACGGAGCGTCGCCGAGGCAGGGCCGGGAAGAAATGGGCCCGTCGTCCCCTTTGGTGCGCGGCTGCGCCGCCCGTCCGTACCGGTGCCGCCGGTCAACGACGGCACCGGTTGCCGCGCAGCAGAAGGGCCGGCCACCGGGCCGGCCCTTCGATCGTTCCCAGCCCTCGGGTCAGGGACCGACGATCCGGCCTTCCACGACGGGGCCGACCGGCGAGTTGGCGGTGACATAGTCGATGGCGACCTGGAGCAGGTCGTCACCCGGGTTCTGGACGTTCGTGCCCTGGGCGAACACGGCGTAGCCGTCGCCACCGGTGAACATGAAGTCGTTGGTGACAAAGCGAACAGTGTCCGTAGGTCCGATCGGTGTCGCCGGCCCGGCGATGCCGTCGGGCGTCTTCCACATGCCCGTGACCACCGGAGTGGTCCCGTTGCAGGTGAAGGCGACCTTGAGGCCCGAGACCTGCGGGAAGCGGCCGGTGCCGCCGGTGAAGGCCGGGTCGCAGAACGGGGTGAAGCCGTTGAGGAACGCCTGCTCGAGCTGGGCGCCGGTGAGCGTCTCGATCACCGTCCGGTTGCCGAACGGCAGCACCGAGAACATCTCGCCCCAAGTGATCTCGCCCGGCTGCTCACCCGCCGTGGGCGGCGAGAACAGCAGGTCCTGGCGCAGGCCACCCGAGTTGGTGTAGGCCGCCTCGACGCCCGGATAGCGATCCCGCATCGCGTCGGTGACCATGTTGCCCATCGCCGACTCGAACAGCCGGCTCGGGGCTCGGAGGATGTCGAACTGCTGGGTCCCGATGACCTGGTTGCGGAGGACCGCGGTCTGGGCGTTGGCATCGTCGACGATGGCCTTGACGTCGGCCCTCGCGGCGACGCCCAGGTTCTTGGCGACGCGCGTCGCGCCGCTGGCCCAGATCACGTCACCGCCCCGGACCATCATCTGGAGCACGGAGTAGCTCATGCCGGCGTTGTAGCCCTCGAGGATCGGGAACTTCCCGTACTGGAGGTTCGAGATCCGGTGGGTGTGGCCGACCAGCATCGCGTCCACGGTCGTGCTCTGGAGCTGGTCCGCAATCGCGAGGATCGGGCCGTCCCACGGCACGCCCGGGGCATTGCCGATCGGGTTGAGGCCGTTCGACGTCCCCTGGTGGATGACCACGACCTGGACCTTGACGCCAAGCTTCCGGAGACGCTCGGACTCGGCCTTGATGCGCGGACCCTCATCGAGGAAGGAGAGGCCCGCCGTGGCACCGGCCGATACGAGCTCGGGCGTCTGGGCGAGCTCGGCGCCGATCACGCCGACCTTGACGCCGTTGATCACGAACACCTTCGACGGCTGGACCCACGGAGGCCGGTTGCCCGTGGCGCTGTCGACGATGTTGGTGGCCAGGAACGGGAACTGCGCTCGTGCCTGGTGCATCAGGAGCCGGTCCACGCCATAGTCGAACTCGTGGTTGCCGTAGGACGTGGCGTCCAGCCCCCACGCGTTCTCGACGTCGATCGCGGGCGTGTCCTGGAGGAGGCCGGAGTTGGCGGGCGAGGCACCCACGTTGTCGCCGGACGCGAGGAGCAGACCGGGACCTGGCAGGGATGCGAACTCTTCGTCGAACATCGTCGCGAGGTATGACGCCCCGCCGACGCTCGTGTTGATCCCGTCGAACTTGAGCGAGCTCGGGTCGAGCTGGCCGTGGAAGTCGGTGAGACCGACGATCGAGATCGGTTTGATCGAGGAGCCGCCCTTGACGATCTCGGTCAGGACGCGTCCCTCGCTCTGCTGCGGCTCGGGGATCCCGAGCAGGAACGCCAGCGTCGGCGCGAGGTCGATCGTGCGAGCGGTGACCTGCCCCTTGGCGATCCCGGGACCGCCGGCGAGGAAGGTCGCCCGCATGTTGACGTTGGCCGCGAGGTTCTGGACGTCGGGGACGTACCCGTGCTGGCCGAAGAAATGGGACGGTGCGATCAGCGTGCCCGGCGTCTCGGCGTCGAACTGGTACGGCGGGTACGAGAACACGACGAGGTCGCCGGTCCGGGTGGGGTTGGCCATGTCGGCCGTGCTGCCGGGACCGTTGGGGATGTACCGCGCCTCCGCCTTGGTGAATGCGCGGTCGATGACCTTCCAGCCCTCGGGCTGGCCGTCATGCGTCCAGTCGTTGGTGTCGGTGATGCCCAGGTATGCGGCCTTGATCTTCGCGACGGTGGCGTCGACATCGGCCGCGGGCACCTGCTGGAAGCTCGATGCCGGGTCGCGACCGGCGACGTTGAGGTAGACCTGGAGCGCCCCACCGGCCCAGCACGCCTTCGCCTTGCCGATCGTCTCGCCCACCGCCGTGCGGCAGTTCGAGGTCTGCGGCTTGGACAGCAGGCCCATCTGGACCAGCGGCAGGCTCGCGTCGATTGCCAGGAACTGGGGCGCGAACCCGTGGTCCGACGTCACGAACGTCACGGGATTCCCGCCGGCAAGGTTGCGGGCGAGCGTGAGCATCCGGTCCGCCTCCATGTAGGCGGCCCTGATGAATCCTTCCCGCTGCGCCACCCGGTTGTCCTTGACGCCGTCGAGGTTGACGTCGTCGTAGGCGGGATTGGCGTCGCCGCTCGGGAGCGTCGGCGAGACGAGGCCCATGAACTGGTGGCTGAACTCGTCGGTGGTCGGCACGCCGGCCAGGAGCAGGTCCGGATGATAGGTGTTCATGACGTACCGGAGGATCGGCTCCATGCCGGTCGACCAGTACAGGCCCTGCTCGACGTACGTCTCCTCGCTGGCGATCCCGGCCTCGAGGATTGCGAAATCGGCGGCGGTCGAGCTGGGGAACTTCTGGGCGACATACTCGCCGAAGTCGCCGCTGAAGCCGGACTCACCGGGCCAGGTCGGCCAGGTCGCGTTGGCGCGGGCCACCGACGTGTGGAGCAGCCGGACGCGGGACAGGTCAGGCGACAGCGTCTCGACCTTGACCAGCATGCCCGCCGTCTTGCCGTTGTTCGAGCCCCCCTGGATGGTCACCTTGACGTCGGCCCACTGGCCCTCGGCTAGCGTGCCGACGCTCTCGCTGCCGTCCTTGGACGGCGAGAACAGGACCTCGTCGTAGTTGACGGTGCTGTCGTCGGTGGAGTCGAAGATGTAGGCATCGAGCCCGTACTTGTCGGTGCCGAAGTCGAGCACCCGCAGGCGCATCTCCTTGGCCGGGCTGTACGACGTGGGGACGTTGGTCCAACCGGTCGCGTCGACCGGATCGGCGCCTGCGTAGGCCGGCTGCCCTGCGTACCCGCCCGGCGTGTCGAACTGGAGGCCGAAGGCGGCAATGAACGTGGGATCGTCGAACAGGGCGTCATCGGGTCCGCCGATGAAGTTGGTCGCCACACCGCGGCCCGAGAAGAAGGACCGGTAGTCGATCGTCGGTCCGTCGATCGTGGCGTTGGCCCCGCCGTCCCATTCGACCTGGGCGACCTTCAGACCGCCACGCTCGGCGCTCTGGGCGATGGTCTCCGCCTTGAGGATCCCGGGTGCGAAGGCCGACGTGCTCCGCGAGAAGTCGGTGCCGTTGATGTGGAACGTGTTGTTGGTCGAGCCGGTCACCCCCGGCCAGGCGCCCGTGGCGAGGCTGTACCAGCCGGCGCCGGTGTTGGGCGGCGCCTCGGTGAGCAGGCCGTTGCCCGCCGCCTTCGTGCCGTTCCTGAGGAACGAGCCCATGGTGGGCATCACGCCCTGGGCCGCGTACTTGGCGACCAGGTCCTGGCGGATGCCATCGGATGCGAACAGCACCGCCGTGCTCGACGGCTGGCCCTTGCCCGCCTTCGGCGTTGCGCTGACGGGCGCGGCGACCAGCGACGCCAGCAGGGCGATGACGGTGGCCAGGAACACGAGCCTGGCAGGTGCGGAGCGGTGCATGAAGACCTCCTCGACGGACGGGGCACACGTGGTCGATGGGGTTGACGCACGAGGGCGGTGGGGTGCGGGCCCAGGGGACGGACACGCAAGCACGGCCGGCCACTCGAACAACGCGCTCAGGTTTCCTCAGCCGAGGCGTCCTCGCGGGACGCCCGGGACGCTTCCTCCTCTGGTCGGACTGGGGCGGTTGTGAGGGGTGCATGGTAGTCGCCAGCGGCGCCGGAGGGAACCCCGAATCGGGCCGACGTTGACGGAACGCACCATCTTGGGATCGGTTGTCCCACGCCGCGCGGGTCAAACGACCGAGCCCGCCGGCGATGCCGGCGGGCTCGGGGTTCGGTAGGCGGGTGGCTGCCGGCGCTACCCGACGATCGGCGGTCCGATCGTCTGGGCGTCGGCGATGAGGAACGCGGCTGCAGCCGGGTCGATCTTCTTCCCGGCCTGGCCGTCGACCTCCCTGACGAACGCGGCCAGCAGGTTCTGTGCGACCTTGTCCTTGCCGGAGGCCATCGCCTTCGCGGCGGCGTCCAGCTTGGCCAGCAGGCTGTCCCTGACGCCCGCGTTCGTGATCAGGCCTTCGTCGTAGAACCGGCCGACCGAGGTCGCCAGGCTCTCCAGGCTGGTCTCGACGGTGAATGTCACGGATGCGGTGGCGCTGATCCCATAGGCGTTCGTCGCGGTCACGACCAGCGTGTGCTCACCGAGGGCGAGCGTCTGCATGTCGATCTCCGTGCCCGTGAACGCCTGGCCATCGAGGGTCATGGCCGTTCCGGCCACGAACGATGTCGGGTCCGTTGCCGTGAACGCGACCGGGACGATCGCCGAGTGGAGGTACGACGTCGCCTCGGGTGATGTGACCGTCACGGACGGCGCGCTCAGCTCGCCGAACACGAGCCTGCCCTCGATCGCCGGAGACACCACGCCTTCGTGCGTGATGTAGTCGATGACCGCGTCACGGACGTAGTACTGCGTGTCGTGGACGATCTGGTCGAGCGGCCACAGGCTCACGCCGCCGTCATTGAAGTTGCACGACCCGGCGGCCAGGTAGTTGACCGTCGAGACGTTGTAGTACGTTGCGGCGTCGGCGAAGTCCACCGGCGTCCCATCGATGGTGAAGCCGGCCACGTTGGCGCCATCGGGCATCGCCGGGTAGGTGTCCTTGTAGAAGATCTTGCCCATGGCGTTGGTGTCGAGCATGCACGTCGTGTAGTACGAGTACCCGCCGTAGCCGGGCACATACGTGTAGTAGTAGTAGTTGCGGTAGCCGCGCTCCAGGACGGCCTTGATCTGCGGCCCGTTCATTCGCAGCACGACGAGCGAGTTCTCGTACGGCATCGCCGCGAACATGTCGGACACCTTGAGGGTGACCGGGCTCGCGGGCGTGGCTGCGGCGGCGATGAGCTTGTTGGTCATCGCCCCCGAGATATGCACGTCGACGTCCGTGATGCCGTTCTTGGCCAGCTCGTAGACCGCGGCGTCGGCCTGGAGGTTGGCGCCGTTGGTCTCCTGGGTGAAGGCCTTCAGCGTATCGATCGGGACCGTCGTCTGGCCGACGACCTTGTCGTAGTAGCTCGACAGCTGCGTGACGTACGGATCGACGATCGCCTTGATCGCCGGATCCTCGGGCGTATCGCTCTTGACGGCCAGGTACTGGCCGGCGCGGCTGACGACCTCGTAGCCGCTCGGGGTCTCGCGGACGCCGAGGACGACCTCGCCGAGGTAGTTGTTGTAGCGGTAGGCCTGGGTGACCAGGACCGCGGCGTTGTCGGGTCCGCCGACGATGGTCGGCAGGAACTTGTAGTCGCCGGAGTAGGCGGTCTGCTTCGACGGATCCGTGTGGCTGTGGCCACCGATGATCGCGTCCACGCCGGCCACCTCGGCCGCGAAGTTGGTGTCGACGTTGTTGTCGACCTCGACGCTCGACGGGTTCTCGGTGAACCCGATGTGGGTCAGGGCGATCACGACGTCACCCTTGGCCTCGAGCATCGGCGCGTACTGCTGCCCGGCCGCGATCGGGTCGCTGAACGTCAAGCCGTCGATGTTGCTCGGCAGCTCGTAGTTGGGCACCCGGTGGTTGGTGATGCCGAGGACGGCGACCTTGATGCCGCCGAGGTCCATCTCGACGTAGGGCTGGACGCCGTCGCCGCCGTCCGCCGCCGCGAGCCCGTAGGTCCCGGTGTCGGAGACGTTCGCGCCCAGCACCGGGAAGTCGGCCTGGCCGAGCACCCCGCTGAACACCTCGCCGCCGAAGTTGAACTCATGGTTGCCCAGCGTCATGGCGTCGTAGCCGAGCGCGTTCATGACCGCCATCATCGGGTTGGTGGTGAGGCTCGCGGGCAGCGGCGTCCCGTCGCTGGCCGCCCCGGTGAACGACGTCTTGAAGTAGTACATCATCGCGTCGCCCTGGATCTGGTCGCCCGCGTTGAGCAGGATCGTCCGACCCGGGTTGTGCAGCTCCTCCTGCTTGATCAAGGTGGCGAGCTGCGTGTACCCGACGTACGCCCCCTTGGCCAGGTTGCCGTGGGAGTCGTTGTTGTGGAGGATCGTGATCGGCACGATGGAACCGCTGTCCGGTGCGTCGGTCCCGTCGCGGGTGATCCGCCCGTCCAGCATGCCGTCGCCGCTGGGACCCGTGTAGGCCGTCGCCGGCGTGCCGTGGTTCTGGGCCACGTAGCCATTGACGGCGTCGAGCATGTCGCCCCAGTACGTGATGTTGGTCATGTACTTGAAGGCGGCGTAGTTGTCGCCGCCCGCCGGGGCCAGGAACTCGTTCGTCCCCACCCGGTAGGTCCTGTCCATCTCGAGCGGGTCGCAGGCCTTCGTCACCTTGTTGATGACGCAAGGGTCGAAGGCGCCCCACGCGTACGTGTACGGCGTGCTCGTCGCCGGCGGGTTGACGGCGTCGGTGTACCGATAGAAGGAGTAGCGGATCCCTGACGGCTGGATGGCGCCCTTGCCGAGCGTCGCGCTCTGGTTGAGGACCTCCAGGATCTGGGCGCCGGTCATGTCGCCCACGACCGTGGCATTGCCGAACGGCAGGATCTGGAACATCTGGCCGTAGTTGAGGAGCATGGGATCGTGCGACCACAGGCCGGGCCCGCAGTCGGACGCGTCACTGCTCCAGACGAACTCGCCGGGGTTCGTGCCGGGCTTGTCGCACCAGTCGGTCCGGATGCCGCCGGCGTTGTTGAGGAACAGGTCGATGTCGTTGTCGGCGGTCGCGTCGCTGTTGAGCGAGCCATAGATGGCGTCGTCGATGAAGTCGCCCATCATCGCGTCGCCGTTGTAGTTCCGGCCCAGGTCGGTCTGTGTGTAGCCGACCGGCGTGTTGATCAGGGTCTGGTAGTCCGGGTCCGAGGCGTAGGTCTGGACGAGCGCCTTGAGCGTCGGGTCCTCGGCCGTTCCGGTCCCGGGAACCGGGACGCTCCCGACGTAGGTCGGGGGCACCACCGGCAGCGACTGCCAGGTGATCCCGACCTCGCCGCTCGGGTCGACCGTGACGTCCGCCCGACCGACCCGCCGGCCGTTGTAGTAGGCCTGCACGACGGCGGTATCGCCGACCGTGGTGGCGGTGGACAGGTTGGTGTGGCTGTGGGCGCCGATGATCAGGTCGACCGGCTTGCCCGCCGAATTGAGCTTGGCGGCGAGCGTCTGGTCGCCGTACACCGGGATCCCGTAGCCGTAGCCGCCATCCGGGTAGCCGAGGTGGCTGAGCACGACGACGACGTCAACCTGCGCCTTCAGTGCGTCGTAGTAGTGGAGGATCGACTCCGCCGGGTCCTTGAAGCACAGGCCGGCGGTCGAGGTCGAGAGCGTGATGACCGGGGTCTCTGTCGTGGTGACGCCGAGGAACCCGACCTTGACCTGGTTCGGCGCGCTGCCGACGGTCTGGATCGTGTACGGGGCGTCGGCGAAGTCCGGCTGCGTCCATCCCGCTGTCGCACAGCTGCCGGTGTCGTTCTGGACGATGTTCGCGGTGACGTACGGGTATGACGCCTGCGTCGTCCGGGCCAGGAGGTTGGGCTGGCCCCAGTCGAACTCGTGGTTGCCGAAGGTCGCGACGTCGTAGCCCATCGCGTCGAAGCTCGCGATGACCGGCGCACCCTTCTGGATGTTGGACAGCAGGCTCCCCTGCATCTCGTCGCCGCCGTCGACGAGGAGCACGTTTCCGGCCCCGACCGAGGTCCGGACGCCATTGACGATGGTTGCGACGCGCGCGATCCCCGGGTTGCTGCCCGCTGGCTCGAGCTGTCCGTGGAAGTCGTTCGTGTGCAGGATCGTGAACGTCGTGGCGGTTGCCGGTACGGCAGCCACAGGCGCCGCGCCAAGCGACGCGACGAGCGCCACGATGGCCAGCATCAGGATTGGCCGGGATCGTCTCACCGGGGATACCTCCAAGCGAAGGGAAATGCGGGGACGCGCCTGACCCGACCCTCTCATCGGACCAGCGGCGGGGCACCTGGCGAACCTACCCGCACCCGGTGTCCGCGGTTATGGCCGAACGGCTGCCCTTTTCGCCCCGATGGTCCCGAGAGTCGTCGCGGCGAGGGCGCCTGGTGCCGCCATGCACCGCCGCCGGCAACCCGCAGGTGACTGGCGGTCACCACACTTGCTCCGATGAGATGGGCCGCACCGCCCGAACCGGGCCGTGGAACGCTGCACCCGACCGTGGCCGAGCGGCTCGGCCGGCTCGCCCCGGACCAGCGGGCGGCGGCCACGGCGCCCCCGGGTCCCGTCCTGTGCGTCGCGCCGGCCGGCTCGGGCAAGACGACGACGCTGGTGGCCCGGGTCGCGTGGCTTGTGGACGGGGGCGAGGATCCGGGCGGGGTGACGATCGTTGCGTTCAACAAGCGGGCGGCCGAGGAGCTGAGCGCCCGCCTGGACGCGGCCCTTGCCCCACTGGGCGTACCGGCAGGATCGGTGCGCGTCCGAACCTTCCATGCGCTGGGTCGCGAGATCCTTGTCGACGCGGACGTGGCGGTCGACCCGCTGCTGGATCGCGACGAGGTGCTCCGCGAGCTCTTCCCGGATGCGTCAGCGGCGGACCGGGGGCGGCTCGACCTGGCGTTCTCGCGCCTCAAGCTCGACCTGCGCGTCTCGGCGGACGACATCGCGCAGGATCCGTCGCCGGGACCGGTCGCGCGCGCGTTCATCGCCTACGAGCACGCCGTGGCCGCGTCGGGCGGCGTCGACTTCGATGACCTGGTGGTCCGGGCGCTCGGGGGGCTGCAGGCGGACCGTGAGCTTCTGGCCCGCTGGCGATCGCGCGCGTCGACGCTGCTCGTGGACGAGGCCCAGGACCTGGACCGCAGCCAGCTGGAGCTGGCGCTGCTGCTGGCAGCGCCGGGCAACAACCTGTTCGCCGTGGGCGACGATGACCAGACGATCTACGGCTGGCGCCTTGCCGATGTCCGCAGGGTCCTCGGCCTCGCGGCAGAGCTGCCCGGGCTTCGGCGCATCGACCTCGAGACGAACTACCGCTGCCCGGCACCGGTGGTCGATCGGGCAGTCCGGCTGGTGGAGCACAACCGCGAGCGGTTCGCCAAGCGGATCGTGGCGCGGCGTGGCGCCGCCGGGATGCTGGTGCTTGCCCCGGATCCCTCCGACGAGCTGCCCCGGATCGTCCGCGTGATGCGCTCGTGGCCGGACGACGACACGACCCGCGCGGTCCTCGCGCGCACGAACCGCGACCTGCTGCCGGGGATGATCGCCGCGGTGGAGCTGGGCCTGCCGTTCCGCGCCCCGGACGTGCCCCTCGCGATCGACGATCCGCGCCTGGACGGCCTCCTGGCGCTGGCCGCGGACCGGCTTGCGGAGCGGCCCGGGGTCCCGCTGCTCGTGGCGCTGGGCGAGGTCAGGCGATGTATCCGCGACCAGGCGGCCAGCGCCGCGGCCGATGCCGCACGTGACGAGGGGCCGACCCTGCCCGACCTCGCCACGGCGCTCCTCGGCTGGGCCGCCGGGGTTCCGACGCTGGACAGCCTCCGGACAGCCATCGACCAGCGCCGGCAGAAGCTCGTCGCGCTCCGCCGGGACGACGCGCGGCTCACGCTCGCGACCGCGCATGGAACGAAGGGCCTCGAGTGGGATCACGTCGCCGTGCTCGCCGACGGGTTCCCGGGCCGCCGGTCCGTGGCCGACGCGACCGAGCCGGAGCGAGCGCTCGAGGAGGAGCGCCGGCTCGCCTACGTCGCCTGGACGCGCGCGCGACGGTCCCTGACCCTGCTGTACGACCCGGACGCGCCTTCCCAGTTCCTGCTCGAGGCGTTCGATCCCGTGGAGCTCGGGCTGGACGGGACAGCGCGCCGCCTCGCCTGCCGCGGTCACCCGACTGCCGCACCCTCGGGTCGAGGCCCAGATACGACACGAGCTTGGCCGGTCGCTCGAAGCGGTCGATGTCGCCCACGACGGCGAGGATGGCGGCCGCGGTCACCAGGCCGATGCCAGGGATCGTGAGCAGCCGGCGCACCCGTGGGTCGTCGACGACGGCCCCGGCGATCGCCCGCTCGGCCGCCGCAACCTGCTCGGACAGGACGGTGTCGATCTGGACCGCCGCGTCGAGGGTCAGGTGCTCGTCGGGCGGCACCTCCAGCGCCATCAGCCAGGCGCGTCCGCGAACGCCGAACACGTCGCTCATCGGAGCTCGCACGAGGTGTCGCGCGAGGACCGCGGCAACCCGGTTGCGCACGGCCGTCCGGTCATGAACGAGTCCGGCCCGGTGCGACACGAGTCGGCGCAGCCGGCGGGTCGCCTCGTCGGGCTGCCACACCGGCGGCAGGTAGTCGGCGGCGAGCAGCTCGGCGAGGGTCGCCGCGTCGATGTCGTCGGTCTTGCGCTTGGCCGATGCGATCGCCCGGGTCCGCAGCGGGTTGGACACGACGACCCGGCCCGCATGCGCCCTGAGCAGGTCGGCCAGGGCCCAGGTGTTGGTCGATGCCTCGAGGGCGACCGTGTCGTCCGGTCCCAGGGTCGTGGCGAACGACCGGAAGTCGTCGCCCATTGCGAGCCGCGGCAGCCGCCGGGCCGTCCCGCCGCCCTCGACGATCGCGATATGGGCGAAGTCGCGGCCGATGTCGAGCCCGATGAAGCGCATGGCGTTGCTCCTCCGTGAACCTGACACCAGCTCGGGCGACACGACACCTACGGATCCGCGCTCAGTAAAGGCGCAACCGGTCAAGTCGCAGGGGCGGCCAGATAGACTCACGGACTCTCACGTCCACTAGCGCAGCCGGCCTGCCCGTCGATGGTGTCCCTCGATGCCCCTCGTCCGGTGAGCGCACGCTACGCCTCCCAGCGAGAGTCAGCACGTTCATAGCCGTAGACTCGTCCGAGATGTCCACCGTTCAGCTCGAGGTCTCCATGGCGGCTCGTCGTGATCACCGGCAGGCGTTGATCGTGCAGGAGACCGGCCAGGCCCGGACTGCCGACCGACGGACCGCCGGCCGACAGCGCACCGACCGGCAGCCAGCCGACGCCCGATGAGCGGCCTCCCGTCGCTCGGGCCGCGGGGCGAAGGCTGGGTCGCGATCCAGTTCGTGCTGCTGGGGCTGGTCGCCGTCGCCGGGCTCGCCGGTCCCGCGTGGGACGGTCCCGCAGCGACGGTCGCGACCGCCATCGGACTGGTCGCGATCGCGTCCGGCGGCGTGCTCGCGGTCCTGGGCCTGGTCGGCCTTGGCAGCGCGCTGACGCCATTTCCGCACCCGCGCGACGGGGCCACGCTCGTCGATTCAGGGGCATATCGCTTCGTCCGGCACCCGATCTACGGCGGCATCGTCATCGGCGCTGCCGGCTACGGGCTGGTCACCGCCTCGCCGCTGGCCGTCGTCGGTGCCGCGGTCCTGCTCGGATTCTTCCGGCTCAAGTCGACGCGGGAGGAGGCGTGGCTCGCGCACCGCTATCCGGGGTATGCGGCGTACGCCGCGCGGACGCGCCGGATGCTGCCGTTCGTGTACTGACGGGGCGGCGCGTCTTCCGACGATTGCCGCATCCCAGGCGTCCGGCACCGATGACCGGTCACCGACGTGACTCACACCGCCGGCGACCGTCACCGCCACGCTCCACTGCCCGCTCTGACTCACGCGACGCATCACAACGGCATGCCGACAGCGCGGAGCGGCCCCTGTGGCCGCCTTCGCGCGTGTTACCCGCCAGGCTGGCTTCGCGCTTGATGCGCCCGGCGAGTCGCCGCGGGTTGGCGCCGGGAGGTCACCCCGGCTTGATGCACCCGGTGAGTCGCCGCGGGTTGGAGCCGGGAGGTCACGCCGCTTGATGCGCCCGGCGAGTCGGCGAGTCGCCGCGGTCCGCGCGCCGCGGTGCACGCGTCGGGCACGCGCCCGCGTCCGCCCAGCCCGGGTCAGTCGGACATGTCCCGCCGGGCGATCTCCTTGAGCAGCCGGTCGATCGCCTCCAGGAACGGCTCGGTGACCTCCGCCGGCAGCGCGTCGCGGATCGAGTCCTTGGGCCCGTAGGCGGCGCGGGCGCGGAGGGCGGTGCGGCGAAGGTCGACCAGCTCCTCGTCGCGCAGCCGGTCCGGCAGCGGCTCGAGGTACGCGAGCCAGCGATCGGACCCGCGGGCGCGCGCGGCATCGACCATGCGGTCCCCGGCTCGCGCGGCAACGAGCGCCGCCTCGTCGATGACGGGACGCTCGTGGCGCGCCGGGCCGCGCCGGGCTCGAGCCGGGGCTCCTCGGCCGCCCGTCACGTGCCGGAGGGCGCGGTCGAGGCGGCTCCGGCGCCGGTCTCGCTCGGGCGCACGAGCACGAGGCCCAGCCGCTTGCGCTCGGAGCCGTTGACCAGGATCCGGAACGAATAGTCACCCGGTGACGGGAAGGTCAGGTTCCAGAGGTCGATGCTGAAGGTGAGGATGGCGTCGCGCCCGTCCGGGTGGCCCTGCGCCACGAGGCTGCCGCTGGCACCCGTGACTTCGTGCCCGTCGGGGTCGAGCAGGACGATCCGAAGGTCGTGCTCGCGGTGGGTCTCGGGTGCCGTCACCAGCAGCCCGACGACCAGCGCGATGTGCGGGTGGCGCAGCGGGAACGTTCGTCCGCCGATCCGCGTGATCCCGCCGCCGAGAACGTGGAACTTGTGGCCCGGCTGGGTCTCGGCCGCGTCGGCAAGGAAGGCGAAGTCGATCTCCGGCATGCGGCCATCGTAGACCGGGCAGCCCGGGACCGCGACTCCGTCGGACGCCCGATCGCTAGCGATCCCCTGCCGACCGGACGGCAGCCACGCGCTTGCGCGCCGGCGCGGTGGCCCGCAATCCGGCGGGGCCCGCCCGCCGGGTCGCTCCGCCGACGCCCGGACGGCCCGCCTCGTCGGCGAAGGTCACGTCGCTCAGCGGCACCAGCGGCTCGCCGCGCAGCACGCGCGCGAGGTACTCGCCGGTGGCGGAGCCGCCCACGCCCGCGATCTGCTCCGGCGTGCCCTCGCCGACGACGCGGCCGCCGCGGTGACCGCCCCCCGGCCCCAGGTCCACGATCCAGTCCGCGGTCTTGATCACGTCGAGGTTGTGCTCGATCACGAGCACCGTGTTGCCGGTGTCCACCAGCCGGTGGAGGACCTGGAGGAGCTTGTCGACGTCGGCGAAGTGAAGCCCGGTTGTCGGCTCGTCGAGCAGGTACAGCGTCTTGCCTGTGGCCCGGCGAGACAGCTCGGTTGCCAGCTTGACGCGCTGCGCCTCGCCGCCCGACAGCGTCGTGGCCGGCTGGCCGAGGTGGACGTAGCCGAGCCCGACGTCGAACAGCGTCTGGAGCTTGTTGCGGACGTTGGGGACGGCGCTGAAGAACTCGAGCGCCTCGGCAACCGTCATCTCGAGCACGTCCGCGATCGACCGGCCCTTGTAGTGGATCTCGAGCGCCTCTCGGTTGTAGCGCTTGCCCTTGCACACCTCGCACGGGACGTAGACGTCGGGCAGGAACTGCATCTCGATCTTGATGATCCCGTCGCCCTTGCAGCTCTCGCAGCGACCGCCCTTGACGTTGAAGCTGAAGCGGCCGGGCATGTAGCCGCGGACACGGCTGTCGGGCGTGCCGGCGAACAGCTCCCGGATCGGGCCGAACAGGCCGGTATAGGTCGCCGGGTTCGAGCGTGGCGTGCGGCCGATCGGGCTCTGGTCGATCTCAATGATCTTGTCGACGTGCTGCACGCCCTCGATCGAGTCGTGCGCCCCGACGGGCTCGCGCGAGCCGCTCAGCTCCCTGGCGAGCGCCCGGTACAGGACCTCGTCCACGAGCGTGCTCTTGCCCGAGCCGGACACCCCGGTCACGGCGATGAACGTCCCCAGCGGGAACCGGACATCGATGTCCCGCAGGTTGTGCTCCCGGGCCCCGCGCACCACGAGCTGCTTCCCGTTGCCGGGGCGGCGCCGGGACGGGACGTCGACCATGCGCTCGCCGCGCAGGAACGCCCCGGTGATCGACCGCGGCTCCGCCAGCAGCTGCTCCAGCGGTCCGTTGGTGATGATCTCACCGCCGTGCTCGCCCGCCCCGGGCCCGATGTCGATCACCCAGTCCGCGGTCCGGATCGTCTCCTCGTCGTGCTCGACCACGAGCACGGTGTTGCCCAGGTCGCGGAGCCGGGTCAGGGTGGCGATCAGCTTGGCGTTGTCCCGCTGGTGCAACCCGATCGAGGGCTCGTCGAGGATGTACAGCACGCCCATCAGCGTGGTCCCGATCTGGGTCGCCAGCCGGATCCGCTGCGCCTCGCCACCTGACAGGCTCACGCTCGCCCGGTCCAGCGTCAGGTAGTCCAGGCCCACGTCCACGAGGAACCCGAGCCGGGCGATGATCTCCTTGACCACCTGGCGCGCGATCGTCCGTTCGCGCTCGGTGATCCGGTCCGCGAGCGCCGCCGCCCAGTCCAGCCCGTCGGTGACGGACAGGTCCGAGATCTCCGCGATGCTGCGGCCGTCCACGGTCACCGCGAGCGCCTCGGGACGAAGCCTGCGGCCGTGGCAGGTGGGACACGGCTTCTGGACCATGAACTTCTCGAGCTCGGTCCGGATGTACTCGGACTCGGTCTCCCGGAACCGTCGCTCGAGGTTGGTCACGACGCCCTCGAACGTGGCGACATAGCTGTTCTCGCCCCGCTCGTGCCGGTAGCGGACGACGACCTTCTCGTCCTTGGGCGCGTACAGCAGGTACTCGATGGCCTCGGGCGGCAGGTCCTCGACCGGCGTCGCGATGCTCCAGCCGTGGGAGGCGAACACCGCGTCCGTGATCTTCATCCGCCACGAGATCTCGGTCGGCATCTTGTTCCAGGGGGCCAGCGCGCCGGCCTTGACGCTCCTCGACCGGTCCGGGATGACCAGGCGAGGGTCGATGACCAGCTGCGTGCCCAGGCCGGTGCAGGTGGGGCACGCTCCGTGGGGCGAGTTGAACGAGAACGACCGGGGCTCCAGCTCGTCGATCGTCGTCCCGTCGTAGGGGCAGCTGTACCGCTCGCTGTAGGCGCGCTCCTCGAACTGCGGGTCCTCACCCTCGCGCGGGACGGGCGCGACGACCATCACCCCCTCGCCCAGCCGCAGCGCCGTCTCGACCGAGTCGGCGAGCCGCGCGGCATCCGGGTCCGGCTGGGGCAGACCGGTCTCGGGATCGATCGGGTGACCGGCGGCGTCTCGCCCCCAGCCCTCGGGCGCCTCGGCTCGCCGGACGACATAGCGATCGACGACGACCTCGATGGTGTGGCGCTTGTACTTGTCGAGGGTCGGCGCGTCGGCCAGGTCGTGCTGGACGCCGTCGACGCGGACGCGCACGAAGCCCTGCTTGCGCGCGGCCTCGAACACCCGGTCGCCCTCGGTCTTGCGGTCCTTGACCAGCGGGCCGAGGACGAGGAGGCGGGTTCCCTCGGGGAGCGCGAGCACCTGGTCCACGATCTGCTGCACGGTCTGGCGCTCGATCTCGCGACCGCAGGCGGGGCAGTGCGGGTGCCCGATGCGGGCGAACAGCAGCCGCAGGTAGTCGTAGATCTCGGTCACCGTCCCGACGGTGGATCGCGGGTTCTTCGATGCCCCCTTCTGGTCGATGGAGATGGCCGGCGACAGGCCGTCGATCTGGTCGACGTCCGGCTTGTCCATCTGGCCCAGGAACTGGCGGGCGTAGGCGGACAGGCTCTCGACGTAGCGCCGCTGGCCCTCCGCGTAGATCGTGTCGAACGCGAGGCTGCTCTTGCCGCTGCCCGACAGGCCCGTGATCACGACCAGCCGGTCACGCGGGAATGCAACGTCCACGTTCTTGAGGTTGTGTTCGCGCGCGCCGCGCACGACGATCTGATCCTGGGGCACGGGCAAAGTGTAGCGGAACCCGGCCAAACAGAACAAGTGTTCACGCTACCGGACCATCGACGGCCCGGCGTCACGCGCTCAGGACGACGGCGGCGTCACCGACTGCTGGCAGATCTTCCAGGAGCCATCCTCGCGGACGAGGCGCACCGACTGGTCGAGCGGCACGTCCTGGCCGTACGCCGCCAGGCCCGACAGCAGCGCGTCGATCTGGGCGTCGGTCATGGTCGTGCCCTGCGACGCCAGCAGCTGCTTGAGGATCGGGCGCATGGCGTCCGCGTCGAAGGTGACGCCGATGTCGCCGCTGACCGGCACCGTCGCGACATCCCCGTCCACGACCGCATCGCCGATCTTGAGCTTCGAGACGTCGAACTCGATGGCATCGACCAGGGCCTGGGTGTCCAGGCCGGCGAGCAGATCGCTGCTCAGCCCGGCCGGCACGCCGAGCTGCTGGCGGATGAGGTCCTCCTGGCCCGCGCACGCGAGCGCCTGCAGGCCCTCCACGTCCTTGGCGGCGACCTTGTCCATGGCGGTCGAGACGACCGCCGCCGGTCCGGTCGCCGGAGCGGCGGCGCCGCAGCCGGCGGCGACGAGGACGACGAGCACGATCAGCGCCGGCCATGCGAGGCGCGGGCGCCACGGACCGCGGCGGGTGCGGGTGCGGGCGGCAACGATCGACGTCATGGCCACAGGGTACCGCGCGTCGTGCCCGATCAGTACCCGCGGGCGCGGCGGTTCGGGCGCTGACCCGTGCGGCGCCGGATGTTGGGGGTGACCGTCCGGTCCCAGGTCGGCCGCTCCAGCCAGCGCGCCTGCCACCCGGCGGCGTCCTCGTCGTCGTGCTCGTCGCGGATGCCGGGGAACAGGTCCGTGGCCACCCCGGACGGCTCCTCGCCGTCCACGCCCGGCTCCTCGCCCGCGTCGAGCACCCGCACCTCGGTCACCTCGAACGAGGCAACGCCGCGCTCCCGCTCCGCGCGATGCGCGGCGCCACGATCCTTGGCCGGCAGCAGCGCGTCCTTCGCGGCGCGCTCCGCGGCACGGGCCACGATCACCGACTGGTCCTGGTCCAGCACGCGGAGCCGGATCTGCTGGATCTCGTCGCGCAGCGCCGCCGCCCGCTCGAACTCGAGCTGCCGGGCGGCCTCCTTCATCTCGGCCTCCATCTTCGCGACCAGCCGCTCCACCTCGGCCTTGTCCGCGGCCTCGAGCTCCCGGTCCCGGCGCTCCGAGCTGTACACGGTCGTCCGTTCCGCGACCGACCGCAGCCGGTCGTTGAGATCGTGGATGCCCTTGATGATCGTGGTCGGCTCGATCCCGTGCTCCGTGTTGTACCGCTCCTGGACCGCGCGCCGGCGGTTGGTCTCGTCGATGGCGACCTTCATCGACTCGGTCACGCGGTCCGCGTACATCACGACCTCGCCCTGCGTGTTGCGCGCGGCCCGGCCGATCATCTGGATCAGCGACCACGCGCTGCGCAGGAAGCCCTCCTTGTCCGCGTCCAGGATCGCGACCAGGGTGACCTCGGGCAGGTCCAGGCCCTCGCGCAGGAGGTTGATCCCGACCAGCACGTCGTACACGCCGAGCCGCAGGTCGCGCAGGATCGCGATCCGCTCCAGCGTGTCCACCTCGCTGTGGAGGTACTGGACCTTGACGCCCAGCTCCTTGAGGTAGTCCGCAAGGTCCTCGGACATCTTCTTGGTGAGCGTCGTCACCAGCGCCCGCTCGCCGCGCTCCACGCGTCCCCGGATCTCCTCGAGCAGGTCGTCGATCTGGCCCTCGGTGGGGCGCACGCTGATCACCGGGTCCACCACCCCGGTGGGCCGGATGAGCTGCTCCACGACGCGCTCGCTCCGCTCCAGCTCGTACGGGCCGGGCGTCGCCGACACGAACACCGACTGGTTGAGGTGCGCCTCGAACTCCTCGAACGTCAGCGGCCGGTTGTCGAGCGCCGACGGCAGGCGGAAGCCGAAGTCGACCAGGATCTCCTTGCGCGTCCGGTCGTTCTTGTACATCCCCACGACCTGGGGGATCGTCATGTGCGACTCGTCCACGATCAGCAGCCAGTCCGGCGGGAAGTAGTCCAGCAGCGTCCACGGGCGCGAGCCCGGCTCGCGCTGCGACAGGTGGCGCGAGTAGTTCTCGACGCCGCTGCAGTAGCCCAGCTCGCGCAGCATCTCCATGTCGAAGGTCGTCCGCTGGCGGAGGCGGGCCGCCTCGAGCGCCCGGCCCTCGGCCTCCATCTGGCCGACCCGCTCCTCCATCTCGGCCTCGATCCCGGCGATCGCCGCGGCGAGCTTGTCGCGGGGCGTGACGAAGTGGGTGGCCGGGTAGACGTTGAGCTCCTTGCGCTCGGCCAGCAGCTCGCCGGTCAGCGGGTCGATCTCCGTGATCCGCTCGACCTCGTCGCCGAAGAACTCGACGCGGACCACGATCTCGGCCGACGCCGGCCCGATCTCCAGCGTGTCCCCGCGGACCCGGAAGCGGGCGCGGGTGAGGGCGGTGTCGTTGCGCTGGTACTGGAGGTCCACGAGGTGGCGGAGCACGGCGTCCCGCCGGTACTGGCCACCGGTCTTGAGCCGCAGGACCGTGGCGCCGTAGTCGACCGGCGCGCCCAGGCCGTAGATGCACGACACGCTGGCGACGATGATCACGTCCCGCCGCTCGAACAGCGCGTGGGTGGCCGCGTGGCGCAGCCGGTCGATCTCCTCGTTGCGCGAGCTGTCCTTCTCGATGTAGGTGTCCGAGCGCGGCAGGTACGCCTCCGGCTGGTAGTAGTCGAAGTAGCTCACGAAGTACTCGACCGCGTTGTCCGGGAAGAACTCCCGGAACTCCGAGTAGAGCTGGGCCGCGAGCGTCTTGTTGTGGGCGAGCACCAGCGTCGGCTTCTGATGCCGGGCGATGGTCTGGGCCATCGTGTACGTCTTGCCCGACCCGGTGACGCCCAGCAACGTCTGGTGGCGCAGGCCGCGCGCCAGGCCGTCCGTGAGGCGCTCGATGGCGACCGGCTGGTCTCCGGTGGGCTCGAACGGGGCGACGAGGCGGAAGTCGGGCACGGCCGGATCCTACCACGCTCGCCGGGTTCGATACAGAACATGTGTTCGATCATTTCCGGGTCGAACTGAAGGGGTGCCGGGCCCCTGACCAACGACCCATGGCTGCCCCGGACCTGCGCGCGAACACTGGGTCCAACAGCCATCTCCGGAGACAGACACGCCCTCGATGCCGCCGACACCGCGCTGCTCAGCGAACCGTCCTGGACCCCGCGCCGTCCGCCGCGGCCCGCGGCTCCGCCGGCGTGACCGCGCGGACGGCCAGAGCCTGGTCGAGTTCTCGCTGGTCCTGACGCCGCTGTTCCTGCTGCTGCTGGGCATCATCCAGTTCGGGTTCATCTTCAACACGTACGTGACCGTCACCAATGCCGCGCGAGAGGCGGCGCGGGTCGGGACGATCTACGTCTACGACCGGACGGCCACCAACGTCGTCAACGACGCGGCGCGCAACGACGAGATCCAGGACGCGCTCCTGGCCTCGCTCAACGGCCTCACCAAGACGGCTCCCAACTTCACCAACGGGACGTCTCTGGACCTCGGCGACGAGCGGGACGACGACGACCTACACCAACGGCGACATCATCGTCACCTACTCGCTGCCGGCCGGGGTGACCGCCAACGATCCGCGGGTCGGGTATCGCGTCACGGTCAAGGCGACCTACCACCAGGACCTCGTCATCCCGCTGATCGCCAACCTGCTGCCCCGCGATTCGGGTGGCCGCCTGTCGCTCGCCGGCGAAGTCACCATGGTCGTCAACTAGCGATGCCCGCCACGGTGCAGCGGTCCCGGTCCGCGCGCGAGCGCGGCCAGGTCCTGGTCATCTTCATCCTCGCGGTGGTCGCCCTGCTGGCGGCGGCCGGGCTCGCGATCGACATCGGACGCTTCTACTCGGAGCGGCGGTTCCTCCAGAACGGGGCCGACGCGGCGGCGCTCGCCGCGGGCAGCGTGCTCGTCCGGGGCGGGACCGAGACCGAAGCGCGCGCCGAGGCCATGGCCGTGCTCGCGGACAACTTCAGCATCCCGCCCAACGGGATCGTCCCTCCGCTGCCGCCGGGCGACGGCAACGAGGTGTACGACAGCGGCTTCGCGGGCGACCCGACCCACCTGATCTCCGGGATCCTGTTCTCCGGCGGATCCGTGCGGGTGGGCATCCGCAACACCATCCCGTACACGTTCGGACGCGCCGTTGGCCTCGACTCCAACATGATCGTCGCGCAGGCCAGGGTGAAATTCGACGGCGACCTGCTGCCGATCGCGGTCCGCGAGTTCGTCAAGGCACCCGGCGACTCGACCGGCGTCGCCCCGTGCAGCGACAACTCGAATGCGTTCACGGACTACTTCGCCACCGCCAGCACGTCCTGCCTGGGCACGGACACCATTCGGACCGGACGCCTGGACCCCAACCCGGGCTCCGCGTTCAACGCCTCGACGCCGGACGACGACCGGACCAACCACGGTCCCATCCTGGCGATCCTCGGCCAGGGGGCCGACCCCGACAACGGCTCCGACTTCCGCGGCTTCATTGCCCTCGACATCCGCAACTTCGAATCTGCCTCGTCGCAGCTCTACTACAACGAGGTGACCTCGTCCACGAACGCGCAGACGCTCAAGGACATGCAGTCGGCATGGATCCTGGCCGGCGGCTACCCGGGCCCGATGTTCCCATCCGTGATCAGCCCACCGGATCCCAACGACCAGGTCGCGATCATGAGCGGCAACTCAGCCGGCCAAGCGGTGACCGCCTTCGCCAACCGCTTTGCTCCGGGCGACGAGATCCTGGTCGCGGTGTACCCGGGGATCACGATGCAGATCCCGGACTTCTCGCTGTCCAGCCCGGGAACCGTCGCCATTGCGAGCAGCGGCACGACCGCCAGCGTCGGGTCGTTCAAGGCCTATCGCAACAAGGCATTCAGCGGCCAGGTCACGCTGTCGACCGTCGCGGACGCCGGCGATCCGAACAACCCACTCGTGCTGGGCACGATGCTCAACGCCCCTGATCCCCTCACCTACACCCTCAACCCGGTGACGCCCTCACTGGGCAGCGGGACCGCGGTGACGATCACGGACGCGCAGACGGCCGGAATCCCCGACGGCATCTACGGCGTCTGGCTCAAGGGTCAGGCCGGCAGCCCGTACCTGACCACGAAGTACACGCCGTTCGAGTTCGAGGTCGGCACCGTGGACAAGAACTTCGCCGTCAACCTGACGTCGAGCACCGTCTCCGTGCCGGCCGTCGGCGACACCGCGACCTACGACCTGTCGGTCAAGGACGGTCCCACCGCCTTCGGCTCGACCTCGACCGTGACCTTGTCGCTTGAACCGCTTCCGGGCGATTCGTGGCCGGCAGGGATCGGGACCGTCGCGTTCTCATCGCCCGTGGTCTCGCCCAGCAAGAAGGGCACGAGCTCCACGCTGACGATCGACACCGACACCATGACGCCCGGCACCTACCAGTTCGTCCTGCGGGCGACCGGAACCAACGGCTCGAGCCAGCCGGTCACCCACCTGAGCACGATCACGCTCGAGGTCGCGACGGCCTCG
>CAWIFB010000044.1:0-13029 GCA_963835335.1 uncultured Chloroflexia bacterium | reverse complement strand
TCGCGTGAGGGTCGACCGATCGACGACCGGCCGCTCCGGGCTGCCGCATGGCCCTCGAACGAGGCATCGCACCATGCCTAGCCAGCGCGAGATCCGGCGCCGCATCGGCAGCGCGCGGAACATCAAGCAGATCACGCGCGCCATGCAGTTCGTCGCGGCGTCCAAGCTGCGCCGGGCGCAGGATTCGACGCTGGCCTCCCGCCCGTACCGCGAGAAGCTGGACGAGGTGATCGCCGATCTCGCCGCCGTGCTCGGGGGCACGGACCACCCGTTGCTCGCGGAGCGGCGCATCGATGCCGCGCACAGCCGCCTGATGGTGATCATCAC
Organism: uncultured Chloroflexia bacterium; assembly: GCA_963835335.1. GTDB lineage: Bacteria > Chloroflexota > Limnocylindria > Limnocylindrales > CSP1-4 > CAIXZV01. Next base: position 12,702 of record CAWIFB010000044.1, on the reverse strand, counting down.
CAGCGACCGTGGCCTGGCCGGCGCCCTCAACACAAACACGATCCGGTTCGTCGCCCGCGAGATCACCGAACACCCGGGCGATCTCAAGGTCGCGACCGTCGGCCGCAAGGGTCGCGACGCGATGCGACGCTCCCGGGTGCCGATCGCGGCCCACTTCGAGGGCTTCGGGGATCGCCCCGCGTTCACCGACGTCCTGCCGCTGGCCCGCCTGGTGACCGACGATTTCGTCGCCGGCACGTACGATCGGGTCGACGTGGCCTACTCCCGGTTCGTGTCCACGCTCGTCCAGCGACCGGTCATCGACCAGCTGCTGCCCGTCCAGCCCACCGAGGACACGTCGGGCATCCCTGGCCACCAGTTCATCTTCGAGCCCGACCCCGCGGCCTTCCTCCAGTCGCTCCTCCCGCGCTACGTCGCGACCCGCCTGTTCCAGGCGGTGCTCGAGGCCAAGGCCAGCGAGGAGTCCTCGAGGATGGTCGCGATGAAGAACGCCACCGAGAACGCCCAGGAGCTCATCGAGGACCTGACGCTCTCGTACAACAAGGTCCGTCAGTCCAACATCACTCGCGAGATGATCGAGATCGCGAGCGGCGCCCAGGCCCGCTAGGCCGGCGCGAACGAGGAGGCACTCCCCACCATGGCGACCGCCGCCCCTTCCGCGACCGGCCGGGTCATCCAGATCACCGGTCCGGTCGTCGACATCGAGTTCCCGCCCGGGCAGCTGCCCGCGATCTTCAACGCCGTCGAGATCATCCGCGACGGCCAGGAGCCGCTGACCTGCGAGGTCCAGCAGCACCTGGGCAACAACTGGGTCCGCGCGGTCGCCATGACCACCACCGACGGCCTTGCGCGCGGCACGACCGTGCGCGACACCGGCGCGGCGATCACGGTGCCGGTGGGGGACGTGACGCTCGGCCGCGTGTTCGACGTCCTGGGCAAGGCCATCGACGGCAAGGGTGACGTCGACGCCACGACCTTCCTGCCGATCCACCGCTCTCCGCCCTCGTTCGCCGACCAGACCACCGAGGTCGAGGTGTTCGAGACCGGGCTCAAGGTCATCGACCTCGTGTGCCCGTTCCGCAAGGGCGGCAAGATCGGGATCTTCGGCGGCGCCGGGGTGGGCAAGACGGTCATCATCCAGGAGCTGATCAACAACGTCGCCAAGGAGCACGCGGGCGTGTCCGTGTTCGCCGGCGTCGGCGAGCGATCCCGCGAGGGCAACGACCTGATCAAGGAGATGACCGACTCCGGGGTCATCAAGAGCACGGCGTTCGTGTTCGGCCAGATGAACGAGCCGCCCGGCGCCCGCCAGCGCGTGGGGCTGACCGCGCTGACGATGGCCGAGTACTTCCGGGACGAGGAGGGCCGCGACGTCCTCCTGTTCATCGACAACATCTTCCGCTTCACGCAGGCGGGCTCCGAGGTGTCGGCGCTGCTCGGCCGGATGCCCTCGGCGGTGGGCTACCAGCCCAACCTGGCCACCGAGATGGCCGGGCTCCAGGAGCGGATCACCTCCACCCACAAGGGCTCGATCACGTCCCTCCAGGCCGTGTTCGTTCCGGCCGACGACTACACGGATCCGGCGCCGGCCACGACGTTCGCCCACCTGGACTCGACCATCCGGCTCGAGCGGTCGATCGCGGAGCTGGGCATCTATCCCGCCGTCGATCCGCTGACCTCGACCTCGCGCGTGCTCGACCCGCTGGTCGTGGGCGCCGAGCACTACGACGTGGCGCAGGAGACCAAGCGGGTGCTCCAGCGCTATCGCGACCTCCAGGACATCATCGCGATCCTGGGCATCGACGAGCTGTCCGAGGAGGACAAGGCCACGGTCGCCCGGGCGCGGCGTCTCCAGCGGTTCATGAGCCAGCCGTTCACGGTGGCCGAGGTGTTCACCGGCCGGCCCGGCAAGTACGTCGCGATCCGCGACACGGTCGCCTCGTTCAAGGAGATCCTCGAGGGCAAGACGGACACGCTCCCGGAGCAGGCGTTCTTCCTCGCCGGGACCCTCGACGACGTCCGCGAGAACGCGGCCAAGCTGGAAGGCTGATCGACGTGACTCGTGCGCCCGCTCTCGCCCGGCCGCTGCCGGCTCGCCTCCAGTCTCCTTCGTCGACTGAGGGCGCCCGTCAGTCGACCGGGCTACGCGGACGCCGTTCCACCTCCCCCAACCCCCACACCGAAAACCGCGCACGCCGGCCGCCCGGTCTCGGGTTTCGAGGGGGTGGGGGGATCATGACGCCACACCGCAGGTCGCGTAGCCGGCCGTGCAGGCGGGGCGCGGGAGGCCGATCTCAGTCCGCAGGACTGGAATCGGCCCGAGCGCGCCACGCCGGAAGCGGCCGGCGAAAGCGGCCGACGATGGGGGACTGTCTGATGCCGCTCCTGCTCGAGATCGTGACCCCCGAGCGGCTGGCGTACTCGGACGAGGTCGACATGGTGCTCGTGCCGGGTGTCGAAGGCGAGCTCGGGATCCTGCCCCACCACACGCCGCTGGTGTCGCTGCTGGGCGTGGGCGAGCTCAAGATCCGCAAGGGCGGCTCCGAGGAGAGCTTCGCGATCGTCGGCGGGTTCCTCCAGGTCCGCCCCGACAAGGTCGTGGTCATGGCGGAAACCGCGGACCTCGCCTCCGAGATCGACCTCGAGAAGGCCCAGGAAGCCCGCCGGGAGGCCGAGCGCGCGCTCGAAGGCGGCTATCACGAGGGCGCCGATCTCGCGTCCGCGAGGGCCGCCCTCCAGCAGGCGCTGCTGCGGGTCCGGGTCGCCGAGCGACGGCACCGGGAAGGGCCCCGGTCGCGGGGCTGACGGTGACAGACGCCCGCCCGTTCCACTGGGAATATCGCCCCGAGCTGCCTCCGCCGGAGACCTTCCGCATCGAGGGCGGCCGGCCGCTCCAGGGCACGGTCCACGTGAGCGGCGCCAAGAACGCCGCCCTCAAGCTGCTCGCCGCGTCGACGCTCACCGGCGAGCGGTGCCGGTTCACGAACGTCCCCGAGATCGAGGATGTCCGCGTGATGGCGGAGACGCTGTCCGATCTCGGGGTCGTCGTCGACCACCCGGGTCCCGGCGTGTACGAGGTCGCGTCCGGCGACGTGGACTGGCTGTTCGTCCCGCTCGAGGCCGCGGCCAAGATGCGGGCGTCGTTCATCCTGCTCGGCCCGCTGCTGTCCCGGTTCGGGCGGGTGATCATGAGCAACCCCGGCGGAGACCGGATCGGACGCCGGCCGGTCAACCTGCACGTGGACGCGATGCGGGCGCTGGGCGCCGAGATCGAGTACCGCAACGGCTACTACTTCGCGCAGGCGCCGGGGCGGCTCCGCGGCGGCGAGGTGCTGTTTCCGCAGGTGACGGTCATGGGCACCGAGAACGCGATGCTCGCCGCGACGCTCGCCGAAGGCGACACCGTCATCCGCCCCGCGGCCCAGGAGCCCGAGGTCGACGACCTGATCGCGTTCCTGTGCAAGATGGGCGCCGAGGTCGTGCGGACCGCGCCCGACGTGATCGAGGTCCACGGGCGCAAGCGGCTCCGCGGCGCCGATCACTCGGTGATCCCGGACCGGATCGAGACCGGCACGTTCCTGATCGCGGGCGCGATCACGGGCGGCCGGCTCATGCTCGAGAACGCGGCCTGCGACGAGGTCGGCGCGCTGGTCGAGCTGCTGGGCAACGTCGGCGTGCCGGTCGCCTGCGGCAGACACACCATCGAGCTCGACGCCACCGGGCTGCGGCCCGGCGACCTGCGTGCGCGGGACATCGAGACGGCGCCCTACCCCGGGCTGGCGACGGACCTCCAGCCGCCGGCGTGCGTGCTCCTCACCCAGGCCACCGGCGTGTCACGCGTCCACGAAGCGATCTTCGAGGACCGGATCGAGTGGCTGACCGAGCTGCGCAAGCTGGGTGCCCGGATCGAGATCGAGGACGCGCACCATGCGGCGATCGAGGGGCCTACCCGGCTCCACGGCGCGGAGGCCACCATCGGCGACCTGCGGGCCGGCGCGTCGCTGATCCTGGCCGCCCTGGCCGCCGACGGCGCCTCGCAGATCCACGGCGCGCATCACGTTCACCGGGGGTATGAGAACATCGACCGCAAGTTCCAGCAGCTGGGAGCGAGCATCACCCGTTCGGCCGATCCGGCCTGACGACCCGCCCCACGTCCGGCAATCCCACCCCGCGGACGACCGTCGCGCACGGTCGCCTGCGTCTCCAGGAGTAGCATTCCCGCCGTCATGAAGATTGGTATCGACCTCGGCACCGCGAACGTCATCGTCTACGTCAAGGGCAAGGGCATCGTGATCACGGAGCCCTCCGTCGTCGCGGTCGGCGAGGACAACAGGATCGTCGCCGTGGGCGAGGAAGCCCGCGAGATGATCGGCCGCACGCCCGGCAACATCCAGGCCATCCGTCCCATGAAGGATGGCGTCATCGCCGATTACGTGATCACGGAGGCGATGCTCCGCTTCTTCATCGGCAAGGCGCGCAAGGGCCAGATCGGCTTCTCGCGACCCGACGTCATGATCTCGGTCCCGGCCGGCGTGACATCGGTCGAGAAGCGCGCCGTCCGCGATGCCGCCCTCAAGGCCGGCGCCAAGGACGCATTCCTGATCGAGGAGCCCCTGGCCGCCGCGATCGGCGCCAACGTGCCGATCAGCGGGCCCTCGGGGAACATGATCATCGACATCGGCGGCGGGACGTCAGAGATCGCGGTGATCGCCCTGGGCGGCATCGTCGTGTTCAACAGCCTGCGCGTGGGTGGCAACAAGTTCGACGAATTGATCGCCTCGTACGTCCGCAAGAAGTACAACCTGATGATCGGCGAGCGGACCGCGGAGGAGGTCAAGATCCAGATCGGCACCGCGCTGCCGCTGGAGCGCGAGCTCACCATGGAGGTCCGCGGTCGCGACCTGATCGCCGGACTGCCGCGCACGATCCCGATCACCTCGTCCGAGGTGATGGAGGCGATCGAGATCCCGCTCCAGCAGCTGGTCACCGCCGTGCGCACGGTCCTCGAGCAGACGCCGCCCGAGCTGAGCTCGGACATCATCGACAAGGGCATGGTGATGTCCGGCGGCGGCTCGCTGCTGCGCAACGTGGACAAGCTGCTGACCCAGGTCACCGGCGTGCCGTGCCACGTCGCCGAGAACTCGCTCAACTGCGTCGCGCTGGGCACGGGGCTCGCCCTCGAGCACTTCGACTTCTTCAAGAAGTCCCTCGTCCAGCAGATCTGAGCCCGGTGGTTCAGGTCGGCGCCACGACGGGGCCATCCTCCGCGGTTCGAGGCCTGCGGCCAAAGACCGCGTCCGGTAGGCCCCGCCGCGGCGCCTGCCATATCCCCGAGCTCGATCGACGAGGGGCTTCTCTCATCCGCGGGATGGCAGGCCGGCCGGGTCGCCCTACCGCAGGCGATCTGTGTCCCGCAGGACTTGAATCGCCGAGGATGGGCGGCCCGGCCGGCCGACCGGTACCCGAGCGGCGGATGGACGGATGAAGGCGTTCGTCGATCTCCACTGTCATACGAGTGCGAGCTTTGACTCGCTCGCGTCGCCGGAGGCGGTCGTGCGCGCGGCGGTCAAGCGCGGGCTGACGCACCTCGCGATCACGGACCACGACCGGATCGAGGGCGCGCTCCGGGCACGGGACGCAGCACGTGGGGATCTGACCGTGATCATCGGCGAAGAGATCCGGACAGCGGACGGCGACCTCATCGCGCTGTTCCTCGAGCGTGCCGTGGCTCCGGGCCGGCCCGCCGCCGAGACGATCGACGACGTCCGGGCCCAGGGCGGCCTGGTCGGGATCCCGCACCCGTTCGATCGCTACCGCGGGTCGATGCTCAAGGACCCCAGGCTCGAGACGCTGGCGTCGCAGGTGGACTGGGTCGAGGCGTACAACGCACGCGTGATGGCCGGCGACGGCAACGAGCGGGCGGCGGCATTCGCGCGCGAGCACGGGCTGCCTGGCGTCGCGGTCTCGGACGCGCACAGCGTCGTCGAGGTCGGTGTCGCGTACACGGTCATGGACGGCGACCCGTCCACGCCGGACGGCCTGCGATCCGCCCTCGGCGCGCTCGAGGTCGTCCCGGGTCGCGCGTCGTACCTCGTGCGCACGTTGACCCCGCTGGCCAAGGTCGTGAACCGCGTCCGCGGCAACCGGCGCGTGCCCACGACGCCCGTCGATCCCGCCGGCACGTCCCGATGAGCGAACCGCCCGTGCCCGGTCACGATCCGACCTCGACACCACCGCCCGTGCCGCCGACGTCCCCGGCGGAGACCCCCGGCAACCGTGAACCGACCACGGACCAGGTGTCGCTCGGCGCCCGGCTTCGCCAGCCGCGCACGATCCTCTCGATCGTCGTCCCGCTGATCCTCGTGGTGCTCGTGTTCCGGGTTGCGCTCAACATCGACGTGAACGAGCTGATCGACGGCGTGTCTCGCTCGAACAAGCTGCTCCTGCTCGCCGGCTTCGCGATCTTCTACGTCGGGTTCCCGCTCCGCGGGCTGCGCTGGGCGATGCTGCTGCGGGGGACCGGGTTCCGGATCGGGACGCGCGACGCGACCGAGATCCTGTTCCTGTCGTGGCTCGTCAACTGTCTCGTGCCGGCCAAGCTGGGCGACGTCTACCGCGCCTACCTGCTCAAGATCAACAGCCCGGTGTCGCTGTCGCGGACGTTCGGCACCGTGTTCATCGAGCGCTTCCTGGACCTGTTTGCGATCGCCGTCCTGGGGCTGGTCGCCGGTTTCTGGAGCTTCCGCGACGGGTTCCCGCCCGAGATCCAGTTCGTCGTGGCGCTGGGCATCGGGGTGATCGTGATCCTGGCCGCGCTGCTGGTGTCGATGCGCAGCTTCGGGCGCCGGATCCTCGCCCGCCTCCCGCTGCCCCACCGATTCCTCGACCTGTACGACCGGTTCGAAGAGGGTGTGTTTGGTGCCGTGCGCATGCGGTCGCTGCCACCGCTCGTCGTGCTGACCGGCCTGATCTGGGCGACCGAGGGGATGCGGCTGTGGTTCGTCGTCCAGGCGCTCGGGTTCCAGGACGTCCAGCTGGGCCTGTCGGGCGCCTTCTTCGTCGCGCTGATCGGGTCCCTGCTCACGGCCGTGCCGCTGAGCCCGGCCGGCCTCGGCACCGTCGAGCTGGGGGTCGTCGGGGTCCTCACCCTGGCCTACGGGATCGCCAACCAGGAGGCCGGCACGATCGTCATCGTCGACCGCCTGATCAGCGTGTTCTCGATCATCGTGATCGGCGGCATCGCGTACGCGCTCTCGTCGAAGCGCCGCGGGGCCGGCCTGTCGCAACCCGCGGAGGCGACCGCGGTCCCATAGCGGCCGGATCGACCGGTGCCGGGCGGGGTGCCGCAGGACCCACTACCCCGATCGGGTCATGCACAGACCGTGCGCGACCGCACCGCTCCCCATCCGGGTGAAGGCGGCGAGGCACCACCCGACGGTACCAACGGGGGATTGGGAACGGGTGCCCTCCCGAACGACACTTCGATCAATCCCGCGCAAGGCACGCGGGAGCCAAGCCCAAGGCGAGGCATGACGACCGAGAACGCCCGCGCATTCAACGAGTGGCTCCGGGCTCAGCTCAAGGCCAAGAAGATGTCGCAGCGCCAGCTGGCGCAGCAGTCGGGCGTCGACCATTCGACGATCTCCCGGCTGATCCGCGGCGATCGGATGCCGTCGCTGGGCACGGCAACGAAGCTCGCCCGGGGGCTGCGCGAGATCCGCGATGACGCGGACACGTCCGTCGCGCTGGGCGTCGTCTCCGTGGGACCGCAGAACCCCACCGCGCGGGTCGAGTACGCGCTGCGCGCCGACGAGGCGCTGTCGGAGCCGCAGGTCCGCCAGATCATGGAGTACTACCTGGCCGTCCGCGTCCGTCGGTTCGGCCGATCCTATTCGCCGGCGGGGACACCCGACGGCGGCACCAACAACGCACATGGCGCGAATGGAACCGGCGGCGGCACGGTGTACGGGCGGGCGGCCGTCGGCCAGGCCGGCGCAGCCGTCGGCGCACCGACGCTCCGGGCGGTCCCGCCGCGCTACGGCGCTCAGCGCCCGGCGGTTCGCCCGCCGTACCGTCCGAACGGACGACCATAGAACGCTTCCAGGGCACGACCTGAACGTCCCTCCACGTTCGGGTCTCGGGGACAGCGAACGCCGGCCTGCAAGGGCCGGCGTTCGCCATTTCAGGGCGTCGCCTGCGGCAGGTCAGGATCCCGCCGGCGTATAGCCGGCGTATAGATCGAGATCACCCGTCGCGGGCCTGCCTCGAACCGCCCGGTCAGGCGCAGGGCACCCGTCTGACCTGCCGCATGGTCCGCCGCCCACGCATCCTCAGCCGGTCCGCCGCACGGCATGCCCACGACGGCGTCGAACAGGGGGTCGCAGACGACGACGGTAACGGTTCCCGAGCCGCCGTTCGCCTCCTCGGCCAGTGGAACGAGCCCGCGGCGCTCGAGCGGGAACCGCAGCGCATCGGCCGACTTGAACGGCGGGATGCCGGCGAGCGCAACGCCATCGGCCCCTGCCGTCTCGCTCACCACCCGCGCGGCCGCCTCGTCAACCAGCCGCCAGCCGCCGTCATCGGCGACCGCCGGCGGCCAGCCCAGGACCGCGCCGGCGACGAGGATTGCCCCCAGCGTGGCCGCGATGGCGGGGGACACCATGCCGGGGGCACCCGCGACGCCCGATGATCCCGCGCCGGCATCCGCCGCTGACGTTGCGCGGACCCCCGCGCGCGCGATCCGTGCCAGCCCGGCGCCGACCAGGGCCAGGACCAGCGGATCGAGGAAGGCGTGGTAGTGGTCGTTGGGCAGGCCCGGGGTGACCACGGCCAGGCCCGGCGCGAACAGCGCGAGCGCGACGATGGACCACGCCAGCGTCCCCAGCAGCCACCATGCGGCGACCGGGCGGCCGGATCCGCCGCGGGCCGCGGACTGGCGCGAGATCGCGAGCATCCCCATCAGCGCGATCGCGATGACCACCGCCACCAGCGTCACGGCGGGCCGGTCCGTGATCAACCCGGCCAGCGGCCACGCAATGCTCCGCAGCCCGACCATCACCAGCCGCCCGACGATGCCGAGCTCGCTGGGCCCGCCGCCGCCGGCCAGGTACGCGATGATCGCCCGGGTCTCGGAGAAGTCGTGGCCCAGCTCGTGGATGGCGAGCGGCAGGTACCCGGCGACGATGATCAGCGACGCCCCGAGGCCCGCCCGCAGCAGGGGCGTGACCCGCTCTCCCGCACGCCGCCGGCGGCGGATGTCGGCGAGGAACAGGAGCACCAGCGGCGGGACCACGACCACGCCCAGGATGTGGCACTGCATCGTGACCATCGCCCCCGCACCGGACAGCAGCCACCACCGCGGCGCTCGCGCCTGCCAGGCCCGGATGGCGCCACCGAACGCGAGCGCGGCCGCCAGCGGGATCAGGTTCGGGTTCCAGATGAACGTCGACTCGTCGATCCCCGCGGGCGAGACCGCGGCCAGGAGGCCGGCGATCAGGCCGGCCAGCGACCCCGCGAGCAGCCGGCCCAGCCACCACGTCGCGGCCACCGCGGCGATCCCGATCAGCGCGATCTCACCGGTGACGGCGACGGGATCGGCGTTCGAGAGCAGCGCCGCCGGCGCCAGCAGGTAGTAGTAGACCGCACCGTGGTGGAAGGTGCCGATCGATGTCCGCGGGCCCAGCAGCGGCACGTCGCCGTCGGTCGCGAGCGCACGCAGCACCAGCATGTCGTGGCCCTGGTCGGCGTCCCAGTGGCCGCGCTGGTCGAGTCCCGGCAGCCGGAGCACCGCGGCCAGGGCGAGGATCGCGAGGAGGGCCAGCAGCTCGCGGCGACCGGGCCTATCCGGCATCGGCGGCCTCCGCGGGCGCGCTGCGGTCCTCCGCGGGCGCGCTGCGGCCCTTCGCGCTCCGCGTTTCGAAGGCCTCCGGCGGCAGCGCCGGCAGCGGCCGGCCGGCGGCGATGTCGAGGATCCGCCGGATGTTGATCGCGTCGTAGCCCTCGTCCATGCCCGGGGTCTCGAGGAAGTAGGCGACGTGGCCGATCGCCGGGTGCTCGAGGAAGCGGCGCAGCCCGGCCGTGCCGATCTGTCCCGCGCCGATGTGCTCGTGCCGGTCCGAGCGCGACCCGCGCTCGCTGCGCGAGTCGTTGAGGTGGATCATCCGCAGCCGCGCGATGCCCAGCGCGCCATCGAACGCCGCGATGATCTCGTCGACGCCGGACGGATCGTCGATCGGATAGCCGGCGCCCCACAGGTGGGCGGTGTCGAAGCAGAATCCGACCCGGCCGCGATCGACGCCCGCCCGATCGAGCGCCGCAGAGACCGCGGCGAGCTCGTCCACCGTGGTGCCCAGCGCGAACCCGTTGCCGGCGCTGTTCTCGAGCACGATGGTGACGCCGGCCGCCTGACCGGCGAGCCGGTCGAGGACGCGACGGATCCCGTCCGCCAGGCGCGCGACCCCGGCGTCGACCCCGGCGCCACGATGGGACCCGATGTGCACGTTGACGAAGCTCGCGCCGTAGGCGTCGGCGACCCGGAGCTCGTTGGCGAGGAGGTCCGCGGACCGCTCGAACATCTCGGGGTCGGGGGTGGCGAGGTTCACCAGGTACGGCGCGTGGACGGAGAGCGGGGCGATGTCCAGCGCGGCCAGGCGCTCCCGGAAGGCGTCCAGCTCATCCGGGAGCGACGGTCGGCGGCGCCACGACGTCGGGTTGTCGGTGAACACCTGGATCGCCGAGGCACCGATCGCGGCAGCTCGATCCGCCGCCCGGACCATGCCGTGGCCGAGCGACAGGTGCGCGCCGAGACGGCGGCCGTTGGGGAGCATGCTCGAAGACTAGCCGAGCGACGGGTGCCCGCGACCGATCTCGCGGCGCCACAGCCTTCGACCGCCCCCGACCGGCTCCCCGCGGGCGTCAGCTGCGCCCGTTCCTCGATCCGGGTCCCCGGCGGTCCTTCGTGTACTCGCCGCCCACGACGGGCTCGATCAGGCCGTAGTTGCCGTCCTTGCGCCGGTAGATCACGCACAGGCGCTCGTTCTCCGCGTTCACGAACACGTAGAAGTCGTGGCCCAGGTCATCCATCGCGGCGACGGCGTCCTCCTCGAACATCGGCTCGATCGCAAACCGCTTGGTCTTGACGATCTGCCGTTCCTGCCCAGCCTCCGCCGTCCCGTCGGCGATGCGTCGGAGGATCGCCTTCTCCTCCTCCGGCCGGGCGCGGACGCGCGGCTTCTCCTTGTAGTCGATCGCCTGGCGCTCGACCTTGTCGACGACGACATCGAGGGCTGCCTGGTAGGAGCCGCCGGTCGCGCGACTGCGCAGCGTGCGCCCGTCGATCACGAGGGTGACGTCCGCGATATGCGCGTCGGCCGCGCTGCGGTGTGCCTCGTTCGACAGCTCGACGACGGCGTCCGACCGGTCATCGAGGAGCCGCTCCAGCCGCGCGAACTTGCGCTCTGCGTACTGGCGGACCCGGTCCGGAACCTCGAGGTTCTTGCCCCTGACGATCGTCCTCACGGTTGACCTCCCGGCGCGTTGCGGCGCCTGGCTGCGGGGGCGGACGGGGCGACGGATGTGCCCTGTCCGGGGTTCGAGTATAGCCGTGCCACCCCGGCAAACCGTGAGAGCCGCTCGTCCCATCTGGGCCACCGATCCTCCTACCGCTCACGGGCCACGGTGATCGCCGACACCGCGAACGCACCGGCGCGAAGCAGCGCCTCGGCCGATGCGCACAGCGTCGCGCCGGTCGTGACGACGTCGTCGACGAGCACGATCCACCGGCCGCGGATCGCGTCGACGCTGGTCTGCCGGACGACGAACGCGTCGCCGACGTTGGCCGCCCGATGGCGCCGATCGAGCCGGTACTGGGCCGCCGTGGCACGCGACCGCTCGAGCGCCGGCCGCCACGGGCACCCGAGCGATGCCGCGGCCTCCGCCGCGATCAGCTCCGCCTGGTCGTAGCCGCGCTCGGCTCGCCGGCTCGCATGGACGGGCACCGGGACGAGGATGTCGCCGCCGGCGCCTGCACGCCGCCACCGGTCCGCCACGGCCGTGCCCAGCGGCTGCGCGAGCCGGCGCTCGCCCGAGTACTTGAGCGCGTGCAGCGCCCGGCGCACCGTCCCGCTGAACGGCGCGCACCACTCGAGCTGGAGCAGCGGATCCGGCGGTCCGTCCGCCAGCCCCAGGGGCGTGCCCGGCGCGAGATCACGCCGGACGTCGAGCGCGGGCCGGCAGCGGTCGCACACCGGTGCGCCCTCGGCGCCGCAGCCGGGACAGACGGCCGGCAGCGCGAGGTCGAGGAGCCGGCCGACCGGCCTGCGGAGGAGAGTCACGTGCGACAGCATCGCCATCGCCGCTTATCAGCGACCAACCCGTGTGGGCGCCGCGGCCTGGGGCGCCGCGGCCGCGGCCAGCCCCGGCGCCGCCGCCGGCTCCGGCGCCGCCGCCGGACCTGGGGGCCCGGAACCACCCCCAGGATGTGCCTGACATCGACCAAATCGCTCCATCGCGACCTCGTAGCCCGCCTTCAGGGCCCCCAGGGACCGATCCCGTGGCTCCCAGTCACGGAATCGCCCCGAACGGGCATCTGCCGGGCCGATATGGACGGTTTTGGCCGATCTCAGGCACGAAATCGGATGGGGCGGCTCGGCGCGGGGGAGTCGCGGGGGAGTTGCTGGGCGCCGCGACTCCCCGCGACCCCCG